>NC_002689.2:600000-1200000 GCF_000011185.1 Thermoplasma volcanium GSS1 | reverse complement strand
TCAAATGCGACATGCCAACCGTATTCGCAGCTAATCCCATCCAAAGGCCATCCCTTCCGAAGTACCATGAGAAAATAGGGAAACCCGCAAACCAGCCATTCCCAGTGGACGTTTCACTATAAAATTCGAATAGGTCGTTTTTTGCCCAGAAAAAAATCTTATTCAATTTAAAATCAGGGGTTTCCAAATCAGCTAAACTAAGTACCTGCATATGATCCAAGATCACATCGTCCAAGCTTGAGCTGTCTTTCTCTTCGAATGGAGAAAAAACGAATGAAATCTCCTTGGAATCCTCTATATTGAATATCAGGTTATTTTCTGAAAATTTTATTGAATACGAACCGTCGCATGCTAAGTTGATGAACGTCTTCGCAACATCACTTTCCAACGAAATCAATCCAGATTTCTCACTTATATTAATGTGGCTAGCACTTTTATTAGACGGCCAGGCAACTGAGTGAGTTATCAATAAATTAAGCGTAATTTTAGATTTGTTTGGGTTCAGCACGTCTATGTGTAAAGCACCATTTTTTGCAATGTAGTCCAATCGTTCAATAGAATCGTAGCTCCTATAAATATAACCAAGACCTCTAACATATTTTGAAAGAGAATCGCTTAGTGATACGTTTCCCACAATCCACTCCATAGAGGCTACATAGCAAATGTTATCGAACCAGAAGCCAGTTCGTGATCGATGAAGATCCGATCTTGCTATGTTGCCATTCAAGTACGTTATGAAATGAGACTTTTGTCCCTTTACCATTGAGTATCTATAGGTGTCGAGATTATTCTTTGGTACTACCACCCAGTGAAGAATATCTTTGTGATTGCTAGACTCATCAAGTTCCCTGCATAATTCAATTTTTTTTCTCGACATTTCTGGCACTATCATAAGTTACCTCCGTAATGAGATTTCCAGAATCCTTTGAAAACAAGTAAATGGGTCCAGGTTTAATCTCAATAAACACAGCATCCCCATGACTTAG
Organism: Thermoplasma volcanium GSS1; assembly: GCF_000011185.1. NCBI lineage: Archaea > Methanobacteriati > Thermoplasmatota > Thermoplasmata > Thermoplasmatales > Thermoplasmataceae > Thermoplasma > Thermoplasma volcanium. The sequence continues at coordinate 1,199,014 of NC_002689.2, read as the reverse complement.
ATCTCTCAAGTTCAACTTTAGTTCTTCTCTAGGAATGAGTGCCCTCACAAGAATATTATTCATATCTAAGTGAACTTCCACATTTACGCCTGAATTTATAAAGTAATCGAAGGATGCCGGAACACCATTTTTAAGAGAAATGTTTACCTTCTCCGGCCTGATACCAAGGATTGCGTGATCTCCAGGCACGTGATCAACTGTAGTAATTGGAACACCATTTAAAACAATCTCTGAAGATGACTCGTCTTTTATGATATCGCATTCGATCAAGTTCATGGGCGGATTGCCAATAAAACTTGCCACGAATAGGTTAGTTGGATGTATATAAAGATCATCAGGAGTCCCAATTTGGGCAGGTTCTCCGCTATTTAGGACCATAATCCTGTCTGCGAGCGCCATAGCTTCGTCTTGATCGTGGCATACATATATTGTTGTTTTTCTTACCCTTTCATGGAATGATCTGAGTTCGCCTAGCATTTCTCTCCTAAGTTTTGCATCTAAGTTGCTTAACGGCTCATCCATCAAAAAGACGGATGGATCACGGACAAGCGCTCTTGCTATCCCGACTCTTTGTTGCTCGCCACCAGAGAGCTGTTTTGGATATTTCTTAAGTTGTTTTTCTATGTGGAGTAAGCTTGCTACCTCTTCTACTCTTTTCTTTATTTGATCCCTTGGCAGGTGTTTTATCTTAAGATTCAGGGCAATGTTGTCGAACACAGTCATATGGGGGTAAAGTGCAAAGTTTTGGAATACCATTGCTATGTTCCTATCAGAGGGATAGAAATCAGTGACGTCAATATCGTCTATGTATATATGGCCGCCAGATATCTCGGTAAGTCCAGCTATGCTTCTGAGCAGGGTAGTTTTACCGCTTCCTGAAGAACCTAGTATAACGAAGAACTCGCCGTCCTTTACATCAAGGTTCATCCTCTCAATTACAGTCTTATCGCCGTACTTAACTGTGAGGTTCTCGATACGTACACCCATATTTATTTACCTCCCATCAGAAAAAGTCATGGATATGCCATTGATGAAATATCGCTCGAATGCCACGAATATAGCTATAGTTGGAATCATTGTTAGTATATTGACGGTCATCATCTGATTCCAGTATATTTGCGTCCCGTTTGCACCCTTAAAGAAGTTAAGGACAAGAGGTAGCGTGAACATGTTGAGGCTGTGAACTTCCATCAAAGGCCACAAGAAATTATTCCATGAACCTATAAACGAAAATATCGTAGCAGCAGCTATTGCTGGCTTTGCATTGGGCAGATCTATAGAAAAGAAAATTTGCCAAGGCCTCAAACCATCAATTTTAGCTGCAAGTTCCATTTCCTCAGGTATCGTGAGAAAATACTGCCTCATAATGAAAACATCCAGCGCAGAAGCTATCTGAGGAAGAATAAGACCCTGATACGTGCTTAGCCAATTAAGGTCTAGCATAAATACATAAGATGCTATAGATATTACGGGGAATGGGATCATCAAAGTTGCAAGAACAGCATAAAATAATACGTTCCTACCCGGAAACTTCAGTTTCGCAAACGCGTATCCCGATAACATGCCAACGAATACACTGCCAGCAACGACGCAAGCCGATACGAATACGCTATTAAAATACCAGAGAGGAAAGTCTCCAAAACTCCAAACTGTCCTAAGATTTGCCAGAAAGTAGGATAGGCTTGTCTCACTGAGCGGATTTAAGTTTGGAGGAAAATTTGCAAAGATACTGTTTCTGAACGCTTTAATTACAGTCCAATAAAACGGGAGGAGGTAGATCATTGCCAAAACTATAGACAGTACGTAAATTATGGTTTTTTTCAACAGCGGCCTCATCGATCTTTTTGGTCTAGCATAAACTTTCTTACCTGTGCTTAACATTATCACCACGTCCTTTCAGTTATTACCTTTCTTTGTGTTATCGTAAGGGCCATTATTATCACGAATAGAACAAACGATGCTGCCGCTGCAAGCCCAATATCCCCAATGTAAACGAAAGTTCTGTTATAGATGTACATTAAAGGAACGTATGTGGATCTGGCTGGGCCACCATCAGTAATAACGTATATTTGATCAAAGAGCTGCATTGCTCCTGTTAAGCCAAGAATAACAACTAGAACTGTTGAAAATCTCATCATCGGGAAATATATATACCTGAACCTGGCAAAGGCTGAAGTTATGCCGTCAATTTTTGCAGCATCAAGTACATCTTGCGGTATGGCTTGAAGCCCTGCCGAATATATTATCATAAAATAAGGAGCTGTAGTAAAGATATTCATTGCCATTATTGCTGGAAATGCAAATTCAGTGCTGAATAGCCAATTATGTGGGGCTATCCCAAAAAATGATAGAAAGAAATTTACCAATCCAGAATCTGAGAAAACCCATATGAATATTATGGACATTGAAACTGGAGAAACCACTGCTGGGATAAAAACAATGGCTCTTGCGATCCTGCTTATCTTAGACGCTGTATTGAAAAGAAGCGCATATACAAAGGCTAGAAATGTTTGAACAGTGACTACGACGGCCGTATATAACAACACGTTGAGCAAAGACTTTAAGAAAGCAGGGCTCTCCACTACGTGAATGTAATTTGAAACACCTGTAAAATATATGGAATGGAAAAATGGATTATAATGAAACAGACTAATTACAAATGAATATATCGCAGGGAAAAAAGTGAATACTGATATAAAGATCATCAATGGGATTATAAATAGTATGCCCGTCATCTTTTCCGGGCTTTTATTTTTCTTTTTTCCTTCCCTGATCTTATTTACTTGATATACCTCCGTATTCAAACATACCACCGATCAGAGAGTTGAAGTTCCTTTTAGATTAGTATTCGTCTCATTTAGTATCTGGTAATATGCCTGGGTAGGTGATATTTTTCCAGCAAATAGGTCTACGATAATATTGTGGGCAGCGGTCTCTGTGGCTTGGAAATTGGTTGTGTTATAATTCCATCCATACGCAAATGGGAACTGTTCTCCAGCAAAGCTTTGTATAGGGAAATTGGTTTTATACCATGAACTGTCGAGTATAGCTGATCTTGAGGGTAATGCTAAGCCCTTTGATACCCATGTCTTTTCTCCAGATGGGCCTGTAAAGAATTCAACGAACTGTTCCGCTATCCACTTTTGTGTAGGGTTAAGGTGGCTGTTTATAGCCAGGCCCACGTTAAACATCATTGTTGCATTCTGTACATCGTATGGCATAAACGCATATCCAATAGACGAAGTATCGTTCTTAAAGTATGAACCATTAGCAAATAGTACTGGAACGGTCCATGTTCCTGTTACTACCATACCAACCTTCCCGGACGCGAAGTCCCCTCCATTCCAACCGGCACTAAGATTACTATTCAAACCAGAGAGACCGCTTGAATAGAGGCCATACCAAAATTTTATCGCAGTTAAAAGGCCAGCTGAATTAGAAGATGCACCAGTTCCGCTGCTGTTTATCCACTGTCCTCCTGCCTCGTGCATAAAGGCTAGTATCCTTGCAAATTGAGGCCCTTCCACCATTGGATAATATCCTTTCCCACCGTTTGGAAGCTTACTCTCATTTGCCTTCAGAAGCTCTAGCGTGTTTTTCATGGCTGTCCAATTCCAATTTGTGTAATTAGTTGGATAAGGCACGTGTTCTGCATTGAAGATGTTCTTATTAAACAGTACAAGAAGTGGACTCCAGTCTTTCGGAGCTGCATAAAGCTGTCCGTGCTGCATGAATGTATCTAATATCTCCGGAACAAAGCCTGATAAGTTGTAAGTTGAATTCGCAGAGAGTGCAGGCGTAAGATCTAAAAGGTATCCTGCCTTCACAAATTCTGGTAATATATCGTTTTCCATATAGAATACAGCAGGACCAGAATTGGACGAAAGCTCAGTCTCCAGAGTACCATAATAATTGCTTGTTATTGGCACAAATTTTACTGAAACGTTACTATGTATGGAATTAAATTCATTCACCATTTGGACATCAAATGTATACTCTTCGCCACTGGATACCCAACCCGAGAACGTAATTGTTGGCTTCTTAGCAGCAGTTAAATTATGATAGTACACGACTCCCCCTGCAATCGCCGCTACTGCAATTACTACAACAGCTATTGCTATGACTCTCTTTCTTTCCATTTAATCGTCTCCAACAGTTATATACTAACTGTTATTAGTATATTAAAAAATAGATATTTAAAACTTACTATTTATATATCAAATTTAATTTCATATATATGAGTAGGCCTAAGAATAAAATATAATGAAATTATTTAACAGTATTTATTATAACCTCTAAGCTAAGATAGGATTTAATTCTTTAGTCCTAGTCAAATTTGATAATATTCGATTTCGCCCCATAGAATCTATCATGGACAGAGACATTAATGAAGAAAGGTCCATATCCTTGCAGTGACAGATAGAAGATGTTTTCGCCTTCACTTGGGGTTAAATGTTCCTGTGGCGAACCGTTTACGTATATTGTTGCTGTTGGATAACCCGGGCTATCTGGATTATAAGACATATAGCCTCCAGAAACATTAGCATAAATTATAAGATAACTGAAATTCTGAAAATCCTTATAGGAATGAATTTCTATGTTCACTTGTGGGCGGGGATATACGATAATGTAGCCCAAGGTTGCGTTGAAAATAAAACTTCTAGTACTAATGATTCCGTTTAAAAGGTATGATCCTGTTTTCTCGATATTTATGGACACGTTGTTGCCTTTTCCAGCAAATGAACCGTCTACAAGCCATTCTACAGTTGCGTTGCCTTTGCTTACATAACTTAAAATGTCTGTTATTCCCTGATCTATGTTTAGGTATTTAGCATAAAAATGAAACTTGTGAAAGGTGAAGATTCCTATTTTAACAATCTTAGAAACGGATGAGGTTTTTAGTTTGAAATAAACATAGTGTAGGCCGTATCCTTGTAGGTGATATGCTTCTAGTAGCGATGAACTAAGATTTGTCGGAACCGTGATTGAAAGTCTGCCCGATACAGAAAAGTTTTCTATAAAATTCTTACCATCAGATGAGTAAGTATAAATGGATACCACGGCCCTCGAACTCGTGGAAACATTCACAATAAAGGAAGGGGAATAATCCGTCCGATTCATCATAGAATTTTCCAGAGGAGTGACGGATATTACCTCGGAATCGTTATGGTAGATGTTGAACGTCACAACTATTCCTGATAAAGTAACAAGCAGCGACACTAGCAAAACTAGCATATTTTTCCTAACCATAGATTAACCTCCTTTACGTAATCGAAGAATGATGCAGAAGTTTTCAACAAATGCAGTACTACGAAGGATTCACAGGCTAATAGTTATAAATCAAAATCTTTACAAACATTTAAGGTTTTTTTCTGCTTGATCTTGACAAATGGCTAGAAGACCGATTGATAGTGACGATATTTTCCTCGCACTTGATGCGGGTACTACAGACGTTAAGGCAGGAGCATATGATCGATCGATGAACCTAATCGCTTCATGCAAAAGGAGAATAGGGGTATATTATGGCCAAGGCGGTGTAGTTGAACAGGATCCACATGAAATACTCGAAGCTGCTAAATACTGCCTAAACTCAATCTTAAGGCGCATACCGAAAAGATACGGGGAACCAAAGGCAATCGGTATTACAAACCAGAGGGAAAGCGTCTTGGCCTGGGAACCTATTGATGGAAGGCCGATCACTAAACTAATAAGCTGGAAGGACAAAAGAGGAGCCCAGTTATCTCTTGATCTGAAAGAGCGTTATGGTCAAGTGATAAAGGATAAGACAGGCTTAATAAGCGATCCCTACTTTTCCGCCACAAAAATAAAGTGGTTGGTCGAAAATATTAAACGGAGCTCTAACCATAAAAACTACGTTATTACAACACTGGATTCATGGTTGGTCAAAAATCTTAATTCGAGTTCGATTAAACCTTTAACGGATCATTCCAACGCGTCTAGAACTATGCTTTTCAATATAGATTCATTGGAATGGGATAGCGATCTTCTCGAAATTGTAGGTATAAGTGAAGAAATCCTGCCGGAGGTAAAACGGACAATTGAGTCAGATTCATATGGAAAAGTGAAATTGACCTACGGTTCAACTACACGTGAAGTTCCAATATTATCTGTTGCTGGCGACCAGCAAGCTTCGCTTTTTGGGAATGGCTGCCTTTATCCAGGTCAAGCCAAAGCAAGTTATGGAACTGGTGCATTTATTTTGGAAAACACGGGAGTTAGAGTAAAATCGGATCGTCTATTGGAGACGCTATTTTACACATACAAGGGCAAGAGGACATACGCTCTAGAAGGAACAATCCTTTCTTCTGGTTCCTCAATAGATTGGCTAGTTTCCCTCGCTGGGCTTAAGAGCGTGCCAAGATCCATATTGAGAGCGGAACAAATCGAAAGGAGTCATGTTTTATCAGTGCCAGCATTATCAGGCTTAGGGTCGCCATTTTATTCTAGCGACATAAGGGGATACATTTCTGGGCTATCAGAATCAACGGATATATATGAAGTAATAAGGTCTTTTCTAGAGGCGCAGGCGTTTCTTAGTACGGTGATCATTGAAGAAATGAGGAAACATATTAAACTATTAGAACCGCTGCACATTGATGGCGGCCTATCGAAAAGTGACTTAATAGCAGAGATGCTTGCTAATTTGCTTGATATGAAGATAATACGCGAAAGGAATGTTGATGCCACCATGAAAGGCATAGCAATGATGTCTATGATCGGCTATTACGGTATCGATGAACGGAAATTAACGGTCAGTGCTGGAGGCAAAGAATTTAACCCTAATGACAAGAGGGACGAAATAGCTGAAAAATTTAATTCTTGGCGTTCATTCCTTCTTTCTGTGATATCCAAAAACCAAGGTTAATCTTTTAAAAATCTAATTATACTTATTTTAATTGGGTTTTTTCAACCAAATAACCAACGAACAATTTACTACCTTATATCAATATTCAGATTTTAGTAATATTCTTATACATCAATAATGCTAGATAGGCAGATTGAGGAATATTAAGTGCATTCTTGAATTTCTGCGACTTTGCCTCCGTTCACTATTTATATGGTCTCGTTCTCAACACCAAAATGGTTTTTTATAATCCGGAGATAGAGGATAGATAATAATGAATAAATCAGCGATCAGATCCTTTATCAGAAACATATCTCGATACGTTTATTCTGATGCCCAGCTCACCATTTTAGGAAAATCTGGCTATATAAGATGGACCCTCAGGAGAGTACCTGGTCAAGTTATATTCGAAGACGAAAACGGAATAGATCCGGACTATTCTGAGAGGATTATGGATGTTGTGAAGACAGGTGGTTACGCATCTGCCATTTTAAGATCGATTACTTCAGAAACTGAGATAAAGACTGGCGGATCCTTTATGGAAATTCGTGGCTATTTCATTTACATTAATGCTGGTGTTATTTCCTGGAACGGTCTTTCGGCAGAAGATGTATTCGATGCTGTGAACCACGACTTTAAAACCGGACGCAAGCTAAAGCCAGATGCCCGCGAAATATACTGTGGACTAGATGGTGAATGTTTGGATTATTCAAAGAAATCGGTTGTTTTGGTAAAACGTAAGATAAAGGCAAAGAAATTACATTATTAAAAATTAGTTTATAGATTTCTAATAAAAAGTCCAAAATTTCCAAGAAGTGTTTATAAAAATCTTCTTAATCACTTACAGATACAAGTTGACTGTTATTTCAATAATTGGTGGAGGCACAATAGGGTCGTCCATAGCAATCCCGCTTAAGAGATCCGGCTTCGAAGTTATAGTGACTAGGAGAAATACAGCTGTACTCAAGCATCTTGAAAGCTACGGAATATCTGTTATGAGTGATAACAAAACTGCGTCGAAGGAGGCAGATGTTGTATTCTTAACTCTTAAGCCTGTTGACATAATCCCAGAAGTTAGGAAGATAGAGGAAAACATAAGAGGCAAGCTGCTCATATCTATGGCCGCTGCAATACCTCTGAAGTTAATAAAGGATGCAGCTCCTCATTCTATAGTTGTAAGGGCGATGACAAATATTGCTGCTAAAGTAGGTGCCGGATTCACACCCTTCTGTGTTGATGATGGGGATCAAGAGGTTGCGAAGAGGGCAAGTTCAATTCTTTCAGCATTGGGGGAAGTCTACCTGGTTGAAGAGAAATACATGGATGCACTTACTGCACTGAGTGGGAGCGGCCCTGCCTATATACTTACTATTATTGAGGCAATGATGTATGGTGGCCTAAAATTAGGTTTGCCACGCGATCTAGCCCTAAAGGCATCTTATCAAACTGTTATGGGATCTGCAAAGTTACTCGCAGAAAGTGGTGAACATCCATCCGAGTTAAAAGAAAAGGTCATTACCCCAGGGGGAACTACAATTGATGGCATATACGAGCTTGAAGACGCTAGGGTAAGGACAGCAATAATGAAAGCAATTGAAGTTTCAACAATGAAGGCAAATAAAATATCAGAATCTATAAAAAAATTAGAACAATAGATATACAGTTTAGTTTCCGGTCGATACTTTGCTCTTGCTTTCGGATCTCTTTGACATAACAATCCCTCTAAATGACATAGCTAGAAAAACGCCCATTAGTAGTATGGAAATGACTATGAGGTACAACCCGAGAGCTTCTACCTGCCAATGCAACGTCATAGTGTATAGTTGAAGGCCGGCAACGCCTATAACCATACCAGATATTGCTAGGTATCCGATCAAGTTCCTTGTTCCGGCATTTTCTTCCGGTATCATAAGGTCAGCTGCTACGATCACGAGAGCTAATACCGGCATGAGAAAGAAAGCATAGAGTAAGTGGCCGTTTATGAAGGCCATGTCGTATAAATATCCTGGACCGCCATTTGGTGGTACACCTGGAGTTGCAAATCCGTAGAAGGCTTCATTGAATTCTATGACGTAACCAATACCTATCATAGCTATCATTGTAAATATCCAAGTTGCAAACTCAGCAATCCTTAGCTTGTCGAGTTTGCCATTCCTAGTTGCAGTGTACCATAGCCCTGCTATAGCTATCAATGCACCCCAGCCAACTATGCCAGTTTGTGAATCATCCAATGCAAGACCATCCATTCCGCCAGGGCCAAATGGGGCTATAGTAGGTATAACGTATGTGCCTAATCCGGATATCCAGTAAAGATAGCTCATAGACAGAGTCCCGAATATAGAAATTACGAAAGCCCAGTTGACTATGCTCCTGCATCTTGAAGGCAATTTTTCGTAATTGAAAGCGAGGGCTGTTAATGCGACGATGCCTCCCATAACGGCGGGCAGCATGGCATGTGAATGAGATGTAACGATATTCCCCATAAATGTGGAGTCTGTTTCATTAAGTGAATTTATGTAGCTCTGGAGAATTGGTATTTTCGAGAAACCAATGAACGTTCCAGCGGCAGTTATGAGTCCATACACAGCGGCTATCTCCGCAGCTATTGCGGCTATTGCCAAAAATGAGTAAGCACCCCAGATAGTCTTGAAATTATATTTGTCTTTGAACGGGTAATATATCAACCCAACAATGAAAACCAAGCCTATAATTAGCATTATGAAATCGCGTATAGCCTGCATATATTCATCGGCTATGGTTAGACTTGGATAATAAAAGAAAGCAAGGCCTAGCACGGTAAATATGATAACCGGATACGTTACAGAGTTTATGGCTTTTTGGAAGATATTTGGAAGTTTAACTATAAACGCTGAAATAATTATTAACAGAAGGGCAAATGGAATCATAATAACATGATAGTAGTTTACAGCATTGTATGTGAAGTCTCCAAGGAAAAACCAAGTCACTCCAAAAAGCGAGCTTATGATGAGGAATACTGCTATGAATAGGGTAAGTGCAGTTATATTTTTCTTCTGATCGAATATTAAATTTGTGTTCATTTACTCCACATGTCATAATCAATTACTTAAATAAATAGTTTATTCTCGTTATAAAAAGATATAAACCTACATCTTTTAACTAATTTTGACAATATACTAAAATATAATAATTATTTAATTAAATATCAAGTATAAAAACGTAGAAATACTTGCACTTTACTGGTTTGCTAGAAACTATTGTCTGGAACTGTATACTCATCTAGCAATAGGCAGAAAAACCCAGGTACAAGAAAAGAGGAATTGATTTAGATAGGTATGGAAGGATATGCATAAGACTTAAAAATTACCCATTTTATTCTCATATACAAATAAAATAGTCGATCATGAAATAATATTATACGATATATTTGACTATACAGTTATCCTGTATGCCAAAATCAGAATAAAACTATCATCAATCTAAATGAGTGCAGAGAAGAGAGACAACGTAATAACAAACGTACATCTAAAATAAGTCCAATATTAGTAAATGTAAGGGTATGCGTAGAAGATGATCATTAAAAAGGCAACAATCCCTGATGAATACGCCTAAGCGATTCTGTAATAGGTTTTACTTCTTTTCCCTTTAGATTTATAAGAAGTAATTGCAATAATCCCTATTATTAACCCAATATTGGCATACAATTCAAGAATTGACAAGAACAAACTGTCGAAATATAAAAAATTTTTTTTGGGAATAATAGTACAAGATATTCAGGACAACCGCATCGGTGAAAATATGTATCCTTCCAGCAAAGTGATATTAAGCGAGAATACCTGCTATAATTAATGGAACTGGTGCAAGATACTGAATATACTCACTTTGAACATTGAAATCCAAGGAACTGCTAGATACTCGTTGATGAAACTATATATTAGAAATATTTCAGAAAAAAATTAATCATATGAACAATGTATCCCCTAGTAAACAAGTATGGGGCCGTTGAGAATTGAACTCAAGTCACCAGCACCCCAAGCTGGCAGGATACCAAGCTACCCCACGGCCCCTTAAGAAAACGGCATTATTTCGTTTATGAGATCGACGTGTGATATTATCATGCGTCTGCAGCAGTACCTCTCTACCCCTAGATCATCAAATATCTTTTCGATTTCTTCTGCGGTAGGTTCTCTGCCTTCAGATCTTATTTCGTTTATTCTCCTCAGGTATCTGCCGTAATCCGAAGCGATAACTCTGCCGCAGCTAAAACATCTTACAGGTATAATCAATTTCCTCACCTGTAAGATTTTTGTTTTTTAGCTCTGGCACCACGGCCACCGGGCTTCTTCGGCAGTTTTATCCTTACATCATTGACTATTAATGTACGATCGTATTGCCTGAACAGGTTTTCGAGCTCATTATCCTGTAGGAATTTTACAATACCCCTTGCTATGGCTGTCCGAGAAGCATCAGCCTGGCCGGTCACTCCTCCACCCTTTACTTTGACTGTAACATCTATTCCTTTTGCTTTATCTTCAGCGAGTTTTACAGGCTCAAGAATCTTATTTCTAAGTACTTCAACAGGATAAAGTTCTGCTGGCGTTCCGTTTATTGTTATGATCCCTTTCCCTTTTTTAACAACCGCTCTTGCAACTGCGGTTTTTCTCTTGCCTGTAGTAATTACATAATCCATATTACATACCCCCCAATTCTTTGGATAGTTCTTCAAGAGTTATTATGCCAACAACTTTATCAGTCATGACATCATCAACTTTCTCTATCTTTTCAGATGAAACATTCTTTGGCAAATTGCGGTACACTTTGCACCTTGATAAGGCTTCTTTTCCCCTTGTTATCTTTTTAGGAAGCATATCACCTATGGATCTCCTGAGTATATTTTCAGGAGTTTTTGGGTAATATGGACCCTTTCTGACACTTCCAATGTCAAGCCTCTGCTTAAACTTGTCTATAATGAATTTCCTGTCTCCAGTTATTACGGCCTTAGAGGCGTTAACTATTACTACTTCCTCCCCGTTAAGGAGTTGCTTTGCGACATACGCGGATAATCGGCCATAAACAGTATTTGATGCATCTATTATCTTCATATACATTACCTCATTATTTTCACGTTGGTACCCTTCGGATTCGCTTTTGCAACATCGGATAAGCTCATAAATGCACATCCGCTGCGGACTAGTTTTTCGGTAGCAGCCCTGGAGAAATGAACTGCACCGATAGTCACCTTTTTTGTGATCTTGCCGACACCTAGAACAGAACCAGGTACAACAATAACATCCCCATCCTTCGCAAATTTGTCTATTTTATATAGGTTAATGGAGGCATATCTTCTTCTACCATTAGCAAGCCTTTCTGCCATATCCCTCCAGATCTTGGCGCTATTTTGCCTAGATATCTCCACTAATGACCTTATTTCATTCACTAGGGCCTCATTTTCTTTTGTTGTAACGGTTAATGACATTGACTTACACCGATAGACAGCAAATAATGCGACGTTAATAAATATTATGATTCTTTCGTGTGTATGTGTTTCTGAATCATGGTCCATACCTATGTGGTTACGAAAAAACTAGAATTTTATAACGAATCAGTATTTAAGAAGTTGTGGAACTTATATGTTTAAGCTACACAGTATGGTTATTTTAAAAATTTAATAGTTATATAATTCAGGCATACTAAATGATTATTAGCTTATCGGACAATTTATTGCTTCAAAGTGGATACAAGCAATAATAATTTCAGGAACGGATAGTATACGAATCAGAGGTCAATCATTCCCTAGGATTAACAATATATCAGCTTAGTATTAGATATTGGGTTTCATCAATGTGAGTAGCTATTTCAACTTCTAGCCGATTTCTTTTCTTGGCCGTTTTAAGTATTTTGTCAACGGTCTTTTTCATATCTTTAAAGTACTGATTTACGTTGAAGTACACATACTCATCCCCATGAAACTTTACAGCACAATTTAAGCCGTAATCTTTAATGGCCTTAGGATCGCTTGTGTCCATCTCTATAGTGGATCTTATTCTTATGAAATACCGGTGTATGAGGCCTCCCCTTATAATTCGGTAAGTATTTTTACTGTTAAGTTTTGTATAATCCTTTCCAGCTGCAGAAAGGAAGCTTGCAAAATTTTTGTTTGACTGCCCGGGCCCAAATACAACTTCTTCTGTCTCACCATTGACTATTCTCCAAAGACCGCCAATCATTTCTGAATAGGCAAATAATGCAATTGTTGTCATAACCGGGAATCCGTTAGCTATTCCGCCTTCTATTTCGGGGTACATTCTTTTCTTAACTATAGTTTTTAAAAATTCCTCTAGTTTCATTTTGTGCTTTGGTGTATTATTTTAATTTAAAAATAGGTTGCTGTCTAGAGGTATTTGAATATTAACACCAGCACAAATATTATTGCAAGGTATGGGCTGCTATATATAAATAGCTTAAGTGAACTTTTCCTATCCGGTTTTCGTACAAATAAAACTGAGTATACAAGCATTGGTATTGCGATTATCGTTGCGACAATCATATAAGTGTAGGGCATAGCCTTAAAGAATACGGGAATAATTGAAAATATAAAAAGGATCACCGCAGAACTGGAAATACATATTGCGGAGATCCTATCACTTTGTATCGAAGTCATCATTGGGACTCTTGCTCTGTTATAATCGTCTCTATACCTATAAGCTAAACTCCATACGTGTATAGGTATCCATATTACAACTAGGGCAAATAAGAACCAGGGCAATACAGAAAATGCGTTAGTGACTGTATACCATCCTATTACGACTGGGAAGCCTCCTGAAAAACCTCCAAGTATTATGTTCCATGGAGTCCTGCGTTTTGTAAGGTAGGAATAAATAAAAACGTTGTCGAATAGGCCGATTGCCATAAATACGGCAGCCAAATATTTAGAAAAAAACAGGAGAATTATAATAGACAGAAACATCAATATGAGACCAAAATACAGTCCTTTAACTGGTTTAATCTGGCCCGTAACCAGCGGTCTCTTTTTTGTCCTGTCCATGATAGCATCAATATCTCGATCTATGTAGTTGGTAGTGGCCTCAGCACCCATAGACCCAAGCGTAATAGAAACAGTTGCAATTAAGATAAGAAGGATATTCGTGAGCGTAAACCTGTTTATGGCCACTATGGCCCCAATTACTCCGACAAATACGAGGAGAGACCATACCTTTGGTTTCGTATAACCAAAGTACAGTCTTACCCTGCTTACCATAATAGAGAATTCTACGTGAATAGATTAATGTTATGTTTAGTTCAATCAATAATATGAGACATATTTAAGACGACGTGATTTAATGATAGGCTGTGGAAAATTGACATCTAAAGAAAAGCTTAGTTTTATTGAATTATTATTACGTATAGCGGCAGGAAATTCTAAAAATAGCGCGAATTAATTTAAGCAGAACCTGTCAATGGGCTAAAAAGGAAGAAGAAATCCATAAATTTATTCTAGCAAAAGAAGAATTATCGTATCATTAAATATATCTAAGTGTGCATAAACTTAAAATGATCTTTTAAGTGCGGGCTCAATATAATGAATGTTGATATAATGAACCTGAAGAACTGTCTGGCGTATCAAAAGACGAGAGGCCCTTTTCGAATTGTGCAATTGTAGATGTAAGGTTGAGAGATCAAACTTATAAGGTTACGATTTCTGTTAACAATGTTAACAGCCACCTTTGGAAGTTATCATCTGTCTTATGCTTAAACTTCGTGGATATAACCCTATACCCTCTATCCCGTTCGCAAAAGCTTCGGGGATTGCTTTCTTTATTATGTTGTACGAAGACTGTAGATCAGCATGAATCAACTTTCCAGTTGCAGATCGGAATATGCCCCTATGAATCCGCTTGCCCATGTATGTGTCATGATGTTCTATGCTCTCATTGTCCAGGAATGAACATTTGCTTGTGTAATCCTCGTTCTGCATTATGACAGTGATCCCAATCTCTTCGGCTTTGTATTTTATCTGGTATATGAGCATGTTGAATGGCAGCTGGACAAAGTTCTGGTTATTCTTCTATTATCGATTGCGTGAAATCAAAGCTTTCTCCAGTAGCAAGGCCATCAGAATAAGTTTCGTTTGGCATTACTCGTGCACGCCGCTCTTCCGTGCTTTATATGCAGCGGGAAACATCTCAGATTGCGCACCGATAACTTTTATGTCTTTGCTCATCGTCTCGGCAACGATTGCGGCTCCTCTGGACCCGCTTTCATCTCCAACCGGGACTATTATGGCATCTATCTCTGGATCCGATTCAATCAATTCTGGAGTGTGTGTACCTACTCCAGCAACAAGTAGAGGCTCATTTGCTGAGTGAAAGTATCGATAACCATTTTTGACTGCAAGTTCCTCTGCGTAATTTCTAGCATCATTGAATTTGGGGCCATGAAAGATCACTTCACCTCCTAATTTTCTGGTGGCATCAACATTATCTGGGTTTGAATTATCTGTCATCACAATTCGTACCTTTATCCAGTAGATTCGTGATGCGTAAGCCTATCCCTGAGAAAAATTGCCGGTAGACGCTGCTATTATTCTGGCCTTTATTTCATCTGGATTTAACTTGTAGATAAGAAAAGTTGATCCCATAACCTTGAATGAACCAGTTGGTAATAGATTGTCAAGCTTAAGTAGAGTCTCTATACCCTGAACTACATTCGAATTTAGAGATACAAGCGGGCTTGGAAGAAATTGCTTTCTAACTATTTCTTCAACCTCAATAACATCTCTTAATTCTGATCTTATCCATCCGCTCATTTCTCAAGAAGTATAGAGTTCCAATAAATTTTATTTTTTAGACAGAATATATTATTACGCAAGAATGAAGAATAATTTTTGCATTTCCTGGCTAATTATGCATCGTAGTCACAATTCATTTTTCTATTATACCTTTTCCCAATTGGCTAATAATCATAAACTTATTTCCCAATGCTCGGAGCGGATTTCTAAGAAGATCTATTTAGCACAACGTAAGGATTAAACAAATTTGATGGGCCGGGACCGGGAATCGAACCCGGGTCCGGGGATCCACAGTCCCCAAGGATATCCACTACCCCACCCCGGCCATCTATACGAAAAAAGGTAAGGGATAAACTATTGATAAGCTTTTCCGGTGCTTATTTCTTGCTTGAAATTGTATCAGAGTAGAGCGAGAGTGCAGCTTTGCATCCATCACCCACAGCGGAAGCTATCTGCGCAAAGCTTCCTGAGGTTACGTCGCCAGCTGCATAAATCCCTGGAACATTAGTCCTTTGCCTTCCATCGACAATTATGTAGCCTCTTTCATCTAATTTCACGCCGCTGTCCTTAAGGAACGATGTCTGGGGAATTAGACCAACGTATACAAAGACACCGTCTGCAGGCAGCGTCTTTTCCTCTCCACTTGACCTATCTTTGTATTTTACACCAGTAACCTTCTTACCATCACCTACTATTTCTGTAACCTGCGCATTCATTATATATGGTATCTTTCTTTTCTTAATCTCTTCAATATATGCGTTTTCGCACATATACCGTGGCATATATTCGACTATCGTAGCATTTTTAACGTATTCGCTCATTGATATAGCTGCTATGGCTCCAGAGTTTCCTCCTCCTATCGTTACTACATTTTTATTTTTGAAGAGGTATCCATCGCATGTTGAACAATAAGACACCCCTTTGCCGAAATACTCAGCTTCACCTTTAACGCCAAGATGCTTGTGCGTTGTTCCAGTTGTAATTATGATGTATTTAGAGTGGTATTCTCCGTCGCTTGTATCTACAATGAATCCACCGTCTCCCTTTTTCACGGATTTTACTTCTACCCCCTCTCTGATAGAGGCATATTCGCTAGCATGTTCTGCAAAATTTTTGGCAAGATCTGAACCAACTATGCTTTTGAAGCCAAGGTAGTTTTCAACAAGGGGCGCCTCCGCGGTCAGGCCTCCTGCCACATTTTTATCAAGAATTACTGCGGATAGCCCTGATCTAGATGCATAGACTGCAGCAGAAAAACCAGCAGCACCTGCACCAATAATAATTACGTCAAAATCCCTTTCCTTTGCTTCTGTAGATACGGATCTAAGGTTAAATTCCATGCCCCTATATAGGTTCAAATTTAAAATAATTATCTTAAAAGTACCAAAAATATTAAAAAAATAAAAATTTAATACTCAGGCATTCCGCCGCCTGGCGCTCCAGCTCCTTGGCCTGGCTGGTTAGAAGGTGGCGTGGATTTCTTGCTGGCTATAACATCGTCTATACGCAGGATCATCGTAGCAACTTCTACTGCACTTTCGAGTGCGTGAGTCTTCACTCTTACCGGGTCTATTACACCCTTCTTTGACATGTCGCCTGCACCGTTGCTGTCTAGATCTACGCCCATTGATATCTTGCCTTTCTCGTGCTCAGATTTCAGCTTGATAAGAGTGTTTATCGGATCTATGCCTGCGTTTTCAGCCAACGTCCTAGGTATGATCTCCAAGGCCTTGGCGAAGGCTTCGATAGCTAATTGCTCTCTTCCTCCGACACTGTTGGCATACTTGGCTAGCCTCATTGCTAGCTCAGCCTCTACGGCTCCTCCACCCCATAAGAATTTGCCATCTTCCTTTGTTATGGCTACGACCCTTATGGCGTCGTTGAGTGCTCTTTCAACTTCGGAAACGACGTGTTCTGTTCCGCCCCTGATAAGTATACTCACGGCTTTTGGATTTTTGCAACCTGTTACAAAGGTCATCCTGTCATCGCCAATCTTCCTCTCTTCTACTTTTTCAGCTTCACCGAGTACTGATGGAGTAAGGTCATCAAGATCCGTGACTATCTTTGCACCTGTAGCTTTTGCCAGTTTCTCCATATCGCTCTTCTTTACCCTGCGTACTGCGTATATGCCTTCCTTTGCAAGGTAGTGCTGGGCTACATCATCGATACCTTTCTGGCATAGGACAACGTTAGCTCCGCTCTTCTTGATCTTTTCTACCATCTCTTTGAAGGTGCTAGTTTCCTGGTTCAAGAAGTCTTGTATTTTGCTTGGATCTGATATCTGGACTTTTGCTTCTATTTCAGTCTTCTTTATTTCCAGAGCAGAGTCTATCAACGCTATTTTTGCATCCTTGACGACATCTGGCATCTTAGAATGTACTTTTTCCTTGTCAACTACTATGCCGCTTATGAACTGAGTGTCGTTGATGCTGCCTCCGCTCTTCTTATCTACCTTTATATTGGCGGTATCAACTATTATCTTTCCGTCCCTCTCTTCGGCTACAGCGTTAACTGCTTTTACTACCAGATCCGCTAGGAATGTATTGGAGAGCCCGGTGTTCTTTCCTGAGAGGGCAGTCAAAGCTATTTTCCTAAGGGTTTCATCATCGGTCGATTTTACAGATATTTCATCTATAATCTTCCTGGCCTCATTTACTGCAAGTCTGTATCCGTTGGATATAACTGTTGGATGCACGCCCTGGTCCAGGAGGGTTTCAGCTTGCTTTAGAAGCTCTCCTGAGAGCACGACCGCAGTGGTTGTTCCATCTCCTACGGCGGTATCCTGTGCCTTAGAAACTTCAACGATCATCTTTGCTGTGGGATGCTCAACATCCATCTCCTTTAGAATTGTAGCACCATCGTTTGAGATGATTATATCCCCTATTGAATCTACCAGCATCTTATCCATGCCCTTCGGGCCCAGTGTAGTCCTCACAGCATCTGCAATGGCCTTGGCGGCCTCAATATTGTTTCTCTGTGCGTTTTTGCCCTGTTCCCTCTGCGTACCTTCTTTAAGAACTAGAATTGGAACCTGTCCAGTCATCATATTTCTGATCACCTAGCTAACCGGATAAATATGTTCTTCAATATAAACTTTACTAATTAAGGAGTTTATAAAAATTACAGTATATATTACGAAAATGGGCTGTACTAAAATTAGCTTATTTCACGTCCTAAAACCTGTAAGTTATAGTAAAGTAATTTACAGTTAAATTTTTAATCTGCAGTGACTTACGATAATGTGGACGAAAAAGACAGAGACATTCTCAACTTGTTGATCGATAATTCGAGGATAAGCAATACAGAAATAGCAAAAGTTTTGAATGTATCCGAGGGAACGGTTAGAAAAAGAATTAAAAAGATGATTGATGAAGGTATAATAAAAAGATTCACAGTGGAAACGAGCGATAATACCATTGATGCATTGATATTAGTTAAAATAGACAATAAGAAGTATAAAGAAGTACTTCAGCGGCTTAGGGCAAGGTACTACGAAATTTACGAATTCTCCGGAAGGATTGATGTGGCTATAAGAATAAAGACAGATTCTACTGATAACCTGAATAGGATCGTTGATCAGATAAGGGAAATAGAGGGTGTTGTTGATACGGATACTCTCATTCGTTTACAGTAATAGATTCTACCCACTTATATGGTGATAGAGGAGATTTGAGATATTCGTCTATACCCATTTTTAACTTATCTGCCTGTTCTTTAATCTTCATCGCTTCTTTGCCCCTAATTGTTAAAGTATTCTTGGCGCCAAGTACCATATACTCCTTAAAGGATATGGTTATGGTAAGATACTTGCTTTGTATATCCATATTTTTGTTTGATCGGCATATTATATGGGCCTCGATTATGTCTTTGAATTTGTTGTATCTTTTTATATAGTCTGTAATCTCCATATGCATTTTTTCGGAGCCTTTGATTATTCTATCCGCCAGCTCACCAAATATCCTGTAAGAAGACCCATTTTGTGTTTTTACTAATAGCACGCTTTCCCTGATCTTTTTGCAATCTGTGTGTGCTTTCATCTTCATACTGATTACTCAAGGTAATAAAATAATAAGAAAAGTTTATTGCTTTGCACTTATACATAGCCCAAAAATGTATTCCAGCAGTTTAAAGGAACTTCGCTTTGTCAGATCAGTTGAGATAGTGCCATCTAGAAATCAAGGGCTCGAAGAGTTAGCTCACTCTTTGGATTCTCTTGAAGGTAAAGCAAACGCTTTGACGTCACCAGAAAATCCTCGTGGCAGCCCGGGTATTGACCCAATAATCACTCTTTTCTTTCTATCAAAGGATCGCAATATTATCCCAATACCGCACATAACTCCAAGGGATAAAAATAAGGTGCACATAATTTCCCAGATAAACACAGCCAATAAATTCGGGATAAACAATTTCTTTGTTATAGGTGGGGACCCAATAAATCCAAAGTACGAATCTCACGAGGTCAGAGAGATCGATCCAATTGATCTTATCAAACTTATAAAGGCAAATAGTGGTTCTACAGTGGGAGCTGCACTAAATCCATATAGAAACGTTGAAGAGGAGATAGCGTGGGCCAAGAAGAATGCTGGAGCAGATTTTTTTATAACGCAAGCTATCTATTCCTCTGACGCCCTTTCCATGGATTGGCTTAAGAAAAGAAATTTCAAGCTTATCGCTGGCTTTTTGCCGCTCATAAGGAAGAATCAGGTAGAGTTTTCTGAAAAGCTTGGAATTTTTTTACCAAAGGTAGTGAAAGAAAAACTGCTTAATTCAGAAGATATCAGATCAACGTCGGTAAATATAATACTCAACGTTTTTGACGAAGTGAAGGATTTTGTGGATGGTATACATATAATGCCGCTAGGTCATAACGACATAGCAGCAGACATACTTGGATCAATATGAGGTGTTTTGATGGTTGTAAAAAGCTTAGTTTACGGCATATATCCGAGAAGCGAGAGGCTTAGGAAAGCTTACAACAGATGGGAACGTGGGTTAGTAGGAAATGAAGAGATAAGGAGAACGATCAGTGAGGAAAAGGACAGGTTTTATGAATATGTTAAAAGTGTAGGCATATCCGAGTTTACAGATCCGCTCTTTAACTGGCATGATATATTTAGGCCTATTGCGCTATCTGTTTCTGGGGTCACCCTTGGCCCTCTCAAAAGATACTTGGAGACTAATACATTCTATAGGGAACCAGAAATTTCGGGGCACATCACTTTACAAAGAAAACTAGACACATTCGATCTGTTAGAAGAGAATCCGCCGTTGCCTTTGTTTGCCTTAGCTAAAGGGTCTAGTATTTTTCTTCCAACACCATCATCATTCTATAAAATGTCCTCGGTAAAGGCCAATATAGGGGCTGAAGAGCTCTACAAGGATTTAGTAAATGTTTATTCCGATATCATTGATATATTCAAACCACGGAGTCTTGTTTTATATGAAGTTTTTCCATACAATGGCGATAACTTGTCATACCTCGAGAGCCTAAATCAGAAAATAAGTGTACATTTATTAACCAAGGGCAAAATAAGCGAGAAAAACTTCAATGGTATCAAACACAAATTCGAGTCTATTATTTCTGACGATCATCCAGAGTTTCTAAAGAATTACGCTAAGTATTATGGTTTCAAGATTATAGATGTTAATAAGACTAAGGTAGAAGATCCTAACGCCGACTACGGTATAGAGAATTATGAAGATGCCATTGTAACTAGCAATGATTATTTTGATTTTCTGCCAAGGGAAATTGCTGATATAAAAGTAGAAGTTCTAGGTAAGGTGGGTGAGTAAAATGGCTGCATTGATAACTCAGGAAATAGGAAGCTTTAGAAAACCGGAATATCTCTCGATGGAATTCCACAAGATAGAAGGTACAGAAAAATTCAAAGAGTTGGCTGAAAGAGCAACTATCGATACACTAAAGATTTTTGAAAATACTGGTCTTGACAACGTTGGTATTGGGGGTGAAATGTATCGGTGGGAGATGTATGAACATCCAGCAGAGCGTATCAAAGGCTTAATTTTTTACGGGATGGTAAGGTCATTTGACAATCGTTACTATAGAAAAGGATCTGTCATAGATAAGATAGAAAGGCGTGGATCATTCCATATGGATGAGGTTGAATTCGTGGCAAAGTCCACTAAAAAGCCGATTAAGATACCAATCACCGGACCGTACACGATGATGGACTGGTCATTCAATGACCATTACAATGACCGTCATGAGCTTGCGATGGAATTCGCTAGGATAATAAACGAAGAACTTAAGGAAATTCAGAGCAAATGGCCTTACATATCGAACGGAAGAAAACTTGAAATACAGATAGATGAACCAGCAACTACAACTCACCCAGATGAAATGGATATAGTCGTTGATTCAGTAAATAAATCCATAGAAGGAATAGATGCCGAGTTAAGCCTTCACGTCTGCTATAGTAGGGATTATAGGCTACTTTATGACAGGATACCTGAATTGAATATAGATGGTTACAACCTAGAGTACTCAAATAGGGATACCACAGATCTTGGCGTAGAAGACGCAAAAAGGCCTGGATTTCAAGACATAAAGTACTTCAATGAAGTAAATGAAAGCCTTCAGAGAAAGAAGTTCATAGGGGTAGGGGTTACTGACGTTCACATTGACTTTATAGAACCAGTAAAGCTAATAGAGGATAGAATAAAATACGTTCTCAACATAATAAAGGATCCAGAATTGGTGAAGCTCAATCCTGACTGTGGGTTAAGGACAAGAAGCAGATCGATAGGTGAGCAGAAACTTAGGAATATGGTTATTGCCAAAAATAATGTATTGAAGGATATAAGCTAATCCGAATAATTTTTTCTTCTTCTAAAGATTATTTTTATAGCAAGGTAGATGTATATAAGTATGCCTAGGAGAATGGCAAGGTTTACCCCTAAATACACAGGATTTGTGTATGATACAACTATTTTATTGCTTTGATAAAACTGTCCATTGTTTAGCCTTAGGATCTCTTGAATATAGTAGTTATGGCCCGGAATAGTGCCAAGGATAAAGGCACTCGTTTGATCCTGATCTGTTATCAGCATTTCAGTAGGGTCTGACATGTTGCTGGATTTTGAGACGAGTATTTCGTAAGCCCCAAAATCATTTCCCTTATACGGATTCCAAGTTACATAAGTTATTGAGAATAGGAATGGTAGGATGTTTGTAATCCTAGGTACGAATAAACTGCTTATAGATACGTTTGCAGGAAATAGATCGACATTAAGATATATTATAGATGGTTTTCTAACTGAAAAATTATATTCATATGGTGAATAAATATCCCTATAAAATGTGACCGTTCCATTTGATAAATTTGTGAATATGTAGTAATATCCAGTGCCATTTGTATAAGCCTTAATTCCACTTATGTTTACTTCTACGTCTGAAACGTTAAACTTAAATACGCCATCCTCGACCTTTCCCTCTATTTCGCTTTCATTTGCACTCGGGACAAGAACTATCTGTATCTGCGATTTTGAACCAGGTGTAAGAGAGATATTAACTTCGTAAGGCTGGAATCCTTGATAAGAAGCTTTTATCGTTATGTTTCCTGGTTCAAATCTGGCAATAAAATATCCATCTTTAAAGACAAAATTTCCTTTATTGGAAGTAAGCTTTGCATTTGCAGGAAACAGGTAAACTGATAAAACTGCTGAATATGGGATCAAGTTTATTCTAATAGATGCGTTCGAATTAATATTAAGTTTTGTGTTGTTTTCATAGAATTCTGGAGATTTTATTAAAAGTGTGTTAATTCCAGCAAGAATATATGCGTATGTTCCGTTCGTCACATTGAACGCATAAATATTGTCTATAAGCACGTACGCATAATTGGGGCTATAGCCGTCAACTACACCTAAATTTACTCTTAACAAAAAGATCTTGGGTATAAATATATAAGTGCTCAAATTTTTACCATTATAAGTAGTGTTAACTTCGTATGTTCCGTTCGTCGAAAGCTGTAAACTTTGTGAAACTTTTTTTCCGTTTAAATAGAATTGCGTAGTTTTGTTATTAGATAGCGAAAGCGATAATTCGTATGGGTAATGATAACCTATTGTATATTGTATGAAGGGCTCAGTTGATACGTCAGTTAAGTAAAGATCGAAGGAAATGAAGCGGCTTACAGTTAAATTATTCCCTCTTATGCCTATTCCCAAAGAATCATATTGAGAACCAATTTCAGAGAATCTATATTGTGTTACGTTAAAGTAAGATATTGGAAAGTTTCCGAGCGTAACATTTTTAAATTCAACCGATAAATTCGTTATATTATCGTAAGATCCTATCATTTCAACGCCTACTCCAGGTAACATAGAGCCGTAGTTTGGTAGGAAATAACGTAAATCATATGTATTTTGATTGAAAGTTCCATAGAATGAACCGTTGTTATAGTACAAGCTTATACTAAAATTGAAGTAAGAGGTGACAGGCTTAAGGGAGGCCTCAACCTTTGAAAAAGTATTTCCATTGTAGGATATCATATATACGATGCTACTGGATGTCTTATTGCTATATACACCAAATTTTATGAAGTTTTGATCGTTTAGTAAATAGCCAGCGAAGATATAAGTTCCATTAGTATTTTTTGCCCCGACCGAAGTCATAATCTTCTCCGCAGGGGAATGGATTATCGCTGCCGTTCCAAATGGCTCCAAAAGGGACCGTGATGCATTTATTAAATTACTTACTATTGGTGTTCCCAAACCAGTTACCGGATTCCAGCCTGGAGCAGCTGAATAATATCCATTGTACCCGGTTGTAATCTGCGTGAACGTCGAATTATAAAGTGGCGTATTTGAAAGCTGATAAAGAATTGGGTTCACCAATCCCAATGTTGTATTATCGTATTGATCCATCATAGCAATTACGCCGGCCCATAGTGGTGCTGCAAGGCTGGTGCCGCCCGCATCATAAGCTTTGGCACCAGATATCATCAACACACCAGTATTTGGATTGGCGATCATCGAAACATCAGGTACACCTCTGTATGTTGAATTGTATCCTGGAGCTATTTGCCAGTACGGCCTCGGAAATGAGCTAAATCCGCCACCGCTACCAAAGCTTCCTTGGCTTGAAGTACCACCCCAAGCGCTTTGCCTAAAAATTCCATTACTTAGGAACAAAGAGGTACCACCAACACCCAATACGTATGGTGATGATGCTGGAAAGTTAACAGTCAAGTTCTTAGTGTTGTCGTAAGCTCCATAATCCCCGGAGGCTGCAACAATTGTTATGCCTTTTTTTGTTGCATTAAGATACATCGAATTCATTAGCTCTATCTGACTAATTGGTAGCTGGTTTTCTGCTATGCCCCAACTCAGAGAAATTACTGATGTCTTGATATTCTGTATGACGTAAGCTACTGCAGCCGTAAGTGAAAGTACACTGTCATTTGGAGATACGACAAGTATGATTTTTGCCAATGGAGCTGAAACGTGCGCCCATTCTACGTCCAGGCTGGTTTCTTGGGCCCAGTGTTCATTATACTGAGCGCCAGCTCCATCTAAATATATCACACTAATATTCGCAGGAGGCAAACCGGTAATACTGTCAAAAGCGTTTAAATCGTAATTTAAAAACGGATCACCATATGCATCGATTATAGCTATCGTCTCACCCTTGCCATTTATTCCATGAGCTATATCCCATCCGTAACTGTATGCCTTATATATCTGAGCTGGATAATATACAACAGGGTTGCCCTGCTGTAGCGGCGTAGCATAGACATAAGGAGTAAAAGACAAATTAGTTGGTAGAGACTGATATTCAACCCCTACGGTGTTGAGAACTGATTCCAAGTTGCTAAGTGATCTATTTGATATATTTTCGGGTATTAGTAAATTTCCGTATTTATTATACAGTATATTCAGAGAATTCAGTATTTCCTCGGCCAATCCATTATCTGAGTATATCAGAATGCCATTATATCCAGCGTTATAATTTTTATTTAAATCTGTTATGTAATTAACATTATGATTCTGTTGGGTTTCCCGTAAATGATATAGACTGATACCGCTAAAAGATATAACTATTAGGAATGCAGCTATGCCAAGGGCAATATAGTACCTTGAATTCATCCCAAGCATATTGCAAATATAATTAATATTGTTATCGGATATTGATGCGTGACTTTGTGTCTGAAGAGAAGTTAAAACTGTTGTTTGAGAAATATTACAGATCCACGGATATCGATCCCCCTGCATTAATAACAAAAAGAGAAGTGGGATTTATGACGTTTGAGGGGGAAATCATTAGACATATGCATCTTTCAAACAAGTTCGAGCTTAACAATATGTTAAGGACCACTGTACCAAGGCACGTCTACAGTTCTGCAGCCTATTATAAAAAACCGGACGAGAAGAAGATGCCGGAGAAGATATGGGAAGGCGCAGACCTAATCTTCGATCTAGATTCAGATCATTTACCAGGCGCCGAAAAGATGACGTACGAAGAGATGCTAAATTCAATAAAAGAACAGACTAAACGTCTAGTAAACAAATTTTTAGTTTCTGATCTCGGTATAAGCGAAAAGGACATACGAATTTATTTTTCTGGAAGCAGAGGATACCACGTCCATGTTTCAAGTGAAGATGTCTATCCGCTTGGATCGGACGCAAGACGTGAAATAACTGACTACGTAAGTGGAAACAGTCTTTCAATTTCCGTAATTGATAAAGCATTGAAAACGGGGGAAAAGAGACCTGGTGGTTGGATTAAGGATGTTATCAGTAAGTTATATGAATTGGGAATAAACGCAGAGAAAATATCACAAAAGCAAATAGAAAGAGCCATTGATCAAGTAAAAAGTCATAATGCAACCATGGTTGACGCTCCCGTTACTTACGATATACATAGATTGATAAGAATGCCCCAAAGTCTCCACGGAAAGAGCGGAATGATGGTAAAAGAGGTAGATCTGGACAAATTTGATGACTTTGATCCTCTATCAGATGCAATACCAAAGATTTTTTTAGAAGGTGATTACGATATAAACGTACATGAAAAAACGAGGAAATTACGTTTACTTGACTATAAAATAGATCTACCTCCAGGTAGGAATAGAGTCCCTCAATACGTGGCCATATTCCTTGTTTCATCTGGGAGGGCCGATTTCTTATGATCATAGTTCTTTAAATGCATATACAAATAGAAGTTGAAATAAGGGTTTCATCAAATACGTTTAACAATTTTTGACTAATTAACATCCTCGCTTTCCAGTCTTTTACTGTATCATTCCTATACGATTTTAGCTGTATATGGTAAAGTTGACAATAATGCTAAATTTGTGATAGCCATCGCATTTAAATTTGTCAAGGAAGCGAGGAATAGAATCGGCCCAGATTGGCAACCTCAGAATACCGAAAATAAAATTAATAAAGCAACAATGTTGTTACGCTATGGCAAATTTCGGAGTTTCACCTGAAGAAGAGATGGTTCTTACTTACGTTAAAAAATTTGCACAAGAGGAGCTCAAGCCGAGAGCGAAAGAAATTGACGCTAAGATGGAAGTTCCCAGGGAGATAATCGATCGAATGAAACAGCTTGGGTTTTTTGCGACTTACATACCGAAGGAATATGGTGGGCTTGGGATGAGTTTTCCCTTTTTGATCCGTGCCATAGAGGAAATTTCCAAGGCTTGCCCAAGCACAGCTCTTGTCTTAGACGGTGCATTAACATTGTTCGCTGAACCAATAATAATGTTTGGTTCGGAAGATCTCAAGAAGAGGTATCTTACTAGGGTTGCATCTGGTTCAGTTGGCGGTCTAGCAATTACTGAGCCGGGAGCTGGTAGTGATGCTGCTGGCATCTCAACTACTGCTGAGAAGAGAGGAGATAAATATATAATTAATGGCGATAAAATATTCATATCCAACGGGCGAATCTCTGACTTCTTCGTTTTCGATGCCGTAACTGATCCTGGAAAAAGACATAAAGGAATAACTGCGTTCGTAGTCGACGCCAATACGCCTGGCCTAAAAATAAGTAGGGATATACACAAGATGGGCATAAGGGGATCAAGTACAGTTGAGCTTGTTTTTGAGGATATGGAGGTTCCAGCCGAAAATATAGTAGGTGAACTGAATGGCGGGTTCAAGGTAATAATGGAGACGCTTGATGCTGGAAGAATTGGCATAGCTGCTCAGGCACTAGGTATTGCCGAGGAGGCATTCGCTGAAGCTATGGATTACATTAAGCAGAGAAAGCAGTTTGGTACTACTATATCTAGTTTCGAAGGAATACAGTTTATGATAGCCGATATGGCAACGGAGATAGAGGCAGCGAGATATTTAACCTATGTGGCTGCTGAGAAATGGCAGCATAAAGAAGATACCATTGAAATATCTGCTATGGCAAAGCTAAAAGCCTCTGACGTTGCGGTACGTGTAACTACTGATGCGCTGCAGTTGTTTGGAGGATACGGATATACGGTAGATCTGGACGCCGAAAGGCATATGAGAGACTCAAAAATTACACAAATATACGAGGGAACAAACCAAATACAGAGGCTTGTAATAGCAAAAGAGCTACTTAAAAAAACCAATTATTACTAATTCCCAAGCAGGAGGCCATCTTCAATGCGTTGATCGGTGCGCTTCCTCTTGGGTGATTGTTAAAATATACGAATATTTCATCGTAATTCTTCGCCATAATCTTCGATGAGAGGTCTGAAATTTCTTGCTCCGAGTAACGGTAATCGTATGGGTTTTGTGACTTCCATCCCAACTGAGCCCTTCCATGGAGCCTTACATAAGACCATTTCAAGCCAGAGTTGAGATTGGATAAGGGATGCTCTGTGCTATCCACGTCGACTATTGCGATACCCCTCTTTTCTAACTCTTTCCTGAGCTCCTCATTTGAATAGAGATCTTTATTTCTTACTTCTACAGCGGTCCTGTATTCGTTTTCACAGCATATGGTATCAAGAAGTTCTGTCTGTAAATTTGAATTAAAACTAGGTGGAAGCTGTACAAGGACAGCCCCAAGCATTCTAGCGTTTCTTATCGGCCTAACAGTTTTGTCAATGAATGTTTCGTATAGGCTTTTAGAATTGCTATCTTTCTCTAATATGGCCTTATGCGTTATATTCTGAGGAACTTTTATTGAAAAAATGAAATTTTTTCCTCTTACTGTTTCTATCCATCTATTTATAATATCATTATTTATTTCTCTGTAAAATGTTGAATTGACTTCGACCGTATTGAACATAGTGGAATAGAATTTTAGCTTATTTATTTTACTTTTTGGATAGAATACGCCATTCCATTCCTCATAAGACCAGCCTGAACAGCCGACGAATATCATAGATCCTATGAATATTATGTTAAAGACCTTATTAAATTTAGCCTGATACCACACTTATTTAATACGTTATGAATTACGAGATATGCAGAATGTAGAGATCATATATAAAAATGCCAAGGTAAGGGGTATATTAATTAATGAAGCAAATGGTCTCATAACTATAAAGGCAGATAATGGTTATAACCTTACCTTTGATAGATCTGAAGTTGAGATCTTATCAAGAGTTACTATAGAGGAAAAGAAAGAAAAAAAGACTGAAGTAGAAAGTTTTGGGACTGGTGAAAAAAGCATAAGCATACTCGCTACAGGTGGGACTATAGCCAGTAGGGTTGATTATGAGACTGGAGCAGTAAAGCCTGTATCCGATCCTAGGCTTCTATTTGGGGGAACCGAGCTAGAATCAAAGTTTAACATAAGGGTAGTGAACGTGATGAATCAACTAAGTGAGAACATGAAGCCTGCTGACTGGATTCATCTTGCAAGAAAGGTTATGGACGAAACTAAGCATTCTAGTGGTATTGTTGTATCGCATGGAACTGATACCATGAGCTATACTTCCTCTGCCTTAGCCTTTATGTTTGAGCGCCTGGCCCAGCCAATAATATTTGTTGGATCGCAGAGGAGCTCGGATAGACCTAGTTCGGACACAAAAGAAAATATGGAGGGTGCTATTAATTTTGCGGCAACAGACCTTGGCGAAGTCGGAATAGCTATGCATAAGGGCATTTCAGATGGTTCTATAGTTTTACATAGAGCTGTACGTTCAAGAAAAATGCATACATCTAGAAGAGATGCGTTCGAGAGTATAGATACCGTCCATCTTGCTGAGTACACATCCTCAGTAAGGTTTTTCTCAGATTACAGAAAAGCAGAGGAAGAAAACTTACTGCTCGATCATTTGGACGAGAAAGTTTCAATCATATATTTCCATCCTGGGTTGGTGGCTAGCGATGTGGAGAATATGATCGAGGGCAAACACGCAGTAGTTATAATGGGAACTGGATTGGGGCATATTGCAAAGGACTTAATACCTGTATTCAAAAATTTCACGAAAGATGGAAATTTCGCAATAATGACCTCACAGTGCATATACGGCTCTGTCGATATGAACGTCTATTCTACTGGAAGAGAATTAATCGCAGCTGGAGTTATATCTGCCGGAGATATGGTTCCAGAGGTAGCCTATGTAAAGGCTATGTTTACACTTGGGAACTATGGAAGAGAAGAATTCATAAATGTGTTCAACCGGAATTTAAGGGGAGAAATACTTAACAGATTGATTCCAAGAGAGGTGTATATATGACTCATCGAAATATAAAGATCGGGCTCGAAATCCACTTCCAGTTAAATACTGGGAAACTTTTTTGTAGATGTCCCGTTGAAACATCAGGTACAGAAAAATACAGATTTGAGAGGCATCTCCATGTATCAGAGAGCGAGATGGGAAGGATAGATGCAGCAGCTAAATATGAAAGTGAAAGATCCAGGACTTTTGAATATGTGGTAACAGATAATTCCTGCCTAGTTGAATGCGATGAAGATCCGCCAAAGATGCCTAACGAAGATGCCATTGCGACTGCAATTTCTGTGGCCCGAGCCTTAAATTGCGATATCCTAGATTATATAACTTACATGCGGAAAATAGTGATCGATGGTTCAAACACATCGGGTTTTCAGCGTACGGCTATAATCGGCATAAACGGGTATATTGAGACAAGCAAGGGAAAGGTCAGAATTTCCACAGTGTGTCTGGAAGAAGACGCCGCAAGAAAAATAGAAGAAAAGGAAGGAACGGTAGTATATTCGCTTGATCGGCTAGGCATTCCTCTTATAGAAATTTCAACTGAGCCCGACATAATTGATGAAGAGCATGCGGTTGAGGTTGCAAAAAAGATCGGATACTACGTTATATCTACTGGAAAATCTAGAAAAGCTCCAGATTCTGTAAGGCAAGATGTAAACTTTTCCATGGGATTCGGCCGCGTTGAAATAAAGGGAGTATCTAAACTTTCACAAATAAAGGAAGTTCTTAAGTATGAGATACAAAGGCAGGATATGCTCAAAAAAGCTTCAGATCTAATAAAACTTAGAGGGGGCTTTGACCGTTCAAGATTCTACTTTATAGATGTAACGGATCTGCTTGTGAATACAAGCTCAAAAGTGGTCAATTCTGGATTAAAAACGGGTCGGGCTTATGCAGCGCTTTGCACTAACCTAGCAGGAACCCTCAAATCTGGAGAATATAGGCTAGGCAAAGAGCTCGCAGATTTAGTTCGTGCTTATGGATTAAAAGGACTCTTGCATTCAGATGAATTACCCGGATATGGTCTTAAGGAATCGGATATTCAACCAATCTATGATCGTTTACAAAAGGATGAATTGGATGGCGTAATAATTCTCCTTTCTCCGCAAGAGAAAATCGGGATCATTGAGGAGGAAATTGCTAACAGAATAGAAAAATTGATTTCTTTGGATCTAAGTGAGACTAGAGGGCCAACTGAAGATTCAACTGTATTTCTACGGCCGATGCCTGGAAAGGACAGGATGTATCCTGAAACAGACATACCCGTAATTGCCGTAAGCAAAGATATTCTGCAGAAGAGTGATAAAATAAAGTCTGTGGGATTTGAGGATCTTGTTAGCTCTATAATTACAAAGTACGGCATTTCAAAACAAGTCGCCGAGTCGTTGGCTTCGGATATGAAGATACAGGAATTAGAAGAATTGTCGACATACTTAGACCCAAGAGAATCGGCTAGAGTATTGACTCAAATAATACCGTACCTAGAGAAAAAATATGCCAAAAAATTCGATAACAATTTAATATTTGTTCTTGTAAGGTTAATGTCAGACAGAAAATTTGATAGATACCAAGTGGAAAAGGCGCTAGAGATATTATTTAGCGAAAATAAAGACCCCGCCTTGATTGTTTCAGATGAGAGGCTGATCGAACTGACTAAGGACGAAATCTGCGAGATCATAGATAAATTGAAGAAATCCGGTATAACAATTACTAAGGCAAACGTAGTAAGCGTGTTGAAAAAGAACACCGATAGGATATTTGATCCAAGTATGGCAATTGAGTGCTTGGGCTGAATTATTATATTCCCCACATTTAAATTAGTATGTTTAAATTCAACATTCGTAAAAATAACTGTATAAGCATAAATTCGTTTAATCTTGTTTAGAATAGCATAACAGTAAACGTAAAAAGAATATTAAACGAAATGAAGTAAAACCATTCTGATATTTCTCAATCAAAATATATCGATAAACGTCATAAGCCGTGCGATAGTATTTCCTAAAAAGAAATCTTATATAATGTCAAACGATACTCTTAATATGTTAGACGGGTATATTCCGTTGCTTATAATCATTGTAGTCCTTCCGCTTGCCTTGATTTTCGGCTTCAAGATTCTGCCTGCTTTGGGTGCGAACAGGTACGGGGATAACAAGATAAGTCTAAGGACTGAAGATATACTAAAAAAAGCTGCGTATGAGGATACCCCGCCCGGTGAAGATCAAAGGTATCTCGAACCATATGAGAGTGGGGAAGTGGCTAGAGAAATATGGGGAAGGCCATCCATAAACCAATATTACATCGTTGTTTTGCTTTTCGTAGTTTTTGACGTTGATATGCTTCTTTTATTTCCATGGGCTTATGACTTTAAATCTCTAGGGCTCATTCCATTCATAGAAACCTTGATTTTCCTTGCCATGCCACTGTTTGCTGTTTATTACGCCTTTAAACTTGGTTATATGAGGTGGTTGAAATAAAGACGGGAGATGTTGGTATTGTAACAACTACGGTTGAACAAGCTTACGAATGGGCTAGGAGCAATTCTCTCTGGCCATTGACATTTGGATTAGCCTGCTGCGCCATAGAGATGATGGCAATACAGGCTTCTGATATGGATATTTCTCGATTCGGTAGTGAAATATTTAGAAATTCCCCTAGGCAGTCAGACCTGATGATAGTGTCTGGAACTGTCACGAAGAAAATGGCACCCAGGGTAAGAAGAATATACGACGAAATGCCATATCCAAAATACGTCATAGCACAGGGCGTATGTGTTATACAAGGCGGCCCGTATAACCAAGGTTATTCCGTAGTTTTGGGTGTTGATAAGGTCGTTCCTGTCGATGTTTATGTGCCGGGATGCCCACCTACACCAGAAGCGCTTACAAATGGCATAATACTACTTCAAAAGAAGATAAGGGGGGAGGCTGATAGATAATGGTAGATATACTCGGCGAAGAAAAAGGAAAGGACGGAAGGAGGATAATCAAAGTCGCAAAAGAAAATCTCCTCGCTTTGATGAGGGATCTTAAGGCACAAGGATATAATCTATCCCTTACTACGGGGGTAGATTACGTAGACCATATAGAAGTTGTTTATCATCTATATAATCTCGAGAAGAACGAGTATATAATAGTAAAAACCGAGACAACGGATAACCACGTACCTAGCTTAACTCCATTGTGGAATGCCGCGAACTGGGATGAAAGAGAAGAATACGATCTGGTAGGGATAGTATTCGATGGTCATCCCTATCTTAAGAGGCTCTTTCTTCCCGAGGGTTGGGTTGGCCATCCACTCAGGAAAAATTATGACCTTAGCAAAGCGCAGTATGTGAACATGGACGAAGAAGGAAACGATTACGTTACATTTGACCCGGAGGGCGGTTGGTAATGGAAGAGTGGACAGAGGTAAACTTTGGACCGCAGCATCCATCAATGCACGGCGTATTAAGGCTCAAAGTTAAGCTAGACGGTGAAATTGTTAAGGACGTTGAACCAATTATAGGATACCTGCACAGGAATGCAGAGAAGATCTGTGAGCTGCAATTTTATTGCGACAATATGATCTACTTTGACCGTATGGATTATGTTGCTGCTATGAACATGGAAATTGGATACTTAGAAGCGGCAGAAAAATTGCTTGACGTAGAGCCGCCAGGCAGGGCAAAGTGGATCAGAGTAATGATGGGTGAATTAAATAGGATAGCAAGCCATCTTGTCTGGCTTGGGGCCTTTGGTCTGGACCTTGGTATGCTGACACCTTTCTTCTACTGCTTCAAAGAGAGGGAGAAGATTCTGAAGATATTCACAGAGGTATCTGGATCAAGGCAGCAGCTAAATTATATGAGTATAGGTGGCGTATACCAAGACGTTACAGACGAAGCTCTAGATCACATAAAACAGTTTATAACAGAATTTCCAAAGGAGCTGAACATGATTGCTAATCTGTTCGTAAAGAATGATATATTTTTATCAAGAACCAAAGGAGTAGGTATACTATCAAAGGAGATGGCTATAGATTATGGCGTCACTGGTCCTATGCTGAGGGCTTCTGGCGTTGAGTACGATGTTAGAAAGGCAGAACCCTATTTAGTATATGATAAAGTTAATTTCGATATCCCTGTCTCTTTCAAGGGTGATAACCTAGCCAGGTTTTTAGTTAGGATAGAGGAGATGAGGCAGTCCGTTAAAATAATAGATCAAACGATACAGAAACTGCCGGCAGGCCCTTACTTTAATCAGAAGGCGAAAAAGCCTTTGATGATCAGGTTGCGTGGGCAGGGAGAAGTTTATGCAAGAACCGAATCGCCGAAAGGCGAGTTCGGGGTGTATATTGTTGGAGATGGATCGCTGAGGCCTTACAGGGTGCGTGTTAGAAGCCCTACTTTTAAGAACCTTTCAGTCCTACCAGCACTTGCTAAAGGACAGATGATTGCCGATCTTATTTCCATAGGCGGTTCTATAGATCTCGTTTTCGGGGAGGTGGATAGATGAACATACTGCTTAGGTTGCAGCTCTTCTTTCAAATAACGGGCCACTACGCTTCGTATTTCCTGGCGTATATATTCGAAACGATATTCTTTCTAATATTTGTTTTCGTCTCCTTAATAGCGATGATATACTTGTTCAGGAAATACATGGCTAGGTTGCAGCTAAGATATGGGCCCAATAGAGTAGGTAAGTTCGGAAGCTTACAGTTGATAGCTGATGCAATAAAGTTAGTTGGCAAAGAATCTATACTTCCCAAGTTAAGAGATGATTTTGCCTATAAGACCGCTCCATACATTGTTTTTATTGGTCTGGTAGTCGGCTTTATTTTAATACCGTATGGAGATTTTTACTGGATCGGATCATTAACAATAACCCACTCGGATGTCTCACTTATCCTGTTCTTTGGTGCAATTGCTATGATGCCAATAGGTGAAATATTAGCAGGAATAAGTTCACACAACAAATACGCCCTTCTAGGTGCAATGCGTGGTGTTGCTAAGGACGTTTCATTCGAAGTGCCGATGATGCTGAGTGCTATTGCACTGGTAATGATGGATTCAGCTGTAAATAAGACACCATTAGAATTTTCTTCACTGGTTTCAACTCAATTCATACCATTCGGCATTCTTCAGCCCTTAGGTCTTTTCGTATTTATGGTGGCCATGATAGCAAGATCTTCTTACACCCCGTTCGATTTATCAGAAAGTGACAGTGAAATAGTATCAGGGTATTCAACTGAATATTCAGGGATGAGATTTGGTCTCTTCTACATGGGAATGTTTGGAAGCATATTCCTCGGTTCTCTTGTGATTTCGCTTTTATACCTTGGTGGCTATAATGGGCCCTATTCATCCTACGCTGGCTTTATTTATTTGCTCATAAAAGGGCTCATCATGGTTCTTATTTCCTTCTTAATATGGCTTTCAATGCCTAGAATAAGAATTGATCGTTTTGTTAACTTTGGTTGGAAGATACTTTTGCCCATTGCAATTATAAATCTAATATGGGCAGGCTTCCTAACATTAGGGGTGATATCGTGATTGAAGTTAAAGAACCAAAAAGAATCCCATTTGTTGGGATGCTTCAGGGCATGTTTACGGTCTTTAAGCACCTATTTAAAAAGCCAATAACTGTGCAGTATCCTGAAGAAAAAGCATATACACCTCCAAGATTCAAATTTAGGATATTCCTTAGCATGGATGACTGTGTTGGATGCACACTCTGTGAACAGGTATGCCCGAATTTGTCGATTAGAATGATAGTGGTGGAGAGGAACAATCCTCACAATAAAAGAAACTTATATCCACAGGTAAACTTTGGAACCTGTACAGTTTGCAGGAATTGTGAAGAGATATGCCCGACTGAAGCTATATACTTGACACACGAACTGGAAACTGCAAGAACTAGGAATAATTTCTTCTATAGTCCCCAAGAGCTAGAAAAGACAGAAGAGGAGGTAAAGAAATGATATACACTCTTATTTTTTCCATAATAGCAGTATTTCTGATAGCGTTCTCAGTTCTTTCGGTTAAGGAGAAAAACATCACGCATTCAGCAATATACTTATTCCTATTTCTCTTTATTTTAGCCGCTGAATTTCTATTTCTAGGTGCCTCATTTGTGGCTGCAGTTGAAATTCTTGTATACATAGGTGCTGTAGTGACGCTGATCGTGTTTACAGTTATGTTAACAGGAGGTAAGGAAATTGAATAAATATCTAGCTTTAGTTTCAGCCGCATTATTCTTTATTGCTACGGCTATCCCAGTTATAGTTATGCCGGGAACTTTCGTGCCCGTCTCTCAAGACATATCGCTTATTGGGTTTTCGTTTTTCAATGTTTACATAGTCCCATTCGAACTCCTATCCGTAATTATAGTTGGCGCTGTAATAGGTGTTATGTATGTTGCAAGAGGTGAGGAATAAGTGTTTGCTGCAGCTGTTTCATTTGTTGCGCTTCTGTTGTTCACTATTGGCCTTTATGGCGTGATGACGTCAAGAGTTGGTATAAAAATGCTTATTTCTATAGAGATTATGATCAATTCAGCTATCCTATCTATAATCGGCATTGGTTCGTACTTTTATTCAAGCTCTGTACAAATAGATCCCTATGTGTTTGCTCTCTTTGCTATAGCTATCGGTGTTGTTGAATCTGCCGTAGGTCTTGGATTGCTCGTTATCGTGTATAGAAAGTTCGGCAAGATCGACATATCTTTGCTAAAGGAGATAAGGTGGTAAAGATGTTCGTTTATGGATGGATGATATTCATCGCCCCATTGCTTGGCTTTGTCTTTTCTCTAGTGATAGGCAAATTCTATAGGAAGTGGTCTGGGGCAGTTGCCTCATTCTTTATATTTTTGGCGTTAGTTTTCGCCATTTTGAGTTACTTCCAAGTTTTGAAGGGCCCTATATATAATTCGTATCATTGGTTCTACAATATTGACTACGGCATATACATCGATAATCTGGCGATAACAATGGCTATAATGGTCTCCTTCGTTTCCTTAATGATACACCTCTTTGCAATATACTACATGAAGGATGACCCCAACAAGCATGTTTATTTCGCGGAAACATCCCTATTTACAGCAGGGATGCTGGGCCTTGTAATATCCTCTAACTTAGTCCTGCTATTCTTATTTTGGGAATTGGTAGGTCTTTGTTCCTATCTCCTGATAGGATTCTGGTTCTTTAAGCCAAACGCTACTGCAGCGGCGAAAAAGGCTTTTATCGTCACAAGAGTGGGAGATTTATCATTCATAATAGGAATGTCTATTCTGTACTACTCTCTTGTTAATGTCACCGGGGATCCTCTTAGCATTCCGTATTTAATATCGCACGCCAGCTTAATCGCATCTCAGATAGGAAAGGTAAGACTTGGAATCATTGCTATATTTATCCTTGGTGCCGCCATTGGCAAATCTGCCCAGTTTCCGCTTCATGTATGGATACCTGATGCAATGGAAGGCCCTACCACAGTATCGGCGCTCATCCATGCTGCGACGATGGTTACTGCGGGAGTTTACCTAGTGGCACGCTTGTACCAGGTGTTTCTTTATGCTGCACCCTTTGCAATGTACGCTGTCGCTATAATAGGCTCATTTACTGCACTTTATGCAGGCATCCTTGGCCTGGTGGTTAACGACGTAAAAAGAATCCTTGCCTATTCCACTATAAGCCAACTTGGATATAGGCTCATTTACTGCACTTTATGCAGGCATCCTTGGCCTGGTGGTTAACGACGTAAAAAGAATCCTTGCCTATTCCACTATAAGCCAACTTGGATATATGCTTGCTGCGATAGGCCTAGGCCCAATAATAGGCAGCGTTGCCGTTTCTCTTGGAATGTTCCATCTCGTGTCTCACGCTATATTCAAGGCATTGCTCTTTATGAGTGCCGGTGCGTTCCTAATAGCCATGATGGATTTGAGGGATGCCAAACAGATGGGCGGCCTATGGAAGAGGATGCCTATAACTACCACCGCATTCTTCATAGGTGCATTGGCCTTGGTAGCTTTTCCGGGTACATCTGGCTACTTCTCTAAGGATCCAATCATATACGCATCGTACAATTACTTCACTTCTGCTCCCTCTTTTGCCCATATATGGCCATTCCTCTTCCTAATGATTGGCTCACTGCTAACTACCCTATATACCTTTAGAATGTTCTTTCTTGTAGCAACTGGAAAGCCAAGATCAGTTCTTGCCGAAAGGGCAAAAGATCCTCCTGTGCTTGCAACGATACCGCTCATGATCCTTTCTCTGTTCGCACTAATACTCGGTATATGGCAGGTTCCGTTCTATAAATTTGTTGCACCTACGTTAGATGGCGTTGCTGCAGCAATTAGAGTTCCAACTGCACCGGTTTACATATCTACATTGCCAGCAATACTTTTAGCTATAGGCTTCTTCGTAGATCTCTACATATATGGTTTCGAGAAATGGAAGACCTGGGATATATCTAAGACCTGGTACTATAAACTAGTGAAAAACAAATTCTATATTGATGTGCTCTATACAAGAATAATCTCAGAGCGGGTTATACTACCACTTTCTGCCGCCTTTAGCGGTTTCGAGAACAAATATAATAGTGCTGTGAACGATCTTGGCTCAGATACTGTAACACTGGGTTCATATTTCAGGAACTTGCAGAACGGTGTCCTAGAAAACTACGTGGCTGTACTTATTCTAGCCGCTATAGTTATCTTTATTATAGTGGAAATTGTGGAGCTGATGTAAGATGTTTGCATTGATTATTCTAATTTCAGCAATAATATTTGGAATAATTTCTTATTTCACTGGTAAACACGCTAAGGAAGTATCCGCTGTACTCTCTGGCATACTTCTACTAGAAATAATCGCCTATTCCATAATGAGATTTTCATCATACTCTGGTGGCTTCATATCCAGGTATTCAGTTGTAATTTCCAGCAGTTTAGGCCTCTCATTCAGCATCGCTGTCTCTGGGCTGACAGATGCTCTTTTGATCCTTAGCGCCGTTGTTATATTAATCGCAGTCCTAATAACTGACAGGAATTACGGTTCCGCCTTTTTTGGCCTAGAGATGACCGTACTTGCAGGTCTAATAGGTTTACTTATATCGAGGGATTTCCTCTTTTTCTACATATTCTGGGAAGTTGTGTTGATACCCGTTTACTTCATGATAGGAAGGTATGGGATTGGGAATAAGAATTCGATATCCCTCAAGTTTTTTGTCTACACACATATAGGTTCAGTGTTTATCTTGCTGTCAATATTTACCCTTTATTCTCAGTCTTATGTTTATCTTGCATCTCCTACATTTGAGATAGGCCCACTGATGTCTATCCTCCCAAAACTTTCATTATTTTACAAGGGTTTCGTGATATTTGGCTTCTTGTTTGGTTTCCTGGTTAAGATGCCGTCATTTCCTATACACTCATGGCTTCCGGATTCCTATTATTCTGCTCCATATCCGGGCAGTGTGATACTTGCGGGTGCAATATCTATGATGGGGGGCTATGGTCTGTTCGGTATAATGATAGAATCATACAAAGCTCTTGACGTATATGTATTGTACCTGCTTATAGCGCTTGGAATAATTAGTCTAATATATTTCGCTTTGACGGCCATGTTCCAAAGAAATATAAAGAAGATGATGGCCTTTGCAAGCGCCTCTGCAATGGGTTTCGTTACAATTTCATTTGCCGCCTCTATTCTTGAAACTTCTGGTATAGATTACAGCGTAAGGGCACTAGAAGCAGCAGGAGGCATGTTCCAGATAGTCGCACATGGCTTGATAATGTCCCTAGTATTCTCAGCGCTATACTATATATCTAGAAATACTAAGACTGACTCGGTTTACGGCCTCGGAGGCATTTACAGAGAAGCACCTAAACTTGCATCGCTTACGCTAGTAGGCTTACTTGCCTCGCTTGGCTTGCCAGGTTTTGCGGGATTTATTGGAGAATTTTCGATAGTGGTGGGCGTCTTTCAGACTGTCAGCTGGTATATCTTCCTTATAATCTTCGGGATGATAATTACAGCTTCCTACCACATATGGACTGCCCAGAGGTCCTTATATGGGCCATACAATGAAAACCTTGGCTTTATAAGGGATATTAACAGTGGGGAGTTTATGATTCTTATCTTCTTAGTGCTTGTTATATTTGTTCTTGGAATTTATCCCAATCTGATCTTTGCTAATCTTGTCAATTATACAAATACTTCCCTTTCAATATCCGTAGAACCTGCTCTTCGAACGAATGTTGTCGCTTTTCTTGAAGCGCACGTATTTGAGGTGATGCAATGAGTCTTATTTCTATATTTATACCAGAGATACTGCTTGTTATTATGGGTTTCATCGTACTTGCTGTTGGTATGTTCATACAGAGTGGAAAGGCCTCAGCAGCTATCTCATTTATTACGCTGATAGCTGCACTATTATCTGTATTCTTTATACCATACGATTCTTCCTATGGTATCACTGTAAACAAGTTTTCAGTTTATTTTTCAGCTGTTCTCATAATATCAGCACTTTTTATCAGTTTACCTATGTATAGGTACGTTAAAAAGAGGCCAGAAGTCTTCTACGCTTCACTAATATTCTCAGTAATTGGAATGGTCATAGTAGCTATGACCTGGAATCTCGTAATAGCCTTCGTTGCTTTCGAATCCGTAAGTATAATGACCTACATAATGTCTGCATATGGCGGTAAGCAGAGGAACCTTGAAGCCACTATAAAATACTTTTTTACAGGCACGATTGCGACTACTTTCATAATATTGGGTATAGGCTTCTACTTCTTTTCAGTACATACGTTTTCTCTTTCCCCTGTTTTGAACGGATCTAGCATAAGCTATTATTCAGGGACAAAGCCTGAATTCTTACTGGCACTGCTGTTCCTTCTCATAGGGTTTGGATTCAAGCTTGCAATATTCCCGATGCATCAGTGGGCAATTGATGCTTACGATGGAACAGAAAACGGGGTTTCCGCTTATTTGTCAACTGGGACTAAGATAATGGCCTTTGTACTAGTTCTAAAGATATTCCTCGTTGGTTTCCAGTCTTTCCCAACACCAGTATATTACATGTTTACTATAATAGCAATAATAACGATGACTTATGCCAATGTTGCCGCTCTCTCTCAAATGAATGTAAAAAGGCTCCTGGCCTACTCTTCCGTTGCCCAGGCAGGCTATATGATACTCGTAATTTCTGTTGTTTCATATGTAGGACTTGGATCTGCTAGGTCAGTCAGTCTTGCTATAGCAGCTGGTATGTTTTATGCATTAGTTTACGTGTTTATGAAGGGCGGTTCTTTCATCGCTATGAACATGGTTAAGGAAGACAATATTACATTCGAAAACATTTCCGGCCTTGGCAAGAAGTCACCATATGTAGCCGCTAGCTTCTCTATACTTCTTCTATCACTGGCTGGAATTCCATTGACTGGTGGCTTCCTCGCCAAGTATTTCCTGTTCCTGTCAGTAATCGATTCAGGCCTTTGGTGGCTAGCTATTATAGCTATAATAAACAGCGCTATATCGGTATTTTATTACATGAAAGTTATGAGATACTTATTCTGGGAGGAACCTAAGGGAGAATTTTCCACGGATATGGGAAATAAAGCTGCCGTGATAGTTTCAGCAGCTATAGTTGTATTCCTCGGTGTTTTTTATGTGCTTTTCCCTGTTCTAGTTGGAATATCCAGCCAAATAGTGGGGTGATGATAGTTGAATGGAGATCTTAACATGGATGTTGTAAGGAGTGCACTGCTTGCTGGTGAAATCGATGATGCATATAAAGTGGTGTTCAATGCAGTTCGAAGGTTAGACCTGTACAGAAGATCGACAGGAGATAGGCGTTACGATGTATACTTTAATTTTCTCACCTTGCTGCAGGATGTTCTCGAGGGGAAAAAGGGGTGGAAGTCCATTTCGGATTACATAAGAGATAATCCAGACATTTCAAAATACGTTGATAGTAATTTTCTAAGCAGTTTCCCATATTATCTTTTCTATTCCGTGGATAGATATAACGTTAGGTTCCCGTATTTTGATGGAAAGAGGTGCGATGATAGATGAGCTTTGAAGAATGCTTTAACAAAGTAGAGGATGAAGAGGAGGCAGCGGAATGCATTCATTGCTTAAAAAAATACGGAGAACAGATAATGTTCGATGAAGATCATGGCAGGCTGGTTCTGGGGAGAGAAATATACGATGGCCGCTTTAAGGGCCAAATGGAAAATCTGACTAAACTACTTGGCATAAGAAACAGGAAAGATTACGAATACGTTGACAAAAAATACAATTTGACTATGTACTGATCTTTAGAGATCGGCTTCCACGCTATACCCAGAGTCCCTATATGGCTTGATGATCTCCCTTATTTTTTCTTTGACATTTTCGTCTATATCTGAAAACGATACTGACATCATCTTTTTAGCTGAGTTAATAACTACAAACCCAACTGTTTTATCCTCAGGCCTTATCTCATCAGTTCTGGCGTACCTTGATATAAAATCCATCAGTTCATCTTGATCTTGATCCTCAAGTACACCTAAGAGCTCTGCAAAGGAGTCAAGGAATTTGTCCATAACTACGCATATGGTTGTCGGATGCAGATTTTCTATGGATATATTATACATAGCACATAGTTCCATATTTCCACAATACAAACACGCATAATTGCTTAACGATGTGTGCAGAGCAACATATCTTTATTCTTCGAGCTAATAACTGTCTATGTATCCAATCGTCAGAATGAGGCGATACAGAAAAGATCAAAACCTTAGGGACTTTATTAGTGAGATCCGAGTAAGTATTGATAAGCTTATCATGCCTATATTCATAGATGAGAATATTAAAGAGAAGACACAGATCAGTTCGATGCCTGGGATTTTCAGATACCCAATCAGCCAGCTCGAAGACTATGTAAAGCATCTTGAAGACATAGGCATAAAATCAGTACTTTTATTTGGGATACCGAAGTACAAAGAC
The DNA here is from genome assembly GCF_000011185.1 of Thermoplasma volcanium GSS1. NCBI lineage: Archaea > Methanobacteriati > Thermoplasmatota > Thermoplasmata > Thermoplasmatales > Thermoplasmataceae > Thermoplasma > Thermoplasma volcanium. The sequence goes on along the minus strand of NC_002689.2, from coordinate 1,155,774 downwards.
AGCTTTGGTTCTTCAGCTTACGATAAGAACAGCATAATTCAGAGGTCAATATCTCTCATAAAGGAGACAACTGACATAGTAACCATAGCTGATCTGTGCTTGTGCGAATATACGGATACTGGCCAGTGCGGCCTGATCAGCAATGATTATGTGGATAATGACAAGACTCTAGAAGTCTACAGGAAGATCGCTGTAAGCTACGCCGAAGCCGGAGTCGATATTGTTGCCCCCAGCGGGATGATGGATGGCCAAGTTAAGGCGATAAGAGAGGCTCTAGACTCTTCTGGTTACGTCAACACAATGATTATGGCTTATAGTTCAAAGTTCTCTTCTAATCTTTATGGTCCGTTTAGGGAGGCGGCTGAGTCTGCCCCGAAAGTGGGGGATCGAAAGAGTTATCAATTGGATTACCGCAACGGGAAGGAAGCTATTAGAGAGATAGAGCTAGACATAGATGAAGGTGCAGATATAGTGATGGTAAAGCCTGCTATATTTTATCTAGATATAATAAGGTCCGCCAGGGATAGGTTTAATTTGCCACTGGCAGCCTACAGCGTGAGTGGGGAGTATAGCATGATAGTGAACGCTGTCAATCAAGGGCTTATAGGCGAAGATTCAGTAAACGAAGCTTTAACTGCTGTATTCAGGGCTGGTGCCGACATTGTCATTACGTATTTTGCAGAACGCCTCGCCGAGTCGAGAAAGGCGTAATAGATTTTCTGTGTTTAGCGATGCACATTTCAATAGGCTTAAATATCCCTCTAATATTTTTAATTTGGTGATTAAAAATGCCAGTTGTATTGGGACAAAAAGCTCCAGACTTTACAGTGAACACCTCTAAGGGACCGATAACCCTGTCTAACTACAGGGGGAAATGGGTTCTGCTCTTTTCGCATCCGGGCGATTTTACGCCGGTATGCACTACAGAGTTTATTGCGTTTACTGAGAGATATGAAGATTTTCAGAAACTAGGAGTTGAATTGATAGGACTAAGTATTGATAGTGTCTTTAGTCACATAGCTTGGATAAGGGACATTAAGGAGCACTTTGGGATCGATATACCGTTTCCAATAATTGCAGATATAGATAAGGAGGTTGCAAGGGAATACAACCTTATAGATGAAAAATCAGGTGCAACTGTGAGAGGAGTCTTCATCATTGATCCGAACCAGATAGTTAGGTGGATGATCTATTATCCAGCTGAGACAGGCAGAAACATAGAAGAAATAATACGTGTCATAAAGGCTCTTCAGTTCAACTGGGACAGGAAGCTCGCTACTCCTGCAAACTGGCAGCCAGGACAAGAAGGCATTGAGCCTGCGCCTACCACTGTAGATTCAAGCTTCAAGAGGGATAATGAGCAGGGAGTTAAGACCTGGTATCTAAAGTTTGTAAAATAAATTTATTCGATTTCTACAAATTTTATTTTTGGCCATTGATTTTGATCACGAACTAGTTGTACAAGAAATGATGAAGTTTTATTTGATGATACGGCGGCATACCCATTAACTGAAAACAGATCAAGGGAAAGATGTGATGCTGTAAACATCTTAGAGTATGTATCATCATCTGCTACGAAGAATATAACTCCGCTGGTCCTTATGTCATCAACAACTTCAACTATTTGGTTCAGGAAATTAAATCCATAAACTAAAAAGAGGTAATCCGAGGAGAAGAAATACACGTAAGGGCCTTTCGATTGTGCGAGCTTCCCCTCGATTATTTCTCTATTTAAGTCATCCTTAATCCTTTCTCCCTTTAGCGATATTACGTAAGGATTGATAAGGTCGGATTTTGATGCTGTTATATAGTTATTTAGATATTTTCCTCCAAGTGCTTTTAGCAGAACTGTATAAGTTTCATAGCCACTGGCGGTCATGTCGATGACTCCTCTGCCGTGAACTATATTATTTATTATTAGGTTGGTCTTAAACAGGTTTATGAAATCGTTTATTGCCGGGCTTCTGTCCTTAACGTGAAGCAAAACTATAGAGCCACCTGGGATGCTGTCAGTACCTTCTGCGGTTATTTTGCCGTATTCCCTATCACCCATTGATACCTGGAACTCCATAGATTCATCGTTGCCTGGATCAAGTTCTATTCTCTTCTCCGGAAATACTAGAGTATTTCGAGTTACTGAACGAAATCTACCATCTGCTAGAGAAAACATGTAGGTAGGGGATGGGCCCACAGAAATCCCCCTCATTTTCTCAAGTGTGAGAGACCGGACAAGCATATCATTCTTAACATTGTAGTCTAAGGTAACTACACCATCCGCAAAATATTCAAGGCGTTCGTTTTGTCGAGCTTCCAGTATAGTTATTAAATGTGCTCCGGAACCCTCAACGAGATCGTTCTTTAGCATGAGAAATAGGTAATCTTCTGGAATATCATACTCTTCAGCCAAAGCATCAATTGAATCTAGAGCTATTATAGGGCTCTCTCCAAAATGATTATCTACAAATTCATATAATGCCTGTATTATTGGAACTATTTTGCTTGTCTCAACGATCAATCCGTCTCTAAGGGCATCTCCGAACTTTCCTTCTTCAACCATCTTCTCAAAGTTCCTAAGGGCAGATGTCTTTACTTTTTCAACTGATCCCTTAATTTCATATTCATTCTTAATCCACGGATACGTTTCTAGAATGGATGCATCTGAGGATCTCGAGGATATATAGTATACGGGATGATGATCTCTGACAGCGTTCAGAAAGTCGAGGGTGAATGTGGTTTTTCCTGATCCTGGTCTTCCCTTTATCACTAGTGATTTGCCGAATTTCTGATCGAAAAATCTCTCGAATGCGTACATGATCGGATCTGTTTCCACCGTAGATTCAACCCCCCATCTTCTGCTTATAATAATGCTAAGTTTTTTCTATATATTAATCTATTTACGAATGGTTAAAGTTTTCTATTAAAACTTTTTGTTTCTCTCTTAACGGAGAAATAATTCAAGGTATATTAAGGAAGATTTTTTATAGACCAAGAAAGTATAGAGGAAGCATAGGCGGGTAGTCGAAAATTATTCGTATAGCTATTGTCTAAAAATGTGAACCTTAGATTAGTTTTTTAATAACAAAGTGATATACATATATGGCAAGAAAAAAGATTTCTGTAATAGGCGCCGGCAATGTAGGCGCAACAGTTGCCCAGTTTTTAGCAACAAAAGAGCTTGGCGATGTATACTTATTCGATGTTGTTGATGGGATTCCAGAAGGAAAAGCTCTAGATATTCAGGAAGGAGCACCACACTGGGGATATGATCTTGACGTTGTAGGCTTTAGTACATCAGATTCCTCGAATTACAAAAATATGGAGGGATCAGACGTTATAGTAGTAACTGCCGGAATGGCAAGAAAACCAGGAATGAGCAGAGAGGACCTATTTGACAAAAATGTAGAGATAATTGCAGATGTATCTAAGAACATAAAGAAGTATTCACCTGATTCTATAATAGTTGTTGTTTCTAACCCTGCCGACATAATGGCATATGCCCTTCAGAAGATTTCCGGTGTTGATCCGCAAAGAATAATGGGTTTAGGCGGTTCATTGGATAGTTCCAGGTTCAGGACATTTCTTGCTAAGGAGCTCGACGTTTCAGTAGAAGACGTAAACGCTTTTGTTATTGGAGGCCACGGAGATGATATGGTGCCATTTATAAGGTACTCTAGCGTTGCTGGAATTCCAATAGAGAAGCTGCTTCCCAAAGAAAAGATAGACGCAATCGTAAAGAGGACCAGGTTTGGCGGTGGGGAAATAGTGAATTACCTCAAGGCAGGAAGTGCTTACTATGCGCCTGGGATATCCATAACGGCTATGGTTGAATCCGTCATCAAGGATAAGAAGAGAGTCATACCATGCGCAGCCTATATAACGGGAAAACATGCTGAGCACTACGGAATAAACAACAAGTTCATAGGTGTTCCAATTAAAATCGGTGAAAGAGGAGTTGAAGAGATCTACGACATAGACTTCCTGCCAGAGGAGCTTGAACTCTGGAAGAAGAGTGTGGCCTCTGTTGAGGCAAGCTCGAAGAATGTTGACGAGTGGTTGAAGAAGCATCCCCAGTAGGGGTTTAATTTTTTATATTTAATATATTTATTGTTTTTCTATTACTGATAGAAAATTCATAATCATTACAACGGATTCTAACTGTCTAAAATGAATAGTTTAACTTCGTTTTGCGTCATCGCAATAAAAATTAGCCAATACATCTTAATTCCGTATAAGTAGATCACACGAATACGCTATAAAAGGCCTAAATCATGTTTAAAATATAGATGAGAACTTAGAATCAAATTTTGGTATGCGATTCATCTTCTCTTTAAGGGTCGGAGTTTTACTAAGTTTTTGCTGTAAAATTCCGGATATTTTGAATATTTCAGCGGATCAGCAAATCCAGCTTCCATGAACCCTTTTAACCTTAGCTGGCAGGAATCGCATTCGCCGCATGCTTCTTCTTCACCTTTATAACATGACCATGTAAGTTCGTAGGGTACATTTAACTTTACACCTAACTTAACTATATCTGCTTTGCTTAGGTATTGCAGTGGAACGTTAATATGAAATTTTTCTTTCAACCCTATCTTAGTTCCCAATGATAATGCATTTTCCATAGCGTTAAAATACTCTGGCCTGCAGTCTGGATATCCTGAATAGTCTATAGCATTGGCACCTATGAAAACCTCATTTGTTCCTAGGGATTCTGCGTAAGCAGCAGCTATGGATAAGAATATTGTATTTCTGGCTGGAACGTACGTGACTGGTATTTCCTCCTCAATGGTCGATATGTCCCTGGACGGCACCTCAATATTGTCGGTCAAGGCGCTCTTGCCTATTGATCTTAAGTCTACCTTTACTATCTTCCTATCCACGTTGTAAAACTTTGATATCGCTTCGCTGCTCTTCATCTCCTTTAAATGCCTCTGGCCATAGTCAAATGATATAGCGTACACCTCAAAGCCCTTATTTAAGGCATAGGCAAGAACCGTCGATGAATCTAAGCCGCCTGATAACAAAACGACAGCTTTTTTCGGCATTTCAATCCCTCCTCATGTCTACGCTGTAAAAAACACCTTGGCCAGGCCCCTCCTCAACAGATACCTCAATGCTTCTAAGGTTTTTCCTCTTTCCGATCTTTGCCCCAACCTTTTCTGCAACAAATCTAGATAATTCTTCACTGGTAGTATTATATACATCGCAGATATAAACATATTCGGCTGGTATTATCATCCTTTTATCGTTGTATGAAATTTCGTATTCATTTGTGCTCTCATTATATTTAGCAATGTTAGCTTTGCCCGGCACTAGGAGCTTGTGATCCATCTCGTTTATTACGGATCTTATTGCGTTTTTGAGCTCTATAAAGTCTATTAGCATGCCGTCCTGCATTTCTCCGTCAACGTTAATTATTATCCCGTAGTCGTGGCCATGCAACCTTGAACACTTGTAGTGCGATGGGATGAAATGGGCTGCTGAAAACCTCATATTGGTATACCAACCGTTTACAGTGAGCTTCATAGTGCCTAATAACTTGGGAATATTATTACTTAACCTTTGTTTAGCATTATGTATCGAGAGTTATAAGGTAATGATCCGTATCGTACGGCTTAAGATTAATAACTTCTTTAAGGTGGTATACACTCAATTGATCCATAGCCGTGTTTAGTATGCTCCTAGAGTCTTCAGTCGACTTCACGGATCTTATTTTGAGCACTAGGAAACCACGTTTTGGATTAAACGTATTGACATTATTTTTGAATATTTGGATTTGGTTTCTCTGGGATATGTCCTGGTACATTACATCAACGTGCTCAATAAAGAACGAGTATTTTTCGGGGGAGTTGGCATCTTCAAGTATTGGGTATAGATTATTCCTCTTCTTTGCAAGATCTAGCAGTTTTGAAAAAGGTTCATAGGAGACTTCTACTCCGTAAATTGTGCCTGCTGGGCATATATCAGATATGTGGCTTATTGTCGTACCAGTAGAAGCTCCAAGATAGAGCACAGAATCATTTTCCCTAATTGGGAATCTCCTCAGGCCATTTAGTATGGCCGCTGCGGGCTTGCTTCTCCTTGGGTCCCACTCTCTGTAAGTCCGATTGTTAATTTTTGTAATCTCTTCTCCATATACCCTTTGCGGGGTTTCCGTCTCTGTATACACTGAATTCCGAATTCTAATTATGCGCTTGTTTTCAAAGGGGAGCAATAGGCCCGGTCTATCTCCTTTTGACATATATGATTCTCTACTAACTTAAAGCAGAAACGCAGATAAAGATTATCTATCGAATTGGTATATGTTTTTATATGGAATGTGAAATGTGCGGTAAGAAGACCCAGCATACTACAAAGGTCATGATAGACGGTGCAATTTTGAATGTTTGTGATGATTGTGCTAAATTTGGCACTCCAGTTATCGAACACAATAATTTTAAGCGTGTGGAGTCAGTAAAAGTAACATTGCCAGAACCAGCTACAAGAGTGCCAGATACACATCCAGCTAAGAATGCGGTTAAGAAAAAGATAAGTGAAGAAGACTTGGATATTGTAGAAGATTATCCAGAAATAGTCAAGAATGCCAGAGAAAAGCTAGGAATGTCTCAGGCAGACCTTGCGGCTAGGATCTTTGAACGAAAAAATGTAATAGCGAGTATTGAGCGGGGTGATTTGCTCCCAGACATAAAGACCGCAAGAAAGCTTGAGAAAATACTGGGAATTACACTACTCGAAAAAGCATAAGAATAAACTAAAATTGCTACATATGCATGTCTGGCTCTTGCAAGAGCCTTTCCAATATGTTATTATTTACATCAAACGATTTTAACTTAGTATGCAGGAAAAGCTTATATAACTGTCTTTTTTATTAGAAATTGGGTAAGCAACTTGAAAATAGAAATAGGGCAACGAATAGACGTTGAAGTAGATAGGGAGGATGTAGAGCGAGTCTCAAGGGGCTCTATAATAGCCGTATGGTACAACAGGGGTGTACCAATCTATGTGGAGCTGTTTGTTAATAAGACCCTTATCTCCGAGATACGGAAGATGTTTAACAACAATAATAGAAAGTCTGCCCTAGTTTCTATTACAAGAATCTCGAAGTCAAAGTACGTGGTTGAACCGACCGTTGTCGTGCTCAACAGGCAGCGTACCGATCTCACCCCAATAAAATAATTTTTTAATATTTATAAAAGCCTTCCTTTGTTTTCCTTCCTAGTTTGCCTGCTTCCGACATTCTTCTTATCAGTTGGCTTGTCTTATACTGATCTCCATAAGTTTTTTCGAACACGTTCATAACGTCTTTTACAACGTCAATGCCTATCATATCGGCTAGTTCGAACGGTCCCATTGGGAAGCCAGCTCCCTTCTTCATAGCAATATCAATATCCTTCTCTGTGGCTATGCCATAATCCAGCATTTTTGAAGCCTCATTTATAAATGGAATCAGTAGTCTATTAACTATGAAGCCTTCTCTCTCCTTTGCAAGCACAGGAACCATATTTTCTCTATGATTCTTCATTCCGTGGAGCAGATCCATAACAGCGGTTAGGGTTTCGTTGCTGGTGAAAAGGGAAGGTACAACCTCCACTAAGGGGAGCAGATAGGGTGGGTTGAAAAAATGCATGATGATGCCATTTTCAGGTTTTTTGAGGTTTTTAGACATCTCTGTTATGCTTAATGAAGAGGTATTTGATGCAATTATCGCATTATTTGAAAAATCACTTAATTCCCTGAATATTTGGTTTTTAACTGCCTGGTCTTCAAATGCAGCTTCTATTATAAGATCACAATCCGACATTTCGTCGTTTTTAGATGTGACGATGATCCTCTCTTCAACTTCCTTTACAGGAACATTAACGGAAAGTGATTTTGTTATAGAGGACTTTTGTTCTTCGGTAAGTTTAATTCCATATCCTTCTATTTTTGTGATTTCTTTTTTAACCTTTTCATTGGAAATTTTTTCATATCCTTCTATGATCCTTTTGGCGTTTTCCCTTCCCCTTTCAGCCAATTCAATAGTTTGGTCCTTGAGGATGACATTGTATCCATTATATGCAAAGACTTCGGCTATGGCAGAACCCATGGTGCCAGCGCCTACAATACCAACTTTCTTTATGCTCATATTCTGGTATTGCTTCAGAAAATTAATATTTGTGCAGAAGGCAAAATATACCCATATCTACAAGTTTCTTAATGAAGTATCTAGCTATTTAAGAAGTATATAGACATTATTTGTGCATAAGACGAAAAGTAATTTCTGTCATAAGAAAAATTAATATAGGAGTATTTAGTAATAATTATTGGCTAGCGATGAGCTCAAAGAAGCTGAACGACATCTTAAAGGACGAAATTGGCTCGTCCGATGACATGGATAGGTTAGTCTTTGACGAAGATAGGAAAGATAGGAGATCAAGGAATAATGCGGGTTCTATCCCTAGGAAATAAGGTGGTTTCCCTTATATTGTTTAAGCCAAGAACAATCATGGTGAGTCTTTCAAGGCCGAGCCCCCAGCCAGCATGTGGGGGCATACCGTATTTAAAAGCTTGAATGTAGAATTTAAATGAATCAATATTCAATTTTTTTTCGTTAAATCTTTTTAATAATAAGTCTGGATCGTGTACCCTTTGCGCGCCTGAAGTAACTTCTACTTCTCTGTACTGCAGATCGAATGAATTTGTTATTGTTGGATCGTCTCTATTTGGCATAGTGTAAAAAGGCCTAAGTGATGATGGCCACTCTGTTATAAAGTAGAAATCCTTAAAGTTCCTCCCTATTATCCTAAGTTCCTCGGGAGAAAAGTCATTGCCGAACTGAAATTCAAGGCCTTCCTTCTCAAGAAGCTTTATGCATTCTTTGTAAGTAATTCTTGGGAACGGTATCTCAGGTATACTTATATTTATGCCGTTCTCCTGGAGATCTTTGCCGTTTTCATTAATCATGTTTTCTATCCCGGATTTGACAGCGTTTTCTAGAATACGCATTGCGTCGTTATGATCAGCAAAGCTCATCTCTATATCAATAGATGTGAATTCGTTTAAATGTCTAGTTGTGTTATGTTCTTCGGCCCTAAATGCCGGGCCAACTTCGAACACCTTCTCGAAGCCAGATGACATAAGTATTTCTTTGTATAGTTGTGGGCTTTGATTAAGGTAGGCGTCATTTTCAAAGTATTTTACCGGAAATAGATCTGCTCCTCCTTCTGTTGCTGCTGCAACTATTTTTGGGGTGTGGACCTCTATGAAGCCCTGTGAATGTAGGAATTCCCTTATACCCCAGAGAATGGAACTCTCTGCGTTGAATATTGAACTAACATCTCTTTTCCGCAGGTCTATAAACCTGTTGTTCAACCTAGTCTCTAAATCTGCCTGTACAGGATCTATAACAGGAAGTGGAAGTGGACGTTCTGATCTATTCAATACCTCAACGCTTTCTCCTGATACTTCGAGTCCTGATTTGCTGACGCTTTTCTTATTTATCTTTCCAGATATCTTTAGGACGCTTTCTCTGGGAAGTTCCTTTAATAAATTTACAATATCTGGAGTATTCTTGAAGGTTACTTGAACGGTACCTGTTCTATCCCTCATTATAAGGAAAGATACGTTTTTTAAGAGTTTTAGGTCCTGCAGCCAGCCATATATCTCAACATTATCATTATGGTTAAGTTCTCTTAAAGAACCTATGTAGACTCTGGGCATAAATCCCGATGGCAAGACTGTTATTAAAATATCGCAGCTCATATCTTGGATGCCGTAAAATGTAATTCATCGTAACTACTTTGAATTTCGAATCAAATTTCCGAAATTTGTCTTAGTAACTCTTTTAAAATATGCAATTATTAGTATAGAAATTTGAGAAAAACAAGTTATTTTTATATCGGATTGATCGTATAGTGAAAAGTTAAAATGTATCGAGGCACAAATGTCTGGAACTTATTAATAAAGTTATACATGGTTAATAAAATCAGATTACTTATACAATTGTTAATACAGACTCACAATATAATAGGTTGAAATGAAAAGATGTATATTATCAACGAATAATTAAAAATAAAAAAAGTTTAAATACAGCTTAGAATGTAGATGCCTTATAGTGATAAAATGGCTATAGAAAGCGAAGCACCGAAGCGGTGTCCCGAATGCCATTCGGAACACCTGATAAGGGATTATGAGCATGGTGAACTGATTTGTGCAGATTGCGGGGCTGTGATTGAGGATTCTTTTATAGATCAGGGCCCTGAGTGGAGAGCGTTTGATTCTGATCAGGATGAGAGGCGTGCCAGAACAGGCTCACCGATGACGTACTTGAGCCATGATAAAGGCTTAGCCACTGAAATTTCCTGGTCTAACAAGGACTACTATGGGAAGAGAATACCACATAAGAATCGAGCTCAGATCTACAGGGTAAGGAAATGGCATCAAAGGATAAGGGTGTCCAATGCAGCAGAGAGGAACCTTTCACTTGCATTGCAGCTTCTTAACGACATCGGTGCTAAGCTTGGTATTCCTAAGGATATTAAGGAGACCTCAGCTCTGATTTATAGAAAAGCTGTAGAGAAGAATTTAATTAGGGGAAGGAGTATCGAAAGCATAGTTTGCGCTTCTATTTACGCAGCCTGCAGAAAGGTTAACATTCCGAGGACTCTAGATGAAATAGCGAAGGCATCGGAAGTAAATAAGAAGAAAATAGGAAAGGCGTATAGACATCTAGCAAAGGAACTCGATCTAAACTTAAGGCCGACAACACCCTTCTCATATATAGCTCAATTCTGCAATAAGCTCGATCTGGATAAACAAGCTATTGTCATTAGCGAAGATATTGTAAGGCAGGCCATGTCGATGGGAATCTCGTCTGGAAAAGGGCCCACAGGAATAGCCGCAGCTGCAATTTACATCGCATCCGTCAAGGTCGGAAAGCCTAGGACGCAGAAGGAAATAGCTAGAATATCTGGTGTTACAGAGGTCACTATACGAAATAGGTATAAAGAGATCAGCAAGGCTTTAAACATCTCAATATCGGAATGATTATGAAGATATACGTGGTTGACAACGGCGGCCAATGGACTCACAGGGAATGGAGAGTACTACGTGAACTAGGAGTTGAAACTGAGATAGTACCGAATGACATAGAGTCCCGCAAATTGGATGGCCTTGACGGTCTGGTTTTGTCCGGTGGCGCCCCAAACATTGACGAAGAGATGGATAAGCTCGGTAGTATCGGCGAGTACATAGAGGATCACGATTACCCAGTATTCGGTATTTGCGTAGGTGCTCAGTTTATAGCCCTTCATTACGGTGCACAGGTCGTCAAAGCCAAACATCCGGAATTCGGAAAAACCCTTGTTAAAATATCCGAACCTGCAAATGTGTTAGCTGGCTTGCCTGAGAATATAATAGCGTGGGAGAATCACAACGACGAAATCAAGAACCTTACCTCTGATTTTGTACTCACAGCCTCTTCTGAAACATGCGAAGTGCAGGCATTTTATCATAAGCATAAACCTCTCTACGCCGTTCAATTTCATCCCGAGGTAGAGCACACTCAATTTGGCCGGGAGATTTTCAAAAATTTTATTGCAATTTGCCAGCAGCATAAAGAAAAATTAATTAATAACGTAAACAATAAATAATTTATGAGTTCATTTGAAGCTTATACCATAGAGAACCTGCGGGGAAAGTATGTTTATACGAATAAAGGCATATTCGTTGGTCAGGTATCAGACGTGATCCTTGACTTTGATAATAACGTTGTTCACGGTCTTTTTATCGCCAAAACAAATGAAAAATTGGTAAAGGACGGTGATCCAATATCTATACCTTATAATTACGTAAGATCAATAGGGGATATAATAATATTAAAGTCTTTTCCAGATCTGATGCATATTTGATCAGTCATGGGTGAAGTAGGCTTTTTCATCAGAATCGTAGAAGTTAACGTATCCATAGCGTTCTAGTTGCGATATGCCTCTATAGCCCTTAGAAGCAGGTTCTATGAGTCCTTTGTCAATAGACCCATCAGGTTTTAGGACTTGGAACTCCCTTGAGTTTGGTGGACACCAGTTTATTATCTTTGTCTTTTCTTTCATCTCAGTGCCATCGAACAGAAACCTATCCCCTTTCCTTACAACGTAGCATAAGTCCTTTAGCCTGAATCTTTCTCCGTCTGCGATCTTATCTGCGTCTCCTTTTGATATATAAACTGTATCGCCAATTTCGTATTTCCTTACACCATACTCTGGATGGCTTGGGTGATATGGTAGCCTTGCAGTAAGACCATTAGAACCTTCCATTTTTATTTCTACTGGGTCCTTTGTAAAGGAAAAACGGTACGCCTTAGGATCGACGAATTCCCTATTCAAAGAATTAAAGATCTCCCATGAAAATACTGCATCAATTTCCCGTAGACCAGAGTTAATCCAGTACCTTCTAAAGGTCTCAGGCTGATAGCCCCTGCGAGCCATTGCACGCACAGTTCCAAGTCGGACGTCAGACCACCCATCATATTGTCCGGCCTGAATTCCTTTTTTCATTAAGGAGGTTTTAAGTCTGGTTCCTGGGAACCTTATCATGCCATAATGGTAATAATATGGCTTATTCCAGCCATTGTATTCGAAGACATACCTCTGCTTTTCAGTGTTCGTCAACTGATCCTTGCCCCTGAGTACATGCGTAAGGCCAAGGTAATGATCATCAACTGCCACGCTGAAACTCATCATTGGGAAAACTCTATACTTATCTCCTGTCCTAGGATGCTTTGCATCAATTATCCTGAAAGCGATCCAGTCTCTAACAGATGGGTTAGGATGATTCAAATCTGTTTTCATAACGGCGACTGCAGCTCCAGCCTTTATTTCCCCATCAAGCATCTTCTCGAAGAGATACAGGTTAGTTTCAGGAGGGTTATCTCTGTCTTTACATGGAATAGAGGCCAGTTTTTTCCTTTTAAATTCTTCCCTATCGCATGTACAAATGTACAAGTGCCCATTTTCTATAAGTTTCTTTGCTACAGAATAGTATAGATCGAATCTTTCACTCTGTATTACTGTTTTCGTTACGTTTACCCCTAGCCACTCTAGATCCTCTGGAATCATAGCATAAGCTTCTGGATCAATATTTGTTGGATTTGTGTCTTCTATACGAAGTATAAGGTCCCCACCATATCTTTTGACATATTCGTCGTTAAGAATAGCCATCCTGGTATGGCCTATGTGGAGAGGCCCTGATGGAGACGGTGCAAGCCTCATAACCACATGTCCGTTGACGCCCTGGAGATCTGGCAGCCTGTGTTCTTCAGGTTTCTTGTCCTTTTTTAATGCCTCAGGGAACTGTTTTTCAACTATGTTAACTATATCATCCTTGCTCATTGAATTTACACTGTCTACTGCGGCTTTAGCAAGTTCTGAAACAAGTTTAGGGTTTTTTCGTAAATCTGCTATTTCTGCCATTACTTTACCGATAACAGATTTAAGTTCCGCCTTACCATTGTGCTGATATGCATTTAAGAGTGCAATTTTCTTAATTTCTTCCTCGTACATCTATGACACCTCCATCGAATATTATTTTCCTCAATGGTTCCAGACCACTTTCAATGTTTACGGAAATCGCAATATTTTCAACCTTTTCTGTACTTATATCCAGCTTAGTCTGTACCCTAATGATATTCGGATTAATATTGTTCTTTATCTGTTCGTACAGATGTTCTTGTTGTTCTCTTGTGTATAGGGATTCTGTACTATAATCGAACAGGAATATGATCTTACCTTCTATAAAACGAATGGCAAGAATGGCATTTTTTTCAATTTCATTCATTTCTGAAAAATCTCTATCAAGTATACCTGGAGTATCAATAAACTGAATCCTTTCGGAACCAGATTCGTTATAGCCTATAATTACGTTCTTTGTTGTAAAAGGGTAGGATGCGATCTTTGGCTTTGCTGTAGTCAACGATGCGAGGAGCGAGCTTTTCCCAACATTAGGCATTCCCGCTATAATGTAGGTCTTGAGATCGGTTCTAACTTCTGGCAGTTTCCTTATGTAGTCACGGCATCTTCCAAGAAATAGTAGCGTTTCGTTTAAATCCTCGATTAAAGAGGCAAACCTGCCATAGTAGGCACGCATTATTTGATTAGCGTTTCCTACGTCTTTAACCGGCCTTAACTTTCTAATATATTCTGTGCTAATTCTCTTTATATTTGCAGAAGTGGCATCTACCTTCGATAGCGCAATTTTATACTGATCGACGTCAAACATAAGGTCTATAAGACTTCTGTAGAATGGATGCATTCTCTCTATTGATGGAAATCTTTTAACCAATTTATCGAGATGGGAACAAGAAATACTTTCTATAGCGGATATCCGATCCTGCACCTCTTTTTTTATTCTTTCTACTTTATCTGGAAAATAAGGTTCTTCGATCTTGCTTGCCCTTGAAAATGATTTATCAATTATTTCCTGGCTTCTCAGCACAGTAGGTATTTTAAACTGCATTGTCATTAACCACCAATAGCAGTCTGAATAAGACTTTTTCCATCGCTTAAAGGTCGACGATGCATTATTATTTCCGCTAACTACAGCATCAAGAGGACTAAGGAAATACTATTAGGAAAAATTTAAGAATATCTAATCCGATATCGTAAAATCGACGGACAAAATCTGATATGAATACTTTAATATGAAAATAAGATATCTTAAAAAAATTTCGTAATATTTAAATATTTATTTGTATTACATCATTTAGAATGCACTCCTGTAAAGTAGTAAGCGTAAAAGGTAGAGAAATGGTAGTTAAATTAGACGGGCTGATGAATATTCATACGAAAGTTTATGACTCGAAAGGCCAGAAGATAGGCTATCTTATTAAGGTAATGGGCCCAGTTGATGAGTCGTACGGTCTAGTCAGCCTTGATAAGCCTGATTTGCAGGAGGACGAAATATACATTAATTGAGGTGGCAATATGGTTGAGAATCAAAAGAAAAAGAAGATAGAAGAGATTGAAAGATGCCCAGAATGTGGTTCAACAAATCTGATAAGAGATTACGAGCACGGGGAACTTGTATGCGGCGAATGTGGTGCAGTTATTGAGGATTCTTACATCGATCAGGGTCCGGAATGGAGGGCCTTCGATTCAGAGCAGAATGAGAGCAGGGCTAGGGCCGGTTCTCCAATGACCTTTACGATACACGATAAAGGACTTTCTACAGATATTTCGTGGAAAAACAAAGATTCATATGGGAGATCTATACCAACAAGGAACAGGGCACAGCTCTATAGATTAAGGAAGTGGCAGAAGAGGATAAAGGTTTCCAACGCTGCTGAGAGGAATTTATCCCAAGCTTTGCAGGAATTAGAGAGGATGGCTTTTAATCTGAGTATACCGAATGATGTTAGGGAAACTGCAGCTGTAATTTACAGAAAGGCCGTCAAACAAAATATGATACGCGGAAGGAGTATAGAAGGTGTGGTCGCTGGTGCTTTGTATGCAGCTTGCAGAATAACAAATGTGCCAAGGACCCTAGGTGAGATCGCCTCAGTTACTAGAGTCAAAAAGAAGGAAATAGGCAGAACTTACAGAATAATGAGCAGATACCTGAAGCTTAACATAATGCCGTCTAAGGCCGAGGACTATATCAGCAGGTTCTGTTCAAAGCTAAAGCTATCTATGGATACACGCAATAAGGCGCTAGAGATATTGAGGGATGCTGAAAATGTCGGATTAACATCGGGCAAAGGCCCTACTGGTGTTGCTGCTGCTGCAATATACATAGCTTCATTGATAACGGGTGAAAGGAGAACACAGAGAGCTGTTGCTGAGGTTGCTGGAGTAACCGAGGTTACAATAAGAAATCGGTACAAGGAACTCACCGAAAAACTTAAGCTAAACGTCGAACAGTGAAGATATTTTTATATATATTTCATAAGAAGTTACAATATCTATAAGCACGTTGAAAAGAGTAGAAGGTTTTTCTTCTACGGTAATGCTTATTTTGTGATCTATACAATCCATGGATATGGATCCATAGTTGTCGGGAGTTAACACTTCCATAAATTTTTTGCAATTTGGAACATCTAAGTTTAGTACAGCTTTCATTGCATTAACACTTATCCTAATTTATTAAATCCTATTGGATGCAGAGGGCCGGATTCGAACCGGCGAATCCCTACGGAAGCAGATCTTGAGTCTGCCGCCTTTGACCTGACTCGGCAACCTCTGCACTCTTGACTGTCATTGAAATATGGTTCTTTAATTTTCCTCAACTTTAAGTTCTTGATTGATTTAACTATTCTAGAATTCTTAATAAATCCTCTAGATCCCCTGAAGGAATAGGGATTAAATTATCCCTTGCTTTTTTTGAGATTATAAACCTGTATTTTGAATACCTGTGGATTCGATCGTTTTCCATTTCGTCTCCAACGGAAGCAGTCTGATCTTTACCTATGCCGAGTTCTTCTTGTATTTTCCTGACAACCAAATCCTTTTCTTCGGGTATAACTCTTACTTTCCCCTCTGGAACAATATACCCGTATTCGTCAGTGAAGATCTCGTTTGAAAAGTTGTAATCGATCTTGGATCTCTCCGAGATAATATCGAAGAGCCATGATATACCGCCTGAAATTACAGCCGTCCTTATGCCATTTTTCCTAAGCACATTTATTAGCTCATCCGCACCATGCCGGATCGGAACTTCCCTGAGGAATTCAACTACCTTCTCTTTCTTTAAGTTAGGATATTTGTGAAGCCAGGCTTTGATGTCACTCTGAAAAAAGCAATAATAGTTTATGTATCTGTTTCGATATAACCTGGTAACTGAATGGTTGTTAATCCCAAGCCTTCTATGAACATAGTCCCAGCTGCTTGGTTCCAGGGTAAGCGTACCGTCCATGTCTAAAATAAATAGAGATATTTCATCGATTATCATCAGTACGACCTAGAAAATATAGCTAATTTTCCCGCTTTACCGCAAACGATACATTTTCCTGTTTCATCGTTGTTTAAATTGAAGCCGAGGGCAGATTTTTCAGTTTCGTTTTCTATCTTATCGGAACATTCCTTTGATCCACACCAGAAGGCCTTAATAAGACCCTCCTTTTTGAAGTCATCCAGTGAACTTGCGCTTACAACTAGCGAATTAAACGTTTTCTTAGCGTCTTCCGTAATTTTTTCCTTTACCAAGTCAAGCATGTCCGGTACTTCATATACTAATTTTTCCCGTTGAACTGTTTTCTTTCCTCTTATATTTCTTGCAGCTAATGTAACTGTTTTTTCCTTCAGCTCTCTTTCTCCAACCTCAATCCTCAAAGGCACTCCCCGCATCTCCCAGTCATTGTATTTATAGCCAGGAGTGTAGTTATCTCTATTATCGACGTGGCATCGAATCCCGATACCGTTCAATGTAGTTTCGATGTCCTTCGCATACCTCTCTACACCTTCTCCTGGTATGGGAACTATAACAACTTGTATTGGGGCTATTGCAGGGGGCAGTATTAATCCCTTATCATCACCATGTATTCCTATTATTGCCGCAAGAAGTCTTTCGCTCATGCCAAACGTTGTCTGATGTACGTATTCGAAGGTACCGTCTTCTTTCAGATACTTTATGTCATAATTTTTGGAAAAATTAGTTCCGTATTGGTGAATTGTACCGATCTGCAAAGATCTACCAGACGGCATGACTGTATCGAAGGCTATAGTGTACATAGCTCCAGGAAACTTGTCCCACTCTGGTCTTTGATCATACAAAAACGGTAAGCAAAGGGCATCTGCTATTTCCGTCCATATGATCCTGTATTCATCCATTTGTTTTTCAGCATCTTCATAACTCTCGTGAGCGGTATGGGCCTCGAAAAAGTGGATTTCTCTTATTCTGATGAATGATCTGGTATGTTTTGTCTCATACCTGTACACGCTTACTATCTGGTAAATCTTCAATGGTAAATCGGCATGGGATCTTACCCAGAGTGAAAACATTGGATACATAGCAGATTCGCTAGTGGGGCGTAAAGCCAGCTCTTCCTCGAGCTTTTCCTTGCCTCCCTTAGTTACCCAATAAATTTCATTTTCAAATCCTCTTATATGCTCAAACTCCACCTCGAGCATGCCCCTACTTATCAAAACTGGAAAATTGACCTCATCAAAAGAATGTTTATCCACGGCATTTCTTATTATGTTGTCTATAAGCTTCATTATTTTCCATCCGTATGGACGCCACACGTTCATACCCTTAATCGGATACCTCTTGTCGCTGAGGTCGCTAATGGTCACTATCTCATTGTACCATTCGCTAAAGTTTTCCTTTTTGTTTTCCATTTTCAGTTGGATTTAATATCAATATATAATTCCTTCGAGAACGCTTTACTTGGCATTCTTGATCTCTAAATCTCCTGCCCATCTCTTTTTAATGAATCTGATCGAACTTTCATTATAGCTAGGATTACGGCTATAATTGCAAGTACGTTATAGATATAGAATACGGCTAGCCCTAGCTCAGGTCTAATGTGGTGAAAATTAAACGAAAAGAGCTCTGCACACTTGTAAGATAAGGCAATTAGACCTGATAATGAAATTAGGATTATTGAGGCGCTTCCCTTGTAATAGAAGATGGCAAAAAAACGGCTAAGAACAAGCGCAATTAGGCCGATGAATCCGTACAACAATAAGGGCAACTTTTCAGGATCAGGAAAGAAAGATATTATAATTGATTTTAAGGTTAGGAGCATGAAGTAGACTAAAATCAATATAGCCGATGCACGCAAGCCCTTTGATTTTAGCAGAAAACTAGAGGATAGCAGCAGCGCGAATAGGAGTGCGTAAAGTAGATAATCTAAATAGTCCAGCAAGAACGATATGTGATAATAGAATCGGAAGGTGGCGAGAAGACGAGAGGCCATTAGCTCTATAATCCAGAATCCCAATACGTAGAGGGATGCCTGGTAGATAAAGAGCCTCTCCTGATCCATCGTGTCAGAATGATATCCCAAGATAAAAATTAGATGCATTAATTTTTTCAAAGAAAAATTTAATGGTTCACTGCGATACTATTTTATGGATCTATATCAAATGGAAGATAGGGATTTTATAATAGAGGTAGCCAGGAGAATAATAAGGATACCTTCCATATCGCCAGCTTCTGGTGGCGAGGGCGAATCTAAAAGGGCAGACGAAATAGGTAGAATACTTTCAGAACTTGGCTACACAGATTTTAAGAGGTATGATACGAAGGACGACACAGGTACTGTTAGATCAAATATAGTCTTGAAGATCGGAAACAACTCAAAAACACTGTGGCTTATAGCCCACATCGATACTGTGCCAGTTGGTGATCCCTCGCTGTGGACAAAGCCACCCTTCGAATTGACGGTTGAAGGAGACAAGATGTATGGCAGAGGTACTGAAGATGATGGTCAGGCCGTATTTACTGCACTGTTGATCTTGAGGGATCTGAAGAAAATCCGGATGAATTATAACTTCGGTATTGCTTTTGTGGCAGATGAGGAAGTTGGGAGCAAGTACGGCATACAATATCTATTGACAAAAGACGTATTTGGAAAAGACGATCTTATAATCGTGCCTGATGCCGGGAGTGAGGATGGTCTTAATATCGAGATATCCGAAAAAAGTATACTTTGGCTGAAGTTTAGGGTTATAGGAAAGCAGTACCACGCTAGCATGCCTCCAAATGCCATAAATTCATTTAGGGAATCTGCCAAGTTTATTCTAAAATTGGACAAAACGCTGCACGCTAAATACTCTGCCATAGATAAACTTTACAACGTTCCTTACTCAACATTTGAGCCGACTAAGCACGAAAAGAACGTCGATAACATCAACACCATACCAGGAACCGACGTTTTTTACTACGACTGCCGCGTTCTACCCCAATATTCATTGGACGATGTCATATCTACAGTAGAAGCCGAGATCTCAGATTTCCAGAAGGAAAGCAATGCTAAGATTGAGTATAGCGTAATGCAAAAAGAACAGTCTCCACCCAAAACTCCAGAAGATTCGGAGGTCGTAAAGAAATTAGTGTCATCGATAAGAAAACTTCGAAAGAAAGAACCTAATGTGTTAGGCATTGGCGGCGGAACGTGTGCAGCTTTTTTCAGGCAACTGGGCCTTCCAGCCGTTGTTTGGTATACTACAATTGAAGAAAATGCACATAAACCAGATGAGTTCTGCTTGATATCGCATATACTTATGGACAGGGATGTTATAGAGGATATGCTATCGTCCTAGAACTTAGTTTACGAATCATAACATTATTTATTATTCGAAATATTTATTTTGAGATAAAGTATGAATAATGAGGGAATGAGGGATATTATCCCCATAACATACCACGCATAGTAAATGGAACTTGAATCGATGGTGTAAGTATAAACGTAAGGAACGGCTGCGCTTATAATCATCTGTACAAAATTAACTATTGAAAGTGAAAACGATACTGCTTTTTTACTTACTAAACTTGTAACAGTGTACAAATACGAGAAGCCGTAGATTGATAGAACGCTGAACAAAGCTACGCTGGCTAGTATTTCTGCAAAATTATACTCGTAAGGTATCATGAAAAAGATGGAAGCCAGAATGATAAAAAATCCTGTAACAGCGTATTTGCTTTGGTATTTTCTTATCATCATCCCTGATATAAAACCGCCCGGCAATCCGAAAAAAAGGAAGAAAGAACCTATTGCTGACGCTGTCACAACAGGAACATATCTAAACCTTTCAAGGTAATAAACAAAGAGCTGGCCCATTATAGTTTCAGAAATTGCGCTTCCTATTGTAAGGACTGGAAGTATCCATACTACTGGGTTTTTAGCAACTACTGCCAGGTCTTTAAGGGGTCCTCTGGCCCTGTGCTCTTCTCCATGCAGTGCAATAACCATGGCAATATCTGATGCATAAAGGAGAAGGCCTCCTATTATTAGAGATAATCTCCATCCAATAATTGTGTCAAAATAACCGAATGCAAATATCCCTGCTCCAGCACCAAAACTGAACGCACCATTATATATGCTGACATATGAACCGTATTTCTCTGGTGGTACTATATCGGAAATTATTCCAAGTGCAGGAGAAAAGAACAATGCAGAACCAACACCAGCCATAAATCTTGAAATGGCCAGCTCAAGGAAGTTGCTTGAAAGCCCAGACGTGATACCAAAAGTGCCGAGTATTGTGAGTCCTATAAATGATACCTTCAAATTACCTATCCTATGGGCTAGAGATCCACCCACCAGCTGGAACAAAGCTAGGCCGATGTAGAATGAAGTGGTCACAAGTCCAATTCTTATGAGACCAAGATCAAGTGCTGTATTTATATATTTTAAAGCTGGAGCAATATCAAACCAATTTAGTGCATAGAACGCCCTCGATGATATTATGGTATAGGACTTTAAGCGATAACCGACCAACTGTACATTACCTCTTCACCACAAAAGAATGGGGATCGGGAATTTAGGCCTGGCCTATGCATTTCAATTCCTTTCGAGGCTATTCTCGCGCTAAAACGGATCGGAAGCACAAATATCATCTTGATGGTGCATATTATGTGCTGATATATTAATTCCGATCCCTGTGGCGGTAAATAGACTAAATCCCTCAGTTATTCTACGCGTTGTTTTAGAGGTGAAAAAGGTTAAATATGTACAATTATATGTGGATATAGCCAGTACCTGGCTAAAACTAATACAAAGGAATCAGCATGCAAGACGACAAAAAAGTAGCTTTTCCGGGGGATATGATTGCAACAACAGAGGAATACCTGCCAGGAAAAAATACGGAAGAAAAAAACGGCGAAATCATAGCCGTAAAATTTGGCCAGATAATTAGGGATGATATAAATCTGTTGATATCTGTAGATACACAAAAAAAGGAGTTCACCTTGAAAAAAGGAGATATAGTATATGGGCAGGTTGTAAAGGGTGAACAACACAGATATATAGTGAGGATAGTTGGTGCTTTCCAGAAAGGTCTGGGACTAAGGGAAATTGATGAAGAGATGCAGCTTTCCCTAGGCATTGCCAGAAGACCGCAGAGCGACTTTATTGCAATAGGGGATCTGATAAGGGGTTATGTCATTCGAACCGGAGATTTCCCGGAGATATCTATTAACGGCAATCACTATGGTGTAATTAGCGCGGTCTGCTTAAGATGCAGACAGCCGTTAGTAAAGAGAGGTATAACGCTATACTGCGAAAACTGTCAAAGAACCGAAATAAGGAAGATGGCGGATGACTACGGAAACGTCGACATATTCAATTACGAAAACAGGATACAGAATCAGGTTAAGGCCAATGGAAAGAGAAGATAAAAGAAGGTGTTAGAGGATGAAGTACAATAATGAAGAAAAGATAAAGGAAGTCGAGGCTCTCAACCGTGAAGTAAAATCTATGAGAAAAGAGCTTGATGATGTAAAGGAAGTCTTAAGAGGCCTTATTCAAGTTATAATGAGTCGTGATGATAACTTTGATGATGATGAATACAATTGAGGTGTGGTAAAAATGATAATGCCAATGAAATTACTGGAAGAGAGTGTGAATAAAAGAGTATCGCTGCTACTAAAGGACAATAGGGTTTTGGAGGGAACACTGACAGGATATGACGATTATATGAACATGGTTCTCGATGACGTAGACGAGAACAGCGAAAACGTTTCCAGAAAGCTTGGAACTGTGGTAATCAGGGGCAGCAACGTAGTAAGGATAGTTCCAAAATAAGATACTTTAAGGTTAAGCTTCGGACGTGTTAACTTAAATTTCGCTTGTAAACCTCGTTCAATTCATGAGAGGTTTTGAATTATGGTTTGGGCTAGATGTATTAAAACTTCAAATAATTCGATAATAGTCAGGATAATTACTTTACCAAACTATTAGAAAGACTCTATTTTGTTCAGCCGTATATGTATAATTGTTATTTATATGTATTTTTATATAAAATTAATTGTCTATTTTGAATAAATTAGATACATTTTTTAGGTCTTATTCCTGCACTTTCAAAATTTCAAGTGTTGTTGCGACATGAAACATTTTCGGTGAATAAGACTTGACAATGTGCCACTCTTGTATTGATGTGAAGTATCCAAGGGAAATACAATAGTTTTCCAGATCATAAATAAATTTAGATAGCCTTTCCTGTGAAACTAGGTGGTGTAGTATTATTTTGGTTCCTGCCTTCGATCTTATCAGCGCCGCTGGCAAATACTCTATAGATTTAAAATTTCCCATTATAATAAGATCGTAAGCTTTAATTGGGCATGCAATTCTAGCATCTCCACAAATAGGCTTTACACTTTTAGAAATTCCATTTGCGCTGAGGTTTTTCTTGAGAAATTTTATGGCTTCTGGATTTATATCGCATGCATCAGTGTGTTCTGCGTGGCCATATTTAACAGCTGGAAGGGTAAAATATCCTATGCCAGCAAACATATCTAGGACAGTCATGCCATCTAGTTTCATCTCCCTTATTCTAGTTCTCTCGTTAGTATTGCCTGCCGAGAACATTATCTTCTCAGGATCGAAGAAGTAAGTCAGGCCATCTTCTACATGTCTAATTTCTCCTCTCAATCCATAAAGATGCCTCACTACTGGTATTCTCTCAACCCCTCTTACTGATTCGTACAGATAAGCACGCCTAACACCCATAAATCTTTCGAATGCTTCGAAGGTAGTTTGATCAATTAATTCCTTAACGAAAATCGCGTCCCCTAGCTTTATCCACTTATCAGGAAGCGATCTTTCATCACCACCATTTCTTTTTATAAAACTTGCCATAGTTTGTTTTATATTTTCGTAATGGCGTTCATCGAAATCGGAGTATACTATGCGGCACTGTTGTAGATTTGTGCCATCCTTGACTGGTATGAATATTTCATTTTCAATTTTTTTTATCTTTAAGTCTTTTCTAATTAAATCCTCGATCATCAGCCTTCTTATGATCTCATTGGCCATTGGCGCTTCTATCACGCATGCAAGCGATGTTGGCACTTATTATCACTTCAGCGATCCAAGATGTTTTCCTATAAATTAAAATTTAACGAGAGTTGTCTGACATACTCTCCTCGCTGAAGGTCGGATCTTTCTTGCTATATTCCTTTGTAAGAAATTATTGTTTTATTGCCTTAAAAGTATAGACATTTCATGGAATTTATCACATTTAAATTTATCTGCAAGCCAAGGAAAGAAACTTAAAATAACAACTCACATGCGTAAAAGTATAATATACCTGTAACATTAACACAGCGAGAGTATGACGGATGAATTGGCTCAGGTCGAAGTTTCTAAGGATGGAGATACATATTATGCAAAGATAATACTTCCAAATGGAGAAATATACACGTTTGAAAACGAAGACTTTGAAGAGATGCTAGAGCAGATAGCCAATGACCTCCAGGAAAGATTCAGCCAATGAGTGAGCGGGGATGGCCCAGTGGTAAGGCGGCAGCCTGCTAAGCTGTTTCTCGTATGAGAGCGTGGGTTCGAATCCCACTCCCCGCGCTGAACGATAGTACTTTGATATAAGTGATATTGAGAATTTCGTTAGTGATCTAAATAATTTGGCATATGTAATTTAATGAAGTTGTGAGTTATTTTCACAAGCCATTCTTATGAATTATTTAATTTAACTTAGGAAATTAATTATGGGCATCTGCAGAATTTGGATCTTTTTCAAGAGTTTATAGGGTTTAGAATGTTTCGAGAACAAAATAAAAGTTAAAAAAGGTTAAATCTTTTTTTAACATATCCCAAATATTATGGTAAGTAGGATAAAAGTTGTAAATGATCCAGGCGAGCTGGTCTCAATTTTTCATGCAGCCGATAGCGATATTAAAAGAAAGTTATTGCTAGACCTCTCCACTGGCTGGATCACCCTTCCTACGATAGAGCAAAAGTATGGTAAGGAAGGCAGGCGGGCATTGTTGTACCTCGATAAGATAAAAATGATAGAAACTCAATGGATTACTGGGTCAAATGGTCCAGAAAAGGCGTATCACACCTATTATACTAACGTTCAAATCAATCTTATGGGTACACTTAGTGAACTTGCAGACATAATATATGCAGCAACGCTATCTGATGATCAGCTCCAGGAATACGAAGATAAGATAAAGGCATTAATGAAGGATGACGGAAGCGTATTTCTTGGAGACGTATCTGATGCACTGAACATCTCTCAAACACTTATAAGAGGCATAGTGAAGCGCTCAAGTATACTTGAGATAAAGGGTTATAAAATTGAACTAGCTTCCGGTGCTGAATGATCGCCGTATTGAGAATAAATCATCGTCCTTTTAGAGATAAACGTATAACCACGCACGTAGCTTTAACTGCCAGGGCCTTCGGTGCTTCTTCGATATTGGTAGATGAAAAAGATGAAACGCTCGAACAAACGATAAACAAGGTAGTCGAGAACTTTGGAGGGAATTTTTTTATAAAGAGCGGAGTTGACTGGAAAAGGGAATTCAGAAATTTTAAAGGAATCCGAGTACACCTCACCATGTATGGGAGGCCGCTGGAAGACGTTGTTAAAGAAATAAGGGAAAGCAAGAAGGATGTTATGATACTTGTGGGTTCGGAAAAGGTTCCATTTGAAGCCTATGAAATTGCAGATTATAACGTTTCAGTTACAAATCAACCAATAAGTGAAGTCTCGGCACTAGCCATATTCCTCGATCGCTTTTATGATGGAGAGGAATTGAATTGGAGGTTCACCGGCAAGATAAACGTTTATCCAAGTGAGAGGGGAAAGAAAGTAAAGATAATACCTGATGAACAAGGATGCCTAGATCTTCTTTATAAATACGGTGCTAGTGATTACTTGATAAACCACGTGAAGTCTGTAAAAGAACTGGCAGTAGCAATAGCTAAAAAAACAAACGCTGATATAAATCTAGTCACTGCCGGAGCTTTGCTCCATGACATAGGGCGGACGCAAGTCCAGGGAATAACACATGCCGTAGTAGGGGCGGATATCCTAAGGAGGGAGGGAATAGATGACAGAGTAGTATCAATAGTGGAGAAGCACATCGGTGCTGGCATTCAGAGTGAAGAGGCGGTTAAGCTTGGACTCCCCCCGGATAATTACGTTCCTGAGACCATAGAGGAGATGATAGTCGCACATGCCGACAATCTCTTTGCTGGAGACAAAAGGTTGAAACTTCAGCAAGTCGTGGATAACTACAGAAAGAAAGGATTAGAAGATGCTGCAGAGAGGATAGCAAAGCTTCATAAGTTCTTGTCAACGGTAATAGGCCAGGACATGGACGAGATATGACGCACGCTTATTTTTTTAAATTCGGGTATATTGGTTATATGTTCACTGGTTACCAGCGTGGTAATGGAGTCAAAAGTGTAGAGGATACAATAATCAAAGCCCTGAATCTAAATTCGCCTTCCCTCATCAAGACTGCTGCCAGGACTGACAGAGGGGTATCTGCGCTGTCTAACGTGTTTTATATAGAGACAGAAAGGCGACCTCAAGATATAGCTGGAATAATTAATTCGAAAAACGAATACGTCTTCGTGCACAGTTTCGCTGAGGTTGAGCATGGCAGGAACCCAAGGTACTGCGATACTAAAACCTATATGTATATGCTTCCTGGAGAAACAGAGTGTGATTCCTTAATGGTAACAGCCAGTGGCTTTTTAGGATTCCATGATTTTTCAAAATTCTCAAAGAAGGACACAAGGAATCCTTGGCGCAGTATAGATGAAGTGAAATGCCATAGGGAATCATTCGGTGTGGTCCTTGAATTTTCAGCTAAAAGTTTCCTGTGGAACCAAGTGAGGCGTATGTTAGCCTTTATACTCGAATTTAGAGGAAATAAAATAGATCCATTCTCTGTATCCAACATATATAGCCACATAGCACCCCCCGAAAACCTGATACTCAAGGACATAGTTTACAAGGATCTATCGTTTAAGCCTTTGAATAATGGATTAAAGAGGCAACGGCTTATGATGGAAAAGTCTCTTATTTCCTACATAGTTCTTAAAAATGTCCTGGGTTGAAAATGGTGATACTCCACTAGCATAAGTTTTGTCGGTTCTTGCCTCTTCTCTTCACGACATAATCTTAACGATCAGAAAGGCTATTTAGGAACACGTTATGTATTGTAGGAGTCGTAATCGTTCATAACATTACTCTTTAGCTGTTGATGATACTCCGTAAGATTCTCCGTCTACGAACAATAATTTTTCCGGCATTGAACAATCGCGAAATGCAATTTCGAACTGGAAGATTTCATCGTTATTGTCAACACATCATAGAAAGAAGGCTCAAAAGATTGACTTCCATAATCCATAAATTAAGGCAGCAAAAACAATATTTCAATATATTTCTAAGCCCCACATAGATTATCGCAATGAAGGCAAAGAGATATAACAAATGGACCTCCCCCTTAAGTCATATCTCTTAGGGGGCAAAGTTCTATTTTTTAAGATCATTGTCAATTGGAATCCAAAATTTACAATTAGCAAAATAAAAGGAAGGTTAAATAATATTATAATAATATGGTTTAAAATGATAGAGGATACAGGAATATTCGGCTACTCCAGAGCTGGCAGTATTAATGGTATAGAGTATCCATACGTTATCAACGTAAAGACAGACTTCGTGGAAAATGATGGAAAATTAAATTTTATGGGGGAAGAAATTGATAGAATGCTCATATACCCATCCCAAATAAAACAGGAGATAGTAGAAACTGAATCTTTTGTTATTATTCCAAATGGCGCAGAATTGATCAGGAGGCCAAAGAATCTAGTCAGCATCATAATGAATGTCCACGAAAAATATGGCTTTTCAAAGCTCATATATCTATCTGGCCTCCCTGACCCATATTCAATACCGGCACTTGTATATCTTGGGGTGTCGTTCTTTGACGATGCGTATTTTCGAATAGAAGGCATAAATGGTTTGCAGTTCACTCAGTATGGGATAAGGCGCACAAATGAAGATCAAACTGAGAACAATATGAATTTTGTCAGATCTATGCTCAACGTAATTAAGGACAGTATTATGAATGGTACTTTGAGAGACATCGTGGAGAAAAACTTGGTATCAAGTAAAGCAGCTGAAATGATAAGGATTGCAGATTATTCTTACTATGAAGAGTACGAAAAGATATTCCCGTCAAGGACTCCTTATATAAAAGCAAACACAATCGAGGATCTTTATAGACCGGACATAGTGCGATATAGGGAATACGTAGCCAATCTCTATGAGAAACCAGACCTTGATGTTGCTGTCATACTCCCATGTTCTGCTAAGAAACCATACTCAAAATCAAAGAGTCACCAAAAAGTAATAAATTCTTTATCCGACTTGCGTAAATACATACATGAGATCATCGTAACCTCACCCCTTGGCGTGGTGCCAAGGGATTTAGAAGAAACTTATCCAGCAATGTTCTACGACATTCCAGTTATCGGTCTCTGGTATGAAGATGAGAAAGTTATGATGAAAAGGATGTTGAGATCCTATATGTCGAGGAATAAGTATCGTAAAGTGATAGCTTTCGTGCCGGATGACTTGGAGTTTATAACGGATTCAATACCCTATGATACTGAGTTCATTGAATTTAAATCATCTAACCTCTCAAAGCTAAGGCAAACAGTTGAAAAAGAGAAATTTGCATCCAAATCAATAGATCAGAAGAAGGCTAAGTATGAATCCGTACTAAAGTATCAGTTTGGGTCTTGGATCCTTCCATTGATAAATGGATACAGCTTAAGAAGGAACTATAATCAGGATATGATAGTAAAGGATGGGAAAATACTCTTCGTCTATAACGAACGGCTTGGTAAATTCACCATAAACAAAGCATCTGCCGAGATGTTCGTTAAAAATGGGCGATTCCTGGTTGAGATAGATGATTTCAAGCCCACGTCAAATGTCTATGCTATGGGTGTAAGAGATGCTACTGATGATATTAGGCAGGAGGACGAAGTAGTCCTTGTACACTCTGGTGAGATAAGGGGTGTTGGGATAGCAAAGATGAATGCTAGGGCAATGATGGAACTTAAAAAGGGTATTGCCGTTAAGGTTAGGTAAGGTTACGATTTCTGTTAACAATGTTAACAGCCACCTTTGGAAGTTATCATCTGTCTTCTTGTTCTTACCACTATTTTAGAAGATTCTATCTTTTCCCCTTTGCTGAATACTATCTATTTTTCAAGATTTTGTCTGACGCATGGAAATTATTACTAAATTGACAAAAATGAACTAATATAAAATCAGAAATCAATTATTCGTGTAAAAATTTAAATATAGCTTATGAGTTAATATGACATTGTCACCAAGGTACGTTGCGTTAATTATTGTAGGTGTAGTGATATTTTCGTCTCTATTCTCGATCGCAAATATTGGTTATCCTACAGGCAATCCTGTCCACGTAAAAATTAAGAAAGAACAGCAAAACATAACGCTTTTTGCTAATCAAACTTTAAATAAATACAGCGTCGGGATAAGCAATACCTATTTCGTTCCGTCTGGAAATGCGACGATAAAAGTAAACGGATACGCTTACAATGCAACTTCATCAAAGCCTCTGGAAAATTTCCCTATCGTTGTCGCAGCTTATGGGTTAGCTACACAAACGAATACAAATATGAAAGGGGAATTTCACTTCACCGTACTTAAAACCGGAAATGCCAAACTCGCGTTTTTTGTACCAGGATATAACGTAGAATACCATAACTTCGATTTTTTGTCATCCGGTTCTCTAAACATTTCTGTTGCTTTCCAACCATCTAGCAAATACGTAATTAGTGGTTTTACTTTATATGGGAATACATCTATCCCCCATGTTGGTCTAACGTTTTATTCGATGAACTCTGTTTATACATTTTCGAATTCAGATGGATACTACTCAGCTCTTCTTTATAACGGGACTTATACTGTGGCAGTTGAAAAACCAGGGTTTTCCAGTATTGCGTCCCCTCAACAAGTAACTGTTTCCGGGGAAAATATGGCCGTGAACATATCACTTACCTCATCCGGCCAGAGGGCTTTTAACGTTTCTGGGTTTGTAGTTAATCAAATAGGCATTCCAGTGCCCTACGCTACAGTATCATTTTCTGGATTCGATGTTACTTCCAATTCGACTGGCCACTATTCAATAGCTGTCAGCGCCGGTTACGATATCCTTATAGCCACAGCCCCAGGATATGGTGCTGGATCCAGAGACGTCTACGTTAAGAGCAATATGAGCAATGTTAACATAACTTTGCCCCCTGAGAGTCCACTTGTAGGCGGTAAGGCAACAAGCCAAAATTATCAGTTAAATTCCAGCAACTTAAACTATTCTTCTAACGGAAACTATACAATTGAGGGCTATGCCTATTTTAATTCAAGTGGTCTCAAGTTTCCCCTATCAAACAAAGAGATAGAATTTGTTATGAAATCAGAGGGTGATGAGTTTTATGTCGTTAACACAACAAACGATGAAGGTCATTATGCCGTTTCAGTAAAATATCCCGGATTATATGTTTTTTACATACTTACATCAGGATATTATCCACTAAACCTTAGCATATATGTAAAGCAGAGTCAAACGCACAAAAACTTGTTATTCAGCCCTGTTTCGAGCAGATACCTGAACATAAGCGTAAGTGATTACTACGGTCCTGCATCATTCAATATTACTGTTGCAGAAGGGCATTATTATGAAAAAAATATGAGCGCAAATAACTACGAAAACCTAACACTCCCAGAAGGCACTTATAATATAACAATTAGCAAGGTAGGATACTATTCTCAGCAATTTAATGTGAGTTTAACTTCAAATGAAACTTTCTCTGTCAATCTTAAACCAGTTAATTCGTTAGGAAACGACATTAATGAAAATGTGCCTGTGGAAGTTCCGTTAACATCGTACCCTCAGGTATCATCTTCGACTTTGTCTGCCCAAAAACAGGTGAAAGTTGGGATATTGTTCAAATCTAAAAATTCCGGGCCGCTTAGAGATCTGGAATACGAGATGTTTATGAATTTTTCAGGAAAAAATTACAGAATGCTTGGATATACCAATAGTTCTGGTACTGCGCTTATAAATTTTGGTTATACTGGATATTACAACCTGTACTTCCTATTTCTTGATTATTATGCGAACTTAAGCCTTAACATTACCGGAAATACGAACACAAGTGTTAATGCCTCTCAAAGAGTAGTATATAATTACGGACTTACTCTTTATAACTATTCTAATTATTTTAAATTAAGCAACGAAACTATTTCAAATAGAACATTGTCGGTAAACAATGATTCATTCCAGATCGAGCCTACAAAATCATCTGAAAACGCAACAAGTGTATCGTTCGCCTTCAGTTTGCCTGAGTACAATTATACCTTTACGTATCAGAACAAGAGCTTCGTTACTTTCAATATGACCGTGCATTTGCACTCAAATTCATCATCTATGAACGCACTGACGCCCTATCTCATAATAATCAAAAACGAATCAGCCATAGGATGGAGTTTTTCACTTTTACCAGCTCTTCATTCAATGAAAGTAAAAAATACTCTTATTGTCTTAGGTGCCTTCGCTTCTTCGTACACTTTTAGCCCATTCATAAATTATTACGATGAAAATAACACTCCCTTGTACAAGAAAGACTTCGTCCTTAACACTACGAATCCTCAGGAGAACATAACGTTTAATGTAACGAATGAAGTTAAACAAATATCATTGACAGATTACGAATACAAGTCGCATTCTCCTATACCCTATATTGTTGAGGTTTTCTATTGGAATGATACATCTGGTTCTGTACCTGAATACATACACAATATTTCTTTTACCAACATCAAGATAAATGCATCGTATATGTTAACGAACATTACTGCTCCATGGGGATCCTACTTCTATAACTCGTCTAATGGCTATGCTAATTTGCCCATAATCGACTTTGAGAATGGAACATCAATAGAGTTCGAATACGATTTCAATTCCTATGAAGGGGCAGTTCCAATATCCTCGCTTAACATCACCGTTCAGTACTATACCACAGAGATAGAGGTGATATAGTGGCTGAGGAGGAGAAATCAGATACTAAAAAAGATCAGATAAATTTTGATTCAGTACCAAAAAAGAAGAGATCAGTCTTTTCGTTTATAAAGAAGAAGCCTAAAGAAGAGGTCAAGACTGTAATTAAAGTTAAAACTGTTGGTGATGTCCCTGTCATAGTAAAGGCAAGGAAAAAAATAACAGAAGGCGACATAAAATCTGCGATTATTGACAGTTACAACAGTGTGAAGGATGATTATGTCAAATATTTCGGTCTATCCGTGAACTACAAAGGAAACAGAGATTTTATAATTAATGTGCTTTCGAGCCTTGGTATTAAGCTTTCGGAAGAGGCTTACGTTGATGGAAAATTGATAAGGCAGAGATTAGACAGCTTGGATTTGGGAAATTCAGAACCAAGATTAGCATGTTTTGCAAAGCTCTCAGAATTTTATTTGGATTTCTACGAAGTTGCAAAGTATTCAGATAAGGACATTGAGAATACTGAAAAAATACTGGAGGACCTGATGGGAATATACAACTATATGGATGTTGCGAAGTTATACTTCGAGAAGGAGGGGTCTGAGAACGTCAATACTTAATTTATTTTTTTCTAATCTTATTGCATACCCCTTGCTGATTTTTAGATTTTTGATACCTGTAGTTCTACTATTCATTATGGTTTTTCTGGTTAAAAGATATTCTAAAAAAGCTGTACCGGATGACTATCCATCTGAACAACAGAAGAGGGAGAGTTTCCAAACGCCGAATGATTATATAAGTACTGAATATCCCCATGTAAAGAATAATGATATAGACTACTACCTCAGGTTAATAGAGAGGGAACTCGATTACGCGGATAACATATTATCTTCTTACAAGCACCTCCTTAAGATGTATCGGAAGTACGATGCCATGTCCCATTCTTCAATTACTAGGCGCAGGAAAAGAGCCGCTGTAAAAAAGGAGGAACTCTTTGAGGAAATAGTAAGAATATACGCTAGGTTGGGGAAACTAAAGTATGATATTGTAGTAGCTGGTGGTGTGGGTGGAAAGTACTAGTGAGCTTGAGGATCTTAGAAATACTGTAGTAAGCATAGAAGAAAGTATAGGAAAAAGAGTTATTGGATCTAGAAGAATCGTTAGGTTTATGTTTATAGCCCTCCTCACAGGCAACCACATACTTCTTGAAGGGGTACCGGGCCTAGCAAAGACCATGCTTGCAAACGAGTTTGCAAGGCATACAAAAATGGAATTCAAGAGGATACAGTTCACTCCGGATATGCTTCCTTCTGATATTACCGGTACCATAATGTTCAACATAGAGTCTAGGAAGATGGAATTCAAGGAAGGTCCCCTCTTTGCCAACGTTGTTTTGGCAGACGAAATTAACAGAACACCTCCGAAGGTGCAGTCTGCCCTTCTGGAGGCCATGGAGGAAGTTCACGTAACTGTAGGTGGTGAAACACATTCTCTCCCTAAGCCTTTCTTTGTCATTGCGACTCAGAATCCAGTAGAGCAGGAAGGTACTTTTCCGCTAGCGGAGGCCCTTATGGATAGGTTCCTTTTCAGATATTATCTTGATTACCCAAGCCGTGAAGACGAGATCAACATATTGAATTCAATGGGAAATTCGGAGGATCCATCAATAGTCCTTCTACCGGACGAAATAATGCACTTCAGGTCAGAAGTTGATAATGTGTACGTATCTGATGAGATCAAAGAATACATCGTTGATCTTATGAGAAAGACGAGAGAAGACGAACTTGTATATCTGGGTGCAAGCCCGAGAACAACCTCTAAATACATAAAGGCTGCAAGGGCAAATGCCCTCATAAGCGGTAGAAGCTATGTTATTCCAGAGGATATACTGTATATGGCATTCGAAATACTAAATCATAGGCTCATACTAAAGCCGGAAGCAGTGGTTGATGAAACAGATGACATCAAAAATATCGTCAAGAGAATCGTAGATAAAGTAGTATCTGAAACGCCGTATCCAAAATGATAAGGAAAATAGGGTATTTGATAATCAGCGCTACGATCTACAACATTTTCGAATCAATTATATTAGGCTATAAATATTATATAATATTCTCTTTTATACTTTTCTTCGTATTTACATCGGATATACTTATATTCAATCTTTCGTCCCGCAGGTATCTTCCCAACGTAGAGGTCGATTTACGAGTAGGATCTGAAAAAGTTAGGAAGTATTCCAAGCACAACGTTTTTGTATCATTTCTCAATAAAAACAATGGTGTAGTGTCATTTCACTACTATGTTTATACCTCAGATACATTTAAGCTTACAGGGGATTACGAAAATTTTCTAACACTTGGGCCGTATGAACGCGTTGAAAAGTCGTTTGTAATAGAACCAACTACGATAGGGAACTATGTGTTGGGTCCAGTTTCAATATATACTGAAGATGGGATGAAACTAGCTATAGAGCGTTTAGAAGTTTCGAAGAGCGTTGATCTCAAAGTAGCTCCTTCTCTCTCTGAGACTATGGCAGCAAGGAGCGAAAGGCTCAGCAACATGCTGTACTATACTGGAGTGCATTATAATAAAAAGGCTGGCGAAGGCTACGACTTTCTTTCGTTGCGTGAATATTACCCAGGTGATGAAATAAGATACGTAGCATGGTCCAGGTTCGGGAGGACGAGGGGAGACGATCTTTACGTCAAGCAAATGGAAGAAGAAAGGATCATAGACGTGTTATTTGTGGTGGATTACGGTATTGGAATGAATCATGGCCACGATGGTATAAGGATGTTTGATACCGTAATATCTGATGTTCTAAAGACCTCTTACAAAATAAGGAAAAACCAAGATGGAGTTGGATTTATGATTTCTTCGAGCGCTTTTGAGTATTACATAAAGCCCTCAAGGACTGCAAGGCCTGTGGAGGATCTTGAGAAAGTAGTATCCGGGATAAGGCCTGCTGGGAAGTTCGACTTTGTCAACATAGTACAAGATACAAAGAAAAAGGTCAAGAAAAGCACCTTGATAATGATCATATCTTCTTTTTCTTCGACCGACAACATTATGAGAGGCTTAGAGGACCTAAAAGGCTACAAGGCGATGTTTTTTGTCCTGAATCCGTACGAATTCATAGTTGATGGCACGGAGAACATGACATTAAGGTATACGCTATTTACAAGACAATACGCTATTTCAAAAGCTATTGCCTCAGTTATCAAGTCAAGGGGTTTTCGTTCAGATGTTTGCGGCAGGAAGGATCTTTACAGAAAGCTAGTTTCAGCTTACATTTATGCTAAGATGACTAACATGGGTGAGTGAATGGCGTACGCTGACTATGGAAAATGGGCCATTGTTGTAAACATTGGAGTAATGGCACCACCACTGGCAATTCTTCTTTACGTGATGCCAAGGACGTACATTTACGCTAATATTGCGGTATTCCTCATATTTTCAGCTGCTCCTTTTATAAGGAGAATACTTCGGAAACCGTTTATGGATCTAGTATACCCAATAGCTGTACTTGTCGTCTCGGCTTCCATTATTATAGGGCTGCTCCTTCGTGAAGGCCTTGTTAAAAATAAATATTACGTACTTGCAACGCAGCTAAACGAACCATTTATGGTTTCGATATCACTTGCAGTTGCTGTTATAACTTTGGTAGAGGGAATATTCGCTACTAAGCTATACTCAGTAATAACACTTATGGCTTTTTCTACACTCAGTACGCTTGATCTGCTTGCGGCACTCACGGTGCAGTCCATTACCGGATACCCATTTTTTACATCCTTCTTCTATGTTGAGCTTATGGAATACGAGGCCCTATTCACCCTTGTATTTTATGGGTATGAGTATAGCTTACCGCTCGCAACCTTTGCAGTGCCCATAAATAGTGAGTTGATTGCAGCCTTCATCATTTCTTTAGCCTCCATAATAGTAAGATCCTATATGAACGGAAATCGATCGATAGACAGGATACGTTCATTCGCGTTCTCCATATTCTACGGATCGATAATTGGTGTCGCAGCAGTCTACGTGGTCAACGTTTCTGAATCCTTCAATCTTCAGTTTCTTTTGATATCGGTTATTATTTTGCTTATGGTATACTTCGTCATTAAGACGTCGAAGCCTATAAAGAAGAAGGATCGAAACAGCGGTTGAGACGCTAATTCTTTTCAAACAATAACCTCCAGACATTGTGATTACATATAAATGTTGTGCATAGATAATTCAGCAAAAATTAATAAGATACAATGTATCTCTTCGAGTTGAATGGTGAATTGTGCTGCTTTGATTGCAGGCAGTTGTTACTGTGGTGTTAGATATGATTAGAATGAATATTTCGGTTAGAAACCTTAAGGAGATTACGGATCTGCTCAGTACTATAGTGTCAGAGGCTAAATTCAAAGTGGACGAGAACGGCATGAGCGTTACTGCGGTCGATCCAGCTCACGTCGCGATGATAAGGCTTGAAGTTCCAAAAGAAGTATTCAGCGAATTTCGATCAGATGGTACAGAAGAAATAGCATTGGACATAGACAGGCTAAAGTCTGTGATAAGACTCGCGAACTCTTCTGAAAATGTGGGTATA
Source organism: Thermoplasma volcanium GSS1 (assembly GCF_000011185.1). Lineage (NCBI taxonomy): Archaea > Methanobacteriati > Thermoplasmatota > Thermoplasmata > Thermoplasmatales > Thermoplasmataceae > Thermoplasma > Thermoplasma volcanium. The sequence goes on along the minus strand of NC_002689.2, from coordinate 1,119,197 downwards.
ACGAAAGACAAAGAGAAACTCAAGTTCGACCTTGGAAATATAAGTAAAAGCGTCTCACTGTTGGATCCATCTACTATCGTAACGCCAAAGATACCAAATATTGCCTCTGAGTATTATGCAATAATAAAGAGATCTGATTTTGAACGTGGGTTGAGGGCGGCTGAGGACATCTCTGATTCCATAAGATTTGTACTCTCCTCCGAGGGATTCAGAGCAACCTCTCACTCCGAATCCGAAGAATCAGAAATGGTACTTCCAAAGGATATGCTTTCAGATTTATCCTGCTCCGATACTATAAAGAGCTCCTATCCGCTCGAGTACCTATTGAAGTTCATCAAAGCAGTATCTTCAGCCGATAGCTTAAAAATAAGCTTCAGAGATGATTATCCGCTTTCTATAGAGTTTTACCTTGATCAAAACCCATCAGCTAAAATTAAAGGGTTGTTCCTGCTTGCTCCGAGAATGGAGCAATAACACAGGCTAAAATTTTATCTATAAAGTGGTTGTCCGCCTTCATTACTCTTTTTTGGCTTAACTATAAGTTCTTTCGGTACTTTAACAAGCCTGATTATGTTTGTCGCCTGTATCATGTAGTTTGGTATGCCAGTATTAGGATCGTTACCATTCCTTAATATAGAGACAATCTCCATTTTTATTTGGAGTATTGATCCGTCCTTCAGCTTAACCGTTATCCATTTAGGTTCTTCTTCAGTTTCAAACTCTATTAGTTCTCCGTCAGGGGGAAAATTACCACCAGGGAATGCCATGTGTCTGCATACTCTTATGCGATATTAATGTTCCTAGATTTTTGAAGTGAATCAGCTTCGATAAACTGTTACTAAGATCAGTTTGCTGAGAACTATTGCAATTGTCCCAAAGCTTTAGGTGTTATTTTAACAAAGAATAACCAAAATTTAGCAATGCGAGGGGCGGGATTTGAACCCGCGAACCCCTGCGGGACAGGATCTTAAGTCCTGCACTGTTGGCCTGGCTTAGTTACCCTCGCATCCACCGCATCGTGTCAAAGCATAAGAATTTTTTACATTGACGTAGACGGATTGAACAAGATATTTTAGAGACGATACGAATACATTAACTTTGGAAATGAAAATAAAGTTGGATACACAGGCAAAATCATTGGATATTTTTCATATGATTTGCCAAAGAATGAGGTGAATTATTTATTTTTCGGGCAGAACAATATACGTCACAATCTATAAATATACAATGAGACGATTATGAAAGAATGGCATCCTCGACAAAGGCCTATGCTCCACTTGTCTCATACTGGATTATGCTATTTGCAATAGGTATGGGCTGGTTTATTCTTTCTCCACTCGTCCCATCAATTGTACAATCCCTTAATGTCCAGACATCTCTCGTAATATTTATAATTACGCTCTATGGATATGCGATGGTTATATTCGGTCTTGTTGCAGGATACATATCAGCAGTTCGAAATGTTTACAATTCTTTATTAGCTTCTGCAATTCTAACTTTTGTGGGCTTAACAGTACGTGCATTTGTCAACAGATTCGATCTTTTCTTCTCTTTTTCAGTCATTGCTGCTGTTGGCTATCCCCTTGCTATGGCTCCCGTTGGCAGCGTTGCTGATTCTATATCTCCAAAAAGTGCACATACTGTGATAGGGATCAGTGTCGGATTATTGTTCTTCGGTATGGCGGTGGGATCATTCACCGCACCAGGGCTTGAGGAACATTTTGGTCTAAAGTTTACTTTGATAGTTCCAGCTATTTTGTCCGCCATATCCCTTGTATTGATCGCTTCCATGCACTCTTCGTTCCCTAGGTACTATAGGGCCAGGAGCCTTAAAGGATCTTTCAGTGTTGGGATGGTGAAGAACTGGTACGTTGGACTTAGCATAGCTTCTATGTCGGTTATGTTCTCAAGCATAGCCGCATCGGTGCTAATAATGCACAATATAAACCATTTGCAGGCCCTGAACTATGCAGGCATCTTCGGCGGACTTGCGTTCGTTGGATCAGCGTTTGGAGCCGTTCTTCTCCCCCTTATTTTTGGTAAATACGGAGGTTTGAAAATTGGTTTGATAGTTTCTGGTCTTCTTTCCTTCTTTTCCATATCTATCCTTGCAATATTGATATCGCTAACAAGATTACTTTCGGCAATAGCCGTTTCGTACTTCATTTTTGGGTTCTTCGGAAATGCATACTGGTCAATGGCCATGACATCCGTTACGTATTATGCAAGTAGTCCGGATAAGGCAGGTCTTTCAACTGCTATGTTTAGTGTTGCAAGCAACGCTGGCGTTGCCGTAATCCCAGTATTTTTGGGTACTGCTTTTCTCAGGCAGTCAACTTTAATTCTGGGCGTCTCTATCGTTTTGGCTATGGAATTCGTATCGGCAGTCCTTGCTTTTACTCTCAAATACAAGCCATCATGATCTTCGAAATTCGATGGAAAAACGAAATACGATCTTAAAGGGATGAACCCTTGTCAACGTATATTATGTTGCCTGTTACTCCAAGAGATAGATCGCTCATGAGGAATACTACCACGTTTGAAATAAGCTCCGGATCCACATTTTGTGTTCCAGGTTGCCATTCTATCTTATCTTTATCGTGAGGCTTCTGGGATATGATTGAGGTAGAAATACCGTTAACCCTGATGCCTTTCTGCCTCAATATTTTCGCTGAAATTTCAACTAGCCTATTTAATCCAGCTTTCGAAAGGCTATACGAAACTGAAGATTCTGCGATCTTCCTAGAAGCAAAAACGCTGGTGATGAAAACAATTGAGGATCCTTTATCCAACATTCCACTGATAGCACTAAGCACAAGTATGGGAATTTTGAGATTTGCCTCGATCATTTGGTCAAATGCAGTTATAGAATCTAAGGAATCCGAAGCATAACCACCAACTTCAACTACTACGCCTTTTATTTGGTAATTTAAGGATGAAAAATGCTTCTTAAGTGATGCAAGTCCTTCTCTTTTAGATAAATCCACTGCGAAATACTCGATGTCACCGTATTTTCTGAGTTCAGAACCCATATTTTCAAGCTTCTCTTTATTTCTAGCAATAATACTAACTTTGAACCCAGACTTAAGTAAGTTTAGTGCAGTAAAGTAGCCTAGGTTTTCACCAGTACCTGCTATTAATACTCTCTCTGTTGCCATGAAAATTCAGAACGCTGGAGAATATAGATATTATGTATGATAGCATATTACAAAAACTATGATAGTTTTCGAAATTGTCATTAAGATGTACTTTTTGTTTGAAATGAAATGTTGCACATAGAAACCCGCTCTTTCGTTGTTGTCGCAAGCCGGATGCTTGTATAAAACGCAATAGCTTATCCTGAATAGGTTTGCTAGGAATAGCTTGCACTTAAGAAAGATGATATCATTGCGGAATGCACGTTTCTATATAATTCATAATTAATATTAATATTTGTTACAGCTTTGCGATACAATTATATATTAATGAGAAATCCATTGCGGTAGTGATCAAAAATGGCAGAGGAAAATATAATCTTTGTAGGAAAAAAACCAACGATGAACTACGTCCTTGCAGTGGTTACGCAGTTTAACAACAACGCCAACAAGATAATAATTAAAGCGCGTGGAAAAACAATAAGCAAAGCAGTCGATGTAGCTGAAATAACAAGACACAAGTTCATACCAGACGCAAAGTACGAAGAGATAAGACTTGATACAGAGACCCTTCAGGGAGAGAGGGGCAGCTCTAATGTTTCTTCCATTGAAATAACTCTGTCGCGCTGATGAGGCGTGGCAGATAAGTTTTATAATTTATGTTCTTGGATATAATTATAGTTTATTGGCTTGGAGCTGTATAAAAATAACACGTTATTGAATCGATTGCAATATTGCTACACCATTTAATATCTTCTGATATCAGGCATAATGCAAATTGTATTTCCTTTTAATACCACCTTACAACATTCGTCTTTTGTTTCTATATCCTTCTATAATGAATTTACAAGGGAATATAGCAAGAAAGCTGCGGTCTTGAGGAGATGAAGTTCGAAAGGCGTGTATCGATATATTTAATTTATTTTCGTAACCTATGCGGATACTAGAAATAACATCGAAAGAGTACTCTAGGTATGGATGCATGGTGATTAGTGATAGTAAATTATCCGAGTGTACAGCTCGTGGACACGTTGACCACGCTTAGGACGACTGTGATCCCAGGACATCCGAAGCTTTAGCTAGGAAAGAATGTCAGGTTATGTGCGAATGCACATAATTATACTATAACTTATTCGGAAGATAAGAACATAAAGAGATAGATTATTGGTTAACTGGTTCGAAACGGTTAAAACTTTTAATACGATATGAGGATAGAACTGAGTTCATGAAAAGCTTCTATGAATGGGAACTAGCCCTCCACAGCAAGATTGAGGAAGTCAACGAAAGGCTCTTTGAAGTGGTTAAAAGCGAAGAACCTGATCTTGACCGAATGGCAAAATATACCATAGAAGCCGGCGGCAAGAGGTTCAGGCCCCTCCTTACGATCCTGGCCTTTGAATCCAGCACAGATGATCCTTATTTTAAGATATTAGACCTCGCAGCTGGTTACGAACTAATACACACTGCGAGTTTGATCCACGACGATATAATCGATGATTCACCTATGCGGAGGGGAAGGCCAACCTTAAGTTATAAAGAAGGAATAAATAATGCAATAGTTGTTGCTGATTACTTGTTTGCAAAAGCCTATGAGTTAGGATCTAGGTACGGCCCTCTTGTTTCGAAGGTCATGGCGGATGCATCAAGCCGGTTAGCCGAAGGGCAAATACTTGAAGCCGTTAACTTGGGAAATCTTGATATAACAGAAGATACATACTATAAGATTATAGAGAACAAAACGGCACATTTCTTTGAAGCTTGCGCCCTTGGTGCAACAATAGTAGCCGAAGCAGATCGTCCAACAAGGGAAATACTATCAAATTTTGCATTCAACCTCGGCATGGCTTTCCAAGTGACGGATGACATACTGGACATAGTAGGAGATGATAGGTACACAGGCAAACCCACTTTTGTGGATATAAAACACGATGCACTAACTCTGCCTATTATTTACGCATTGAGAAACTCCAATGATAACGATAGAAGGGCGATCATAGACATGATCAACGGAAGGAGGGAAATTAACAAATCCTTGCTTAAGGACATATTTCTGAAGAGCGGATCTATAGACTATTCTTTCTCTGTGGCTAAGCAGTACATTACGAAATCTATGGACTATCTGAAAAAAGCAAAGAAGTCTCCAGACATAGATCTGTTAATGGAGTTAGCCTTCATAGTAATTGATAGAATTGAAATATTCCAATGAGGTGAAAATATGAAACCTAGAATATTGCTTTATACTGGAAAAGGCGGTGTTGGAAAGACATCAATAGCAGCTGCAACAGGTTCGCTATTGGCTGCGGAAGGAAAGAAAACGCTTATAATATCAACAGATCCAGCCCACAGTCTTGGGGATGCGTTCGGGATGGAAATTGGGCATAACATTAAGAAGCTAGGAGAAAACCTTTATGGGCAGGAAGTAAGCGTAGTCCAATCGATTAATGAGCATTGGGGCGAGCTAAAAGATTATCTCCGCTCCTTATTTTTATCACAGGGGCTGGATCCAGTTTCTGCAGATGAGATAGCTACATTGCCCGGCTTCGAGGAAGCCTCGGAACTACTATACCTCAGGAACTACTATTACGATGAAGAGTATGATACCATAGTTATGGATAGCGCGCCAACTGGAGCTGCCCTCCAGCTGCTATCCTTCCCAGAGGTTATGACATGGTACATGGACAAGCTTTTCCCCCTTGGTAGGAAAACTGCGCGTGTCGCTAGGCCTATACTAAAGCCATTTGTAGACATACCGTTGCCGGACGATGAGGTATTCGAAAATATTGATTTGCTTTATAAACAGCTTACAGACATTAGAAAGATCCTCACAAACAATGAAGTGACATCCATTCGGTTAGTTACTAATCCTGATAATATGTCTTTCAGTGAAACGAAGAGAGCCTATACCTATTTACTTCTGTATGGTTATCCTGTTGACGCCGTAGTAATAAACAAGATACTTTCAGACGAAACTGGCGGCTTCTTTGAGAAGATGAGGGTGAATCAGCAGGACATAATAGATGAAATGGAGCACTCATTTGTTGATGTCAAGGTTTTCAAAGTAAAACTTCTTCAGGAAGAGCCTATAGGCCATGAAAAATTAGTTGAATTAGGAAAACTTATCTATGGAGACGAAGATCCATACAAGATATTCTATAAAGGCACACCGATAAAGTATTCGAAAAGCGGCGAAAAATACATACTAAAGATAAAGATGCCGTTCGCCGCAAAGGAGAACATAAACCTTTTCAACCATGGGGGTGAACTTACTATAGAGATAGAGAATTGGAAGCGGGTGTTTTATCTACCAGAATCCATCTCTGATAGGAGGCCGGTATCGGCGGAATATTCAAATGGATATTTGAATGTTGTACTTGAGTGATGCAAGTATGGACATAGAGATAACTATCAAACTATCCAAAAAGACTTATGAAAGGCTTGAGAGGCTGTTTTACCTTGCTACTTTGCCAGAAAACTTTGCTAAATTACAGAGAGAGATAAGAGAAGCAAGCAAGCCTAAGTCTGAAAGCGAGAAGGATAAATTCAGAAAAATTGAAATAAAATAAGTTTTCATCATTCGTGAATAAAGATCAAAATTAATATACATTTTTTCACTACAATGCATATGGCAGCAGTATTAGAAGAAGACGCTCTTTCTATTCTAGGTCTTGAGAGGGTTAACTCTGGGATATACGACGGAGAATGGAAGAAGCCAGCTGGCAAGATGCTTACAGTCTATAGCCCAATTGATGGAAGCGAGATAGCAAAGATTTCTATGGCTACCCGGGAAGATTATGATGAAATGGTCAAAAAAGCCCAAGAGGAGTTCAAGAAGTGGAGAATGATCCCAGCCCCAAAACGTGGCCTGATAATTAAGGATATAGGGGATGAATTAAGGAAAGAGAAGAGAAACCTTGGCAGGATAGTTACGATAGAGGCAGGAAAGACTCCGAGCGAAGGGGAGGGGGAGATACAGGAGATGATAGATATCTCCGATCTCGCTCTTGGTCTTTCAAGGCAACTTTACGGACTTACCATAGCCAGTGAAAGGCCTTATCATAGGATGTATGAACAATGGGTTCCACTTGGCCCAATTGCCGTTATAACTTCTTTCAACTTCCCAGCTTCTGTATGGTCATGGAATTCTTTTATAGCAGCCGTAACTGGTGATGTCGTTATTTGGAAGCCATCTTCAAAGGCAGCGCTCACAGCAGTAGCCGTCATGAAGGTTATTGAGCGGGTATTGAAGAGGAATAATGTACCTAACATATTCTACCTTATGGTCAGTTCTGGAAGTGAAGGTGGGGATTGGATAACAAATGATCCGAGAATACCTCTCGTCTCATTTACCGGATCAGTTCCAGTTGGTAGGAAGATATCAGAAAATGTAGCAAAGAGATTAGGCAAATCCATACTGGAACTAGGCGGAAACAATGGTGCAATTGTGTCTGATAAAGCAGATATCGATCTAGCCCTTCGTGGAGTTGTATTCGGTGCACTAGCTACAGCAGGTCAGAGATGTACTACTACCCGCCGTGTCATTGTGAGCGAAAAGATATACGATGAATTCGTTAAGAAGCTTGTCAATGCCTATTCCAAAGTAAAGGTAGGCGACCCCAGGGAGAAGGGTGTACTAGTCGGCCCTCTCATAGACGAGGATGCAGTTCGTGACTATGAAGGGGCAATCAGCGAAGCCGTGAAACAGGGTGGAAAAGTCTTATATGGCGGAAAGAAAATAAGTCTTAAGGGTTACGAGAAAGGGCATTATGTCGAACCCACAATAATAGAGGCAAATCCCAACATGCCAATAGTCAAGGAAGAAACGTTTGCTCCAATACTTTACGTAATGAAGTATAAGACTATCGAAGAAGCATTGGAAATACATAACAGCGTCCCACAGGGTCTTTCGTCATCCATATTTACCACTGATCTGCGCGAGGAAGAAGCTTTTCTCTCGCCCTACGGATCGGATTGCGGCCTTGCGAACGTCAATACTAGCACTGCCGGTGCAGAGATCGGCGGAGCATTCGGAGGAGAAAAAGATACTGGCGGTGGAAGAGAGAGCGGCAGCGATGCCTGGAAGTTTTACATGAGAAGGCAGACGGTGACCAAGAACTGGGGGCAGACTCTGCCGCTTGCCCAGGATGTGGTATTTGATTTCTAAATTTTTTATTACATTATATTAAGCTTTTGTTTAATGTTTCATAACCCTTCGAATACCACAGTATTGATCCTATGGAACCAATGACCCATATAATGGTTGCGAATACCATGTATTCGAATACACTTATACCATTCAAAACAAAGATGGATACTATGTACAGGGCATATGCTATTCCTCTAACAGCTGCTATGCCGGAACCTCTCCTAATTGTAGTGAACAGCTCAGGCTGAAGGATTTCTCTAACGGCCCAGCCGAGTTCTCCAAAGAATGAATTTATGACGAGCAATACTAGGAAAACGAAGAAGGGTAAGCTGCTTATCAGGTATAGAAGAAAGACAGCCATGGAGAGAAAACCACCCATATATGCGATGACTGAAGTTAACCTTCTTCCTATTCTGTCAATAAAGGCTATTATTGCAAATCCAGATATTGCTTCTCCAAGCCCGTATATAAAAGGTATAATTGATGTATATTTCGGATATTCGTATGGGCCAAGTATATCTGCAACCAGGGCAAATGTGAGAACAATTGTTATGGCGAACATTGAAAGGACGATGAATGGAATCACATGCATCTGGGGCTTCTCTATTAAGGTATCGCTATTCTTGGTGTAGAACCATCTTAGGCTTTCTGGGATACGACTCCGCGTATAGAGAGCAATAGTGATCCCGCCTATGGCCATTACCCCAAAAATAAGCTTCTCAATAGCAATTGAGTACCCAAATGCTATAAATATTCCGGATATGGCTGCAACGCCTACGTTTGCAGAGTTTGAAACCAATACAAGTACTTTACCTCTATACTTCAGTGGAAATTGCTCTGCAAGAAATGCAAGTGATACGGTCTCTTCACCTCCAAATCCAAATTCAGCTATGAATATGGAGGCAAGGATCTCAAAGAAATTTCTAGAAAAGATTATACCAAGGATACCTGCGATTCCTAGAGCAAGCGTGGCCATAAAAAGAGATTTTCTGCCAAGCAAATCTGATGTTCTCCCAAGGACAACATTTCCAATCAGAAGGCCTGCTGGTGAAGAAAGCAGTACGTACATATAGCCCCATGAGGGTACGATTGGCCATTCCGTGACTAATGGTGCTGTAACAAGAAGAAGGCCCCATACAAAGAAGCTTGCTATCATTGTTAGCGCCATTGATGTGTGTATTCTATTCCACTCAGCTGTGTCAAGAAATTTTCTTACTTCGTCGTAATCCCGAAAACTATAATCAAACAACATACTTCCCTCCGCCGGCATTACCCGGATCAGGTTCAAAGGGTCGATCCTTCTCGGATCCTCTCAGCCTCTTACGAAGCTCCCCTTATCGTCCTCTTATTTATATCATAAATAAATAGTTCATGTGTCAAGAAATGTGAATTTCGATTTTATTTTCTCTTATTTTGAATAATGCTTTTAGCTAGAACCTCGTTCTGTCTAACTTCATCGCCAGGCCTCCAATACGGTTCTCTTCTTAGCACTGCTTGGCGGAATAGTTCGGAGATAGTTTTTTCGTCATTTATGCCTTTGAACTTTACGTTTGTATCTGAACGCATGAGGCACGTCTTGAACTCGCCTTCTGATGTAATGCGCAAACGTGTGCAGTGGGCACAAAAGTCTGGATTACGTTGTGGTTTTACGAATTCAACTTTCACTTCGCCTGCCTGTGTTCTTATAATATACCTTGGTCTATTATGCAGCTCGTTTCTTTCTATTGATAGCGCCTTGTCTGCGATTTCTTTTTCCAGACTGTCAAGGGGCATATGGTACTTTAAGTATTCTTTTGATGATTCTCCTTCCCTAGTCGTCTCGTATTCTATAAGCTGCAGTATCGCATGTTTCTCTGCCGCCAATTCTATCATGTCAGGTATCTGATCCACGTTTAGATCTCGGAGAACTACAAAGTTAATCTTAACAGGAGTAAGGCCAGCTTCGTTTGCTGCATCTATAGCTTTAATTATCCTGTCCCGCGAATTGACTCCAGTTATAGCTTGAAAAGTGTCTTCATCAAAGGCATGCATTGATATATTCACCCTGTCTAGCCCAGCCTTCTTAAGTTCGTATGCTAGAATTGGAAGCATAACACCGTTAGTTGTCATTGATATGTTGCCAGTTATGTACTTCCTTATTCTCTTCACTATATCGATTAGATCTCTTCGAAGTGTAGGTTCCCCACCGGTAAGCTTTATCTTATTTACCCCAAATTTGTGGGCTATCTTTACTACTCTTTCGATTTCTTCAGGTTTAAGCGCTTCTCCACTGATCTCTGTACCTTCCATATGGCAGAAGAAGCAGTTAAAATTGCACGTCGTATTGAGCTGTATCCTAAGGCTTAAAACGGGTCTGCCGTATAGATCTGTTAAAACCATAGCTGAATAGATTAAGCATTTATCCTTATTAACATTATCTAACAGTAAATACCGACAAAACTTGACTTACATCGGATCGCTGTATGTCTCCTTTTTCACGAAAAAGCTAAATAAGGATCAACATATTAGGGTTCAAACTGCGAGAGAGTAAATATTCTCCAGGTATTGATAAAAAGGTGAAAATAATGGCAAGTCAGAAACCACACCTAAATCTGATAACGATAGGTCACGTAGATCATGGAAAGTCTACGCTAGTAGGAAGGCTCCTCTTTGAGCACGGAGAGATCCCGGCACATATTATAGAGGAATACAGAAAGGAAGCTGAGCAGAAGGGTAAGGCAACGTTCGAGTTTGCTTGGGTCATGGACCGGTTCAAGGAGGAAAGAGAGAGAGGAGTTACAATAGACCTGGCACACAGGAAGTTTGAAACAGATAAGTACTACTTTACACTTATCGATGCTCCTGGTCACAGGGACTTTGTCAAAAACATGATTACAGGTACAAGCCAAGCAGATGCTGCCATATTGGTTATATCTGCCAGGGAAGGAGAGGGTGTAATGGAACAAACCAGGGAACATGCTTTCCTTGCGAGGACACTGGGTGTACCTCAGATAGTTGTCGCAATAAACAAAATGGATGCTACTGAGCCTCCATTCAGTGAAAAGAGGTTCAATGAAGTTAAAGCTGATGCTGAGAAGCTGCTCAAGACCATTGGATACAAGGATGCTACGTTCGTGCCTATAAGCGGTTATAAGGGAGACAACGTAACAAAGCCTAGCCCAAATATGCCATGGTACAAGGGGCCATCTCTTCTTCAGGCATTGGATGCATTTAAGGTGCCAGAAAAACCAATAAACAAACCACTCAGAGTGCCTGTTGAGGATGTTTATTCTATAACTGGTATTGGAACAGTTCCAGTGGGCAGAGTTGAGACCGGAGTTTTGAAACCAGGTGACAAGGTAATATTCCTGCCTGCAGACAAGCAAGGCGATGTTAAGTCCATAGAGATGCACCACGAACCTCTTCAGCAGGCTGAGCCAGGCGACAACATAGGTTTCAACGTCAGAGGTATCGCAAAGAATGACATAAAGCGTGGCGACGTATGCGGTCACCTTGATTCTCCACCGACAGTCGTAAGGGCATTCACTGCTCAGATAGTGGTTCTCAACCACCCCAGCGTTATTGCCCCTGGTTACAAGCCCGTTTTCCACGTACACACAGCACAGGTAGCTTGCAAGATAGATGAGATAGTCAGGACTCTAAACCCGAAGGATGGTACGACGTTGAAGGATAAGCCAGACTTCATAAAGACTGGGGATATAGCTATAGTTAAAGTCATACCGGACAAGCCATTGGTGATTGAAAAGGTATCCGAGATACCGCAGCTTGGAAGGTTTGCGGTCCGTGATATGGGCCAAACTGTAGCTGCGGGTCAGTGTATTGATCTGGAAAAGAGGTAATCTTTATGGCTTCCTATAAGGCAAGGATTTCACTGAGTGGCACTGAGCACAAAATAGTTGACATGGTATGCAGCGAGATCAAAGAGATCGCCAGCAGGACGGGAGTGGAAATTCATGGGCCTATGCCGCTCCCAACAAAAAAATTAGTTGTCCCTGTCAGAAAGAGTCCAGACGGGGAAGGAACAAATACGTGGGATCATTGGGAGATGAGAATACATAAAAGACTCATAGATGTGGATGCTGATGAGAGGACGTTGCGTCAACTTATGAGGATACCGATACCCGACGGTGTGCAAATAGAGATACAGATAAAGAGTTAATTTTTTTTAATATTATATTAAACTAGGTGTTTATTTATGGGACGAAAAGAAGATAATATTGAGAAGGCACTAAGAATTGTTGAGCATACGGAACTGGTAAGGAATATAGGTATAGTTGCCCATATTGATCACGGTAAAACGACCCTTAGCGACAACCTTATTGCAGGGGCAGGAATGATGAGTGAAGAGCTTGCTGGTAAGCAGCTCGTACTTGATTATGATGAACAGGAGCAGGCTAGAGGCATAACGATAAATGCCGCCGTAGCCTCAATGGTGCACGCCTTTCAGGGGAAGGAATACTTAATTAACTTAATCGATACCCCTGGGCACGTGGACTTTGGCGGCGACGTAACAAGGGCAATGAGAGCAGTTGACGGGGTCATAGTAGTTGTAGATTCGGTAGAAGGCGTGATGCCACAGACTGAAACGGTTATCAGGCAGGCCCTCAGGGAATATGTAAAGCCCGTCCTGTTTATTAATAAGATAGACCGCCTGATAAATGAATTGAGGCTAAACAGCGACGAGATGCAAAAGAGATTCACGAAGATCATTTCAGATGTCAACAAGCTCATCTCAAAGTACGCTCCAAAAGAGTTTACAAAGGAATGGCAAGTTTCAGTTCAAGATGGGAAGGTTGCCTTTGGTTCTGCCTATAATAACTGGGCTATATCAGTACCATCAATGGCAGAGACCAAAATTACATTCAAAGATATAGTAGAGTATGTGAAGAACGGAAAACAGAAGGAACTGGCACAGAAAAACCAGCTGCACAAAATTATACTGAACATGGTTATACGGCATCTTCCAGATCCAAAAACAGCGCAGTCCTATAGGATAAAACAGATATGGAAGGGCGATCTTGAAACTGAAGTCGGTAAATCGATGGTTAGCTGCGACTTCAAGGGCCCAGTAGCAATGATGGTAACCAAGATAATAATTGATCCGCACGCAGGAGAAATAGCTATAGGCCGTCTTTTTAGCGGTACAGTTAAGAAGGGAACTGACCTTTATATTTCGGGCGACGGAAAGGGCAAGGTTCAGACCTTGGCGATGATGGTCGGCCCTGATAGGATACCAGTTGAGGAGGTAACGGCTGGTAACATAGCTGCGATAGTAGGCCTTAAGGGCGCTATAGCAGGTTCAACCGTTTCGTCAATAGAGAATATGGAACCATTTGAACCCATGATACACTACTCAGAACCAGTCGTGACGTTAGCCATAGAAGCCAAACATACTGCGGATCTTCCCAGATTAATAGATGTTTTAAGGGATATTTCGAAGGCAGATCCATCCATACAGGTGGATATTAACCAGGAGACAGGAGAACACCTGATTTCTGGTATGGGAGAATTGCACCTGGATGTGACGCTTTACAGGATAAAGAATGATTACAAGATTGAAGTTGAGACGTCAGAGCCTATAGTGGTATACCGTGAGACTGTAGAAAAGAAGGGAGGGCCATTCGAGGGAAAATCTCCAAACAAGCACAACAGGTTCTATTTTGAGGTCGAACCTTTGAAGCCAGAGGTTATACAGGCCATAGAAGATGGTGACATACCACAGGGATCCAAGTTTAAGGATAAGAAAACCATTATTGAGACTCTTGTGAGCAAAGGGATAGACAGGGAAGAAGCTAGGGGACTTGTGTGTGTAGAGGGAACAAATATAATGTTTGATGTAACCAGGGGAATACAGTACCTTGATGAAACAATGGAACTGCTGATAGAAGCCTTCACGGAGGTCATGAACCGTGGCCCGTTAGCCAATGAAAAAGTCTTCGGAGTTAAGGCAAGGCTTGTTGATGCGAAGCTGCACGAGGATAGCATACACAGAGGCCCTGCACAGGTTATACCTGCAGGAAGGAACTCAATATACGGTGCAATGTGCGAAGCAAAGAGGATACTCCTCGAACCAGTCCAAAAGGTGTTTATTAACGTACCACAGGAAGAAATGGGATCAGCAATAAATGAAGTCCAGCAGAGGCGCGGTGTTATAGAGGACATGACTCAGGAAGGCGAGGAAGTATCTTTAGTTGCAAGAATACCGGTTTCAGGCATGTTTGGTTTCGCATCAGCCATCAGGAGCGCTACCGGAGGTAAAGTTCTCTGGAGCTTTGAAAATGCAGGCTATCAGAAGGTTCCCCCAGAGCTTCAAGATTCTGTGGTCAGGTCTATACGTGAGAGAAAGGGCCTTAGGCCGGAACCCTATGATGCTGACTATTACGCCTCGATGTAATCGTATAAATTTTTTTAATTTTTATTTATTTTTAGATTTCTCTATAATTGTATCGATCCATGGCAGAACCTCGGTAATAAAAGATGGTCCATGGTGTGCAAAGAAGTCGTAGTTTCCAGGCGTAACGAATACGTTATCGTTTTTGACTGCTTTTAAATCAGACCAGCCCCTTTCATTTACTATTTTATCCTCATCAATGGATCTGAACATCTTTGGTTCGAATATAATAATGTCTGGGTCCATTTTTTTAACATAACTAAAGTCTGGAGTTAGCCATTCTCTTCTTTCTCCCTGATATATGCTGTTTAAGCCCTTCAGGTAAAGAGCATCGGTTATGTAGCTGTATGCGCCAAATGATACGGGGCCGCCCAGGTCAAGCTCTATGTAAACCGTTCCAACTTTATAGTTTATCTTTCCTATTTGCTCTACTAAATTACGGTAAAGTTCCCTTGCTTCTTCTACAGCATCAGTTTCATAGCCAACTTCCATTACCAAGTTTAGTATCCCTGCCACATTGGACGGAAGCTTTAGCTCCTTTACATTGAATTTTTCAGAGAGCAAAGTCGAGAGATTGTGGGGGAACCCTGAAATAGTAAATATTACGTCTGGGTCTATCTCCTCAAGGATCTCCATCCTTACCGTTCCGTAACTCCCGACCTTGCGTATTCTTCTAGCTTTATCTGGCCTTACGCAGAAAGCGGAGTCTCCGATCACGTATTCACCCAGCCCTATCATGAATAGTATCTCTGTGATCGCAGGGCTTAATGATACTATACGTTCGTATCTAGGCATACTCTAGTATCTTAAGCTTTTTGTTTAAGGTTTGCAATAGCCATTTTAACATTTTTCCTTTTTCCATTTTGCAATAGTTGCAGAAAAACTATTACAAGAAACGTTTATGGCTATGGATAAGAGATGATTTTCTGGATTTATTTGTTATTGGTTAACTTACGTGTACACATATTTTTTGTAAAAATTGATTTTTCAGTCTGAGGTTATATATGTGGCATCGCCTTAAACTTTTAAGCTCTAGAACCATGTTTTGCGAGAAAAAATTGAACAAAAAAATGCAGTTGTGATTTTACGTATCCATTACGTTATGGAAGATAAAGGCGATAGTCTTTGTTAAATATTTTAATTCCACATCCATTGCAATTCATTGAGCAATGGCAGCAATTATGTAGATATTCCGTTTTAATTTTTTAAGGGCAGTATAACAGTATCACCGAATTACGCAGCCAGTAACTTCTAGATTATTTCTCATCTCTAGAGTTTTCAGGAATCATTTTCCATAGGCACTTAATGGATATATATGCCTGGTAATTTGATAATAATGGACAATATGGATATGGAATATCCAATCATAGAGGATTTGCTACACCAATACAGCAGTTTTCACCTTCTACTGTCTGATGGCATAGTTATAGACGAAGACAAGATAAATGATGGGGCAAGGATACAAAGGATACTCACAGTGCACCAGCTAGTAAGGATACTTGTAGATCAGGATGAGGATCCATACATAATATTGATTAGACATGATGTTGTTAATGGATGGAATAACGAAGACATAGAGAATCTGTACGATGTTATGCGAATTAAAAGCTATTACAGAAACTGCGACATATACTTCGTTGTTTTAGGTGGTACAAATATTTTCAACTTCATGATGTTGGGTGGCTTTTATGGGAAGGAGCATACCGAGTACGAGACAGAGCCTCTCTGACCTATCGTCTAAGATAGCTGAGATGGAGAAAGTCATGCGTAGATCAGATGCAGAGGTCTTACAGAGACTCCTATCCTATGGCAAATCCCATGCGGCAGAAGTTTTGTTTTCTGGCCTTGATGCAGAGACGGGTTTCATCATTTCAGTGCTGATCGAGGTGATGAAACGATTATCAATGCAAGAGGATCAGACGAAATAACTGTGTATGAATATACAGGAAATAATAAGATAAAGAAGAAGAGGTACAGAAATAGCACTTGGATATTTGTTTCTGGTGATAGGTACGATCTTGACAACCTTGCTAGGGATCTTGATCAATCAAGTTTGAGGTATGAATGGGCAGAGATGCCTGATGTTTACGGGTATATATTGGGCCTAAAAATATATACCCGCCCTTCGTCTGCTTACAGGCTCGGAAACCTAATTTACGCTAAGCTTGGGTATGGGAGGCGCTTTCGCGTCTACAATGCGGACATAGATCCTGTCCTGAGGTTTATGGCCTCAAACGGCCTAGAGTTTTTCCAGCTAAGGACATTTTATGACGAAGACCCTGATTTGAATGTTATTTACGTATCTTGCACCAGCAGTTCTTGTAAAGTAAACGGAAAGGCCGTAAATGACCAGGCACTTGAGGATATGTTATTTGATTCGCATGTAGTAGTATACGATGGGCCAGAATATTTCTACAGGAAGCTCTCCATGATAGGTGTGCCAGCTAGATATTACCCAGGCCGTTCTTTTACTTCATATGGGCAAATATATTTCAGGGATGCATACATCGATATACAGGATAGGATTGCCATACCTGCCTCATCCTTTCTCTACAGCGAAAGTGGGTTAAGCGGTATATTTGAAGTATCAAGAGTATCATACCTTAATCCTGTATCAGTTTCTATAGTAACTCCTGGAACTGCAGTTTCCTCTATGGAAGTGGCGCTTGCCGTTAATAGGGGCCTTCTAGTTCCGATGAAAAAGGACGACCATGAAGGCCAAAAGAGCCCAGAGGAACTTATAAAGAGGGATAGGGGTGGCCTAGTGTTCCAACCTGTACCTGGGATATATAGAGATGTCTATGAAATAGACTTTTCTTCAATGTACCCAAGCATAATAGTGAAGTATAATCTTTCTCCGGGCAACGTAAAGTTTCTTCCAGAAGCACTAAACGGCTTGCTTGAAAGAAGGCTTTTTTACAAGAGGATATCTGCATCTTCTGAAGTTTATAGCAATAGGAACGCTGCACTGAAATGGTTATTGCTGACTTCTTTCGGGTACACCGGGTATAAGAATGCAAAGTTTGGGAAGATTGAGGTGCATGAAGACATAACAGAAATAGGTAGAAAGCTGCTGGCAG
The DNA here is from genome assembly GCF_000011185.1 of Thermoplasma volcanium GSS1. NCBI lineage: Archaea > Methanobacteriati > Thermoplasmatota > Thermoplasmata > Thermoplasmatales > Thermoplasmataceae > Thermoplasma > Thermoplasma volcanium. The sequence continues at coordinate 1,101,449 of NC_002689.2, read as the reverse complement.
ATGCCATAAGTATAGCCCATGACCATGGATTTGAAATGATACATGGTATAGTGGATTCTCTGTGGATCAGCGGAAACGGTGACATAGAGGAGGTTATAAGGGAGATCAGAGAAAGAACAATGGTCGATATAGTTGTTAGCGGCCACTACAGATGGATAGTATTTTTGCCAGAAAATGATGGGAGCGGTTCGCCATCGCGTTATTATGGCCTAGACTACAACGGATCGTATAAGGTGAGAGGAATAGAACTTCGGAGGGCGGATGCTCCAGAGATATGCAAGAGGTTCCAGGTTGAGGCACTAGAAGTATTGCGAGAGTGCCGTACAGTGGAAGATGTTATGTCTTCTAAGGCGAAAATAGAAGCTCTTGAGCACAGATACATTAAGAACATAAGGCGATTTCCATTGAATTACTTCACGATTTCAAAGAAAATTACAAGGCATAGCAGTGAGTATTCTGTGAATACGGTAACAAGATCTGCATTAAAGGCCGCTGAGACCTTTGGTAAGGTGAGCTTAGGACAAATAATAAAGTATACTGTCTCGGATGAGAGTAGAAAGATAGTGAATCTTGATGATGACGGCACCATAGACTATAGATATTATGAGAGATGTCTCCGCCGTGCGTTCCAGCCGTTCGATTTTATATTCTCAACTAATTTCATGCCATCCCGTTTAGAAGATTTCCTATCTTTTCAGCTAGAACGCTGACTGGTACATCGTGAATTGATATCTTTTTCCTTACTCCGGAGGATTTCCCACTACTTTCAACATAGCTGTTGATTATGCCTAGCCCCTCAAGCTTTCTTAGGATCTCATATATGTCCATCTCTGGATCGAGGGAATACTGCTCTCGGAGTATCTTCAGCTGTTCTGACACACACGCTATGTCCGTGCTGACTGAATGCGATAGGCATCCGCATATAGCTAATAGAGCGGCGAGCTCGTATTTGTCTAGAGATGCCAGTTTGCTTTCTGTAACGTATGGGCTTATCATCGATTTGGCAGCCCTAACATCGTCATAGGAGATATTCTCCGATCGCCTGTACTCAGCTATGTGGGCTGCTTTAGCAAGTATGTCTATTGCAACCCTTGCACTTCCGAACTCCGATGATATCTCGGCAATATAGTCAATAATTGTATCATCGTAACTCGTAGTGTTCAATGACATCCTCGCCCTATCTCTCACTATTTCCAGTATCTCATCCTTGGAATACCTCTTGAACTTTAGCTCATTAAATAGCCCGTATGACCTCTTTATCCTCTGATTAAGGAGGAGGGCCGGATCGTCCATTGCTATGAATATGGCTGATATGTTTACATCAAAAGAATCCTTTGATCTAAATAGATAATAGAGGCCTTCCTCATCTGTCCTAAGTATATTCGCAGCTTCGTCAATTACTAGTATTACCGTTTTGTCGTATTTTTCAATGGCCTTCTCTAGCCTCGTGTATATGTTTGCGTAGGAAGCTCTCTCAGAAATTATTACGCCTTCGTGGGAAAGAAGCTCAACCAATACGTTTTTAACGGATCTATAGGATATTGCATTAATATAAAATATCTTAGGGTTCCTTACCTCTCTTGCAAGGAATCTCATTGTTACAGTCTTCCCAGTACCGGAATCCCCGTATATGATAAGGTTCGTAGTTATATTGTTTAAAGCAGGCTTAATGACGACCTCCATTATCTTGCTTATCTCGGAGTCCCTTGCCCTTAGTCTTTCTGGTATGAATGAAGATTCCAATATGTTGGGGTTTAGTAATATAACCACGCACTAAAATATTGGGATGATATTTTATCTTTGTTGTTTCTATCTTATTTAAGTGCAGTGGCCTTCGTCTCTGGAGCGAGAATTACCGTAACTATGAAACCAAGGAATTCAAATATAGCAAAAAAGAGGAGCCCTGCAGAAAGACTGAACGTGCCTATGAGCAGCGGAAATGCGAATACGCCAAGTATTGCCCCAATTCTGGATGCAGATGTAGCTATACCCATTGCAGTCCCACGCACGCGCGTCGGAAATATTTCCACAGGATAAACGTAAGTCAGGTTAGTAGGGCCTATGTTATGGAAGAGATGCATCATGGCAAATGCTATAAATATGAGAATGAAAGGCAATGTGTGGTGCATTGAATATAATCCGAAAGTAAGTAGGGATATACCAGCTAGGCCAAACCCGGCCGCCTGTAGCACCCTTCTGCCTATGCGGTCTATAAGTATTAGACATACTATAAATCCAGCTATGACTGGGAGGTCCTCAAGCAGGGTCGAAACTATGCTGCTTACAACCGAAATGCCTGTGGACACAAATATTGAGGGGGTATAGTTCCATACCCCATAGCTGGAAACATCGTATGCAAACCAGGCGATAGAGGCAAACATGATGAGAGGCAGGTACGATCCAGAAAATACGGATTTAATTGAACTACTGCCAGATTCAACAGATGGGACATCTACGTTCGGAGTGCCAGCTTCCTTCCCGATGTTCTCTGCTACTTTTTTTGCTTCTTTTACCTTCCGGCTTTCACTAGCCAGTAAGGGCTTTCAGGAAGGGCATGCCTTGAAATTATTACAGCGATGGGAATTATTGCACCTACGAAGTACATCCATCTCCATGAGGATGAACCAAAGTAACCTACGAGCGGTATGGATATTAGATAAAAAACTATGGACCCGATAGTCCACATAAAAATATTGAAGACTAAAAACCTGCCTCTTGATACCCGAGGAGAAAACTCTGCCTCTATTGATGAACTAAGTGGATAGTCCGCCCCTATTCCTATTCCAGCCAGCAGCTCAAAAATGAAAAATTCTGCGAAATTCCTCGATATTCCAGTTAGGACGAGAAACAAACTGGTTATGGCAAGATCATAAGTATACATTCTCTTCCTTCCAATGGTGTCCGAGAGATGCCCAATAACGAAACTTCCCACGAACATTCCAATATAAATGGCAGAGGCAGCAAGGGATACAAGTATCGATTTCACAAGTATATAGTTCTTAAGATAAGGAAGGGCTGCAGAAAAAATACTCAGCGCAAATCCATCCATAAAAACTCCCATGGATGAAAGTACGGTTACAGCTACAAAAATAGGAGTTATCCTTATCTGGTCGAATTGAACATAACCAGTTTTATAGTCCAATTCACATCAACAGTATATTAAGGTAATACTAAAATACTTTACTAGATCCAATTTTTCACGTTTGTTCATAATTAGGGCAATCGCAGTTGGAAGAGAAAAGATAAATTAGGGATAAACGATCAGCTATGGAAGCGGAGGTTGTCGAGACTGGCCAAAGGCGATGGATTTAGGGTCCATTCCCGCAGGGTTTCGAGGGTTCAAATCCCTCCCTCCGCATCTAGTAATTTGGTAAAGTGTCCACATTGCATAATATAGGGCCTAGTGATTTATTGCAACGTACCCTTTAATGAAGTAAGAAAATTATGTTATCTCTTTTAAGCTATCAACCTATTGCAGATAGACTTGGGAGCAATGTTTCATTCCTATTAAGGTTCTATTTTATACAGACATACAATATAGTACTACAGACTCTCCGCATGTCTTGCCGTTTAATTTAATTTCTTTGTTAAACTATGTAGTTTCATTCGTTAAAAGATGAATTAAGTGTATGACAAATTTAAATGGAGGGGATGATTTTTAATTATGAACAATAAAACAATCCGTCCAGATTTAAATTTCAATAATGTTAAAAAGTTTTTCTCTTTCCAGATGAACGATATATTTTCAAATAATATACATGAAGCCAAAATACAGTTCAGGAGATATTGTAAATAGTTTAAGATGTACTAATTGGTGTGGAAGAATTGTCATGACAACCATGAATCACGTATCGTACAGAATAAAAATTTTAGAAAAACTGATGAAGTCTATGCGGTTATGGATCTCCTTCTCCATGGCCTCATCAACCAGATTGTATAGAGACTGCAGGAAGAGTACCTTGACCATGAGTATGGGATCGTTGTTTGGTCTCCCCCCAGTTCTGTGTTATTTCTGTAGAGATCGGCAAGCATTGGCCTGAAAGCCTCCCAGTTTACCAGTTTCTCCATTTCAGCAAGCCTGTCTCCAAACTTTTAGAGTTCCTCATATTTCTCGCGGAGACCGTAATTCTTTATGTTCATGATGTTTGATCATGAACGCATGAATAAAGCTTTCTGTTACAGATGCCGCATATTACGGGTTCATGAGTAAGAACATCATGAAAGATCATGAGCGGGAAGACAGGGTGATTCAGCAAATTGGACAGGGGTTATTAGGAAAAGTGGATCTCTTTAACATTCTGGGGGTAAAAATACACACCCAATTTGACTGTCTCCAATTAGGGGACCTAACCAATAAAGTGTTTCATAGATCATTATGCCATATTAACAAAGAATTGGCCAATATCCAGTGTAATGCGAGGGATTTGTGCTGCGTAGAATTCAGGAAGAAAGAAGCTGATTGAATTTATCCCCACTAATCCAAAGAGAACCGAAAAGTCTATAAAATTCCCTGTGATTTACAAGGGAATTTTATGATCCAACTTCTCAACAACTTGTGGGTACTTTTTTCAGCATTTCTCGTGTTTTTGATGACTATTGCCGTCGGTTTCCTCGAATATGGAGAACTTGGCATTGCGTTGAAACGCAGTCTTTATAAAACTATCTTGATCACGGGAATCGCCTTTGTAGTAATGGCTGTTATCGGCTTCAATACAGCTTTTGCTCCAACTCTATATGGTATTATAGGAAATCCGCTCTATAAACCAGGTTTTGTTCTAGGCTATCTAAATTCACCAACCGCGATGTTCTCAACAATATGGTGGGCAACATCAGCATCGTATTTCAACACCGGCTTATTGGGAATTACTTACTTCCTATTCGAGACCGCATTTGCGTCTGTCACGCTTGCTCTTGTTTCAGTAGTAATTCTTAGAAAAGTGAAGATGTCCGTCTTCGTGGTGTTTTCGATTGTATATTTTATAGTCATCTATAACCTCCCGGCAGCGTGGATATGGAACCCGACGGGATGGTTATACTTGCTGGGGATGAGGGACTTTGCCGGAGGATTAGTTGTACATGGGGCTGCCGGATTTGCCGGTCTGGCCATTATTATTAGGATATGGCAGGAAGAGCGCAAGAAAGGGATCGTGAGAAGCCCAGGAGAAATCATAAAAGTAAATGATGGCTTCCTCACCCTTGCCATCTTGCTTCTGATGATGGGGTGGTTCGGGTTCAATCCCGGGAGTGTCTTAGCCTTTAATTACGATACCCTAATTGTTGTAATGACAACGTTTATGGCTGCGCTTACTAGCATGCTTTCCACTCTTACAGTAAGTTATCTTCTATACAAGGATGCTGGTGGAATAATGAACGCAGTTAACGGAATACTGATGGGTCTGATTATTGTTACTCCCTTGGCCGGTTTTGTTAGTCCGCTGAGCGCAGCAATACTTGGCATTTTAGGCGGTCCAATTTTCATTTTTGCAAATAGGTTTTTTTCGAAGAGGAAATGGTTCAGCGATCCCGTGGGGTTGTTCTCGGGACACTTTACGGGTGGCATATTTGGTGTGCTAATGATTGGTTTCTTTACACAGCACAGTTATGCTGTTCTTTCCGGAAATAGTATTCTTCCTAACGGTCTGTTTTTTGGTGGTGGTTATTTGGCGTTACACACCCTGGGAATAGAGATTATGGGAATTTGCGCAGTAGGCCTGGCAGTTTTTGCGATCTCATACGCAACTATGTATTTTCTCAGCCTGGGATTTCACGGCATCCTCGAGGAACCCGAATGGAAGAAAGAAGAAAGAAAGAGCTTACCTTCATCCGAGACTTCAAAGTAGGAGTATAAGTGATTCAAATCTGATTGTAATTTATTGTTTAAGATGTACTGGTTAGTACGGAAGTCTGCATTATGCATCAGGTATCTCTCAATTACGTTTGGATTTAAGCCGTATTTTTTCAGATTTTCAATAAGGGATCAGGATCTTATCATTAGGGAGAAGGTTGAGACTGTGTACAAGAAGACAGTAACACTTTTCGGAAATTCAGGAAAAGTGGACGTTCCAAAGAGATATATTGGAAAAAGGGTTTATGTCATAGTGCCGAAAGAATGATGGCTTAGAATAAAATTTTGAGGTTATAACCAATGGCATTGTTTGGATAGTTTATTGATTTTTACCTCGGTTGCTTGTAACTTTATATCTCACGCCACTTTGCCTTCTTTACCGCAATTATAAGCAATAGTATTGTAACGATTACTATTATTATCCAATCTTCTGCAATTTGTGTCGAACTTAGACTTATCATCCCTATAGAGTTCTGGATTATTTCAGCCGCATAAGTTGTCGGGGAAGCATAAGCAGCATACCTGAATGGCATGGGAATGTACGTTATCGGATAATATACAGGAGGGATGGTAGAGATCAATGTTGAAACTATACCCGAAAAGGCCCAACTTTGTATTATGTCATAAGTTATTGTCGCTAGAGTAAAGCCAAGTAGTATTGAGAATGAGAACATTACAACAAGTACTCCTATTATGGTAAGTACGCCTATTGCCGAAGTGTGTATGAAAAAGTAAGCAAGTATGCCTAATACTGAAATAGCTGGAATAGAATAAACAATTTCCGATATAGCCATGCCAACCAGATAAACCGACGCAGTAGTGGGCGAACTTACTACAATGTCCTGAAGCTTGAAATCATTCTTTAGATGCGATAGGTCTCCCTGCAGACCAAGCCCGCTCGATACCATGGACATTATAAGAGCCCCACCAACCGAAACGGATATAAGCCTTCCATGGCTTGCAAGGGTTATTACAAGCAAGAAAGAAAGAGGCGAAAGTAGCGTATTGATTAGCGTTATAGGAAAATTTTTCATTGCATAGATTGCGTTGACAAGGATAGATGCCGCTAGCTGGCTACTCCTGTACGTATGCATCGCCTCCGATGTCTCTTTTAGCTATGCTATAGTATATATCTTCAAGTGAAATAGGATTTATTGAGAACTTTGCATTTTTATTTATGAGATCACGTACGATTGAATAGGCCTCTTCTTCGTCTATGAATAACCTTCTGCCTGTCTTTAGGACTGTTCCGTTTATTTCTATTTCGCCATCTAAGTTTGAGGTTTGAATCAGATTAATGCTGTATTTTTTGGGCAGTCTGGATCTTAGTTCTGATATTGTACCGATACCTTTGAGCTCGCCGGAATCAAGTATTGCTATCCTGTCAGAGAGCCTTTCTGCCTCTTCGAGATAGTGCGTCGTAAGAAAGATGAATTTTTCCCTCTTAAGCTCTGCAAGTAGGTCCCAAAGCTCCGCTCTAGATATGGGATCAAGGCCGGTCGTTGGCTCATCCATAAAGAGAATGTCTGCATCTGATGCTATTAAAGCAGCTACAAGCACCTTCCTCTTCTGCCCGCCAGATAACGTCCTATTTAGCTTGCCTGCAATTTGCTCCAATTCTAGTTTTTTCAGGACTTCCATTGATCTTCTCTTTGCTTCCGAATAGTTGATCCCTCTGTAGAGCAGGAATGTAGTTATAGTCTGGATTGGGGTAAGCCAAGATATGGCCCTCGCTTCTTGAGGAATTATTGCGATCCTTTTCCTGATCTCGTCTGGTTCTCCAATAATATCGATACCGTCAATTTCTGCATAACCTGACGATGGAAGAAGCTCTGTTGAAAGTATCCGTATAAGTGTCGTCTTGCCTGCCCCATTTCTTCCAATTAGGGATAATATACCACTTGCAGGGACTTTGAAAGAAATAGATTTCAGGGCCTCAGGGCCTTTTACATACTTTTTTGATATATCCCTGCACTCAATATAATAGGCACACATAAAAGGACACCTTTGATACTGAAATTTAGTTTATATGTGAAAGATATTTAACTAATGTATTAAAAGCATTGCCTTTTCCACTAGCGAATATAGAAGAATAGTAGCAAAAGCAGCATATGAAGCAGAAGAAGTATAGGCAAAAAGCCTATACCTATATGATACAGAATTTACTGAGTGAACTATAATAACGATAAGTACGGCAAGTATGTTAATAACTACCTGGTATGTAATCCTTATAAAAATTTCAATGTTATCAATCCATCTCATAGCAGGGCCAAATGTTGTTGCATTTATGGCTATTACAGAAAGAGTTAATGAATATATTAGAGAATAGCTATTTCTGTACAGGGCGAAAATATAGGATATGGAAGCCTCAAGAAGGCCTACAGACAATACTATAAGCAGTGCATAGTTAATAACTGGATCCCATTTTGGGAGAACATCTGACAGATTGTTGTACGGCACCATTATTAGGAAGACCATGAACCAGAGCGATACTCCATAAAAGAAGGCAAAAACATCATAAAAGTAAGCGTTTTCTAGATACTTCCAGTCTACATCACTTCTAGTTGTTCCGAACATAACGAGAGTCGGATCAAGCAACTCTTTACTTATAATAGAAGAGAATCCAGGTGAGGATATCTTATAAAGTTGGAGGTTAGGCAAATAAATTGCATCTCTATTTGTTATCCTAGTAGAAAAAAGTGAAGATCCAACTAACTTCTTTGATTTTATTATTTGAAATTTTATCCTATATGGATTATGCGTGATCATATACTCCAATACGATGGAAGCTAGAATGCTCGAGATAATGTATCCTGGAATATAGATTAGCGATATCTTGATCACTTAAGTCATGATATTTATAAATCCGTTAATAATAAATATTTCTTCAAAAGGAGTCATTTTTCTTTTTAGAGATATATTTAATATTTGATTTTGTAACCTTCTAGGAAGCTGAAGTCTGTATTGTAGAGATCTCGTACATCAGTTAATCCGTAATAGAGCATAGCTAAACGTTCCAAGCCCATCCCCCAAGCCATAACAGGGGCCTTCAGTCCGAGTATTTTACCAACTTCGGGCCTAAATATACCTGAACCACCGAGTTCCATTTCTTTGCCGTCTACTTCCACAACCACGTCCAGGCTTGGTTCAGTATATGGGTAATAGGATGGTACAAGCCTTATTTTTTCGAATCCAAGCTTACCATAGAACGTGCGGAGTATCCATTTAAGCGTCGCAACGCTCACATTTTTGTCATATACTGCGCCTTCTATCTGGTAAAATTCTGCTAAGTGCTTCCAATCAACGCTCTCGTGCCTGAATACTTTTTCCACTGAAAATATCGCCTGCGGATATGTGTTGTGTTCGTAAAGGTATCTGGCAGTAGTTACCGTTGTATGCGTCCTGAGTATCAGTTTTTTTCCATCATCGCTTGACCATCTATAGCCCCAGCCAGAGTATCCGTCAAATCCTCTCTCGTGTATTCTTTTTATTCTTTTTTCGATTTCCGGATGTTCGATTGTAAAATTACTGTCCTTTACATAGAACGTATCCTGCATATCCCTAGCCGGATGATCTTGTGGTATGAATAGTGCATCCATGTCCCACAATGCAGATTCTATATAATGTCCACTCATCTCGGTAAAACCCATATCTAAGAATATCCGCCTTATCTCATTGATAAAGTATACTAACGGATGCTTTGCATACGATTTTGTTGGCGAAACGGGGGCATCTAGATCATATTTTCTGAATGGAGCGGTTTTCCACGCTTGAGACGTTATTATACCTGAATCAATCTCCCCAATAGCCTCGAACTGATCGAAGTTATTGAGTTGTTCTAGGCCCTTGGAGTTAATCGATACTATCCTTACGGACCTCTTCTTTTCCTCTATGACATTTTTCCTCCTCTTGAAGTGTTCGATCATCTCTTGATCATCTGTATTTAGGTCAGATAAGAAACGCTGTCTTCTTGAGATCTCAGCTTCTATATGGCCATCAGAATATTCTAAAACGCCATTCTTAGGAGTTATACCAAATTTTGCTAATTGGGCTAAGACTATCTTGTATTCATCAGGCATCGCTTCCTGAAGATCCCGTAGGGATAATTTCCCTTTCCTTTTCAGAATAGAATAGGCCCTTAGCTCGGGTAAGCCATTTTCAGCATAACGTTTGCCCTCATCCGTAAGAACGTAGGCAACTTCTTCTCTTGTTTTGACGTCTATTAGGCCTTTCACCTGGAGCCACGATGTTGCACTTGCTATGTCCTGCCTTGACAATCCTTTTATCTCAATATTACTTTCCTCTATTTCTTGATTCTTGCTAGCAAGGTATTTTAGAATAAGCGCTTCGTTTTTGCTTATCTCAGACATTTCTTGGAGATATCATGTTTGTATTAATATTTGGAGGTTCCAGTATTTCCTCTATATAATACATTATAATTATATACATAATGTTTGATTGAAATGATACAAGTTCAATATTTCCTCTGATTTTTACAAAGTACCATCAGTACATTGTTATCGTGATACACGAAAACAAAATATATGACCATGTCGTAAACTATAGTATGGGAGATTTAAATAGTGCCTCGACTGATGCTAACATATCCTATAGCGAAAATCAGGACAGGAAGCTTAGGAAAGCTCTGTCAACATGGGACCTCCTTATGCTGAGTGTAGGAGGCATAATCGGATCGGGATGGCTGTTTGCAGCCTATGCAGCTTCAGTTCTGTCAGGCCCTGCCTCCATACTCGCATGGGTGCTTGGCGGAATTATCGTCATCTTTATCGCTTTGGTATACGCGGAACTAGGTGCGATGATTCCAAGGAGCGGTGCAATAGTAAGGTACGGCCACCTCTCACATGGGAGCTTTGCAGGCTTTCTATTCGGTTGGGCATATTTCCTCAGCGCCGTATCGGTGCCAGCGATAGAAGCTGAAGCTGTCGTTACCTATGCTGCTAGTTATGTTACAAAGCCGGCTCTAATCGCCAATGGCATTATGACAGTATTCGGAACTCTTATAGCGATGCTATTGATGATAGCCTTCTTTTTCCTGAACTATGCAGGAATACACTTAATGGGAAAGACAAATCAGGGTATAACCTGGATAAAGGTTATAATACCTGTGATAACAGTTATAGTACTTATAGCAGTACATTTCAATCCATCAGAGATAGTACCGCCTAATGGCTTCCTGCCATATGGCTGGGCTCCTGTATTTGCGGCTATATCCAGTACAGGCATAGTCTTCTCGTATTTTGGTTTCAGGCAGGCTATAGACTATGGCGGGGAGGCAAAGAATCCGCAGAGGTCTATACCAATAGCGACTATTGGCTCGGTGCTCATTGGAATACTGCTATATAGTTTGCTTCAGGTAGTGTTCGTGGGTGGAATAGACTGGAGCAAAATGGGCCTTGAACCTGGACAGTGGACTCTTCTCAACGCCTATGCAACCGCAGCACACGCGTCTACTGAACACCCCCTTGCTTACCAGCTTATGAATGCACCATTTGCTACAATAGCTCTCTCCGCTGGGCTTGTATGGTTGACATACACATTGTATGCAAGTGCTTACATAGCTCCTTCGGGAACCCTTAACGTATACCTAGGCACATCTACGAGGACTCTCTATGGAATGGCAGTTAACGGCCATCTTCCAAAGATATTCGCAAAAGTTGCTGATAGGAACAAAATACCTGTCATTCCACTTATTACTACACTGCTCGTAGGTTTCCTGTTCTTCCTTCCGTTTCCAAGCTGGTACAAAATGGTCGGTTTCATCAGTGGAGCGACGGTTTTCACCTACATAGTTGGCGGTGCCGCACTTATGAACCTAAGGAAGCAGGCCCCAGAACTCAAGAGGCCGTTCAAGCTGTGGTCCGCAAACGTTTTGGCTCCGATCGCATTCATACTTGCGTCAGAGGCAGTTTACTGGACAGGCTGGCCTACTACGTTGTACTTAGCAATAGCTATATTCCTAGGCCTAGTTCTTTATGGAGCTCTTGTTGGGCTGCACAAGATTGAACAAACCTTCGATAAGAAGAACGTCAAGGCTGGCCTTTGGGTGCCTGTCTTTATAGTTATACTGACTATTCTATCGTATCTGGGAGAATATGGCGGCATAAATGTTCTGCACTTCCCATTGGATCTAATAGTTGTTGCTATAGCCAGCGCAATAATATACGTTTGGGCAATAAAATCTGGAATAAAGACGGAAGAGATAGCAGCTATGATAGCGAATGAGGACCAGTACGTTTAATCGTACTCTATTATTTTTATTTTACATAAAAACATTCTAATATACAAGTATTCTATTCTCTCTAGTCCGCGGAGGTTGTCGAGACTGGCCAAAGGCGATGGATTCAGGGTCCATTCCCGCAGGGTTCGAGGGTTCAAATCCCTCCCTCCGCATTAAAATGTCCTGTAAATATAATATTATGGTAAGTTTCAATTATAAAGATACGACGCATTCTTATTAACTAATCGCCGATAATTTCAAGCGGAACCTTATTTCCACTTCTGTCGTAAGCTGAGTAATCCTTTAGGTTGTATGGATACCCAACTATGATATGGATCTTCCCAGTAAGTGAAAACATACGTAAATCTTCATCTGATGGTTTCGTTATGCCAGATGGATGGGAATGAACCGACCCAACTAGTGAGAAATCAATTGGCTTGCTGTACATATAAAAGAGAGTATACCTATCGCTTTGTATCGTCCCGGGAACTAAGGCTATCTCGTAGATGACGTTGTCTTCTGCCCTTAGTAGTGCGCCAAATTCCCTAGGATAGGAGTCTTTTGAAGCCTCCATTATCATTTGCAGGGTATCTTTTTTAATTAACCACATGCTTTATTACCTTATCCCTAAGCCTGTCGTATATCGATTCACGAAAAGACACGAATCTGGCTTTTTCCTCTGACATTGAAATAGAAACAGTGTCTCCGCTCTTAATCTTATACTCCTTTTGCCCATCCAGGATAAGAAGGGAGTCCTGGTCATTTCCAGCTATTTTTATTTCAACGGTAGATTCTGAAGGCACCACTACTGGCTTGATTCTTGATGAATATGGTGCTAAGTATGATATCACCATTCCCCTTACCGTTGGCAGAAGTAAGGGGCCACCCGCGGAGGATGAATATGAAGATGAACCTGTTGGCGTGGCTACGATCACCCCATCAGATTTTATCGTAGTCAAGAAATGCCCATCAACATAAATTTTGAACTGCCTTATCCTAGCTATGCGATCTGTATGTACAACGGCTTCGTTTGTGCAGTCCTCGAGACGCCTGCCGTTTATGTATACCTTCAACTTCATGGCTTCGTTAATTTTGTATTCACCCCTTATTAATTTATAGGTTGAACTTCCCACCTCATCTATCTCGATTTCAGTGAGGAAGCCAAGGCCGCCCATGTTTATGCCTAAGACAGGGCCTTTGGCATTTTGAAGAATCCTTAAAACAGTACCGTCACCACCAATCGCTATTATTATGTCTGCAGATATTTCAGTTATGTCCTTTCCAACTCCACCCAGAAATTTGGCGGCCTCCGTGTCGTATATTTTTTCCCAGTCCGGAGGGATCAGTTCAATTATACTCTTCGCTATTGTTGCACATCTTTTACAGTCTTTTCTAATCACGAAGGCGACCTTCATGCTCTAACCTCTTATATTCTAGGCACAACCCTGAGAACCTGACTTCGTATTAAATATATGCTATTACGTTTTTCTATTGAAACAATTATAAATGCGCCTCTGTAAAACAGAGTTATAATTAAAGTCCGGTAAGGAGGAGATTGGAGTGGAAGATAAGATTATCCGATCAGCACAGGAGCTATTCCGAAAAAAATAGTGTTAACGGGGTTAAGAAAAGTTGGATCGAAATTGCTGTTAAAGAATCAGTTTATAGCTAGAAGGTGTTTTCTCCAATTTTTGCATATTTTTTATCAGTATTTGGCTTAATTCTACTCAGCATTGCTGAAAATAATAAGATTATAGCATCACTTTAATAGAATAGATTGATAACGTAGTTCCTATTTGTTTTTGATCTCCAACTTATATATCACAGGTATGATATTTGTAAAAAGATATCATAAAAAGGAAAAATTTATCTATTAATTTTAAATAATATATTATGACAAAGGCATCTGAGGCGGTAAAGACCATCGTCTCGAATAATAACGTTTACTCTTTACTGATAAATACAGGCCTTGTGAATTACACAAAACTTGCCCGTGAGATAAAGGGGCAGGTTGATTTCCTTACTGGGAAAAAAATAAAGATAAACACCATAGTCAAAGCGTTGACCAACATCGAAGTTAAGGGTAAAAACTCGAATGCACTCGAAATATTGAAGCAATCTACATTAACGCTTGAATATAACTACGAAGAACAGCACTTTGAAAATCCAGAGGAGATCCCGAAGTCTGCCATACTAATCATAAAGGATCAGAACGGATATAGTACGCTAGCAAAGTCCGCAAAATCAAATTCGCTTGTAATTGCTAAGATACATCTTCCTGCAGGATCATGCACTACAGCCGGAATAACGCTGCTGATAACGGAATTCCTTGAGATAAACGGAATATCTGTAGTTAATATATATAGGCTTAGTAGGGAGGTATGGATCATAATACAGTCTGAATCTGCTGGTAAGGCAGCTGATGCTCTCAACAGACTTCTGTTCCAAAACGAAAAGAATGTAGGTGGACCGACAATAGAAGCCCATTAATCTAATTTTACTGTAATTTTTTACCACTTTTTGTTTTATAATCTCATATGAAAAACCATAAGTACTGATCATAGAATACGTTTTCAAATGATCTCACAGGAGATGCCCGTTGAGAGGATAAAGGACCTCTGGCGGGACTTCTTTAGGACTTACGGCTACAGCGATAAGATAAATAGCATACATCAGGACTATCCTGAAGTAAGAACACTCTATGTGTCCTTTAAGGACATTGAGGATTACGACAGGCAATTTGCAGCTTCTATCCTGGCTTCTCCAGAAATATACCTCAAGACTGGGGAAGAGATAGTGATGGAAGATTATCTCCTAGACAAAGTTTCGAGGAGGTTCAGAATATTCCATTTAAGGATAAAGGATCTCGAAGATAGAAACACATCCTATAATATAAGGGACATAAGAAGTGCAAACATAGGCACTTTAATAAGCGTTTCAGGAATAGTTCGAAAGAATACAGAGGTATTTCCAAAATTAAAAAACGCTGCCTTTGAATGCAGCAATTGCCACGAGTTAAATTACGTTGAACAAAACGAATCAAGATTGACAGAACCGCTTTACTGTGCTAATTGCGGACAGTCTAAGGTGAAGGACAAGATATCATTCAAACTTAGGCCCAATCTCTCCGAGTTCATAGATGTCCAGAAGATAGAGATACAGGAGGATCCGGAAACTCTAGAAGGTGGAGCGCAGCCCCAGAGGTTGATAATTATTGTGGAAGATGACCTTGCAGGGCTGCTATTTCCAGGCAACCGTGTTGTCGTTGATGGCATACTGCAGGCAGAACAAAGGCGGCAGGGAAATGTACCTTTAACAGAGTTTTACACCTTTCTATATGCCGTTAACATAAGAAAAGATGTTAAAGAGATTGAAAGCGTAAAGATCACTGAAGAAGATAAGCAAAAGATAATTGAGATTTCGAAGAGGCCGAACGTAATAGACGTAATAGCAAAATCAATAGCGCCGACTATACATGGGCTTGATATGATAAAGAAGGCCCTGGCGCTCCAAATGTTCGGAGGTGTCAGGAAAACCATGAAAGATGGAACAACGATGAGGGGTGACATCCACATACTTATGGTTGGTGACCCAGGTACTGCAAAATCTCAGCTTTTAAAATACATGGCAGAAGTATCGCCTCGAGGAATTTTTACATTTGGTAGAGGATCAAGCGCTGCTGGACTGACTGCAGCAGCAGTTAGGGATGAGTTTGGAGAAGGGCGCTGGACGCTTGAAGCAGGGGCTTTGGTGCTTGCAGACAACGGTTTCGTGGCAATAGATGAACTCGACAAGATGGACGAGCACGACACCGCCGCTATGCATGAAGCAATGGAGCAGCAGACTGTTACTATATCAAAGGCTGGCATCATGGCTACCCTTAGAGCAAGGGCATCCGTTTTGGCTGCAGCGAATCCTAAGTTTGGCAGGTACGATCTTAATCGAAACTTGGCCGAACAGATAAATTTTCCATTACCATTGCTGTCAAGGTTTGACGTTATATTCAAGATGGTAGATCAGCCTAATAAGGATACAGACAGCCAGCTTGCTGAACACGTCCTTAAGGCTCACAGGCTCGGTGAAATATACAAGAGCATGGAAAAAAATGACATAGAGATAGATGTGCCAGATGAAGCCAAGTATGAACCAGATATAGACAAGGATCTGCTCAGAAAGTATGTTGCTTATGCTAAAAATAACGTATTTCCGAGGTTGAGCGATGAGGCCATTGCCATACTGCAGGATCAGTACGTAAGAACAAGGACGGGTTCCAGAGATTCTATCCCCATAACGGTAAGGCAGCTAGAATCCACAATAAGATTAGCTGAAGCAGCGGCGAGGGCCAGGCTTTCAACTATAGTTACGGTCGAAGACGCAATGCTGGCAAAGAAAATAGTTGATTATTACTTAACTGATGTGTCAACCGAAAATGGAAAGATGGATATCGATATAATTTATACAGGCTCAAGTTCCAAGCAGAGAAATGAAATGGAGACCGTGCTTGATATAATTAAAGAGATAAAGGAAGAAAAAGGTATTGCTGAGGTATCGGATGTGATTGGAGTGGCGGAGAGTAAAGGTATAACTGCTAAGAAAGCTGAGGAGGCTATATTGAAGTTGAAAAATGCTGGCCAGATATTCGAGAGGTCATACGGTAAATTAGATGTGATCAAGTGAACATAGTGATGAAGATTACCGAGATCAGGGGAGAAATACTCCTAGCCGCTGCCGATTCAGACATACTTGGCAAAAAATTCAGGGAAAAGAATCTACACATAGAGGTCTTCCCGTCATTTTATGGCGAAGTTAAGGTAACGGATGAAATGTTCATTTCTTCGCTAAATATGTGTACAATAGCTAATCTGGTTGGGAAGCATACGGTAGAGCTTGCCATTGAAAATGGTTATATCGATAAGGATAACGTGCTGTATATTGATGGCGTTCCATATGCCCAGTACGCGAAGATGTTCCAATGATAAGCAAACATCAGGCTGTTAAGAAAATCTTCGATCAGATATCAGACAAATACGATTTAATAGATACTATAATAAGTCTTGGCTTGGACCAAAGGTGGAGGCGTTCTCTCATCTCTAACCTTAAGCTGATGCCAGGACTGCAGTGCCTCGATTGCGGGGCTGGAAGCGGAAAGGTTACGGAGCTAATAATGGAGTCTTGCGATAGCTGCAGTGTAACAGCTTTGGATATAACCGATTCTATGTTCAACCCAGAATTAACGAAACGCTGCAAATTCGTTGTCTCTCCTGCTGAAAGCCTCCCCTTTAGTGATGAGACTTTTGATCGGGTTTCATCAGCTTTCCTAACGAGAAACCTGGCAGATGTTGACAAGTATTTTTCCGAAGTCTATAGGGTGCTCAAGCCAGGTGGGATATTTGTAAATCTAGATATATTCAACCCTACTAAGCCAGTTTTTTCTCAGTTCTTTTCACTCTATTTCTACAGAATGGTACCGTTCTTTGGGAACCATGCAACTCACTCTAGGAATTACTCATATCTAGCTAACTCAGTAAAGTTTTTCTATAGTCCATTCATACTTAGCAAAAAGCTTGAATCTAAAGGCTTTATCGTTGAACCCAAAGATCTGTTTTTTGGTTCTGTATTTATGCACATAGCGCAAAAGAAATGAAGTCCTACATAGTATTTTTTCTCTGCAAGAGCCAAGTTATAAAATTGTCGTCCAAGACTTTTGATATAGACAGCGGACTTTATGCATACCTTGGTTCTTGCGGCAAGGCCTGCGCATCTAGGATAAGCAGGCATATGATCCGGTCTATTTCCAAAAAGAGATGGCACGTTGATTATCTTGATTGCGAACCTCTATCAGCCATTATATTCGATTGTCCGGAACATGAAATGGGAGTTGCACTTTCAAACTTAGAACACGTAAAAAGCTTCGGAAATTCGGATGATCCTAATGTACCGAGACTTTTTAGAATCACGGACATGCCTATATTCTTAAATTATGTTATTGTTGTATGTGCAAAAATAAAATACAATAATGCTTAAATAATGTGCATATATACCATTATTTATGGAGGTCAATGGCCACATAAACTATGAGTTCATCGTAAATGAGGAGAGGCCAATATTTCTCCATAAGTCGACTAGCGACGACTTCGTTAACATGCTTGGCCGAGTTCTTCCAAGAAGAGTACTCCTTGACGAATTCCTGTTTCAGGATCGGAGTATTCCCCCGGAACTTGCCTATGCCATTGAAGATCATAAGGAAATAATTAGAATAGTGGAAAGAGGAAAAGGTATATCTATCGAGCTATTGGGTAATCCGTATATATTCAGCGCGTTGTTTCAGATTTATTTCTCAGGAAAAGATGTACAGACTTTTCCGTACGGAAAATTATGGGAAGATGCTGTGAAAGAAGCTGCAGACGTTTTCGATAGAGTTATTGTAGTAGATGATATCTCTGAGGATCCAAAGGAATCCATAAGAACGGCATTCTCAAAGGGATACCATTTTATCACACCGGAGCTTCCAAATTCAAATTCTTTCTATAATTCAGTCATCGTATCAAGGTCTGTAAGAAAAACTCACAATAGGTATAGCATAAAAGCTAATGGAAATTTCGATCCGCTGGTGCTAGACGGTTTCATTTCTGCTTTCGGAGATCCGGAAGAAATCCGGATCGTAATCGATGGCGATCCGTCGGTAGAAGCCGATAATATCGATATCTTATCTGGGATGATGAATGTATCAGGCATAAAGATAGGAAGAAAACCATTTCCATCCCCTTACTTAACAAAGTTTTATAAGTCAGGAAAGTTGAAAGTTTCTTCTGGCAGGATACCAGGCAATACCGTTCTTTCGCTGGATGTGATTGAATGAAGCCATTTGTATATTTCACTCTCGGTTACAAATACAATGAGGTAAAAAAATTCATAAAGAATTCAGATGGAGTATATGCCTTTGAATTTGGCTTTCCAACTGAGAATCCACTCTATGACGGGAAGAAAATAAAAGCTACACATAGTTTTGCAGTCAACAAATTTAGCCATGATGATAATGCAGAAATATTCAAGCTTGCAGAATCTATGGGCATTAAAAAGTATGCCCTCCTGTACTATTCTGTCTTTTCAGGGAAGAAGGGAATCCTGGATTACTTATCGTCATCAAGATTTGACGGGGTTATGGTGCCTGACGTTGGCATAGACTATCCGGATAGAATAGAACAAGTAGCCAAGGCAATAGCGGATCATGGAATGGATTACGTACCGTTCGTCACTCCCGTCACTCCATTCAAGATAATGGAAAGGCAGATGAAAGTAAGCGGGGAGATCGTCTATCAAGGGATGATGCCAGCAACCGGCATTCAGCTGCCTTATGATATAGGGACTATTTATGGGCACATCAGGGATTTTACATCTGGAAAGCGTATAGTTTACGGATTTGGCATACGTAACAAGTGTACGATAGCTAAGATCGCCAAGTACGGTGGGTTCGGAATAGCGGTAGGTACAGCTGTTGTAGAAATGCTGGACGATGGCAATGTGAAGGCCTACAGGCAGCTGATCAATGATATTTTGGGGGCATCCTAATATGATGGGTATAGAAGACATTGTTCTTGGATTGAACGTAGATAGAGAATCAGCGAAGCGTCTATACGAGATCATATCAAAGGAAGACTGTTCAGACGTATGCAGGGCCGCAGTTCTAACTGCATTTCACTTCAAAGGTGTGACTAGGGAAGAATTCATGGGATTTCTAGATGCAATTTATAAGCCTACTGTAAGTGTAGACGCTACGGATATAGTAGGAACAGGAGGTGATAAGAAAAATACAATAAATGTGAGCACTGCATCTGCTATAGTTGCAGCTTCTTTGGGAATCCCAGTCGCAAAATTCGGAAACCGGTCGTCTACTGGTGCTTACGGTTCAGCAGACTTTATGGCCGATGCAGGCTATAGTTTTCCAAGAGATGTGGAAGCTGCTTTGCATCGGCTTAAAAGTAACAACTTCGTATTCATGCTTGCACCAACCTTCATTCCAGAATTCAAAATCTTCTCAACTGTTAGGAAACGTTTAGGGTTCCCTACCTTATTTAACTACTTAGGCCCTGTCCTGAATCCTCTAGCTCCGAAAAAACGTGTAATAGGTTCGGCTAGTACAGAAATGATGGATGTGTATTCCTATATTCTGAATGAATTGGGCTATCAAGCTATTATTATCAGGGGTCAGGATGGCATGGACGAGATCACCCCCTTCAATTTTACAGACGTGATATACGTAGACGGATCTGTAGAAAAATACGTTGTAGATGGCAGATCCATCTCCAACGACGTAAGGTACGATAAAATATCGTCCCAGGATCCATCGCTGATAAGAAAATTCAATTTTATGGGGCTTAAGGGGGAAAATGAAGATGCAGCAAAGTTCATAGCGCTCAACACAGCCCCTGTGCTGATCTTGAACAAGAAAGCTGGAAACTATGAAGATGCCTATCGTCTGGCTTTAGAAGCAATAAAATCTGGCCAGGCCTATGAAAAATTGGAGGCGATAATGCATGAAAATAAAGGTTTGCGGCATAACTAGGCTTGAAGATGCTGCTATGGTAACGGAACTCGGTGCATCTATTGTGGGCGTTGTGCTTGATGAGCTGAGCCCTCGCCATGCGTCACACAATACAATAAGGGAAATAGCAGAAGCAGGTATAACCGTAGCTGGTGTTTACACATCTGAACAAACCGTGCTATCGTCGCCATTGTTCGAAGATTATGTGCAACTGCATTTTGATCACGATCCTGAGCTAATAAGATCCATTCATGAGCTTGGAAGGAAGGTTATCTCTGTGATTAATTTTAATGGGATAAGAGACCTCAAAATAAAGTACAATGCGTATAGGGAAGCAGATATAATACTAGTAGAGTACAAGAAAGGTGTTTCATCGATTGTTTCTCAGATAGCACCACTCGGTTTGAATGTAGGCTATGCGGGAGGCATAAGCGATCGGGATATTGAGAATATCATTGCAGCTAAACCCTCGATTATAGACGTTAGCAGTTCTCTGGAATCAAGTCCAGGCATCAAACATCCCGGCAAAGTAATGTCATTTTTCAAGAAAATTAGAGATGCGATGGATTATGTTAGCTGATCAGATAGATGAGTTTAGGACCTATAGTAATTTTGCATATTTTGCCTCTTTCCCTGACAGGGTAAATGGATATGAGTACGTATTTGCATCAGATACCTTCCAAAATGATCCTTCTAAGATATTCGATGGCGCTCTTAGGCCAATTCTAGTAACATACGATTATGTAAACGAGATCTTCGATACGAAGGTTAAGAGTTCTGGATGGCCATACTTTCTATCTATGGATGCGGAAACTATTGAAAAACGTCCAATAATGCGTACTTCTGCCTTTAAAAAGAAGAACTCAGGTAGCTTAAAGGATGAAGCGTTGGAGGGAAAGATTAGGAAAATAGTGAATCTAATAAGGAACGGGGAAGTTTTGCAGGTAGTAATTTCCCGGGAATTTGAGGCTAACGTAAATGTTAACGAAAAGATTCATGAATTCCTCACGAAGGATCGGTCAAGATACGTCTTTTACTATAGGTTCGGCAAGTACGAAGTGGTTGGAAGTTCCCCGGAGAATATATTTACGGTTATAGGGAACAGAATTTATGTCGATCCTATCGCTGGGACAATATCACATTCATTTAGCTCCGATACACTCTATAGAAGTGAAAAGGATAGATGTGAGCATAGGATGCTTCTTGACCTGGCTAGGAACGATGTAAGCAAATTTGCTGACATTGGCAGCCTAGAAGTTCCTAAGGTGATGGAAATTGAGGAATTTTCAAGTGTAAAGCACCTTGTAAGCCAGGTAAAGGCTACGTTCTCAAACAAGAATTATGTGGACATTCTAAGGGCAATGTTTCCTGCCGGCACCGTAACGGGATCGCCAAAGGAGAGGGCTATTGAGATCATAGACAAGTTCGAAGAAACGCCTAGGGGCCCTTACGGCGGAGCTGTAGGAATAGTCGGTTCAGGTATATTTGATATGGGGCTTGCCATACGCATGGCCTATTCTTCTGGAAATGGTTTTAGGGTGCGTGCAGGTGCAGGCATAGTCAAGGATTCCGATCCCTCTTCTGAGGTCAATGAGATATATAACAAGGCGAGGTCAGTTCTATGAAGATGTTGGTCGTCGATAATCACGATTCTTTCGTCTATAACCTCTATTATTACCTTAGAGAGATGAACATAGAAGTGGATGTCGTAGAGAATGACAAATTAGTTGATGCATCGGGCTACGACAAAATAATAATATCTCCTGGCCCAGGCAGTCCACTGAACGCTAGGGATAGAGGCAGGACATTAGATGTGGTCGATAAATTCGATGGCCCTGTCCTTGGCATATGCTTTGGTCATCAGCTGCTGGCCTATCATCTAGGCTCGCAGATTTCAGTTGCTAGAAGGCCTTACCATGGTGAAATAGACCGGATAAAGCACAACGGAAGCAGTTTGTACTTAGGGATACCAGATTCGTTTGACGCGATCAGATATCATTCCCTGGTCATAAGCCCAAATAAGAACATAGAGGTAGATGCCGTGTCGGAAACAGACGGAAATATAATGGGATTCCATTCTGTAGATGGTAGGATATACGGTATTCAGTTCCATCCGGAGAGCTATTTTACTTCAGTTGGAAAACAGATCCTCAAAAATTTTGTGATGTTATGAATTACGATAGTGTTTACAAATCGAATAAACTTAGGAGCTTTCCTTATTCAAGAAGGCGAGGCATAATAAGTTTAAAGGAAAGGATAATCGAACTTAATAGATCCGGGAAAAGGGGCGTTATAGCGGAATATAAAAGGAGATCTCCATCAGGTTTAAAGGTGGATTATTCCATCGAAGACTATCTATCGTACGTAATGGAACACAGAATAGCAGGCTTAAGCATACTTACAGAACCTTCATTTTTTAATGGTTCCTTCCAGGATGTCGTTGTAGCCCATAGGTACAACATACCTATACTAGTAAAGGACTTTGTCCCTGATAGTGAGTTCGTGGATTATGGATTCAATGCCGGAGGTGATGCAGTCCTAGTTATACTTGATTTCCTAGATTACGAATCAATAAAGCGGATAGTAGAGAGGGCAGCGGATCTGGGTATGGATGTGTTGGAAGAGTTCCATAACCAAGATGCCTTGAAAAGGCAATATATAAGGGATAACGTAATGATTGGCTATAACAGGAGAGATCTCACAAATCTTTTAATGGACGAAAAGATCCCAGATTTTAGCGGAGAAGTTAGAATACTTGAGAGCGGTATATCTATAGATAATGTAAAAAATCTTGACCTAAAGTTCCAAGGGTATCTCATCGGTACCTCTATCCTGAAAAAGGATGGTACACTGGAATATCTCGAGATGGAGGGCATAATCTAGAGAGTAAGCAATATCTGCTCGGAATGAGATCTATATACTATGTAAATGGATTTTCTATTTACTTTCAGCCACAAGCATTCGAAAAGATTAAGCAGAATGAAACCCTGAATGTTCATTGTCCCTGGTGCTGGCCTATGTTTCTTTAAATAATTGAAACATAGGCTCTCTTTAAGAAACTAGCCTATTACAAGAACTATAAACCGCAACTAGAATTAGGGAAATTCAAACGCAGTTTCGATATTGAGTATAAAGATTGCTGCTTTTATTTTATTACAATATATTTAATATATATGTTATTAGAAAAATCTTAAATTAGTTTATTGCAATAGCCTAAACATGGATGGAAAACTGTACATAGATGGACAATGGGTTGATTCGTCCAATGGTGATACTTTAACGAAATACAACCCGGTTACTGGCGAAGTCATTGGGAAATTTGCAGCAGCATCAAGGGATGATGTTGATAGAGCATTTGATGCAGCCGAGGACGCCTTCCAAAAGTGGATGGATCTTGGGTCAGTCGAGCGTTCAAAAATCATATACAAAGCGAAGGAGCTCATAGAGGAAAACCGGAAGGAACTTGAAAATATAATAATACAAGAGAATGGAAAACCTGTTAAAGAAGCCGCTGAAGAAGTCGATGGTGTGCTCGATCAAATGCAATACTATGCGGAATGGGCCAGAAAGCTGAACGGAGAGGTCGTTGAAGGGACTACTAACCACCGCAAGATATTCCAATATAAAGTCCCGTACGGTACTGTAGTTGCCCTTACTCCGTGGAATTTCCCAGCAGGTATGGTTGCGAGGAAGCTTGCTCCGGCACTCCTCACAGGCAATACGGTCATATTGAAGCCAAGCAGTGATACACCAGGAAGCGCTGAATGGATAGTGAAAAAGTTTATCCAGGCTGGCGTTCCAAAGGGCGCTCTCAATTATATAACAGGCAGGGGTTCGGTTATCGGTGATTATATAGTAGAGCATAAGAAAGTTGCATTAATCACCATGACTGGCTCTACCAGCACCGGCCAAAGGATAATGCAGAAAGCTTCTGCTAACATGGCAAAACTTATGCTCGAATTGGGAGGAAAGGCCCCCTTTATGGTTTGGAAGGACGCCGACATAAACAATGCGCTTAAAACCCTGCTCTGGGCAAAGTACTGGAACGCCGGCCAGTCCTGCATAGCGGCGGAAAGGCTCTACGTACACGAGGATATATACGACACGTTCATTAACAAGTTCGTGGAACTGAGCAAGAAGATTGTAGTCGGCGACCCGTCAAGGGCAGACATGGGCCCGTTGATAAATACTACTGCATTGAAGGGAACAGAAGAGGTCGTTGAAGAGGCTAAAGAAAGCGGTGCACGCATACTATATGGCGGATCCAAACCCGATCTTTCTGGTCCATACAAGAATGGATACTTCTTCCTGCCTACGATAATTGACAATGTCGATCAGAAATCAAAGATATTCCAGGAGGAGATATTTGCACCAGTAATAGGCGCAAGAAAGGTGTCTGACGTAGAGGAAATGTACAGCCTTGCCAATGATTCCAAGTACGGGCTTGCATCGTACTTGTTTACTAAAGATCCGAACCTTATATTCGAAGCCGCAGAACGCATAAGGTTTGGCGAACTCTACATAAACATGCCAGGCCCAGAGGCATCGCAAGGATACCACACAGGTTTCAGGCTTACTGGTCAAGCAGGGGAAGGAAGCAGATACGGCATACTTGAGTACCTTAAAATAAAGAACATATACGTAGACTACTCAGGAAAGCCGTTGCAAATAAATACTGTAAGAGATGATCTATTTCAGTAAGATTCTATAAAAATATTATTTTTCATATTTTAATATTATACCTGTATTTCCATCTATATAGATCCTCTCACCTTCGTTGATGGTCCTTGCAAGCCTCGTTTTAAAAACCGCAGTTTTACCGTTGATCTTTTTAACTTCTGATGGCTTTACATCAGCCGTAAATATATACGCGTCGAAGTTCCCGTCAGGTACATCCTTGCTATTTGAAATTAGAATATTTCCATTTTTCCCGTATGTTGCTGTTCCGAAGGCATCTTTGCCTTGAGGATATCCACGGCCCAGGAATTCACCTATAGCCATAACACGGACGTCATTCGTGCCGCCAAAGGTAAAATACGGATCGCCGCTTGTTACTACGATCTTATCCCCACTCTTGAAAAATGCAGATTTTAAGATGTATTCTGTCAGATCGGCAAAACTGAGAGATTCTGAATCTCTTTTTAGATGCAGAGGAACAACTCCGAAGTAAATATTAAGCTTCCTAGACAGCGAGTCATCAACAGTCCCAGCATAGACCAGCGCCTTTGGCCTAAGCGAAGAGATCATTTTTACAGTCGATCCGGTGTGTGTCAGTGCAACAATTCCATTGCTGTTTATATCATCGGAAAGCACTTTTGCTGCCTTCGCGACTGAATAAGCTATTTTGTTGCCTTTAAAGGTGTAAGACGATTGAAAATCAACGAGATTTTCCACATAATCGGATACGTCACGCAGTGTCTGTACAGCAAGTGCTGGGTATTTGCCTATCGCACTCTCTTCAGACAGCATGAGGGCATCGGCATTGTCTATTATAGCATTGGTTATATCTGATATCTCCGCCCTTGTTGGAAATGCATTGTTAACCATAGACTCCAGTACCTGTGTAGCGACTATTGTGAAATCCCCATCCTCATGAGAGATCTTTATTATCTTCTTCTGCGCCATAACAACTTCTTTCAGGGGGAGTTCGACTCCGAGATCGCCTCTCGCTACCATTATTCCGTCTGATGCCTGAACTATGCTCTCAATGTTATCAAGGCCGCTCTTTGTCTCAATTTTCGCTATTATGTACTGGTTACCGCCATTCTCTATTATGAAATCCCTAAGGCTGTTCACATTTTCAGCATTTTGTACGAAAGATAAGGCAAAGAAGTCTACGCCTTGTTTTATACCCTCAATTACGAAACTCTTATCTCTTTCGGTTATGGACCCAATTTCAACGTATCTCCCAGGGACATTCACTCTGCTCCTGTCTCGTAGAACACCATCATTTTCTGCTATTAGCACTATAGGCGAAGTGCTATCAACGGTAAATTCCACCTCACCATCGCTCATCAGGACTTTGTCGCCAGTCTGAATATTTCCAATGGCTTTTTCATTATTCAGCGTGATTTCTTTTCCTATGGTGTATTTATTTCCTTTAGATATGCGCAGTGAACCGCCAGGAAAGGTTCCAGTCCTAAGCTCTGGGCCCTTGAGATCGACCATTACACCTACATCTGGATTTATATCGCGCATCTCTTTTACTATTTTTGCTACATAGGAAATTTCAGCGTGTGCGGAGTTGATTCTGATTAAGGATAATCCATTTTTTACCATTTGCTTAAGTATCGACGGATCTTCACTTGCAGGTCCTACCGTTGCTACGATCTTGGTCTTCATAATTTACGTTAGATATAGGAGACATATTAATGTTCATTGAAAATTCTATGACGGGATCGAACATAGTTTCAAAACTAATTAATATCAATTGACGTTATCTGCTATATGTCCACTATAAACGCCATAGTAACTGATGCACCGAAAGGTGGGGTTAAATATACGAAAATCGATATGCCAGAACCCGAAAAATATGAAGCCAAACTCAAACCTGTATATATAGGTATATGTGGCACTGACAGGGGGGAAGTGGCTGGAGCTCTTTCTTTTACATATAATCCGGAAGGTGAAAATTTTCTGGTCCTTGGTCATGAAGCCCTATTACAAGTTCTAGATGTATCAGACAATAACTATATAAAGAGAGGTGATTTCGTAGTACCTCTCGTCAGGAGGCCGGGCAAGTGCGTCAACTGCAGGATAGGAAGGCAGGATAATTGCTCCATAGGAGATCCTGATAAGCACGAAGCCGGAATAACTGGACTGCACGGATTTATGAGGGACGTTATATACGATGATATTCAGAATCTCGTGAAGGTTAATGATCCTGATCTTGGAAAGATAGCCGTACTTACTGAGCCCCTTAAAAACGTTATGAAAGCGTTCGAAGTTTTCGATGTGGTCTCTAAGAGATCAATATTCCAGAACGATGATTCTACCTTTATAGGAAAGAAAATGGTGGTAATAGGATCTGGCAGCGAGGCTTTTCTTTATTCGTTTGTTGGGAAGGATAGGGGATTCGATGTTACGATGGTAAATAGACATGACGAGACTGAAAACAAAATGAAGATGATGGACGACTTTGGTGTAGGTTTTTCCAACTATCTTAAGGATATGCCGGATAAGATCGATCTACTGGTAGATACGAGCGGCGATCCTTCGACTATATTCAAATTTGTAAAGAAGGTAAACAATAACGGTGTAGTGATACTGTTTGGAACAAACGGAAAAGCCCCGGGATATCCTGTAAATGGCGAGGACATTGATTATATCGTGGAGAGGAATATAACGATAGCTGGATCAGTGGACGCCGCGAAGATACATTATGTACAAGCACTTGATTCTCTCAGCAACTGGTATCATAGGCATCCGCAGACGATTAAAGATATCATAACGTACGAGGCCAAGCCTGAGGAGACAAATATATTCTTCCAAAAGCCAAAAGGTGAAATAAAGACGGTGATAAAATGGCCGTAAAGCTCCTTAAGGGAGAGGAGATAGCGGAAAAAAAGGCAGAAGAATTAAAAGAAAGAATCGAAAAAATGGGTGTTTCACCAAGGCTTGTCCTACTTCAGGTCGGGAATTACAGCGCAGCTACAATATACGCACGTGCAAAGATAAAGAGAGGGAAAAAGATAGGGGCGGATGTCGTCCTCGAAAAGTACGAGGATCTTACTAAGCAGGAATTAGTAAGGAGAATAGAAGAGCTTTCGGCTGATAAAGACGTAAATGGAATAATGGTTGAGAACCCACTTCCGAAGACCATAGACTACTACGACATTGTAAAATCAATTCCATACTATAAAGATGTTGATGCACTCTCACCGTACAATCAAGGATCTATTGCGATTAACAGAGAATTTCTTGTCCCCGCTACGGCTATGGCCGTAGTTGATATACTTAAATACTACGGATATGAAAAGACTACTGCCACCATAATAAACAGATCACCAGTCGTGGGAAGACCATTGAGCATGATGATGTTGAACAGAGATTATACCGTATCGATATGCCACAGTAAGACGCCTGATATTAGGTCTATAGCGAAAGCCTCCAAAATTATAGTAGTTGCAGTAGGAAGACCAGGTTTCCTTGATGACACGTACGTAACAGA
Source organism: Thermoplasma volcanium GSS1 (assembly GCF_000011185.1). Lineage (NCBI taxonomy): Archaea > Methanobacteriati > Thermoplasmatota > Thermoplasmata > Thermoplasmatales > Thermoplasmataceae > Thermoplasma > Thermoplasma volcanium. Next base: position 1,072,654 of record NC_002689.2, on the reverse strand, counting down.
GAGTTCAGTAGTTATAGATGTCGGTATTAACTATGTCCAAGATAAGGTTATAGGGGACATTGATTTTGATAAGGTTTCAGAAAAAGTAGAGGCAGTGACGCCAGTACCAGGCGGTGTCGGCCCAATAACTGCGACAAATATACTCTCTAACCTGGTAAAGGCAGCCGAGTATCAGTCTAATACTAATATTGGGCGTTGATATTTTGAAAGAAGAGGCAATAAGTAAAAAGGATTACTCGGTTCTTATTGATCAACGCGGTCCCTTGACATTTATAAATTTTAATATCTTAATTTACTTATGATTAACCATTTATTGTTTTTCGGCATCATCGAATTTCCCAACGAATGAAATTTGTCCCTAAGCTCACGAAGTTTTATAATTAATTTGCAATATGTAAGTACATATGCCTGATTACCAGAAGGAAATCGAAAGAATAGGGGAATTTTTGCGGAAAATCATTGCCGATCGGAAGGCAGTGATAGGCATCAGCGGAGGGATAGATAGTTCAGTTACTCTAGGCATTCTATCCAAGTTTTTTTTACATGAGAACATAAAAGCAGTGTTTATGCCTGATGCCACTACGCCTAAATCAGATTATGATGATGTGGATGTACTTGCATCCACATTCGGCGTAAAATATTCAACCGTAAATATTCAGAATATAGTGGATACTTTTTCAAAAACACTATCCGCCGTGGACAAGGGAGCGATAGGTAACATTAAGTCAAGGATAAGAATGATTGTCCTATACTATTTTGCAAATATATACAATGGAATCGTCGTAGGGACAACTAACCGGACCGAGCTGTTGCTTGGTTATTACACGAAGTATGGAGATGGTGGCTGCGATGTAGAACCGATAGAGCATCTGTATAAGAGAGATATTTATGAGATAGCGAGGTTGCTTGGGGTTCCGGAATCTATTATAAAAAAGAAGCCTACTGCAGGCCTATGGCAGGGCCAAACCGACGAGGACGAAATAGGTATGCCATATTCTAAGATCGATGATATTTTGTCATCGATCTTTGACAAGGGAGAACTCCGCGAAGACCCAGACTTCAAAAAAATATTGGATTTGCACTCCAAGTCAGACCATAAGAGGAGGTTGCCGTACAGCCTTAGTCCTGATTAAAAATGGCTGGAATATTTCCCTTTGGTGAGTATCTTGATGTGAGCTTATTGCTTGTGCTCAGTGCTGTAGCCATACCTATAGCCAGGAAAATGTCGGTTGTTGAAATACCAATTCTCATATTTATAGGACTCATAGTTGGGCCATTTTTAAGATTAATCTCGCCTGCATTTTCTGTGTACCTGTTTTCCTCATTCGCCGGCGTAGGCATAGGAATGATAGGCCTTGTAATAATACTCTACAGCGAGAGCCACAACATGAACATAAAGGTTCTCAAATCTTCGTTCTATAGAATTGCATCTCTCGACACCATAGGTGTGATAATAACCGCTCTTGTAGCAGCCGGTTTATTTTCCCTCTTTACTGGAGCTCCGCTTATTATAGGGTTTTTGTTTGGAGCTATAATATCGCCTACGGATCCAGTTACACTTATTCCGCTGTTTAGGAGGATGAAGATCAGCGAAGATATATCTGAAGTACTGATTGGTGAAAGTCTCTTCAACGATCCTGTAGGTATAATACTGGTATCGGTGGGAATTGCTATACTAGCACCGCACTCCGTATACGTCTCTCTATTCTCAAGCATAGCGAATAGCATATCTTTCTATCCTGGGATTGTTGCATATTTCCTAATACAGGTAGCTGTGCCCTCTGTTGTCGGTGTAGCTATAGGATTTGCAATAATTTACCTCAACAAAGAAATAAACTTTGAAAATTACCTGACTGCAATACTACTTGGTGTGGTTATATTTGAATTTACTATATTTGAAGGCATATCTATAACCCCATTCCCAGCAATAATTGCGACGGGGGCAATAGTGGGGAATTTTTCAGACAAGGGAATATTCTGGCAGAGGGAGAAAAACTTCCAGGAAAATTTATCATACTTAAGTACTTCTATAATATTTTTGTTGATAGGTTCGTCTTTTACCATAAACGAAATAGAACAGTATATATTGCTAGGGATAATGCTAACCACAATACTTATATTTGTTGTAAGGCCAGCTGCTGTCTTTCCCAGCATCTTGATAGCCGATCTTGGAAAAATAAAGATGAAAGGCTACTATAAAATTGTTGCTTTTATATCCTTAGTTGGGCCTAGAGGAGTAGTACCGGTCGTTCTATCCACACTTCCATATGTTGTAGGATTATCTTACAACATACCTATACTCATCACATGGGGGCCGGTTATAGGCGTATCAGCTTTATTTATAGTCTTATTTTCGATCGTATTTCAAACGATTTATACACCTATAATGAAGAATATATTTATACCGGATCAAGGCAATGGGAACTCTAAGTAATTTTGTTGGCTTCGTCCCTTACCTTTCTAACGAAATCCATGTAGTCTGCAGGTTTTTGCATATTTTCAAGGATTTTTGCCTTCCTGTCTAAATCCTTAATAATGTATTCTCTGTCCATACCGGTTTTTGAGGCAATATTCTCCAGTAGATAGCTAACCCCTGATTCTTCATAGTGGCCTGAAGAATAGTCAAAAACGTTGTTCAATGAAAGAGATCCTTCGTAAAAAGGTTCAGATATTTTATTTATGTATCTCCGGCCAGAGTTTTTGACTTCCACTATTGCGTCTATAGCCAGTATGTTCGAGATAGGAAGATAAAGCGGCAATGATTTAAGCCTCCTAATCAAGGCAGACGATGACCCCCCATGTATAGTTGTGATCGCATTTCTGCCTGAAGTGATGTACCTAAAATAAGACCTTATGACATCTCCCCTGGCCTCGCCGAGGACCAAATAGTCTGCGCCGTCATATTTTGAGAATTCTATAAGATCGTTCACTGAAATTCCACCAGATTGTGTTAAACTTATCTTTGACTGAAGGCTGACAACGTTCTCGTTCATTATATTTAGTTCTCGGGCATCCTCTATACTTACGATCCTAGATGCCCTCGGTACGAATGACAGAATGGCATTGAGAAGCGTGGTCTTACCGGAAGAAGTTGATCCAGTTATTATAATGTTGGATCTGTGTTCTATTGCCAGCCAGAGGTAGGCCATAACTTTAGGAGTGGCCGCACCGCTTTGTATAAGATCGAAGGGTGTGAAGGCTGCAGCCCTTAGCTTCCTGATAGATATAGACGGCTTTCCAACGTCTTCGTAAACTATGTTTATCCTGTAATTCTTATATGATACGTCGACAACAGGATTATAGACAGAAACTGTTTTTCCTGACCTCTGTGCAATGTGCTGTGCAAACTTCCTAGTTTCGTCCTCAGTGAAAAATACGTCTGTCCTCATTGGGCCAAGCTTTGAATGGTAAATGTAAACGTAGTTTTCACTTGTTATGGTTATATCCTCTACCATAGGGTCGTTTATGATCGGTTCGACCTTACCCATGCCTATCCGGTAGGCTTCGGCGAATTCTGAAACGGAACTGGCCATTCTTTGATCTAGGGCATATTGTTTTACGAAGTTTTCCATGGATACCTCGTGGGCTTGTGACAAATAAAGTAAGCCCAACTTTACGGTTTCTTCATTGAACTTGTTGTCTACAGTGTATACCCTCATATCAACCTCGCCACCGTCAACAGAGTAACCGTTATGGTAACAAGCATGCCTGAATAGAAGAGCCCTGATCTGATTGAAGAGTATCTAACTAGGCCAGTATAGAATCCAGTAAAAATGGACTGTATGATAAGAATAGCGGATATGTAATCTATAAGCAGAAAGCCGGATCTCTGGATAAAATAATAATCCACAACTATCATCACAAGAAGGAATATCATAAAGGAAGCTATTATCAATCCTACGTAGTTTTCTGCGGTCTGGGTGGCATTCTTCCTTTGGCTCATCCTTTCGTTCATGTAAGTTGAGAGAAACTGTAGGGTAGTGCCAGGCCTACCAGCCCTATCTGCATTCTTCATCACCTCTGCTACTATGTCTAAGTCCCGCGAGTTTCTGCTTCTTAGATAGGCTGAAACTTCCTCTATTGTATTCCCATTATCCAATATCGCACGGGCGTTTCTCACGTCCTCGTTGAGAGGGCCTAGGTCCTCGGATAATATCAAGTGAAGTATATTATACATGGACATACCATATGAAGAAAAACTGGACAGATCCCTGAGAAATGATGGAACCATCATGTTTCTCTTTTCTTCGTTTCTGCGTAAATCGATGTATTCAGATCCGAATGCTATTGCAATACCCGATGCGATTAGAGCTAGGATTACAGCTGGGTTTCTGTAAATCAGATAAAGCACAACCGCAAGGAGTGCAGGTACAGCCCCGTATATTGGCTTCATGAAAGATCACCCGTTATTTTGGATGTAAAATAGAACATCACAGCCGAAGCACCTAAAACTATGATCAGGGATATTACAAAGAAAATCGTGCTAAGGTTCTTTATGGATATTATGGAACCTGTCATAAAGATGAGAAGGGGAAAGGCAATTACTAGGGCAACAAAGCTCTCTGATGCTAAGCCAAGTGAATCTAAAGACAGCTTGGATTTGTTCTCCTGTACTCTGCTATAATAGTCTATCCGATCCCTGAAGTACGCAACTATATCAGTATCTAGGAGTATGGATAGGCGAAGACCTGCCCATATCCTTGAAAGATCATCTGAAGCTGTAATCTTTTCAGCTTTTTCTAAAGCCGTTAAAAAGTCGTATCCTAGGCGATCCATCATCACAACTATCCTCTTAGATTCCTTCGCTATTTCCCCCAGGCTATCCATATTCGAAATATCCCTGAGTATTCTATCTACTGGTATTCCTGAAAGCGAAAGGGAGTAGGTTATCGCAAGAAAATCCGTAATTCTCAAGCTGACCTGCCTAGCGATCCACTTCTGCCTAATCTCCGGGTAAGAGGATGAGTAGTACAGGACTAGGGCTGCAAGCAGGAAAAACACTGCAGACACTAGGAAAAAGTACCGCCTATCAAAATAGTATGTAAATATAGATGTTGCTGCAAACAAGATGAAGAAGATAAAGGTAACGATTATCGAGAGCGTGAGGTAACTTACAGCATTTAATTCAATTTGAGATTTTATGAGTTGATCCTGCAGCTTATCAATGGTCTTCCTTGGAACGTATCTGGCAACTTGGCTCTGCAGGAACAAGAATATCTTCCTTGGCAATTTCAACACCTCACGAAAGCCCGTTTTCTATAAGCTCTGAGGTTATTTTGCGGACGTTCTCCAAATATCTATGGAAATCATCTTTGCCCATGGCATTTGACATGCTCCGGAACATTGGGCTAAATCCATTGTATCGAAGCTTTTCTGTAGTTTTGTCAATGCTGAACACGAGGTCATAAAGCACATCATTGTGCTCAAACCTATCGAATTCATAGATGCTGCTGATACGGTCTGAAGACTCGGATATTTCTATGACTATATCTATCACAGATACCATGTCTCTCCCAAGATCTAGAGCTGAATCAGAGAATGCGGAAACTAGTGCAGAGACCGAATCAATATCAATACTAGTAAATGTGGGATGTCCTGTAGTTATGGCCTGTATAACGGATGGCAAATCGACAACTTCGATTGTATCTATAACTATATAATCAGGTCGTTGCCTCATTGCCGTATTTATAAGCGATACTCGATCTATTTGGCTGCTAAATATGGATTTTTCTTTCGTCTTCATAAATATGTAGTTTCCTGGCGATCTGGATGGTATTTTCTCTCCTATGTAAGTAATCTTTTTTTCTTTATCTACCAAGTCCATCAAGAAGAGGAGGGCAGAGTATTTTAACTCTGTATGAGGCCCTATTATTACAATGGATTTTGAATTCTCAATAGCAATTTTTAGGTACGATATAGATTCCAGCGAAAAACCATTTGATTCTACGAATTTTTTCAAATCGTAGCCGGAATCATTTCTTGCTATTCGTATAGAGGAGCCTTTAGGCGATATTTCAGTGCCGAAAGTTATAGAAACCTCGCGGTTATTAAGTGTCCCCCTTGCCAGCGGATCGCTTGTTGATATCTTTTTTCCCATTAGCTGGGCCAATCTTATTGCTATTGAATCCACTTCATTTGCGAGAAGCTTTATGTTGGTTGTATAATAATTGTCGTCGGAAAGTTTGACTATCACAGGTTCGTCGTAGCCATTAACATCTATTTCCTTTACCTCTTCTAAATTAAAGAGTGGATATATCTTGCCAAGGCCGGAAATCGATTTATTAATGTAATACCTGAAGGCATCTATATCCGATATTCTAAATACTTTGGAGATCCTCTCTATAACATCTTCTAAGTCCCTTTCTACAGCAAAGCTCTGGAAACTAGATATTTCATGAAGTACAGTAGCTACAGCCGTATCTAGTTTTTGGTCAGAATTAGGTTCAACTACGGTCACGTGGGAATCGGAATCTACCATAATACTTATTGTGTGATACGTCTGGTGATGGCTAAACACGATAACTTACTCTGTATTGACATTTTAATCTTGTTGCGTTTGTGTTATTTTTCGCATGCCTCTTGATTTAAATATTGATCTTGAATTTGGGTGACAGAAATATTAATAGTATATGTATAAAAGGATAGAAGCAAGGTGGTACCTATGGCTTCAAATAATTTAGCTTACATTAAGCTGCGGCTTCTCTCCTTGCTGGTAGGGTTAGGGATAGCGGCTCTTGCAAGCTTAATAATCTACGCTGTCGCCTACTATCTTTTCGGCATATACAGTATTGGTATAATCTTTGGTGTTTTTGTATTAGTACTGATGATGGATTTACTTCAGTGGTTTATCGGCCCATATATAGTAGATATGGTCTATAGGGCTAAAAAAGCTGATCCCAACAGGTACGGAAACATAATAGCTATTGTTGAAGAAGTCGCAAAGCTAAATGGCATCAGGCCACCTACGCTCTACATTTCAGAAGTGTCTTTTCCCAATGCTTTTGCCTATGAATCTCCTATAGCTGGAAGGCGGATAGCAATAACTCGGCCACTTCTAGGCATATTGAATGAAGATGAACTTCGGGCAGTGATAGGTCACGAAATCGGGCATCTTAAACACCATGATTCGGCTGTAATCATGGCCATAGGTCTTATACCTACATTAATATTCTATTTTGCTTATACAACTCTATTCGCTGGTGATAGGAGAAACGGCGGCTCAGCAATTATCTTAGCCTTAGTTTTGATGGTCGTCAGTTTCCTCTTCAACATAATGGTACTGTCGGTGAATAGATTGCGTGAATCTTATGCAGATGCGAACGCAGCATTAACAATACCAAACGGTGCTAGAAATTTGCAGACTGCCCTGGCAAAGATAGTACGTTACGGATCGAGCGCAAAAAACACGGCGGCTTCAATGCTTTTATTCGCTAATTACGATATGGATCGTGAGGACGTTGAAACGCTGATAGATAAATGGAGAACTATGAGGGTCGGAATACTTTCGGATCTATTTTCTGATCATCCTCATCCTGCTAAAAGGATAAGGCTGCTTGATAAGCTCCAGGATAGTAGTTAATAATAGTTAAGTAGTTTAAAGTTGGTTAGCGAAATATTTATTAGTCCTACGGAAATTCATTTTTAGCTATTGCCATTTAGCTTGTTATCATATTTGAATTAAGTTATAATGTAGCTAAAAAAGTAAGCAATATTTAAATATTATAAAGTATTATTAAATTATGTCCTGGGAAGTAGTTTTAACGGCTGACAGAGGAACTTTTACTGACTATAACGGATCATCTCCTCTTGGATACGTAGCTTGCCTCCCTTCTAGGCTTGTTCCTCGGTATTTCATGGATAAATTTTTTACACCTCCAATAAAGGCTTATGATACAGGGGAAGCTTTTGTTGCTCCCTATGGATTGAGGAAGGTAGAAGCGATCCTCGCCAAAAATGGCATATCGGTTGTCGTATCCCCACCCGAACACTTAGAAAAGGCAATAGATAGAAACACAAAGGTCTTGGGGATAAATGTACACGATCCGTATGCACTTAGCCCAGTTACAACGAAACTTACCATGATATTCGGAGGCGGAGACTCATGGACGTCTAAGTTTTTCAAAGAACTCGGAGAAAAAGTGAAATCACTTAAGCTAAAGTATGGTTTCAAGGTCATAATAGGTGGTCCAGCTGCATGGCAGATAGCACTTGATATACCGGATTGGGTTGACGCAGTTCTGGATGGGGAAGCAGAGATAGATTTCCCAGATCTAGTTAAAAAAATAGAGAATGGCGAACAGGTTCCTAAGGTTACTTATGGAAGAATGCCAAAGGTTGAGGAAATCCCCACAATAATAAAACCGTCACGCTTTGGAGAAGTTCAGATAACAAGGGGATGCCCACGTGGCTGCCAATTTTGTTCGATAACTCCCGAAACCTTCAGATCAATACCTATGGATGACATTATTAAGGAAGTCAAACTGAACATAGATCATGGAATAAGGGGGATAGAGCTTCTTACGGACGACATAATGCTTTACGGTTCTAAGAAACTTCAGGTCAACCACGAAGCTCTTGTTAATCTTTTTACTACAGTTAAGAAACTCGGCGCTACTCACATATATTTCCCACACATATCTGCTCCTGGTGCAAAATCCAGCCCTAAGACTGTTCAGGCAATTGCAGAGATTGCCGAATATGACAAATACACGGCCGAAGCTCCAGTAGTAGGGCTTGAGAGTGGTAGTGAGAGAATAATCTCGAAGTATATGAGGGGAAAGCCATTTCCTTGGACTCCGCACGATTGGGGCGATGTAATTATTGATGCCACAGGCATAATGGTCGACAACAATATACATCCATGCTACACAATGACTATAGGTTACCCTGATGAGACGGATGAGGATATTGAGGAGAGCATTAAATTAGTGCAGAGGATGATAGATGCTGATCTTAAGGCATGGATATTCCCGCTTCCAGTCATACCAATGACTGCTAGCAGGTTGAAGGGCAACGAATTCCCGTGGATAGATACGATACCAACGAAGTACTGGGACATACTTTATCTCTCCTGGAAGCATTCAATAAAGGTAACAAAGGACTTATTCCCGTACCTTACTAGCGAGATGCGCAATCCTATCATACAATGGGTTGTTAGAAGCATGAACGACAGAGTCTTCTCTGGAGTTGAAAAGGTATTCAAGGAGCTTGCAGAGACAAAAGGGAAAGTCTCAGAGGAGTATGGAAAAGTGGAATTCGACTCCTTTACTGGTACGGTGAAGACACTATACTACCTTGCTACCCTAGGCCTTAAAAGCAGGAGATTGGCTAAGTCTCCAGTGTCGACAGGAAACGCCTACTGAGGAATATTTATTTTTATTTCTGTAATCACCTCGCATGTCGATACGTATAGGCCTCATAGGAGAACCAAACGTTGGAAAGTCGACTTTTTTTTCTGCTGCAACTGAAAATGAGGCTGAAATAAACAACTTCCCTTTTACAACTATAAAGCCTAATCTTGGCATGACCTACTTTGTTGTCAAATGCCCGGAAGTAGAAATATCGGGAAAGTGTAATCCGCGTGAGGGCTACTGCGAAAATGGTAACAGGCACATCCCGGTTCAAATTATTGATGTTCCCGGATTAATTGAAGGTGCAAGTGAAGGCAAAGGGATGGGAAATGAGTTTCTGGACAATATAAGGGATGTTGATTCTATACTCCTCCTCTTCGATGCCTCGGCTGGAGATATAGCCACTGTTAGGAAAAGCATTGAAATGGTTAAATCCGAGCTTCTAAAATGGATCTCACAAAGGATATATTCTGATTGGGATCATTTCAGCAGAAAGAGTGAGGCATCTGGAGAACGGAGAGACATTGCTCTTAAAAGAAAACTTTCATTATTTGGTATAAGCGAGCACCAGATATCAGAGATGATGGAAAAAGATTTTTTTCCAGCAAAACTAAGCATATGGACAAGGGAAGACGCAGACAAGCTCGCTCTTTCAATAATAAAATACGCAAAACCTCTCCTGCTAGTTGGAAATAAGTCTGACCTTGTTAGCCCGAATACTTTGTCTGAGATGAAAAACGCCTTAGGAGATTCATACTTTGTTTCTGCTGAATACGAACTTGCGCTGAAAAGAGCTAGAAAGTCCGGCCTCGTTTCAACGACTCTCAATGATTTCGCAATCTTAGGTGGAAATGAAAAACAGAAAGAAGTCCTCGCAAAAATAAGGGATTGGTTTAATACGCCTGGCATAATAAGAATACACGATCTCTTGCAAAAAGTTGTAAGAGATTACCTGCATTACATAATTGTATATCCTGTATACGATGAGAGCAAATGGACGGATAAGTCCGGTAACGTGCTTCCTGATGCTTTCGTCATGCCATACGGATCAACATCGCTTGACCTAGCATACAAAATTCATACAGATATAGGGGAGGGCTTTATAAGAGCTGTCAACGCTAGAACCAGGATGGTTTTGGGTAAAGACTACATTTTAAAGGATGGAGACGTAATAAAGATAATCTCCAAAAAATAATTGGCTTTGCACATACCGCCACCATTAAGAAAGATGCAAAAATCAAGCTTTATGTATAAGTATGAAAGGAAGGTAAATGGGACTGTTGAGGAAGTGTATGGAAAACTATTTACGGAGCTCAAGAAGAGAGGATACGTTGTTTTATCGTACATAGATGTTGCGCAGATATTGAAAAATGCTCTGAAAAAGGATGTTGATCCCTATTACATACTGAATGTGTGCAAACCGTCGGCTGCAGATGAAATACTTTCTGTATCTCGGGATTATGGCCTGTTCCTTCCTTGCAAGATAGTTCTAAAAGGCGAAGGAGACAAAGTCACCATTTCCATGCAGTACGTGTCTACACAGATAAACGATTATATGGGGCAAGATGGGAATGTCGCAGTTAAGTACGAAAAGGAAATAGAAGAAGCTATAAAAGATATTTAGAAGAAGATCGAGATGTCTTTATGGCATAGATTGTGACTAGAGATAGTTTTAAATGATAAAATGAAATTACGAAAATCAGGTTGCAACCCGGCTTAGCTCAGCTGGTAGAGCGGCGGACTGTAGAGGGTTCAACGGTGAATTCGCCGTAATCCGCAGGTCTCTGGTTCGAATCCGGAAGCCGGGATCTTCATTTTATGGTTGGATCTTATAGCGCAATTGGAAATTAGCTTGTAAAGGAACCTATAATACCGCTCATATCCTTAATTACTGTGCATATTTAATTGCCTGTTCTAAATCTTGAATTATTTGATCTAGGTCTTCGAGGCCAACAGACAACCGCATGAGATTCTTCGTTATTCCTAGCCTTAATTTTTCATCTTCACTAAGGTTTCTGTGAGACATAGTGTATGGATTCGAAATTGTAGAATTAGAACCACCCATGGTGTTTGCTGGCGTAATTATTCGTAAGGATTCCATGAACTTCTGCACATCTTTTCCTTCATCTAATAAAAAGGAGACTATAGGGGGAGAACCATTTAACAGTGTTTTTGCAGATATGTTGTCCGAATTATCGCTCAAACCTGGATAATAGACTTTAGATACAAAATTGTTTTCATTTAAGAATCTCGCTATAGCTTTAGCTGTTTCTGAAGATCTCTTTATGCGGAGATCGATGGTTTTTAGTCCAAGAATAAAGAGGTATGCTGACATTGGGTCCATGGAAGATCCAAGGCTTCTCCTATTTTCATCAATGGTATCCATCATTAGCGATCCAGAAGCTGAACCGCCAATAGCATTGTTATGACCACCAATAAACTTAGAAAGGCTCTCTATTATTATGTCGCATCCGTAAAGAGAAGGCTTCAGCAAAATAGGTGTGGCTAGGGTGTTGTCTACTATGGTAATAGCCCCTATATCTGAGGCTTTTCTGCAGATCCTATCTACGTCGTACAATCTCAGTAATGGATTGGAAAGGCTCTCAAAGAATACAATGTCCGCATGTTCTTCAACAGCACCTAGGAGAGAGTCCGTCCCTGGTTCTACAAATTTAACGTTTATCCCGAACTTAGTAAGGAAATTCTTTGCAAAGAGATACGTTCTCCCAAACACATCTGTTGGCATAACTAACTTATCTCCAGGTTTTGCAAGAGCGAGGATAGTGCCTGTAATTGCGCCCATTCCAGAACTAAAGCATATGGATCTCTCTGTATTTTCGAGCAAACTCAGTTGTCTAGATAACTCTTCTACAGTTGGGTTTAACTCCCTGCTATACCTATATTTACGGTCCTTTCTCGAATCATAGGAACTTGTAAAAAAGACAGGGAAAGATAGTGAATGTGCATGATCGTCAAAACGGTCCTTAATCGGCAAGCGGGTTGGCAACCTCTCTCACCCCATCTGCTACATTAGGAGTTGCGAAGTTTACACTTATTCCCATGCCCTCGTATATCCTGGATATTTTTCGGATCATTTGTTTCGTTTCTGTCTTGTTATCGTATACTACAAGAATTGATGGTCCGGCACCGCTTACAACCGCGCCTACCGCTCCTGATTCTATTGCGGTGTCCTTTACTCTTCGATAGTATGGAAAAATGGGTTCCCTTGCCGCTTCGACAATATCATCATTCATTCCTGTACTAACTAGTTCTCTATCCCCGCTCATTAATCCAGCTATTAGAGATGCTACGCGGCTTGTGTTTCTCTTGTGGTCGCCCATACTCACACCAGATGGGACAAGGGATCTTGCGTACTTTGTCTTGTCTCTTATCTTAAGGTCAGCAATCACTAGCAAGAACTTGAATTGATCAGATACCTCTATCCTTTTCGCGGAAATGCCTTCGGGTGATACTATGACGAGACCACCTAGAATAGATGCAGATACGTTATCAGGGTGCGGAGACCCTGACGAAGCAAGCTCGCCAACTGCAGCATACTTGATTAAATCCTTCCTCTCCAAGCCGAGCGCAAAAAGGTTATTAATTGCGTATGCAGCTGCAGCTGCACTTGAACCACTACTGCCAAGCCCAAGCCCGTAAGGTATTCCCTTCTTAATTGAGATCTTGATGCCATCTTTAATTCCAAAATCTTCAATCATCTTCAAGGCGGTAAGGCCTGCTGTATTTTTATCTGGCTGAACTGGTATTTCATCGGCCAATATACGCAACTTATCGGATAACATTACATTTACTTGATCGTAGAAAGCATCGAATGCGATGGCAAGGACATCGTAACCAGGCCCTAAGTTAGCAGAAGAACAAGGAGATATCACGGAAAGTTCCATGGATGGCAATTAATGACAATATGTTAATAATTTTGTTATAGGAAATTACTGCTAGTAATTAAACTGATGCAAAGAATTTAATAATCCTTTCAGCCCCTTCCTTAATAATGTCTTCAGAGGTTGCGAACGATATTCTAAAGTGATGTTCTCCTTGCCTCCCGAATGCAGAACCAGGGGTTACAACGACCTGGTATTTTTCAAGCAGATCCTCTGATACTTTATTAGAAGAAATATCGCTGTTGTATTCCGGAAATACATAGAAAGCTCCATCTGGTTCTGTTACATTTAGCTTATCAGAAGAATCGAGTATGGAAAGTATGAGATCTCTCCTCCTTTTGAATTCGTCTTTCATCTTTTTCGGGCTTTCAGTATCGTCGAGTGCCCGTAACGCGGCATACTGCGATATAGAGGAAACGCAGGTTATAGTCTGTTGCTGTATTACGTTTGCTGCTTCCACAATCTCCCTGGGTGCCGCCATGTAACCTATGCGCCATCCAGTCATTGCATATCCTTTTGAAAAACCGTTCAGTGTTATACTCTTTCCCCACATCTCGCTATAAGAGGCAGGCGAAATTAACTTGCCATTATAGATGAGGTCTTCGTATATTTCATCTGATACTATGTAGAGGCCGTATTCAAGTGCAAAATCGACAAGGCTCTTTATCTCCTTCTCATCGTAAACCTTTCCCGTGGGATTTGTCGGGTTGTTGAATATTATTGCCTTTGTCTTAGGCGTAACGTACTTTCGCATTAGATCAAAATCCAGGCTGTAATCTTCCAATGTACTAACAGTTACGGGCTTTCCTCCTGCGAGCCTTACGATGTCCGGATACGAAACATAGTAAGGTTCTGGAATGAGCACTTCATCGCCAGGGTTAAGGATGACCATCATAGCGAGATTTATGCCAAATTTTGTTGGCGTAATCAGGACTTCGTCTGGCGATGCATTTATATTATTCCTATTTTTGAGCTTTTCAGAAACTTTTTCCCTCAATTCGTGTATGCCGTTTGACGGTGTATAATGCGTTTTTCCTTCTTTTGCCATTTCGAACGCATATTCTATTATGTGCTGTGGGGTTGTGAAATCCGGCTCCCCTATACCAAAGTTGTATACCTTTATCCCCTGTTTCTTGAGCTTTTCAACATAGTTGCTGGCGGAAACGGTGGCTGATTCATTGACATATTGTAGCCTTTGAGAAAGCATTTTTAAGTAATCGATGATAAGGATAAAAGTTTTCCATTAGGCAATAGAAAATCAGAAAGATTTTATTTAACATAGCATAAGCTAAGCATGGTTAATAGGGAACTGGCTCTGTTCATTAAGAGTCTTATGCCTTCATATTCAAGTAAAGTAGAAAAGGATAAGCCAGTATCAATATGGAACGAAATGGATCGGCTACGCGGATATCCAGAAAAAAGCACAGTTGCGATTTTAAGAACTAGAGGTTGTTCCTGGTATCGTTTTTCCGCGTGCAGCATGTGCGGATATTTCAATGATACAGCTGACGTTTCAAATGAAAACCTGTTCAAGCAGATTGACCATCTCTCTTCTGTTCTAAATACTGAGGTATTGAAGGTATTCACTTCTGGCAGTTTCCTGGACCCTATTGAAGTTCCAGACGAAGTAAGAGCTTATTTCTACGATTCCATATCTAACAAGGTAGAAAAACTCCTTATAGAATCCAGAACGGAATATATAAGAGATGAAAGGCTAGAAGAAATTAAGAAATATGGGTTCGAAACTAGGATAGCAATTGGTCTAGAGTCCGCCAATGATTATATAGTGGAAAATTCAATAAACAAAGGATCAAGTTTCACAAAGTATGTTGATGCCGCAAAACGGATAAGAAATAATGGTTTAGAACTGAGGACGTATCTCTTGCTCAAGCCTCCATTCATATCTGAGAAATCGGCAATAAAGGATGTACTAGATTCCATAAGGGCTGTAAAAGACCTAACCAATGATGTCTCCATAAATCCAACAAATGTGCAAAAGAATACACTCGTTGAGTACCTATGGAAACGCGGCCTTTACAGACCACCCAGATTATGGTCGCTTGCCCGTGTATTGATAGACGGGATGAAGATAGGACCTGAAGTTATATCATACCCAACAGGAGGAAATAAGGAGAGAGGAATACACAACGATGAGTTTGACTACGATCTTCTGGATTTGATAGTAAAGAGTTCGCTTAACCAGGACACAACGGAACTGGAAAGATATATGAAGTCTCAGGACTTATCGAAGTATATGGAAGAGCTTGAGATAGAAGACCGCTCTTTATTTCAATGTGATTTTGGCAAGTTAATAGATCAATCGCTTAACTCCGTAGCATATATATGAAGCTACAAGAATATTTTTTGGAAAAGAAACACAGGGATCTCTACGAGATGGCAGTAGCTGCCAGAGAAATACTTAGAGACCAAGAAAAGGTTGTAATTGTATCCCATAATGATGCGGATGGACTCTCTTCGTCAGCGATTGCGAAAGTCACTCTTGATAGAGCAGGCATATCGAACGAAGTGATCTTTGTAAAAAACTTAGATAGAGATGTACTTAAAAGCTTGCCTTCAGGATTCAAGTGGTTTGTTGATCTTGGATCAGGATCGATGCACATGATCAGGGACTCAGGCATCGAATGCCTAATAACGGATCACCACGTGCCTGATCAGTTTGATGTAGACGAGGATCATAAGAGAGATATTCTTTCTTTTCTTGAATTTTCAGATTTCTCAAAAATATACCAGGTTAACCCGCATCTTGTTGGATTAAACGGATCATACGATATAAGTGGATCAGGCTGTACATTCTTAGTATCATTGGCTTTTTCCGAAAAGAACTTAGACCTGGTAAAGCCTGCTATAGTTGGATCTGTTGGTGACGTCCAAGATGCCAATTCAGGAGTTCTCGAAGGATTGAACAGAGTATTCTTAAGGATTGGCCAAGATGCCAGAAAGGTCTCTGTTCTTGAAGATCTCAAGTTCTTTGGGCGTACATCCCGTCCACTTAAGAGGTTCTTGGAGCTCGGTTCTGACGGCATTCCAGGCATATCGAACTTCTACAGCGGTGCTGGAAGGCTGCTGAACTTTCTTGGCATTCCGGTAAAGGATGGGGAAAAATACAGGGTATACAACGATTTATCTGAAGAAGAAAAGAGGAAGCTTAGGACCGAAGTGGTAGGTAGGTTCATAATAGCAGGAAACAATGATATTTCGAAGCTGATTGGAGAGACTTATATCTTTCCAGATGAAGATAAAAATTCACCCACTTGGGATGCTAAGGAGTTTGCCACGCTGCTTAATTCATGTGGCAGATATGATCAGGGTATTGTTGGATTGATGGTAGCTGCAGGTGATCGCGCCGAATTTTATAAAAAGGCAATTTCGTTGATGGCTAACCACAGAAAGAACTTGGTAAATGGTTATAACCAGATATTGTCAAAGGGCTTGAAGTCGCTTAAAAACGTTGATTATTTTTACGCAGGCAAAGATATAAATGAGAATATAGTTGGCATAATAGCAAACATGGTGCTAGCCAAGACCGGCGAAACAATGAGGCCACTTGTAACAATGGCAGATTCGGATCCAGGCACTATAAAGATAAGTGTACGGGCAGGCAAAAGCTTTCTTAGTTCTGGGATCGATCTAGCGGATCTGTTTAGAAGGGCAGCAGTCAAGACAGGTGGTGTTGGCGGAGGTCACGACCTGGCAGCGGGTGCAAATATACCTGCGGACAGGATGGGCGATTTCCTCAAATTCATAGATGAAGAAATTGGCCACTCAATTGAAGTGCAGGAGAAAACTTCGAGAATCCGTAACTAGCCACTGGAAACAGTCATTAATGAAATAACGTTCTGGATTAAAGTACGGGACTGCCGGAGAATGGTAAAGATGAAGTTAAAGGAACTTGGAGAGAGGGCAATAATAAACAGGCTCAACAGCATCACAGGATTATCTTACAAGGATGATTGCTCGTACATTGATAACGGTGATGAATACATACTCATAACCACAGATGTTATAGGCAGGAAAACACACATGCCGTCAGGCCCGCCGGCGAACTGATAGGGAAATTCTTTGCATCCATAAATCTTAGTGATGTTGCAGCTATGGCTGGCATACCTATTTCATTTATGACAGCTTATTCGATTTCCCCAGAAATTGAAATATCCTTTTTGGAGGATATAGAATCTGGAATTATGAAGGTATTGAAGATGTACGACGTGGATTTCATAGGCGGAGACCTCAAGGAAGGCATGGACTTGATATTGACTGGTATAGCTATAGGAAAACAGAAAAAAACGCTTACTAGGAAGAGATCTGACATAGGAAGGAAACAGATGGTTGCCTATACTAATAAGCTTGGAAGGGCTGCCAGTGGCTATATATTCTACAAAAGCGGATACGACAGTGTGGAAGGGATAAACATGATGCTTGGCATCACTCCACGGCTAGAGGAAGCCAGGATTATAAGCGAATATGGAGCCAAATTTATGATGGATCTCTCAGACGGCCTCTATTCATCGTTGAACCAGATGAAGGCAGATTACGGTGTAGGCTTCAAAATCGTGGAAGATGAGGTTGTTTACGATGATAGTGCTAGGAAGGCTGCCGAGATTTCCGGTGCGAGTGTATATGATATTGCATGCGGCTATGGAGGCGATTATGAACTTTTATTCACAGTTCCTGAAGAAAATTACAGGGATTTCGCCCAAGCTATGGAATCAAACAACATAGAAGTGCATTTTATAGGTGAGACTTGGGAAGGAGAAAACATTGTATTCGATGGGAAGACTTGGACGAAGATGAAGGATGAAGGCTACGAACATTTCAGGCCAAAACCACAGCTTGGCGAAATAAGGTGAGAGGTTACGAGGGCAGTTGCGTTGATGTCTGGCGGAAAAGATTCATTCTTGTCGGCCGTTATAGCCATAGAACAGGGTCTTGAATTAGAAAAAGCCCTTATTGTGAAGCCAAGTGAGTATTCGTACATGTTTCACTTTCCAAACGTGTTATACGCAACAGAAACTGCCTCACTTCTTGACCTGGAATATGAATTTGTCGACGAGGCTCACTTCGAAAGGAAGATCTCCGAACTTGCTGGAGAAGGTCTTAACGCTATCGTATCTGGAGCTATCGCTTCTGAATACCAGAAGACAAGGATCGAAAGGCTATGCACTGCAAACAAAATAGTTTCATTCACACCACTCTGGAAGATTGATCAAGAACGAATAATCAGGGAAATAATAAACGCAGGGATAAGGGCGATGATAGTCTCAGTATCTGCCGAAGGGTTAGGTGAGCAAGATCTAGGAAAGGAGATAAACTTGCCTTACTTAGATCATCTCAAATCGTTGGAGAAAAGGTATGGTATAAATATAAGTGGCGAAGGTGGTGAATATGAGAGCTTCGTCTTTGGTTATGGCTCTAAGGTGAAGAGGGTGCAGGGCCATCGTGTATGGAGTGGGTCAGGCGGATATTTCATTATAGACCGGATAGAATCATAAGATCGTCAGTCGAGGGTCTTTTGCTTTTTTTCGTTAAAAGGTATAGTGTACTTTTTCAAGTCGATGATTGATTCCACGAAATTCACTAATACATTAAGTACGAATTCATCTGATTGGCTGTTAGGCCTAACCAACATGTCCGCTTCAGAGATCCTTATCCCCGCTTCTGCAAGCTTTTTTATAAGATCCATCCTTTTATCGGAAGATACGTATTGAAAGTTAGTCGGCCTTCTTACGTTGCACCTATCAATCTCACTTATGAAAATAGGCCGTTTCAAGACGTTATAAAGCAGCAGCAGTGCCACGTCACCATCAACAGAGTTTTTTACGCCTCTGGCCACTGATCCTACTATCTCATAGATATCCTGATCGTTCTTCTTCGCTATGGAGTAAAGTGCCACTGGTTTTATCCTGCGCTCCTTTAGAATGCCCACATCAACGAGGGCCTTTAGGTAACCAGAAAGCATTATCCTATGCATCTTATGGCCGTTCTCCTCCAGGATCTTCCCTAGAGAGGAGATCGATTGTTCGCCCTTCTGTAAGGCCCCTATTATTATGTCTATCAGCTGTTTATTGTCTGGAAGCGTTCCTGTCATTCAGTTGATCAGCCTCCTCCTTGCATTATTTACCACTATATCACATATTTCTGGTGCGGAACCAATGAAGTTTGCAGGATCCATCAGGCGATCTAGCTCATCTCTTCTTATATAATTGGTTATGCCCTCTTCTACGACTACATGTTTCAGTGTCTTGCCTTCAGATCTTGCTTTCATTGAACATCTCCTTATGAATTCGTGTGCGTCCTGCCTTGGCATGCCGGCCTGAGTAAGAGCAGCTACCAAGCTCTCAGAAAATATGCTGTCATCCATTTCAAGATTTTTCCTAATCTTATCCTCCTTAATAATAAGGCTAGATAGGATTGAGTTCATCTTAACAAGGATATAATCCACAAGTATCGAAGAATATGGTATCGTAAACCTTTCCAGAGCGCTGTTCGTCAGATCCCTTTCGTGCCATGTAACGCCAGCCTCGTATTCCGGTATTATCATGGATCTTATAAGCCTCGATAAACTAACTACATTTTCAGAATTTATTGGGTTCACCTTGCTGGGCATTGAACTAGAACCGACCTGCCTCTCCACATCAAAATATTCGGACATCTCATCTATCTCTGGCCTCTGCAGGTTCCTTATCTCTGTACCTATCTTTTCTAATGTTACAGAGATCCCGTTTATTACGGATAGATATTCTATGTATCGGTCTCTATTTACTATCTGTGTTGGGCCCTCTTCTGCGTATATACCCAGTATCTCCATAACTCTATTCTGTATATCAAGGGCTTTGGGGCCTAGGGCAGCACCTGTTCCTACCGGCCCGAGCACTTTGCCAGCGAAAGCTCTTTTTGACATTTCAATCATACGATCATAGTGCCTTGAAAACTCTGAAAGGTAAACGGCAAATTTTAGGCCGATAGTGATTGGTGAAGCGTGCTGGCCATGCGTCCTACCCATCATTGGGCTCGATTTATATCTTAACGTCAATTCGATGAGTGTCTCCATAATATCTTCTATATCCTGCTTCAGGAAAGAAAAGAAATCATGCATTTGCAGTGCTGTTGCCGTATCGTTTACGTCGTTAGATGTGACGCCGTAATGTACGTAACTGGCGCCAACTTTGCATTTTTCTGATAACGCTTTCACCATAGCCATTACATCGTGCTTTATCTCTGCTTCTATTTCTCTTACTCTCTGCAGCTGTACTATGCGGTCTGCGACTACTTTCCCAATATCTTCGGCGGCCTCGGGCGGTATAATACCATATTCCGCTTCTGCCTTTGATATTGCTGCCTCTACTTTAAGCATATAGTAGAGGCGGTTTTCATCGTCAAATATTCTCTTTATCTGTTCCCTGCCGTATCTATACTCTAATGGGGAGACTACCATCCCGCTCTAATCAGATGAAGTATCTAAAAATTTGTGATCAGATTTGATCTCATTATGTAACTTATCCGGACATTTCCGGAAAACTATAAAAACTTTATATTACGTAATAGTATATCAATTATTATGGCTCTCGATCTTGAAAAGCTAAAGTTTGGAACGGAGCTCATTAAGAGAGGCTTCTCATCTATGACAAAGGGTGGAGTGATCATGGACGTGACAACCGCAGAGCAGGCTAAGATAGCTGAGAAGGCCGGTGCGGTTGCAGTTATGGCCCTAGAGCGCGTTCCCGCAGATATAAGGGCTGCAGGCGGGGTTGCGAGGATGGCCGATCCAAAGAAAATAAGAGAAATACTTGATGCTGTCACGATACCGGTTATGGCTAAAGTGAGGATTGGGCATATATCGGAAGCTTATACGTTAGAGAAGCTAGGCGTGGATATGCTTGACGAAAGCGAAGTTTTAACGCCGGCCGATCCATTCTTCCACCTTTACAAGAAGAAATTGACTGTCCCGGTAGTTTCGGGTGCTAGGAATTTGCCGGAAGCCGTTCGGCGAATATTTGAAGGTGCTGCCATGGTTAGGACGAAGGGCGAGGCAGGTACAGGAAATATAATCGAGGCGGTTAGGCACATAAGAAAGGTAAATGAAGAGATAGCGATCGTAAGAAGGATGACACAGGACGAGATAAAGACCGCGGCAGAAAACATAGCTTCTTCGTATTTTCAACTTAGGAACGAAGCCTCTACTGATTTGTTCGGCCAATCAGGAAAAGTACTGTATGATGATGTATATTATGGGATGAGCCGTGAGAAGATAGTGAAGGGCATTTCTGACATATTAAGGCAGATTAGAAAGCTTAACCGCTTACCAGTGGTAAACTTCGCAGCTGGCGGTGTTGCTACTCCTGCAGATGGTGCCTTGATGATGGAGCTCGGAGCGGATGGCGTCTTTGTTGGCAGCGGGATATTCAAATCACCGGATCCCGAGAAAATGGCAAAGAGCATAGTCGAAGCTGTGGAGAATTACAAGGATTACGATGTAGTTGCGAGGGTTTCAGAAGGCCTCCAGGGAATGCCTGGCATAGATATTGAGAGTATACCAAGAGACTCTAGGCTTCAAGAAAGAGGATGGTAATACGACACTGGCGATGGTGCTCCTAACTATTCTCATTCTTGGGATTCTTTTCGTTGCCTCGTTAAAACTCAACGTACTGGACCTTAGGGGGAGCACGATCGCCCTTTTCATAGGTGCATTTATCTCATTCATTGGTTCTATATATTGGCTTATATTGATGTTGATATTCGTAGCTTCATCGTTTATAGCTACAAAGGCATTTTTCAAAACAAAGAAGCTTATGAAGGTACAGGAGGGACAAAATGGTGAGAGGAAAGCATCAAACGTAACCTACGCCGCTGTAACTGGTATCATAATAACATTCATTTACGCATTGTATCCACACATGCAGAATTACTTCTTCGAACTGTTTGCTATATCTTTTGCAGTAATAAATTCAGATACATTTGCCTCGGAAATTGGGGTAATCGACAAGAAAGTTTACATGATAACGAATTTCAAGAAGGTTAATCCAGGCGTAAATGGAGGTGTATCTCTAACCGGCGAATTAGCTGCCCTTCTTGGCGGTTTTATTATCGCAATATCATATTCCCTGTTTGCCTATAGGTCTGTGCAAGCTTATCCTGTGGCTCTGGTTACGCTAGCCGGATTCGCTGGTTGCCAGATAGATAGTGTATTAGGAAGTCTCTTTGAGAACAGGGGAAAATTGAATAAAGGGCAGGTGAATTTCCTGGCCTCATTCCTTACGGTGGCTGCGTCTGCGGCCTTAATTGTCTAATCCATTTCAATAAAAATCCGTAATTTCATTTCCATATTATATTTATTTACGGCTTTGTCCTCCTTATAGTCCTAGGATACGGTATCGCTTCCCTGATGTTGTCGAGATGCATTATCCACATTGCTAGCCTGTCCATACCAAGTCCAAACCCTGAATGCGGCACGCTGCCGTACTTCCTGAGGTCTATATACCAATAGTAAGCAGATTCATCTAGGCCAGCTTCCCTGATCCTCTGCATTAATTCTTTGTAATCCCATATCCTTTGGCTTCCGCCTATAATTTCTCCGTACCCCTCCGGTGCAAGCAGGTCGTGGTTGAGAACCTCTGACGGGTTATCCGGATCCTGCGGCATATAAAACGGCTTCAGCTCCTTTGGATAGTTTGTTACGAACACTGGCTTGCAATACCGCATAGTTATCTGTCTTTCTTCGTCTGCGCCGAGATCGTCTCCATATTTCAGCTGCATGCCTATTTCGTTGGCTACCTTGATTATGTCTGAATACTTCACTCTTGGGAAAGGAGGCTTCATAGCCCTCAGAGCTTCCGGGTCCCTGCCCAACAGCTTCAAGTCGTCATAGTTTTCTTCGATTACCCTCTGTATGATATAATATATCATGTTTTCCTCTACATCCATCATTTCTCTATTATCGATCCATGCTACTTCTGCTTCCGCATGCCAGTATTCAGTAAGATGCCGCCTAGTCCTTGATTTTTCAGCTCTAAAGCTCGGTGCTATTGTGAATACCTTTTCGAGGCTGTATATCATTGTTTCCAAGTAGAACTGCGCACTTTGATTTAGAAAGATGGGTTCGCCAAAGAAGTCTACTTTAAATAAGGTGGAGCCACCTTCAACTGCCGTTGAGACCATGAAAGGAGTATGAACCTGGTAATATCCCTGATCGTAAAAGAAGTCAGCAAAAGATCTGAATATTGTTGATCGGACTTTTAAAATAGAAGTGAATTCGCGGCTTCTCAGCCAAAGGTGCCTGTTGTCCAGCAGAAACTCTTCTCCCTGATCCTTAGTGATGGGAAAAACATCGTTTTTCTGATATACCGTAAACTTATGAATAGATATTTCGTATCCTGTTGGGGATCTAGGCTCTTTTTTCATAGTCCCTATCAGGGAAAGGCTGCTCTCTATCCCAAGTGAAGAGATCTCATCGTATTGTTCTGGAGTTAGCTCATTTTTCTTGGCAGTGCACTGGACTATGCCCGTAGAGTCCCTTATGACTATGAACGTAACTCCACCGCTGCTCCGGATCCTATAGACCCAGCCTCTTACGGATACTTCAGAACCAACATGTGCTTCGCTGGACGCTTCAGCTATGGATAACATCGCACCGTTATTTTGAATTACAAAATAAAACTTTACAGCGAGAAAATTACATCCGTTCTGATCTGATTTAAAATATTGGGCGGGAATGGTATTTTCGAAGGTTTTATTTCGTATAGTTATGCGATTCCATATGATTTGAGACCTGCAAAGTTAAAAGTACAAATATTTATTAGAGTATAACAATTTGAGTTAATATGGTAGAAAGCATCCCTACGAAGGATGTCAGGTTCAAGATACAAGAAGACCTCGATAGGAGAGTTAAGGAATCAGGTAAAACTTACAAGGAAATAATTTATGAATATTTTAATGGTTCTCAAAATAACGATAATATTCCAGAATGGGTATTTGAACCAGAGAAGGCAAATCGAATAATCCTTTTTAATCACTTTAAGTCATTGGAGTTAAACGATTACAATAAGAAGTTTGTACGATATGTTTATCACAGGATAACGCAGATGTTGGAAAAAAACCCTTCAGATGAAAAACTCAAAGACTTGAGGGAGTTTGTCATTGAGGACATGACTAATATTGAAAGCCCCTTTGAACTAGATTTGGTAAGAGAGGCCATGAAGCCCATAATGGAGGTAAAAGATTCCATATACTCAGATAACGGCCTAGTTGGTGAGAAGAAGGCAATAGAAAGCGAAATAGGGTACCTAAACTCAAAGAAAGATCAGATGCAGTCTGAAATATCGCAGCTAAGCGCAGAGATAAACGATTTAAACGCGAAGAAGAGCGAACTGGAACAAGCGATCGCAGAGATGCAAAAACAGATCGAGGATATACAGGCAGGCATAGACGAGAGAATAAAGGCCGTGTTCGAAGAAAATGAAAGCATGAAGAAAACTCTAGAGGAGTATGAAAAAACTCGTGCTGATCTTGCAACTGCACTCTCTACGGTTTCTCAGCTGAAAGACTTAATTCTTCAGCGTGATGCAGAGATTAAGAAGTTGAAGGATAGTTACAATGATATTTTTACTCGCTATGATACATTGATTAACAAAATGACCAAGAGAGAATTTGAAAAAATAAACGCAAGAGAGCTTAAAAAGAGCCAATAAGCGAAAATAAAATACAATATGCATTGTAATTTTAAGAATGACAACATTAGTTCGATTATTGAATG
The DNA here is from genome assembly GCF_000011185.1 of Thermoplasma volcanium GSS1. Classification (NCBI taxonomy): domain Archaea; kingdom Methanobacteriati; phylum Thermoplasmatota; class Thermoplasmata; order Thermoplasmatales; family Thermoplasmataceae; genus Thermoplasma; species Thermoplasma volcanium. The sequence goes on along the minus strand of NC_002689.2, from coordinate 1,047,635 downwards.
CAACTTGGATATGAAATCCAGATTGCTTTAATTTTGCAAGTTCTCTTAAAATGTTAGCAGAGTACAGATCACATACAACATTGACAACGCCAACATAACAAAAATCAAATATACAGCTTACCGTTTTATCATTAATTCTAGGTGTACCAGATGGTGGAGCTGAAAGTTAAAACAGAGATGGATGTAGATAGAAACCTCTGCAATTACTGCGGAGCCTGTGTAGGTATGTGTCCAACCGATGCCATATGGCTCGATGAGACAGTAATCAAGATCCACGAGGAAAAATGCATAGAGTGTGGTTTTTGCATAGTTGGATGCCCAACTGGGGCAATAAATGCGGAGTGGTTCCATGGAAACTTATGATGTCCTCGTCATAGGAGGAGGCCCTGGAGGCAGCACAGCTGCCAGGTATGCGGCAAAGTACGGCCTACGGACTTTAATGATAGAGAAGAGGCCTGAGATAGGATCACCTGTTAGGTGCGGCGAGGGCCTGTCAAAGGGAATACTAAACGAGGCAGATATAAAACCTGATAAATCGTTCATAGCTAATGAAGTAAAAGGTGCAAGAATATACGGGCCTTCAGAGAAGAGGCCAATAATACTTCAGAGCGAGAAGGCTGGCAACGAAGTAGGATTTGTTCTTGAGAGGGACAAGTTCGACAAACACCTAGCTGCTTTGGCTGCCAAGGCAGGAGCAGACGTATGGGTCAAGTCTCCTGCACTAGGCGTAATAAAGGAAGACGGCAAGGTAGCCGGTGCAAAGATAAGGCATGAAAACAATGTAGTGGAAGTCAGAGCCAAGATGGTGATAGCTGCCGATGGTTTCGAAAGCGAATTTGGCAGGTGGGCAGGCTTAAAGAGTGTGATACTCGCCAGGAATGACATCATATCTGCTCTCCAATATAGAATGATAAACATAGATGTCGATCCAGACTACACAGACTTCTATCTTGGATCAATAGCCCCTGGTGGATACATATGGGTATTCCCAAAAGGCGAAGGTATGGCCAACGTTGGTATAGGATCATCCATAAACTTTATACATAACAGGCTAGAGCTCAAGAATTACTTGGACAGATTTATAGAGAACCACCCGGGCCTTAAGAAGGGACAGGACATACAGCTTGTAACTGGCGGTGTTTCAGTTTCCAAGGTGAAGATGCCGATAACTATGCCAGGCCTGATGCTGGTTGGAGATGCAGCAAGGCTCATAGATCCAATCACAGGAGGTGGCATTGCAAACGCGATAGTATCTGGTATGTACGCTGCGCAAGTCTCTAAGGAAGCGATAGAGAGCAACGACTACTCGCCGCAGATGATGGGCAAGTATGAAAAGTTAGTCAAGGATCGCTTTGAAAGAAAACACCTTAGAAACTGGGTTGCGAAAGAGAAGCTTGCACAGCTATCGGATGAGACTCTGGACAAGCTTGTTGACATAGTATCAGAACAGGTTCTTACAACAATATCCGTCGAAGCCATACTGAAGGCGATTGCAGAAAAATATCCAGAAGTTGTGAAAGAGCTTGAAGACCTCATTTGAGGCCAAGATCATCAAGCCCAAAGTTTCCAGAACGGAAATTGGACTGTAAAATTTTTTTGAAGCCCCTGTTCCCTTTCATTAATTTCATATTATTTTTCATAGCTTTAAACTCCTTGAGAAGCATCCTTACATCCTCTTCCCTTACACCGGCTCCGCGTGCAATTCTTGTTATGCGCTTCGCATTTATTATTTCCGGATTCTCAAGCTCCTGAAATGTCATCGAGTCCATTATTATCCTATATCTCTGCAGCTTTTGCTCCGCAGTAAGTATCTGGTCGTCGTTGATCTTTTGGCTGCCTGGGAGCTTCGCCAAAGGCAAAGAATCAACTAGCTTTTTCATAAGGCCTGGTCTGGAAAATTTCTCCCAAACATCGTACATGTCCTTAAGGTTGAATTTTCCAGTCATCAGTTTCTCAAAGGATTTCTGGGCCTCCTCCTCTGTAATGTTTGCTTCTTTAACTGTTTCGAATAGTGTCTCAAGATCTCCCAGCCCCAAGAGTCTTGACAAAAACTTCTTGGGATCGAAAATCTCCATGTCGTCCATATGTTCTCCTGTACCTATAAAGTAAATCGGCACACGCATCTTAGCTACAGCGCTTAGTGCTCCTCCACCTTTAGCTGTACCATCCATCTTAGTTATTATTATGCCTGTAACGCCTACAGCATCATTTATTGCTTTTGACTCTGGTCCAGCCTGCTGGCCCATAGTAGCGTCTATAACCATAAGCACCTGATCTGGCTTTACTGCTTCCTTTATCCTTCTTATTTCCTCTATAAGATCTGAATCGAGGGAATCCCTACCGCTAGTATCTATTATCTTAACCTGAGCGTCCTTAAGAACCTCTAGGCCATTCTTTATTATTTTTACTGGATCTTTTTCTTTAGGGTCTCCATAAAACTTTGCGTTTACCGATTCTGCAATTTGCTGGAGCTGTTCGTAAGCGGCATACCTGTGGACATCTGCCGCTATCAAGCCTGCCGATAGCCCCTTCTTCATGAAGAACCTGGACAATTTTCCAGCGGATGTGGTCTTCCCGTGCCCGTAGAGCCCCACGAGCATTATAGTCTGAGGTTTCAGCTCTACATTTGAAGGTTCGCCGAGTATTTTCAAAAGCTCTTCGTAAATTATCTTGACCATGTAGTCCTGGTGGGCCATGCCGACCGGGGGCTTCTCCTCTAGGGCCCTCCTCTCCATTTCCTTTGTAATATTAAGAACGGTTTGTACATTTACATCGGCCTTAAGCAGTATACGTTGAAGATCCTTTGATATCTCCTTAACCGTATTCTTATCTATATAGGTTGAACCAGTTATTTTTCGGATAGTTTCCCTCAGGGAGCTTGATAAACTTTCGAGGACCATAGTATTATCTACATTGAATTCCGGATATTAAGATATACTGATCACGGTGCTATTAACCTAAAACATATTAGAAATAAAATATATTTTTATGATCGGTTATGCGGAAAAAAGTTATGCAACCTGTTTCCTCAGCAGGCCCATATTCCACTCCTCTGTACTGTATTTTTTGTCGTATAAGTCCTTCGCCAAGTTCTCCTCGTCGTCCCTTAAAGTATCCTCTTTGAAATCTATTTTTAGTACCTCTGATATCCCCTTGATCAAGCTTTTTTCTACATCTTCAATTGAGACGTCTACGAAGTCTGTGACATTTGCAACCCTTTCCCTTGTGCTCTTCGCAAGCTTATCCCTGAATTTTTCATCTGGGACTTTTAAGACAGCCGATAACATATCTAAATCTGTTTTAACGAGCATTGCAGCGTGCCATAGCTTGCTGCCCTTTCTCATTGCTCCAGCCGCACCCATGATCTTCTTCTCGCCTGCCATAATATCCGTTTTTTTGTTGATAGGAATAGACACGTCGTTTAATTCTCCAGGCCTCGCCTGCAGGCCGAGGTACGACAGAGATCGAACTACTGCTTCGTTCATTGTTCTAAACATAGCAGTTATGTTCATATCGTGGCTTTCTGTAATCACCGAGAAGTTCAAATCGCCCAAATCGTGGTATACTGCTCCGCCGCCTGTATACCGCCTTGCGAGCATTATATTATTTCTTTTCATGTAGTCTAGGTCAACTTCTTCTTCAGCTATCTGAAAATATCCTATTATTACGGATCGATCGTGCCTGTAAAACCTTAGTATGGGCTTATCTCCTTCCTTGAAACTCCTGTAAAGAGATTCGTCATACGCGAGGCTCATCCTTGTGTTTCCTGGAGTCTCTAGAAATAGCAACCTCCCGTCCATTTTACTCACCTGCTATCGCATTAACAAAATCCTGCGGTTCCACTCCTGGTGTAATGATGCCTTCATTGTAAAACTTATCAATGATCGATTTTATATTATCTATTTTCGAACCTTTGAGCATGTTTTCAAGTTCATTTATTGATTCCTCTGGAAACATGAAGAAATCGCCAGAGATCTTTATGTTATTTATGACACCGTTTTCTACATCCATTGAAACTCTGATCAGCCCCTTTTTTGCCTTCCAGTTTCTGTTGACGTGCATCAAATATATGATCGGAAATGCATTTATAAAATTACTGTAAGCATAACAACTCAAATTAAGTTATTAAATTCTCAGCTAATTTAGTTAAAAAAACCAAAAATTATAAATGGTGCTTCAATCAGCCATCAATGCTGATAGATAAGCTCATGAAGAATACAAGGGAGATCGTTACTTTGGAGGATGCCCAGAAACTCGATCAGAAGGCAGGCGTGAAATCTTACATTGGGATAGAACCGTCAGGTATACCTCACGTTGCAACCGCTGTTATGTGGCCTAGAAAACTTGCTGAACTTCAAGATGACATTAAGATCTATGTTTTGCTTGCTGATTGGCATGCAATGATAAATAACAAGCTGCATGGTGACCTTGATTTAATAAGGAAGGGAGGGGAATTATTAAAACGATCATTTATGGCTGAAGGCCTTACAAAGGCCGAGTACTTATGGGCATCTCAACTAGTTTCTTCTTCGAATTATTGGGAAATGTTCATTAAAACAGCAAAGAGAAGCACGTTAAAACGGCTCACAAGAGCCCTTCCGATTATGGGAAGAACTGAGGCCGATGCAGAAAAAGACTTTAGTATGTACATTTACCCTATAATGCAGGTTACCGACATATTTTACCTGGATGTTGATATTGCATTTGGAGGGATGGATCAGCGACATGCTCATATGCTTGCCAGAGACATAGCCGATAAGATGAAGGTGAAAAAAGCAGTATCAGTCCACGGATACCTGTTGAGCAGCCTAAAGGGAAATACGAGGATGGATAATTTTGTAAAGATGTCCAAGAGTGATCCGAACTCGGCCATTCTCATAAATGATGAATACAAGGACATTGAAAGAAAAGTCAATGCTGCTTTCTGCCCACCCGAAAAAGTAGATGGGAATCCACTTGCTGAAATAATGAAGTACGTATTAATCCCGTACTATGGAAGAGATATAATCATTGAGAAACCATCTGGAAATGTTCGAATAGAAAATGTTGATCAGTTCCAGAATGACTATATATCCGGCAAAATTGCACCAACTGAGCTCAAAAAAGCAATGATACCTATCTTAGATGAAATGATCGAGCCGGCTAGGAAGGTCGCGTATGATATGGATTTAAGTATATTTTCCTGATCACTCTATTTTTTCTATGTAGATCTTACCATCTTCTTCGTAAAAGCCTATTATGTCTTCTGGGTTAATCTTTAGCTTCTGGATTACCTTCTTGGGTATCGTGATCCTCAGGGACGAACCCCTGCTGGAAACGTGCGAAACATCGATTAATGTCTTCGGCGTGATTCATTATCAAAGGATCAATATATAATGTTTTCTTGCTTAGTTTCACTTTCCAAATTCGTCATTATTTTTATTATTCAAAGATATACTTAGCGGTGATATGAGGCCATTTAGAACATTAGTGAAAGTATTGCAAAAAATAGAGAGCAGCCCTCTTACGAAAGTTTTTATGGCTTTCATCATAGTCGTACTGATCGGGTCTTATCTTGAATTCCTTACACAGAGAAACGTAAAATATTCAGAGATCAAGAATTATTTCACGGCCATATGGTTCACAATGGAGACTGTAACAACAGTTGGATATGGAGACGTTGTTCCTGTATCTAATTTAGGCCGTGTAGTGGCAATGTTAATAATGGTGTCAGGCATAGGATTGCTAGGTACTTTAACCGCAACAATATCCGCATATTTATTTCAAATAAGGATTGAGAGGAGGGGAAAATTGGAGAAGCGATTGAAAAATCATACGATCATATGCAATTGGAATGCGTATACTAGAAACATAATTGAGGGAAATAGAGACGAGGAAGCGGCACCTATAGTCATCCTATCCGAAAATACCGATAATTCTGAAAAATACCAAAATGTTTTCTTTGTCAAAGGCGATTGTACAAGTGAAGACGATCTTAAGAATGCCGCAATAGAGGATGCTGCCAGAGTTGTGATCATGAGCGATATTGAAAACAACGCAATTCCTGAAGACCTGTTGGATGCTAAAACTCTATTATCGATATTCACTGTTAGGAAATTGAACAACGCTGTGGAAATAATAGCTGAGGTAAGGGACGAAAAGAACAAAAAGCATGCAGTTAGTGCAGGTGCTACCGAAGTACTGTCAGTAGGAGAGCTTAGTTCCAGGTTAATCTCCAGATCAATATCCAATCCCGGACTGACCGATTTCATATTGAAGTCTTTATCCGAGACAGAAGATTTTAAGATATTCTCTATTGAAGCTTGCGGTATCCTACCAGGGATGACCGTTAAGGATGCAGCCTCCAACTTAGCCGAAGTTTGTGTAATAATTTCAGTGATCTCAAAGGGAAAAATCGAATATCCACCTGACCGATCATATAAGATAGGTGCTGGTGACTACGTCGTATTTCTGGCAAAGAACAAGAAGGAAGTGGAAGAGGCTATAAAAGGATAATCTTTGATTTCTGATGAGAAAAGCATAAATATATATCATGTTAAAATACTCCTTCAATGATAGATGTTAAGCTTCTGCGCTCAAACAGAGAACTATTTGAGAAGAATTGTGAGTATAGAGGTGTAGATAAGGCAATTATAGATCAATTTTTCAAGCTGGATGAAGAATGGAGATCTGTAAACAGGGAGTTGAATGGTCAAAGGGCTGAAAAGAATCGCATGACTAGGGCTATCGCAGAGTCCCTAAAAAGAGGCAAAATTGTAAGTAATGAGAAAGATCGAGTAGAGTTGATAAACGAAAAGATAGTTTCTTTGGAAAAAAAGATCAGGGAGATAGAGGAAGAACGAGATCGAGTTCTGTGGACCATTCCGAATTTGATACATGAAAGTGTACCTATATGCTTTGGTGATGAAAATAATAAAATAGTTAGGTACGTAGGGCACGCTAAGGTATATAGGGATGATGAAGAGGAGTTTCTCAAAGGATCAGGAGGCAATGGAGATTACGAAGTCATCGACGAGAGGCCGAAAAGCCATGTAGATTTAGGCCAGGAGCTCGGAATAATTGATTTAGAAAGTGCAGCGAAAATATCAGGAGCGAGGTTTTATTTTATAAAAAATAGGTTGTTGAAGCTGGAAATGGCACTCGAAAACTATGCAGTGGATTTCCTTTCGCAAAGAGGCTTTACCGTAGTCGAGCCGCCGTATATGCTGAACCTTGAAAGTATGAGGGGTGCAACAGACCTCGAAACGTTCAAGGATACGCTTTATAAAATCGAAGATGAAGACCTTTATTTAATAGCAACGTCTGAACATTCAATAGCTTCAATGCTTTCTAATGAATTTCTTGAAGAAAAAGAGCTTCCAATACGCGTTGCCGGAGTTTCGGCTTGCTTCAGGCGCGAGGCAGGCGCTCATGGAAAAGATACAAAGGGTATATTCAGGGTACATCAGTTCAACAAGATAGAGCAGTTCATATTCTGCAAGCCAGAAGATTCATGGGATTATCTTGAGGAGATCCTTTCAAACGCAGAGGAGATCTACAGGTCGTTAGGAATCCCCTATCGTGTCGTAAATGTCTGCTCAGGTGAACTAGGTAGGCTGGCCGCAAAGAAATACGATATTGAGGCCTGGTTCCCGGCACAGGGTAAATTCAGGGAGATTGTATCTGCATCTAACGATACAGATTATCAAGCACGTTCCCTTAACATAAAGTACAGGAAGAGCGGCGGGAACGAGTTCGTTCATACGCTGAACAGCACAGCCATAGCTACCACGAGGATACTGGTTGCAATTATGGAAAATTTCCAGGAAGATGGCAGGATAAGAATACCTGATGTCCTTGTGCCATATACAGGATTCCAGTATATAGATAAGGAATGAGGGTTTAGGTACCCTCATCCCATGAATTAAGGTATTTTATCTGGTCTTCAGTTAATGTATCGAGCTCTCCGCCAAACTGCTTCAGCCTGATCTCAGCCACATATCTGTCGATTTCCGGAGGTACAGGATAGACTTTTTTCTCAAGATTTTGGTGGTTCTTTACTAGGTATTCAGCTGTTAGTGCCTGAAGTGCAAAGCTAAGGTCCATTATTTCCACAGGGTGCCCCTGGCCAGCAGCTAGATTAACCAGCCTGCCATCAGCTATTACATCTACTGTATTGCCATTCTCAAGCCTGTATCTTTTAACGAATTCCCTCACTTCACGTTTTTCCAGCGAATGCTTTTCTATCTCCTTCACAGCTACTTCGTTGTCAAAATGCCCAGCATTTGCCAATACTATGTTTTTCTTAGCGACAAGTGCGTCTTCGTACTTTACTACGTCTTTCATACCTGTTGCAGTTATAACCATATCTGCGTACCTAATGGCATCATTCATTCTCCTGACTTGAAAGCCATCCATTATCGCTTCGTTTGCTTTTATTGGATCGATTTCAGTTACTATGACATTTGCCCCCATCCCTTTTAACCTCATGGCTATTCCCCTGCCACAGTATCCGTAACCGGCAACTACCACGTTTCGGCCAGCTATAAGCAGGTTGGTCGAGTTCATTATTCCGTCGAGCGTGCTCTGTCCTGTACCATACCTGTTGTCGAATAAATGCTTCATATTTGCATCATTAACATCAAACATTGGGAATAAAAGTACTCCTGCCTTTTCCATAGCCTTTAATCTTACTACCCCAGTGGTAGTCTCTTCATTTCCGCCCATTATATTTTTAGATAGGTCTTTTCTCTCAGTGTGTACGAGTTTGGTAAGGTCTCCACCATCATCTATTATTATATCTGGCGGCTTTTCCAGCGTTCTTTGAAGGTTTTCGTAATATTCTTCCTGCGTTTCCCCTTTGCGTGCAAAAACAGGCATTCCATAATCAGTTTTCAGGCTTTCAACAACTGAATCGTCTGAACTTAAAGGATTGCATGAAGCCATTCTAACGTTCGCACCACCTTCCTTGAGCAAGAGTGAGAATATACCAGTTTTTGCCTCAACGTGAAGCGCCATAGCTATATTTATCCCCTTGAATGGCTTTTCATCAAGGAACCTCTTTCTTATTTCGGCAATTACAGGCATATGATCCCGTGCCCATTCAAGTCTCAAAAAACCTTTGCCCTCTGCCATGACACTTAATACTACAGAATGACTTAAATGTTGATCGTTTAACTCATAAACTTTTAACTACTGGGTTGAAATGCCGGATATGTGTTTGAGAGCACATTCAAAGGGATAGGGCTATTTTCTGCGAGACACAGCACAGCCGTTATAATATCTTGGATTTTGCTGCTCCTTGTGCTTGCACCGTTTGCACCATCGCTTTTCACGCATACTAATTACAATATAGCTAGTGATATAGTACCTACAAATTCACCTGCCAATATCGCATCAAACTTACAGACTTCGGAATTCAATACGTCTAACGATTCCTCCTTTGTAATTGTTACGAATGATACTAGCATAGATCAGCAATTATCGCTGACGGCATTAATGAATATGCAGGAAGCAATAATGTCGTATTTGAATAGCGAGGGTTTCTCAGTTAATGTGAGCAGCATTTTGGTAGTAGAAAATAACACCTTAAGATCCGTTTCATTATCCCTATATGGTGAGTTGAAGAGCATATACGATCTTAACGAAAAACTTTACAATTCTGTGCTCACGATAAATAAAACCCTTGACCTTACAGCCAATTTCTTGTTCCTTCCGGCCACAATATACTATTCAACGCTTTTAACTGCTTACAAAAAATCAGGTGATCTAAATGTATCCGAACATTTAGCTTATAATTATACGGTTGATAATCGAACCTTGTTTAATGAAACACCATATGAGGAACTCTACATGCCTTACGTGAACGGTTTTTCTTTGCTATTAAATAATACACTTAATTCCAGCAATATTCATGAGGTGCTCGATCTTGTTAATTATGCGGTCAACGAAACCGTTACAGGTATTGCTGGAAAAGCTGGTCCTTTTGGCCCTATACTTATATCTGTCGATCATAACTTGACTCTTCGCACTTTTAACGTGAAAAAGGACTTCTTAAATTATTCTTACAACTATAGTGTATCAACTATATCGGAACAGTTATCTAATTATACAGACTTAATTTCTAAGAATCTGCACACAACAGTTACTAACTTCTCAAGATCAATAGTGAACCTTTCTCTTTCAGGCAATAGTGCAGGCGTACCGGATTTAACTTCCTTGGAGGTATATAACGGAACCGTATACCTATTCCAGGGAAACCCGCTCGTTTCTCTCAACACGAAATATCTCGAACCATATCTATCCGCTTTGCTTGACGGAGGCAAGGGTAACTTCGCCCAGGTAAACAACACTGTAAACTCTACGCTTTATTATGAAACATTTTCGCAGTATCCTATAATCCCATCTAACTATGTGTTTAGATCTTTTGTTGGTTATGGAAACACAACTGAAATTTTTGCCTTTGGCCTTAATAAAAACTACAGCATATCCACTCTCAACCATGTTAACAAAATAGCCAGCAGCTATGTATCGGTTGATCCTATAAATGGGTCTTATTACACCGCAGGGACAACTGTTCTCGATCAACAGATCGAACAGGAAGTGATGGACGGTCTAATCCGTGCACTCATAATAGGCATAGTGCTTTCGATAGTTATCGTTGGGCTGTTCTTTAGATCTCCCGTAGCGGCTTTTATTCCATTTTCTCTTTTCCTTATGTCATCTATTATTTCATTTGGCATAAACTCCCTGCTTTACGAGCACATCTTGCATTCTTCGGTATCATTCGTTACACCGACTTTGCTCCTTATACTGCTGCTCGGACTAACAAGCGATTACGTTGTATACATCATGTCAAGATTCAGAAGGGAGCTCATAAGAAATAATCTAGATGCAATAGCAGAAAGCTCTATGTGGGCTGGTCATGCTGTTTTTACCTCCGGCATAACCGTAGCGTTGTCATATATCGTCCTATACCTCTTTAATGTTCCAATATTCAGTGATGCCGGCATTACAAACGCTGTTGGAGTAATAGTTTCAGTTATGCTCGGCAACACATTCCTCATAGCTTTACTTTCAAAGATGAAGGGCAAAATATTCTGGCCGTTCAGATCTAAGAAGATACCCATGGAGAACACCATGGATAAGATCTCGAAAATTGTAATAAACAACAAGAAAAAGATAGTTGTGATATTTGTAGTTGTCGCAATGGCCTCCCTCTTTGTTTATGCGATTACGCCCACAAACATGGACGTATTCAACCTCATACCTCCGAGCAGCGGCATTCAGTCTGCAGTCGTAGTAAACCAGAGTTTTCACGGAGACCTCTTCTTTACTAGCTTTGTTATACTTAAATTTTCAAGCCCAATTTTGTCTAACGGCACCTATAACACAACAGAAATGTTACAAGTAACGAATTTAGAATCTTTCCTAAAAAACCAAAGTGAAATAGCGAACGTTTATGGGCCATCCTACCCGTATGGCTACTTTGTTAACGTTACGAATTTACCAAGCAGCTATGCATCTGAGTATAAGAAGCAAATTTCTACATACATAGGAAAGAACCCGGAGTACGTAATGGTCGAGTTTGAATTGCATGACATTAGTTGGTCAGATCCTGCCACGTCATTCATCAATAAGTTGCCGTCAATGATCTCAGATAAATTTGGAAATTCTTTGGTTTTCTATGTCGGTGGTCTCACAGCCGGCCTAGATGCTGCATATTCACATACATTGCATACTTTCGAGGAGATGATCCCTATAATCACAGGATCGATATTCGTTATACTGCTGATACAGCTTAGCTCGGTTTTCACGCCAATAAGGCTAATACTTATGGTTCTTGCTTCAGTGATAGTCGGTCTTGTGATAATATATGCAATAGTGTACTACATTTATGGGTTGCCTATAATAGTATTCATGCCTATGTTTACATTTGTGACGCTTTTAGCCGTGGGCTTAGACTACGATATATTTATGATCACCAGGGCTAGGGAGGGCGTGATTAAGGGAATGAGTGACGAGGAGGCTATAACGACAAGCATAAAGGAGAACGGCGGGATAATCGTTACTCTAGGCTCTCTGCTATTCGTTACGTTCGGATCACTGTACTTTAGCGACTTGCAGCTGATAGAAGAGATTGGCGGTGGGCTTGCGATAGGTGTCCTTATAGATACATTCCTAAGCTGGCCATTCTTTGTCCCAGCAGTAATGCTGTTAATGAAGCATCTGAACTGGTGGCCATCAAAGATCCAAAAGCATTAAATACTATGATTTTATACATGGTTGTCAACTTGAGGTTGACAAGTGGTGGTTGATATGGCAAAGAAGGATGAATTTGATGATTGGGACGACATGTTCGACGAATTCTTCAAAGACTTCGGAATCGATATAAAGTCTCTGAACAACAGGTTCATGAGGATCTGGAACAGGATACTCAATGATCCAAACATAACATCATCAGAGCCTTATGTCTATGGATTTACTTACAGGATTGGGTCAGATGGAAAGCCGATATTCCAGGAATTCGGCAACGTGCCTGGGATTACCAGGGGGGTGAGGCCTATAGAGAGAGGTGTTAGGGAACCTATAACAGACATAAACGACGATGATAAAAAAGTATACTTAACATTCGAGCTTCCCGGCGTAAGCAAGGAGAGCATCGATCTAAAGATATCTGAATACAACATTACGCTTAACGTGGACGAAGACCAGAGGAAATACTACAAGAGCATTGACTTCGACTACAAGTTAAAACCAGAAACTGCTGTTGCCAAGTTCAACAACGGCTTGCTCGATGTAACGGTAGAGAAGGCTACAAGCAAAGAAAGTGGTGGCAGAAAGGTCTCTATACAGTAAAAATGATAGATGATATAGATAATTTTATTGCTGCCATAGAAAATTCTACGAGGCGTGAAATAATAAGGATGCTCACTCAATTCGAGAGATCTTATGCTCTCGAGTTGAGCAGAAGTATTGGTCTTTCTCAGCAAGCTATCTTGAAACAGCTGGAAATGCTTGAAAGGGCAAACCTAGTAACGAGCATAGGTTTCGTACCAAGCTCTGTAGGGGCAAAACGGAAGCTTTATGAACCTACGGGATTCTCAACACTTATAGTTGACTATGGAAGGAACTTCCTTATGATACAGAGGATACCGTTGGAGAATGATTCAGAACGCGTATCGGTTTCATTTGATGAGGCTATTTCAAAGCTAGAATCGATTCAGCACCATATCGAAGAGCTTACAAAGAAGAGAACCGAACTCGTTAAGAAAAAAGATGAATTGATGGCCGCTATTAAGTATCAGCTTGAAGACGAGGATCCGATTACAAGGGAAATAGTTTTGGAATACCTCAATACCTTTGATGTAGAGGAAGTTTCCAGAAGGACTGCGCTTCCGCTGGAAATTGTTTTAAAAATACTTAAGTCAAAAGGCATAGTACTAGACGAAGGCACACGTGCCTAGACGTGTATAGCAAACTTTTTTATGAAGCGCTCTTCGTTCGGGTCTAGGTTTGATGTTATAAATATCAGGTATGGAGACAGGATTTTCTCTGGATCCACGTATGAAAGTCTGCCGTATACTATGTATTCATCCGGAAATGAAAGCCTCGAGACAACGCATACATTTTCGTCTATTATTGCATACCCCCTTTCGTTTCTGCATCTCCATAATAATGTTCCATGCGCTAGCGAATGGCATGTTTTGGCCGTCCTTAAGGTCTATTAATATGGGCGTGTGCAACCCCGAATCGTAGTTTCTCTTCACCTTGTCTATTACGCTTAATGGAAAGAAGTTAGAGGATACAAAGGGCAGGGAAACAGGCGGCCCAACCTTATAGTGAAGGAGCCCTATCTTTCCAGCGGCTGTATTAACAGCCGAGGCATTTTCAAATATTTTAACCTTTATCCCCTTCTCCATAGCAGAATACCTCAACTGGTTGTGTGTCGTTGCTGTCAAACCGTCGCCGATAACCAGAAGGCTCACGTTCAGCTTTTCTGCATCCTTTAGTATGGATTCTGACTCTATCATGTTACGATCGGCTGGAATGATTTCTCTATCCGCTATATTCCTAAGTTTTTCGAGTATATCTTTTGGACCTATGGATGTATAAATATCCAGGTAGACTATATCACTTGTCCTAAGCGCATCAAATTCATCAAGGGTTAGGCTTCCTGTACCCCTTAGCCCTATGCCTATGATGTTAAGCATTCTTCTATCCTCATCAGTTCGTTTAGTTTTGCGATCCTTTCACCTCCGATCGTGCCTGTTTTTACAAACGTAGAAGAGAAAGCGACAGACAGGTGGGCGAGAAAGTCGTCTGTAGTTTCTCCAGATCTGTGTGAAACTACGTTCTTAAGGCCAGCCGAAGAAGCCAAGCTTGCCGCTTCCTGTGCCTTCGTTAGAGTGCCTATCTGGTTTACCTTTATTAGGACTGCATTCGTAGAACCGAGTTCGATACCTTTCCTTATTCTGTCTGGGTTTGTAGTGTATAGATCATCGCCTACTATCATTGCCTTGTCCCCTATTTTCTTTGTTATTTCAGCAAAACCCTCGAAATCGGTATCGAACATTGGATCTTCTATATAGTATACGCCAAAGTCCTTATTTATGGATATTGCGTAATCTATCTGTTCATCCCTGCTTCTAACGGTATGCTTGTAGACGTACTTGCCATTCTCATAAAGAGAGTCAGCGGCAAAATCCAACCCCGTATATATTTTTACCTTTGTTTCAGAGGAGACTTCATTTACTGCTTGGTTCAGCACTTCGAAAGCTTCTTCGTCAGATATGTTGACGCTCCAAGCTCTCTCATCACCAACACCAATGCTAATGTCTTTCATTTTCTCGGATAGAATATCTCCTATTTTTCTATGTACGAGTACATTCACATAAGCGGATTCCATGAACGTTTTTCCTTGGGCCGAAACAAGAAACTCCTGGATAGATGTCCCATTTCTTGCATGCTTCCCGCCCCCAATAACGTTTCCAATCGGCCTAGGCATCGAGTGGTTTATTCCACCGACGTATCTATAAAGTGGAATGCCAAGGTGCGCCGAAACGGCCTTTGCTACAGACATAGATAGGGCAGTTGACAAGTTTCCTCCTAGGTTAGAAAAATTACCGCTTCCATCAAGATCGGTAATTAAAGCGTCGAAGCCCTTTTGATCGAGGGCATTGAACCCTATTATTGACCTCCTCACGTTTGTCTCAAAAAATTTTATTGATTCGTCAATTCCCTTCTTCGAAAAGGCTATAACCTCAGTTTCACCTGTGCTGGCTCCAGCTGGGGCAGAGGTTCTGCCAAAACCGCCTGGAATGTATACATCTGCTTCTACAGTGAAGTTTCCCCTTGAATCCAGTACTTTTCTTACCCTAACATCTTCTATCGGAAGTTCCATAGTAGATAAATGTTACATTAATGATAAAACTTGTTTATTTCATCTTTTTTAAATTTGTCTTATACCTGCTGCTGAATGTATTGTAATTATGCTTGTAGTCTGTCCATAACTTCTTGTAGTCCTCATCTATTTTTCCTATTACTTTAGCGGGTACACCGACGGCAATACTCTCGTCTGGTATCTCCTGCCTGTTTTTAACAACTGCCCCTTCACCTATTGCAGCCCATACTCCTACAACTGCGAAATCAGAGACTGTTGATCCCATGCCTATAACGGCCCAATCCCTTATTCTTCCTGTATGTATGACAGAAAGGTGCCCTATTGTTACGTGCTGGCCTATAAACGTCTTTTCTCCTGGTCTTGCATGAATAACGCAGTTATCCTCTATAGCTGAATAGTCCCCGACTTCAATTTCACCATAGTCTCCCCTTAGTACTGCACCAGGGCCAATCCATACTTCTTTCCCGATTTTCACCTTTCCAATTACTGTCGCACTCTCACTCACGTATGCACTCGGATCAATATCCGGCACCCTGCCTTCAAACTCGTATATCATTGTTGGTAAAAGGTAAGGAACTAAAAATTATTTTTGATCTTAATTCTTCTTTATTTAATTCGTCGTTTACCAATAGTAAGTATCTGTTTGTTGGTGATAGAACGTAAGGGTATTTCTCATGCTTATTCAAAATTTAAGATTTGAAATTTAGAGTGATGTGCTCTGAATTCCGAATGTCTTCTTATATACCTGCGATTCTTGTTCAATACTATTGGCGTCTAAAGAAAAACCGTCTATACCATCCTCAATCATATGGTGAGCCGCTATTGTACCGTACACCATTGCAGTTTCTATGCTTTTTTTCCTGAATAGAGCGTAGTAGAATCCGGCCCTGAACGCATCTCCGGCGCCTATAGTATCGCCGCTGGATGGAAGTGCAGGGAAGACCTTCTTTGTAGAATCCTTGTATAGTATAGATCCGCGAGGACCAACCGTTTCTATGACGATCCTATCGAAGCTTTTTAAGCCAGTCGCTTCTCGAAACACCTTCATTTCATTTCCGTTGAAGAATGAAATATACGAAGCTTCGTAAAATCTCTTAAGCTCTTCACCGGAAAACTTCCATATCTCTTGCGAGGGATCAAATACCAACTTCGATTCTTTATTTTCTATTAAACCTGTATATTTTGGGCCAGTACTGAGGTGAATGTATTCGTAATGGCTTTCCAAACGTGGAGACCAGTTCAACATCGGACCCTGATACATATAAGCTACCTGCTTCTTGGTATCACTGGCAATATAGCATATCGGGCCGTATTCATCAGTTACTTTAATATGGTCTATCCCGATGCCAGAGTCCTTAAGGAACGACAAATAGCCGGAATGAGTCTTTGACCCAACCGCTGAGTATATATCAAAGTCGAGCCCAAGCTTCTTTGATACAATTGCAAAGTTTCCAGCAGTGCCACCATATTTTTCTTCCACATTTTTCGCATTAACAGATCCTTCCTTTGGCAGGTTTTCGACTAGTATACGCACGTCTATGTTAAGGTGTCCGAAATAGGCAAGGAAAGCCATACAAAAATATAGTAATGTACATCATAAGTTTTTTCTGGAAACTCATTAAGTACAAAATTATTTATAAAATAAATCAATCGAGTTTTATGGTATTTCGTAAAGTATCTATCTCTACAAAGATTTTTGAAAAGACGAATTCAGTAGTTACCTGGATAGCCCATAAACCTGTGCTTCTTACTAAGTATAATGGAGATTATTTCGCTATGGAAGCAGTTTGTGGACATATGGGTTGTGCAATCCTCAATAAGGTAGAAGGGAAAGAGGCTGTATGCCCAGCACATGGGGCTAGATATGACGTTACTAACGGAAATAAAGTATCAGAGCCGCAGATAAAGCCAGAAGCCCCATGCGAGTACGATAGCATCGGAGAACCTTTGAAGACCTTCAAAGTTCTTGAAAACAACGGATTTCTTGAAGTGGATACAGACTAAGTTTCCTTGTTTGTGAATTCATTAACTTTATTTTTAAAGAGATCATTACATAAATATGTATTCCAAGATTGAAGGAAGCATCATTACAGCGAGGTTTGATAAGGAAACAGATTTTTTTACGGACCTTGTCGATCTTTGCAACAAATATGAAGTTAAATCAGGCACCGTACTATGGGCTATAGGAATGCTAAAAGAGTTCCAGATTGGTTATTGGAACGGAAATGATTATGAAAAGGAAACTTTCAGAGAGAGGCTCGAACTTGTATCCCTGCATGGATCAATTGCAGAGAATGATCCAAGATTTCATATACACGCAGCCGGAGCAAGAGGGAACCACGGAATCGTAGGAGGTCACCTTTTTTCAGCGAAGGTAGATCCTCTTGTAGAAATACAGATCATGAAAATAACTGGCTTCAGCATGTCCAGAGAACTCGATAACAGCGATGGTTTATACAAACTTGTGATAAAATAAAAATAGGTGAGGAGGAAATCCTCAATATCTATATGTGGAGGCAAGCTCTGGCTTCATCTCCGATATATTTGCCCTTGCAGCGGCTAGCCTAGCTATTGGTATTCTATATGGTGATGCTGATACGTAATCCAGTCCGATTTTATGGCAGAAATATATGGTGTCTGGATCTCCGCCCTGCTCACCGCATATACCTACTTCTAACTTTTCGTTTGATTTCCTTCCCTTTTCCACTGCCATTCTCATAAGCTCACCTACACCATCTTCGTCAACGGAAGAAAACGGATCTTTTTCTAGTATGCCGTTTTCTAAATAAAAGAACATGAATTTTCCTTCCGCATCGTCCCTGCTGTATCCGAACGTCATTTGAGTTAGGTCGTTTGTACCAAATGAGAAGAAGTCTGCATATTTTGCTATTTTATCAGCAGTCACACATGCTCTCGGTATTTCTATCATCGTGCCAAACTTATAGTCAACTTGATCGGAGTCCTTTACTGATTTTGCTGTTTTTTCTAACCGTTCCATCAAAATCTTTAATTCGTTGTGGTGTCCAACAAGTGGTATCATTATTTCCGGCATTATCCTTCTTCCTTCTTTTTGAACCCTTACAGCAGCTTCCATTATGGCTCTGACCTGCATATCGTATATTTCTGGATACACTAAGCCTACCCTGCAGCCCCTGAAGCCAAGCATAGGGTTAAATTCTTCAAGATCACGGACCGTTTTTAGAAGCTTTTCATAGTATTGCAATTCATCTGATCCGTTCTTTCCAGATTTTATTTCGTATATTTTGTTCAATATAGTTTCTTTATCAGGAAGGAATTCATGCAGAGGCGGATCGAGCAGCCTTATGATCACCGGGTAGCCCTCCATAGTTTTGAAGAATTCCACGAAGTCGGAAATCTGCATTGGAAGTAGTTGTTCCAGATACTTTTGCCTCTCCTCCTTGCTTTCGCTCATTATCATGGATCTCATTATAGGTATGCGCTCGTTTCCAAGGAACATCCTTTCTGTTCTGGCCAATCCAATTCCTTCTGCACCATTTTCTCTGGCCAAGTGTGCTTCCTCCGGTGTGTTTGCATTGGCCCTTACACCCAGCTTCCTGTTTTTGTCGGCCAATTCAAGAAGTTTTTTTGAAAACTTATCGATCTCTGGCTTTTCAACAGGCAATTCTCCTAAGTAAAATAAACCAGATGTTCCATCTATTGTTACTACGTCTCCCTCATGCAGGGTCTTGCCGTTTATGGTCAGCGTGTTGTTTGTGGTATCTACGTGCATGGTTTCTACGCCAACAACTGCAGGCTTGCCCATTGCCCTAGCTACCACTGCTGCATGTGACGTCATGCCGCCTTTCTGAGTTAGGAACCCTTCACAGACTGCCATTCCACGGACATCGTCTGCTGTCGTCTCCGGCCTAACTAGGATCATCTTTTTGGATTTCCCTAGCTCTATAGCCCTTTCAGATGAAAAAACTATGGAACCTATTGCAGCTCCAGGGGAAGCTGCAAGGCCCTTGCCAAGCGGGGTTTCTTTGCCGTTTGTCTTGACCTGTGGATGAAGGATCCTGTCGAATATCTCGGGAGTAACCCTCATTATGGCTTCTTCTTCGCTGATTATTCCTTCTTCATACATCTCAACAGCTATCCTTATAGCTGCCTTCGCGCTCCTTTTGCCGGTTCTAGTTTGAAGCATGTACAGTTTTCCGCGTTCTATGGTAAATTCGATATCCTGCATGTCCCGATAGTGGTGTTCCAGAATATCGCACATTCTAATGAGATCAGAATAGGCCTGGGGCATCTCCATCTTCATGTCATCTATGTACTTAGGGGTCCTAATGCCCGCTACTACGTCCTCTCCCTGGGCATTGGTTAGGTATTCAGCAAAAATCCTTTTCTCACCAGTATTCGGATCCCTTGTGAATGCGACCCCAGTGGCTGAATCGCTTCCCATATTTCCAAATACCATGGTGACTATGCTTACAGCTGTGCCCATATTTTCAGGGATATGGTTTATCTCTCTGTAGGTCTTGGCCCTTCTGCTGTTCCATGAATTAAATACAGCTTTTATAGATTCAACAAGCTGTTCTTGTGGATCCTGCGGGAAGCTCTTTTTGTGCTTGCGATATATCTCATTTTCTCCCTTTATTATCTCAGTAATATCAGAGGTTGTAAATTTGTCCTCATCATACCCCTTCTCCCTTTTTACCTTCTCAATAAGCCCCCTGAATTCCTCATGAGGTAGTCCGTAAACGATCTCTCCAAACATCTGTATGAGCCTTCTATAGGCATCAAGTGCAAACCTTTCGTTGTCCGTCATGAAAGCGAGGCCCTTGACAGTTTCGTCGTTTAGCCCTACATTTAGGACTGTATCCATCATGCCCGGCATACTTACAGGAGCCCCCGATCTTACAGAAACGAGCAGGGGATTCTCCGGGTTGCCAAACTTTCTGCTTACTTTCTCCTCTATCATATGTAGTGCGTCCATAGTCTGTTCCATCATTCCTTTTGGGAAATTACCATCTCTTAGGAAATCAATGCAGGCCTCAGTTGTTATTGTAAAACCGGGCGGGACATTAAGGCCTATTTTGGTCATCTCAGCAAGGCCTGCACCCTTCCCACCTAACAGATCGACTAACTCCTTTCCACCCTCTTCAAAGAGGTATATATATTTTTTTGTTTGCGCCACGCCGTCTTATTTGGTCATATAAAAAGGATTTTTCTCCTTAACTTTGGCTTGAAAAAATTATACTACGAAATCATAACCAGATTTTACGATAATAGTACATGAGGTGGAAAATTTATATGTTTCGTATGATAAAGTTTTTATATGGAGAGAAAATTTATTAAGACAACTTTTGGAAATCTATCCTATCTCGAGAGACCCGGTGAATACCCTTTGATTTTCCTTCATGGGCTTGGCGGGTCAAGTAATAACTGGCTTCGTTTAGATCGATTTCTGGCGCCAAGGTTCAGGTTAATCTTTTTCGATCTATTGGGTCACGGCCAGAGTGATAAGCCGAAGATCGAATATACTGTCGAAGTGCAAGCTAAAGCCATACATGAGGCTATTAATTCCCTTGGGATAAGCAGATTTTCAATAGCCGGAAACTCGTACGGTGGCTGGGTATCTCTATATCTTTCAATACACATAGCAAAGCCAGACAAATTGATACTTATAGACAGCGCTGGTATAAATAAGACGGTTGGAGAAAGCGGAGAGGAAATGATAGAGAGTTTTGTTCAGAAGGTTATGGGCGTCGAAGATGGAAACGATGAAGAAGTGATAAGAAACATAATTAGGAATAACGCGAAACATGAGTGGAAAATAAAAGAAGAAGACCTAAAAAATCTGTCCGTACCAACAATAATTATTTGGGGAACAGCTGACAACATACTAAGCATAGATTATGGAAGGAAGCTTCATGACCTAATACAGAACAGCAAGCTCTACGAAATCCCAGCAGCAAAACATACTCCACAGAGGACGCATCCACAGATATTGGCGAAAATATTAAATGAAAATATAGTTTAGAATCAAAAATCAACAATATTTACTTTATATCCTGAATAAACACCTGGATCTTCGTTTATTCTCCTGTCCCTCAGCTCTGTAAAATCCTTCTTGTTAAGCGTTACGGTGAAGGCCTCATCATCGAATATTTCCAACCTAAGCTTTCCTCCCCCTTGGTATTCGTATGGATGCGAAAAGATGGATTTGCCTTTGTATGGATCAGAAAGTGAATTCACAGAAAGAACGGGTATTCTATTTTCCAAAGATCTTGCAGATACGTATAGGTGCCATTCATCAGAAAATATAGACCTTATAAGCGATGGATTCGCAATAATATCTGCCTTGTTTTTTGCCAGCAACTTTGGATAATAGGGGAAATCTATGTCGTAGCATATGGCTATGCCTATCCTTAGATCATCCTTTCGGAATATTCTTATTTCACTTCCAGAGTTATAGTGCCTGCCTTCGTTTCCATACAATGAAATTTTATCCTGGTATCCTATTAATTTTCCCGTATGGAATATGTAAGCCCTGTTGTAGAGAAAGCCGTTCTCCTTTATAGAGAAAGATCCTGGCACTGCTATATTAAATTTTGATACGATACTATCTTTTATTAGATCTATTACGGCCTGCTGATCCATCACTTCTGTTGACCATTTCTCAGGAAGCACAAGAAAATCGGAGTTTTTCGCATCAATAACCTTTTCAAGGTATGCAAGGCCGTCCTCGAAGTGTTGGCGATGGAGCTGAACTGCAGTTATACTTAATTCATTCAAGCTATAGATCACCTAGCCTTTCAACTAAGTTCTTCGCGAGAATGGGCTTCGGCATCCTTCCGAGATCGACATCAAATTTCTTGGAGACAAATCGATACTCATTTTCAGTTTTTCCAAATGGGCCTGTTTTATAAGAGTTTACTACTGCCATATCTATCCTTTTCGAAAAATGCTTGAACGGATCTTCGCCTATATTTTCTGTAAGCCTAAACGCTACTATCTTTCCCTTCGAGATGTTGCTTAGTTTATCGACTAATTTTTCTCTAGGTTCTAAAGTTAACTTGTGGCTTTCGTTGCTGCTGTATTTTTTCTCAGATTTTTCGATTACCTTAAAGTCCGGAAGCGCAGCATTTACTACGATGTAATCGTAGTTATTTGAGGCTTCCTCTTCAGAAAGCCTTTCGAATTCATCTACGGTGTAGGCAGCCCTATAATTCACGTATGTGGGAAGATCAACGATGCTGTTTCCTATATACGTAATATGAGAAAAGCCCATTCTGTACGCTACACGCGCTATCCAGTATCCCGTGTATCCGGTGCTATCATTTGTGATCGATCTGACTGGATCTATCCTCTCTTCTCCCCTTCCAGATATTATCAGTATGCTCTTCCCATCGTATTTATTGTAAAAGGCCCTACAGACGTGATCTATTATGCACTGGTTGCCTGATAGTTTAGCTTTTTCTTCATCGTATATGGGATCCACTATGTCAACTCCAAGTCTCCTGAGCTTCTCAACGTTCTCCTTGTTTATTGGATTCTCCATCATGCTCCTATGCATTGCAGGCGCCACAATCGTCTTCACGCCATAACCAAAGGCAAAGGAAAAGAATAGCGGGGGTATAGTATCGGTAACGCCGGAGGCCATCTTGCCAATGGTATCATATGAAGCCGGTGCGATGAGTAAGGCCTTCTTATCCTTATCGTTTATGAAGAGATTAATATGCTCAACGTTTCCTGTTATTTTCGTTACAACGTCATGTTCGGAGGCCCACCTCATAGTCTCCGGGCCAACCAGCTCTTCTGAGCTCTCGCTCATTCCAACAATTACCTCTGCGCCTTCCCTTCTCAAATCACGTATCAGATCCGGAATTCGATATATGGATATACTAGCAGTTGTGGCTACTATAACTGTACGGCCCTCGAGCATGCGTGCATACATTTCCTTATCATATGGAAGCATAGTATAGGGATATCCTCAACTAATAGATAATTTGCTGGTCATTTCTCCGCAAACTCGAATTCATAACGCCAATAACTTTAATTTGATGCAATTTTCAAAATTGAAAATATGAATATAATTACATAATATTAATAAATTAACATGAAAATTTTTAAGCCTAATCAACTCTTTATCTAGTAAATCAACCTAATTGGAAAGATTTTTAATTAATAATTATATTAGTAGTCGTGGAAGCTAATAACGAGAAAATGCAGAGGATAGAGGAGATGCTAAAGATGTTCGGGCTCTCCTCTTATGAGGCCCAAGGATTTGCAGCACTTGTTTATCACGGAGTGGCTAATGCAGACACTATTGCCACGACGGCCAACATACCAAGGACATCGGCTTACAAAGTTATGGAATCTCTTGTGAAGAAGGGGCTGGCGAAAGCAACAGAAGGTAGGCCAAGGATGTTTAAGCCTGCAAAGATGGAAGAGATTAGGGACTACTATGAGGATAAGCTACAGCAGCTTTTTAGGGATCTTAAAGAGTTAGAGGAAAACGCTCCCTCAAGAGGTGAGCCGCAGCTTATCTACACTATCAACGGCACGGAAAAGGTCATGGAAAAGATCGAAGAAATGATCAACATGACGGAAAGAGAGATCATCATATCAACACCGAAGATTATAGAGATAAGGAAACAGATGAAAAAACCCATTGAAAATGCTGTTAAAAGAGGTGCTAGGGTCATATTTGTCATTCCACCAAACAAGAGAGTTCCTGCCAACGTAATAGTTTATAGGAAGGAAGGCTTAATAGCAACTGACATAGTTAGCGATCAAATCAGGGCGCTCATAGCTGATCCTAACTTAGAGACTTGCGGGTATAGTGACAATCCAACCTTGTGCATGCACGTTTACCAGTTCATTAATACGATGGTAAACAGACCCGAAAGCCAGTGAGATTTATGGACGACGATCTTAAGAGTATCGCCTCGAAATACTACATCGGAGGTCATATATCTGTTTCAGGAGGGCTACATCTGGCGCCAGAGAGGGCATCTATCTTTGGCTTCAGAACTTTTCAGTTTTTTTCCAAGAACCAGATGAGATGGAATTCTACCCCAATAAGTGAAGAAGAAGCTTTGCGTTTTATTTCTGAAGTGTCATCACATTCGATTTCTTCGACTATGGTTCACGCATCGTATCTCATAAACCTGGCTTCCAGTTCCAATGAACTTCATCAAAAGTCATTTAATGCATTTGTTGAGGAGATACAAAGAGCAGAAAGAATCGATGCAACATTTCTCACGTTTCATCCTGGATCCAACGGTAACAAAGATGAAGGGATAAGAAAAATCAAGGAAGCCATTGAGAAGGTTGAAACACATAAGGTAAAATTGCTTGTCGAGAACACAGCAGGGCAGGGAAACGTAATAGGCAGCACTATTTACGAAATCGGTCAAATAATTGATGGATTTGATTCTAGCGTTGGTGTGTGCATCGATACTTGCCATGCATGGGCTGCAGGATACGATATAACTAACAAATACGATGAATTCATTGATGAGCTAGACAGTGCTATAGGCCTTGACAGAATCTATGCTTTTCATCTTAATGATGCTATGAAGGATCTTGGAAGCAATATAGACAGGCATGAACTTATCGGCAGGGGAAAGATTGGAGAGGGGCTTATTAAATTAATATCCGATGTCCGTCTTTTCGGAAAGCCAAAAATAATGGAAACACCTTACGGGGAAGCAAAGTTTGAAGAAAACCTCAAATATATACGGAAAAAATTGGGTGAATAATTGGAAGTAAAGCCATTCAGACCTCTCATATATAGAAAAGAAATCGACGGCATGATAGCTCCTCCTTTTGACGCAATAACACCAAAGGAAGAAGTAGAACTTAAAAGAAATAAATACAACATAACTTACTTGACGCTACCGAAGGGGAGGGACGGCATACCGCATGCAAAGATGCTTCTCCAGTCTTGGCTTGAAAATGGAGTACTTATCCCTATGAAAGAGGATGTCTTTATAGTACTCCGCCAACGTTTTTATGTTGGGGATGAGTGCATTAACCGCTATGGCCTCATAGCAAAGGTAAAAGTATTCCCTGAGAGCGGTGATGTAATACCGCACGAAAGGACCTTCGATATGTATGTTAAGGAAAGAGAAACACTCATGGACGGAATAAGTAGCCAGCTTGAGCCAATATTTTTAGTTACACTAAAGAATGATCTCCCTGGTTATCTAAAGGCAATAACCGATGGCTTGAAGGAAGATAACACATATTTCGGCCCTGAAAACGTGGAAAACTTCGTTTATTACATCAACGACAAAAGGAAGATAAATAAAATCATAAGTCTTCTTGCAGAGGACAAATCAATAGTGGCGGACGGGCATCACAGGCTCCAGGCCACAAAGAATATTGCAGCACGCAAGTCAGGAGGGGAGAGGGAGTTTTGGAGTTACGCTATGGCCTACATAACATCTATCCATGATCCTGGTGTTTTAGTTGGTGGCGTCAATCGGGTGGTATCAAATAAATTTCGCTTGGATATGAATGTGCTCTCAAAATACTTTGAGATAAATCAAGTAGAAAGGCTAGACGAAACAAACATTAATCTATTCAACGGCCGTCTGTACTCTTTGAAGATCAGGATTCCCGTCTACGATAATTTAATTGACGCTTCGAACGACTTCATACTCAGCAAGTCAGCCTCTATGAACTACACGGACATTGAGAATGAGGTCATCTATACACATGATATATATGAGCTGATGAGCCTTGTAAACAGCGGTTCATATTCGTTCGGCATAATTCTTCCCAGATGGGATAAAATGAAACTTATAGAAACATTGCTCTCTGGAAGAAAATTGCCGCAGAAGTCTACCTATTTTTATCCCAAGATACCTTCCGGCCTTGCAATAGATACAGCTCTTGAGCTGAGATTGAGCTGAATGCAAATGTTTTTTATTATTATTGTTATTCATAACGCGCAGAAAATGCCACTGTAGCTCAGTTGGTAGAGCAGCTGATTCGTAATCAGCAGGTCGGGGGATCGATGCCCTCCAGTGGCTTATTCTCATAGAATTTATTTAGAGCTGAAAATTGTTGGATTTACGATAATTAATCCGCTTAATATAATGTACGAAGATAAATTTAAATATACTTTGATTATTTATCCTTGATGAAAATTAAGAAATTTCTTCCTTTATTGGCAATTGCAGTATTATTGCCCTCAGTAGCGACCGCTTCAGTAATAATCAGCAACACTTACACAGTAACTACGTCAGGTCATGCTCCGGGCGTGTACTTGACAGATGGCCCAAATTACGTTTCTGCAAACGCATATAAGTACATATATGCGCCAGTTTCATCTGGAAACCCCAAAAATATAACTTCAGGATCTACCATAATGGTAAACTACACCTACGGTTCAGGTACAGACTATCTGCTTAATGTCCTCGAAGTTAATGATAACGATGTTTCTGGAGTAATGTATCTCAACGGATCTCTGCCAAGTGGGATCTCCATCTACATAAGCAACAACAGCGAGGCATATCTCAAGGGTTCCGCAAATTCACCATCATTAACAGTAACAAATTCAACTGGTCCAATGACTGCATATTCATTTGGATCTCCTATTAATTTGGTCTCCGGTCATACTTACTACATATCATTTGTCATCGATGCCTCATCTTTTGCATCTGGTTCAACGGGAAGCTCTAGCATAGCAATAAACTACTATTATGAATAAAATTAATGTAATACTATCAATTATAATCATTTTTCTAGCAATGTCTATGTCCGCAGTTGTAGCTAGCCCTGTTTCATTGTATAGTCAAACAATTAATTCAATTGATTTAAAGCCAAACACTTTAATTACGAATTCTACTTATTACAATATATCTGAAGAGTTGGGAGGTCTATACGTCCCATTTAACAACGGTACCATCCAAAGCAATTCAACCATTTATGTTAACTATTCAATTATTTCTGCAATAACTATTTTTGATAGATATTATATGCCGCAGGTTCAGATAAACACAACGATCGATGGCGTCACGCTCTATATAAACGGTAGTTTCCCTAGCAATTTTATTATTGTAAACTACACGCCAGGATCTAACTATGCATACGAATACAGTCCAGGCAAGCCTATACATATTGTATCTGGGAGTTCTTTTGAGTTTGTTGTGACGAACATGAAATATTCCAAAACAACTCTCTCCTTCAATTATATATTTGATGGCATAGACATATCCTATTATTATACGGTAGTTATAAATTGATTTTATAAAAGTTAAGAAGTGCAATGTTTTATTAGTACGCTATTTGTATAATTCCTATTGTAAAGAACATAACTATTAGCACCTTATTTACAGTTTCCCTTTTGATCTTGTTACCTAGCTTCGCAAAGAAATAGCCTGATATGAGGGATGTTACTCCTATTACTATGCCTGCGATAAGATCAATTCTGCCGTAGAAAAAATAACCTGTTGCACCGCTACTAGCGGATATTATCATAAGGGCCGTTGCGGTGCCGACTGCTACCCTAACATCTTCCTTAAAAATGAACAGCATGGCGATAAGATACATTATGCCTCCACTTGCACCCATTAAGCCCGTTGCGAGCGAAATTATTATGCTTATAGAAAAAGCAAGCAGGAACTTACACTTTCCGCCCAGAATACTATTCTTGGATGTCACATTCTTTTTCCTTCTTAATACGGAATAGACTCCCATTAAGAGAAGAAAGGAACCAAATACATCTTTGAGGATAAAGGAAGGGATACTAACAGCTATCCTAACGCCGGCCTGTGAGCCAATTATGGATCCAATGGCGAATGGGAGCATTATGGATGTATTCACATTTTTATTTTTGAGGTATACAATAAAAACTATTGACGATGTTACTATATCAATAAATAAGCTAGTTCCAATGGCTGTTGCCACATCGTAACGGTTTATGATGGAGAGTGCAGGTACAACAGCTACCACGCCGCTGGAACCTGTTATTCCTGTTAGGGCACCAACTAGTATCCCAAGGAGAATAAATTCTAAAATATCCATTGGGGTTGGTATTCACTACTACTACTTTATGCTTAAATATTATTTATTGAACAGAGTAATGGAAAAAAAGTAAATAAATTAATAAATGAAGACGCTCTACAGGTGAACTGCCTTGTGCACAGCATCATCCATTAAGGCTAGGGCATACCCAGTCATTCTCTCTAATTCCTTGTTGGCTTCTGACGTTGATTTTACGCTCTCTAGTATTTCATGGGCGTTCTTCCTGATCCTGGAGGCCATGTTTATATCTTCTGTCTTGAACATTGTTATTATGTTCTCCATGGTATTTATTAAAAGAAGAACCTGATCTCTCATTTTCATGTCTTCCTGCTTTATGTTGCCTATAAGGAGTCTAGTATGGGTAATGAAACGCCCTAGATCCCTTGAAGCTACAGCATACAGTATTATATCCTTGACTGGTACATCCAGCTTATATTTGTCATCTCTCTGTACTGTCAATGCTATGCTTCTTATCAGCTTGAAATAATCAGAATTTAGCGCAAGGCACCTCGAGGTAAGATCCTGCTTCATGTCTTCCCTCGGCGTCTCTATGATTTTGGTCACGTCTTTGAGAATCGAGAGGGCTTTGTTTGAAAAGTCAAAGAATGAATCCTGCACCTTTAGTATCTCCTCGTCTACCTCAAAGGTTATTGAATTGAAGCTCTCTTCTTTCAGGTTAAGGCCTGGTAGCTCAAGTTGCAGCATTTTAATCTTGTCTTTGACATCTCTCGATATAACATCCTTTGACTGTATAGTTATTTTAGTCATTCCCTGCATGTAGTATACTGAAGTGAGATATTCTGCAGTTTCCTCATCTGTAAAATCTATAATCCTTTCGAAGTTGAAGTCTTTCTTTGGCCTTATTTTTATAATTCCAGAAGACTCGAAAACTTCAACTTCCCTTGAGACATCTAGCCCGTTTTCTCTGACCCAGTCAGACGGGAGTGAAACTATATAGCTTCCTCCTTTTATCTTTTGTATTCTTCTTAAATTGGTTGACATTTCAAGTACGAGATTTATAATTTATATAAACATTTTACTAACATTGATCGAAACTCGCAATGCCATATTAGTTTCACAAGATAAATAAATCGATAGTTTTAATATAACTATATATGTTTAATAAAGGCGTTATTAGAGGACGGTTTAGATTCATATAGTTGTAAATATTAAATTTCAACATAGATATTGCTTGTCAATTCATGTTCATGGATTTATTTCTTACATTTAGAATCTCGACATCAAATTTAACTAACTCGTATTTAAATTTTAATATTGATGCATATTTTGCACCTATGGACATGTCGATATACGGAATTAAAATCAGACCTTTATGAAGCGAATCTATATTTCTGGATATATTTATGGAATCCTTCTCGCAGTAGCTAGCTTTGGGCTAGCTTTACTTTCTTATAGTATCACAGGTGTAGGTTTGTGGTGGGGTGTAACAGGTGCAGAGAGTCAGATGGGCGGTGTCTTTTGGAGTCTTTTTGGCTTGAAAATACATAATTTAGCGTATTATCGAGTATACCCAATACCACCGTTTTCAGAGGCGTTTACATGGTTTTTAGTCTTTGGAATAATATTAGGTCCCCTTATAGTTTCCTCGTCTAAGAAGGAATTTTCGGTAAGGCAGGTACCGAACAGGTATCTTGCCCTAGAAGCTGTGGCTGGAGGAATACTAATAGGCTATGGAACGAGAATGGCTGGAGGATGCAACATCGGGGATTTTTATTCCGGCTTCGCGACAGGAAGCGCATGGGCAATATTTTTCTTCCTAGCCATGGTTTCAGGTATCGGGACGATAATTGCACTATCTAGGGTTTTACCACATCGTATTAGAAAACTTGCGAAAGTCAAAAGCATCTTTATATTACCTTCAGAGCGGATACAGTATTCGATATTAGGTTTAACAGTTGGAGCATCGATACTCATAATTGTGTTCTTTTCATATACGATGGTACGACTCTGGTACGTATTTGGCCTTATTCTTGGTGCAATTGGATATAGCGGAGCTATGTGTTTTCAAACATCGTTTAGGGAAACAATTAGCAAGAACACTGGCAAAACGATGGCGCGAATACTAGCTATTTCGCTACTTGTTTACAGTATTCTTTCTCAGATGGCTATTATTGATTTTCATGTTAAGGTCAATTTCTTCTTTGACCAGAGCGAAAGCATACTATACCAGATCATAGGCGGTTACATATTTGGTCTCGGAATGGGCCTAGCTTACAATTGCACTTACAGTATGGAATGGAGGATGGGATCAGGCAATGTACAGGCTATTCTCACTTTTATTGGCTTAACTTTCATTGGTGCACCGCTATATGCATTAACCTATTCTTGGTGGCATTCATTTGTTCCAGTTGTTTTTGAACCGACAAGATACTGGGAATTTTCACTTTATAAATACGGAGTTACAGGTGCATTTATAATTGATTTATTTCCAGTCGCGTGGCTTATTTACTCCTATTTCAGCGATAAGACTTTAACAACGCTATCTAAGAACAATCCAATGGATAATTAAAAGTATATTATCATAGATTATTTTCAAAATTTATTGAAAAGAAAGCGTTTGCGTTGCCGTAATAGGCATCGAGGCGATAGGAATAACTGTTAGAAAGCACCGAATTGCTGTATAGTGGCATAATCGTAAAGTTTATCCAGGTATTCCCTTCAATCGTTTGAACCGATTTCCAAAGGTATCCGTTAAGGTTTCCTAGATCACCATAGGGAAAGAATCTGAAACGCATTCCTGGTATTTCTCCACCAGAAAATGTTATATTAACGTTCATTTCTGTTACGTTTTCCCCGTTAAATATAAAATTTGAAACTGATGTTATCTTGAACTGTTCTGACTGGTGCATTGGTAATGCCGATACAGCAGGAACCAAAAAAAATATTAAGGTTAGAGCGGCGGCTTTCCTTCGGTCAACTCTTATTGTCTTTACTTTTCTCTTTGCCAGTACAAGCGGTATTACTATCATTGACAGTATCGGCCAAAAGATTATATAGTTAAAGAGAAACCTATAATTGAAAAACAGAACTATAACAGGGAATATTAGATAAGCAAATTTGATGTTCTCGTAATAGCGGATATAAATAACGAAAAGGAATACGAAGGAATATATCTCCATTAAGGCAAAGTATAGTGGTTTCAAAGCATAAAAACCGGCAAAACTTATCATGCTTATACCCTGCCCTACACCTATTAAATTACCTGAAATAGGTGAAAGGATCGATGATACATAGGCAGTAGGTGATAAAATTATAAAGTAACCATTGATTATGGTGAACACGCCAATAAATATTCCAGTAAACAGAAGCATCTTCTTGAATCCATATTCTTTATAGATATAGAACAGCAAAAATGGGAGTATTATTAAGGGGATCTGCTTTGTGGAAATGGAGAGGCCGTAAAATAGGGATGAAATCTTCGTTCGTGGCATCGATATCAGGGAGAGAGCGAGGAAGAAGGCCCATATCGCATCCGGAACGGAACCATCGGCAAAATTAATTACATTTATGTCTACAATCGTTAGTACTGCTGATATAAGTGCAGAGTAATACATGCCTTTTTTGATAAAGTAGGCAACGATAACAGATATTAACCCGATAGTGAAAGCGAGGATTTCAAGATTCGGGTTAAATTTAAATATTTCAGCTGGCACCAATAAAATGGCTATTAGAACAGGATATGAAAAGTTCTCAACGTATCCTCCTGTTGTGTATGGAGTTGTATAATAGAGAGGAAAATGAAAATAGGAAAATGCATTAGACATGAACACTTCTTTGTATGGATCAAATCCTAGGATCAAAAGGTGAGATGCATAGAGATCTAAAGTAAGTTCATCAGTACCAAGAAACGGATAATATGGGAGAATAGCTAACGCAAATAGTATTATCGTGCCAATAAAAGAAAAATATATAAGATACTTAAAACGGAAGTACGAAATCATAGAAAGGAACAACAAGATGATCGCAAGGGCGATCTCAATCAAAGTACCCTGCATAAATATTGCTACAAATATAAGCAACACCTGTACGGATATCGCAAATATATAAGAAAAGCGCTTCATGTTTACTTTTTTAATGTCGAAGGCTTTCTTAACTACAAAGATAGCAAGAAACGTAAAAAATATGTATACTGGAACAAGAATACCATTTAATATACCGAATCTTAATGCAAGTACTATGATAAAAGATATATCAAGCGCAGCAAGAAGTGTCGCTTTCACTTTTCCTAAGGTCGGATCAATAGGTAGCAGTGAAAATATTATCACGGCAGAAGATCCGAAAATCATGAACCACTCTGCAAGGTCAAAAAACATCGATAAATAGCCCTCTGATGTCCAGATGTAGTATGAGATCATAAACAAAACTATGGAGAAGCCTATGTATTCAAATCTAGTAAGTACCTCCCATTCATCGTTTTTATCTATACGTTGCATTTCCATCACCAACTGAAATGTAGGAATTGGGACCACAGAAGAACACAAAGGTAGTACTATACATCGGCCATTTGTACTCATATGCAACGTCACGGGCTTCAGTAAAATTAACCAGTGAAATATTGTTGCT
This sequence comes from Thermoplasma volcanium GSS1, assembly GCF_000011185.1. Lineage (NCBI taxonomy): Archaea > Methanobacteriati > Thermoplasmatota > Thermoplasmata > Thermoplasmatales > Thermoplasmataceae > Thermoplasma > Thermoplasma volcanium. The sequence goes on along the minus strand of NC_002689.2, from coordinate 1,014,664 downwards.
TATGGTGAAGAATGTTGTATTGCTATTATATTCAAATTTGGTTGAGCTGACTGTGTAATTAAAGCCACTAAAATCTATGGAATAACCATATACGCCGTAACCACTGATCCGATAACTAAGAGTAAAGTTCGATATATTTGGGTTTAAAATATCAACAGGTGATTCGATATAGACCCATCCTTCGGACCTAATTAAAAATCCGCTACTGGTATAATTGAAACTGTAATTTTTCCCGTAAAGCGTCCATCCGGGAAAAGGACTTGCTTTATCGTAAGAAGGATAAAGCAGCATTGGATTATCTATTGGATATTTTGGGCTTGCATATATCCCACTTGAGTGGAAAAATGTGCTAACTTTTCCATAGTATGCTTCTATATTAAAGGAAACGTTTGAGGGCAGTAAATCGTAGTAATTGTCTGGGTATATAGGTACAATGTTATGGCCAGGCCTTAGCTTTACAGGGGTATGCCAGAGGAGCCCGTTGATATTGTAATTCTGCATTCCGACATCAGGGAATATTCTAAAGTACACAGGCGTGGTGCTATTATCGCCGTTTCCTGGTTCGTAGTTGATTGAAACAAGCATATAGTCTAAATAACCAGGAACAGATAGGTTGTCGCCATATTCGGGTATACCGTTGATCTTCATTGTGCTATGGTTCGCTTGTACGGGAACCATAAACCCTGCTGTTATCAGCACAATTATAATAGATATGGCTATGAAGACCTTTCTTTTTATCCTTAGCGGCTTAATCGTGTTCTCCAGTATGTTTACATCAGGCAACACCAGCATTATGAGAAATGGCCAATATATTAAATAGCTGATAAGGACTCTGTAGTTGAGAAGCATTACGAGAGCTGGAAAGGCAAAGAATGACCATTTGAGTGCGTTATAGTATTTTGCGTAGAAATAGAATAGTACAAGTTCGGCTGCTATTAAGAGGGCGATAAAATATAGCGGCGATATGTTGATGTAGCCTGCAAAGGACAGAATAGACGGCCCAAAACCAACGCCTATTACTTTCTGCGTGGCTACACCTAATACAGAGGTAAACCAGGCATACGGGCCCATAATAATAAAGGGAAGGTTAACCAGCAAAAAGGAGGCAGACGCTAACCCTACAAATTTTCCTGCGTGCAAAGTTCCATATTCTTTATAGAGGAAATAGATGAAGAAGGGTAGAACAATAATGGGATCCTGCTTATAAGCTGCAGAAAGTCCAAATAGTGCGCCGGATATATAAGGATTCTTTCTTGAAACGTATGCAGCGGCTAGGAAGAAGACCCATATAATGGATGATACCCCTGCAACTGTGAAGCCTAGGTAAAATGCAGACACCATTACGATTGTTATTATCAATGGAACCTGCAATTGCATTTTTTGTCTTCTATAATACTCTATTAGCAGTATAATTGAAAGAAAATTAAACGTTATTATTACGTATGCGGGATAAAAATGAAAATAAACAGAAGGCAAGAAAAGAAGAACAGAGAGGCCAGGATAGATCAGATAATAAACATACCCTCCAGTGAGGGCAGGTGTGTTGAAAATTGGAACAGTGGATACGCTGAAAAGTTTGAGCATATTCGCCTTTACATAAGGATCTTGGCCGTGCAAGAACAGGTATGCGGCGTTCGTCTGTATCAGTATTTCATCCTCCAACTGAGATGAAGATACGTATTTAACTGAAATGGTAACCAGGAGAAGAAGCGAAGTTAAGATCGAGAAGTATATGAGCGCGCCCCTAGTTCTGACAGATATAGAAGTTACGGACTGTATAAGCAGGAACGCCGCAGTAAAGAGCTCAATCCAAACTAGTATCAGGGCTGCCAAGTCGTCGTAGCCTACCGATAGCCATGCTACCGAGGCATAAATTATAAGGGTGATTGAGAGTGCAACGTCCCATGACCGAAACCGATTCATTCCAATCAAGATAATCAAGGCGATATTATATCTTTTTCATTTTTATTTTTCCATATTATTCTAGATGACATAAGATACCGAGATAAAAATGCTGCAGTTATGCCGATCATGTTGGCAATAAGTATCTCTGTTCCTCCATAAACGAGCAAAGTGAATATCCCAAGGTTAATTCCAAGCCCTAGAAGGGAAGTAAAGTTATGCAGGCCCATTCTCTTAAATATATTTTTTACAGATTTCGAGACCTTCCTACCTCTGAAAGTCCAGTATTCGTTCAGTAAAAAGTTTGTGGATATGCTAGTCTCTATAGCCAACGCATCTGCAAATGTAAGTGGGATATGGTATGAAAGCAATTTAAGTAGCATCTCATTTACCACTATGCCAGAAGTCCCAACTGCAAGGTATCTCAACAGTGAACTATGGGATATCTCGAATAGTGTCACATAAAAAAAACTTGATACATTTTGCAAGATGTTCGTATCTACGTACTTAACGTTGAACCTATTACTGGAAATAACTTTCAGGATCGTTTCCCTCGATATCTTATAACCTCTGTTTATTATGTATTCCATTACTTTCGAATTTGTTAGTATTACGTCGAGTGAGGTTTCAGCTAATCTCTCATCTTCATCCAAAACTTTCTTGAATATTTTTAAAAGCCAACGTAATTTTCTTCTTTCCACTATTATGTCATACCTATCAAGCAACGATACATCATTCTCTATAGCATTTGAACCGTAACCGCCATCAACAATCATATAATATGTGCTTTCGCTAAGTGTCGATTTAAACTTCTGCTTATCTTTTTCTATGGCCGATCTATTAAAAACCTTAATTTCACCAAATGGAGGAACGTTCTTAGGTATGTCTTCATCGTTAGTAATCACGATCAGAGTTTTGTCTGACAAAATTGATAATGGATCATAATAATACTCGGATATTGCCTTTTGAGTGTTATTGAGCATGACGAAGAAGGCTATCGTAATCTGATCTCATAAATCTTTCTTCATAGTAATTGTCTTTCACTCAATATAGGTCGGACAATAACTACGGCATTTAACGAATATGTCTATATTTTCTCTCTTACGAAATTTCCATTTTCTTCCGTTATACGCCAGAGTGGGCTCTCTCCTGCTAAGTATTCTGCCGTTTTGGTGGAGATAGCCAGGCTTGGTTTAAAATCAACAGTTGTAATTTTTAAAAATTCTTTGGCCAGAATAGACTCCATAATGCGTTCCATGATCGTTAGATAATTATTCTTTGGTCTTTCATAGGGCCTTATTCTCGCAAAATTTGAGAGTATCTTTGATAAATAGAGAAGCCTCGAGATTCTAGAAGATTTGTCGAGAATTTTAGCAATTGTCTTTATGTCTTGGTATTTAAAATTGCATGAAATAATCAGATCGCGCAGCTTTTTTATTTTCCCCGATCTTATTGAATCGGTGCTCTTTATCAATTCGGTTAGGTCTATTTGTTTGAGGCCATAAAATGGATAGGTAATTACTCCATAATTATCTATTACTCTAACAAGAAGATCTATATCTTCCCCATAGGATAGGTCTCTCCAGCCACCTACTGACCTCAATACATCCGTCTGAAAACCCAAAATTTCACTAACAAGAACCTCGCTAGAGCCTGTTTCTGCATATCCGTATAAAAGATCCGCATAGGACAAACTATACCTTATATTTGGATCGAATATTACGAAGTAGTTACCAGTGCTGCTTTTAAGGGATCTCTGTATGCCATCCGATCTTCTATTAAGGCCAGTGCCAACAACTTTTATTTCGTCTGAATAATAATCATCCGTTACCTGATCTTTGGCAGACACTATTACTTCATAAGGATACCCTATTTCATCCCCTATGTCCATAATATTATCTATTATCTGATGCGAGGACTGTATATCCTCTACAAATACTACGAAGGAAAACTTCCTGTCGTATCTTATCGTATCTATCCTGACAGGATAAACCATTCTTTTCATCATGTCCCTATATTCCCACAAACCTCTCGTTCCTCTTTTTGTATTCCTCCTTGCGAACGATATTATTTGGCTTCCCCTCAAAGAACGCCTTGATATTTCGAAATGCCTGCTCGTAGGCTAGTTCCATTATTTCGCCTGACATGCCTCCTGCTATATGCGGTGATAGGATCGTATTTTTGATGTTTGTTTCGGTTATGTTTGGTTCATTCCACCAAACATCAGAAATATAGGTAAAGTCAGGGTTCGAAATTAGATGTTTAAGAATATCTTCTTTGACAACTATGTCTGCCCTAGCCACGTTAATGAGCATTGCGTCTTTCTTCATCATTTCTAGTTTTGAGGAATTTATCATTCCCCTTGTATTATCGGTAAGTGGTAGAGATATGACAACTACATCAGAATTTTCAAGTACTGGTCCAGGTTCTTTGTAAAATCTAACGCCACCCTCCTTAACCAGAGTTCTTGTGAATACTGCAATGTCCATACCGAACGCCTTTCCAAGCTCGGCTACTCTTCTTCCTATGCCTCCATAGCCCAGGATCCCTAAGGTTTTAGAATAAAGAAGCTTTGTCGGTGATTGTATAAACTTCCCATTCTTCATGTTCATGTCGTTCTCTATCACATTCTTGGCTCTGGCCAAGAGAAGTGCGAAGGCATGCTCCGCAACGGAAATTGAGTAAGCACCAGCATTCGAGCATAAAACAACATTTTCAGGAATGCCTTGAACATCTATATGGTCGACGCCAGCACTCAACGTCTGTATCATCTTTGTGTTTTTGCCTATAACGTAAGTGTTTTTTATGAGTATCGCATCTGCATCATAATAATCAGGATACCAATGAACGTCATAGTTGTCAAGAATACTTTCACCTATCTTCTTGAATTTATCTTCTACTGGAAAATTAACATAAACATGCATATGTCACAATAACAATATTTGACTGATAAGTTTTGTGTAATCGATGTTGTCAATTTTTTGTTGATTTTTTAATGTATCAGTACTTCAGGTGAAATCTTGAAATAGTGTGTGATCTGATCCATTTAATATTGGACAGTTAGCATGATTATGCATGTTCACGATTCAACATAAAATTATCTTGGATTTAAATATGTTACCGTCAGTCTGAGGTCATTCCAACCTGGTTAACATATAAATCTTCCAGAATGCTGTAGTAGTTGAAAGTATCGACCGTATTCCCTAATTCTATGAGATTCTCTATTATTTCTGAGTTTCTGGCCCCGGTTTTTTTCTTGACTATTATGCGATTTTGCCCAGCATATATAACGGAATCTATACTATTTGGTAGTTTCTTTACATCTACATTACCAGTTATCTCTATATAGTTCTCTTTTTCCTGCTCTCCGTAGTATTGCAGTTTACCAGAATTGATGATAGCTACCCAGTCTGCAAGCTGCTGGGCCTCGTAAAGAAGATGAGTACTAAGTATTATCAACTTCTCCTTTTTCAGCTTAATTATGAGATCCCTAACCTCTTTCATTCCTGAAGGATCGAGTCCGAACGTCGGTTCGTCTAATATTATTATGTTCGGGTCGCCTATCATTGCCGATGCCAAGCCTACTCTTTGCTTCATACCTCTTGAATATTCTCTAGTCTTCCTAGTCAGATACCCCTTTGAGTTTGTTAAACGTGCAAGGTTTTCAACTTCCGATTCGCAGGTCTTCCTATCAAGGCCTCTCATCATGCAAGTAAACATTAATGCCTCGTAACCAGTTATGTATGAGTAAAACTCGGGCTGTTCGATCAGCGATCCGACATTCATGAGTGCTTTTTTAGGATTCTCTCTTACATTTATATCGTTTATCTTCACATTTCCTGATGTAGGCCTAATAATGTTCGTCATGGTCTTCATCAACGTAGTTTTCCCGGCGCCATTGGGTCCAAGCAAAACAAGGCACCCGTTTCCTTCAACTTCAAAGCTAACGTTATCAAGAGCTCTAAACTTCCCGTATGATTTCGAAATTTTTTCAACAGATACCTTGTTCATTTTGCCTCTTTCCTCTCAAATATAATTGAAGCAGCTGAAATTGAACCAACTAAATATATTATCATCACGATAACTGCAAGAAGTACGGTTGTGGTTGGTGCCGGCGAAAGGGATATTGTTGGGGAAAATGAGAATAGGTTCACGTTTATAAATACCCTCATAAGCACTGTGGCTGCGTTGTTGAGTAGATACGGCGAAGTTACGTTGTAGAGTAAGCTCGTAATAACATCTACAGCATTAAATACTAAGAAATATATTATTAACACTGTTATGTAGGCGTATATGTTCCTATTGTATACGCTGCTTATGAAAAATGTAAACGCTAATATGGATGCTATAAATATTAGCAATATGCCGTAAGATTCCAAGAAGAGAGAAGTTTCTAACTTTCCATAGACGATGCTTGTAACTGCAGCTTCAAATATTACGTATATAGTAGAAATGATAAGAGTAACAGTGTAAGCAGCTGCGTATTTCGAGATGAGTAACGTATATCTGTCTATAGGCAATGCGAATATATGAAACGACGTCCGATCTTCAATTTCGCTGGATATGGAAGGAGATCCAAAAAATACAGCGGCGTACACCGGAACGTCAGCCAGTACAAATGACCATATATAATCCAGAGCTCTGGACTTTAGAGATACGGAGGGTACGCCTGTTCCAAACTTGGATAGAAACGTATTTATTTTTTGCTGATAGCGAAATGAAAAATACGTCATTATGCTAGTTATTATAATAATTAGAACTAGCATTAAATAAAAGCTTCTCGATCTGTAGTAATTTTTTAAATAGTAAGAGTATGCGACTCTGAACCTACTCGGCATGAAGGGTCCCCAAGATATTACCTATTTCTCCTTTGCTTGGTAGAGTGCCACTAATTTTCACAGTTAAATTGTTTATTTCCCTTACCTTTATGGATTTGAAACTTAATATAATAGACAGGAAATATGATTCTTCGGTGTAATTGGTGAACGATATAGTAGCGGTTAAGTTTTGGCCGCTAACGTTGGCATACGCGTATTTTAGTACAGTAGAATTGAGAGGATGGATATATAATGATATGTTTGCTGACGTATTTAAGGAAGAATGCATAGAAATTGCATTGTTTCCCTTAATTGAAGCTTCGATAGAGTACTTTACAGCACTTAGGTTTCCTATAACTATAAAGCCGTTGCTTTCATAAGCGTAAAAAGTCACGTTCCTTATTGTAAATGAATACATCGAAAATGAAAGATTGCTAATCATGTATATATTGTTGCCCATGAAACTTTCATACAATTTTAAATTCGAAGTTTTATTACTGGAGCTTTTATCGCTTAAATGGCCTGTGAAATTCAAAGTACCACCCATGCTTCCAGTGTTAATTACAAGTGCCAACGAATTGTTGGAATAGAAGAAATATGCCCGAGTATTGTTAACATTAATATATCCAATAGCCTCCGATGAGGAAGGAACATAGTAAAGGGGATCCGAACTTTCCGAAGATTTATTGTTAAGCTGTATAGCAAAGTAAGCTGCAGGAACTATTACCGCTACAGCTACTATTATTATGGTGGCTTTTTTCAGTAACGAATTCACAATCATATATTAGGCATCGATATATAAGTTTTTTACCTATCAGCCTATGTATGGAATTTGTTTGAGATATCAGAAAAAATAATGATGATAGAATTTGGGACGAAAGGATAAATATGCCCTTATACACTATAAGCTCATGGATCTTTCTGATTACATTGAAGCGGGGAACAAGGCAAGGAGGAGCATAGACTTAAACCATATTGAAAAGATAGGGAGGGATATAGTTAATGTATTTAATTCTGGGGGCAAGCTGATCGTGTTCGGAAATGGAGGTTCCGCAGCAGATTCACAGCATTTCGTTGCTGAATTAAGTGGCCATTTTAGTAAAGAAAGGAAGGCGCTGCCGGCTATGGCTCTTACGGTGAATACTTCAGCTTTAACGGCTATATCCAATGATTACTCTTACGACGTTGTTTTCTCAAGGCAATTGGAAGCTTTTGCTAAGCCAGGTGATTATGTTGTTGGGATAAGCACTTCTGGTAATTCGGTGAACGTAGTAAAAGGACTAGAGCGGGCAAAAGAGCTAGGATGCAAAACATTAGCAATGACGGGAAGATCTGGAGGCAAAATTGCTAAGGTTGCCGAAGAAGCGATAATGATAGATTCCGAAGTAACTTCGATAATACAGGAGGCTCACATAGCTGCCATACACATGATATGCTCAGTAATAGATAGTTATTACTGAACCCATATTTCGTTAATTATCAAGAGATTATATTCACCGGATAAATAAGAAAACATTTGTATATTTTTATTTGAGACTTTGTTATTTTCTTAGCTTTTGCATTGGTTTTACGGCTTCAATGATGCTTTTAATCCACTTGTGAATATAGAGAAGACCATATATGCTGAATGCGTAAGATCATCGCTAGCTGGCCTTGTTGCGTCCTTTCTTACGATTAACCTTCTCCTTTGTATTTCAGCAGTTTCTAGGTGAACGAAACCATGTTCTTCCAGCCCAAGAACAGTTTTTTCTACCTGGTCAAAGTTCGGCAAATAGAACTCTGCCATAGATCCGGGCTTTAAAACCATTTTGAGATTTTCTAAATAATTCCACGGATTTGGTATATCGACAAACAGGGCATCGTAATCGTTGTTCACCTTTAGAGATGATGGATCTCCTATCACATAATCTACATTCTCCAGATCATAAAACTTTGATAAATTGTTAAGAGAAAATTGAATGCTCTCCATTTCCCTGTCAACGAGTGTAAGATGCCCCTCCTTTCCTATAGCCCACAATATATATGCACTCAGGTTGCCTGAACCCACTCCTATCTCCATTGCCTTCATTCCTATGCCCAAGCCAGTCCTCATAATAATGTATGCAGCATCAGCTGGCGATATTATCTGGGTACGCCTTTTGATAAGCCTCCCATAGTTGAATGGCATAAATTTGGCTACAATAAAGGGTTGGCCGTCTACGCTTATTAAGTCTCCAGGTGAAGCAACGAAATTTGGAGGAATGAAGATCTTCTTGTTTTTGCAATTCACAGTTTTATTTTCTAAAGTGCAATCCTCATCTGATGACGTCAATATCATGAAGGTGCATATTACGATGGCTAATGAAATATTGCGATAAGCCTGATCGATCAGCGGGTAAGCCATTTATCCTGCTTAAAGAACGTGAATAGCGCGTAGATAGTGGAAATGTACATTAGCAGCAGCCCTAGTGCGCCATAAGCAAAAACTCTAAATCTTTCCTTTTTGATAGTAACTGATATTGTGACGCCAAAGATGACAATTGCTGCAGTATTCAGGAATCCGACTATCGTTCTGATGATCCAAAAAATAGGAATAAACGAAGGATCGTGTAATCGTAGTCGTAGGTACGCATCGGCATACACAATCTTCCCCGATCCACCAAAGAAGAAGTGTATATGGGGTAAAATGTAAATTAAGGAGAGAATAGCTATAATAGTAGTGAAGAGAGGGAGCAGATACATATAAAGCAAATCAAAAGTATAAAGGGCCCCTGCTTTCCTTGCAGTGCCATTCCATATATCCTTAAAGAAATAGGTCCATCCGACTCTTCCCCACCTTACCTGCTGTCTAAAAAATTTCTTGAAACTAGAATATTGGTATGTTCTGACGTAAACATTATAATCTTTCACCGTTCTATACCCCTGCCTTATTAAGTAAGAAGTAATTTGCCTATCATCACCAAGCTTGCTTTTTCGGCCCATCACTATGTTTTCAGTGAATTCCTTGGAAGTAAGCAAAGGCTTCACTAGATCTGCCCTGTACATGGCGCATCTACCGTCAAGTACCATTACTGAACTGTTTTTGGATATAGACTTGAATATAACCTCCCTTACTCTTTCTACAAATTCGGAAGAATAAGAAACAGGATGCCCACTCTTGTTTATCGTTATGTTGGTCCCAACTCCGCCTACATGATCATCGAAATATTTCAGCATGTCTAACACAGCACCCTGAGGCAGTACAGTATCGCTGTCTACAAACATTACCAGTGGAGTATCAACGTACTGCATAGATCTAGAGAGAACGCCGCGCTTTCCTACGTGTTCCTCTATCTTTATGAAATCGAAGCCCATGGACTCTGCTATTTGCTTGTAAACACCATCACAGCTGTCGCCGAAGACTTTAACAACTGCACCCTGGTTCCTTAGCGATTTCATGGTTTCTGCAAATATACCAACTTCTTCGTTGTATACTGGTACAACGATCGTCACGTCCTTAGTAGAATATCTTATTGTCATCTTATTTTCTTCTTTATAACTGAATGAAAAGTAGCTATTCGCAAAGTAGTAAATTGTCGAAATGACACTGAAAAGTATGGACAGAAATATTAAGATCCTAATCGTGCGTTTATATCGAAATTGGGTATAAATAGTATTTTATTATGATTTGCGTTCCTGTGTACGATAGCATAACCGCAAAAAATTCCATTGCATTAAATAGTTAAAAGCTGGGCTATTAAACATCATCTTTAAGGACTTAAACTTCTAAACTCCCTATGTAGGACTTACCATCCCTTATAATTGGATCCCTTAATACTGGAATGGCATACAGCACTTCATTTCCTATACGAAATCTACAATGTCAATACCTTTTTAGCTGCGGATTCTCTAAGATTTTAATACGACTATATCCTTGAAGTAAAATAAAATAAGCCAAATACAATCCTTAGCATTGGATTAAATAATATGTATGGGTAGTCATCTGCATCTTTCAAAATGCAATATAGAAATCCCTGTAGTTGATATAGAAATCATTCACAGTGAAGGATGATATCGATGAAACATTTAGAAAGTTTTGAGCGTATTTTATTGTCATATTATTATATCTAAAACTATCTTCGTTCGCTTCTATAGTCCCGTTCAATGCGAAGGATAGATAGCGGAATAAGGATAATGAAAAACTTCCGTTTAAAGTATAGTTTAGCGAGAGTATTGTTATTTTCTCTACAATTCCTTTTGTTCCGCTTAAATTCAGAATTTGCCCCTTGACTGCTTGGAAGATCTTTGATTCAACAGGAACCCCTGAGACAGATATAGAAGACGGGGATGAAACTACGCTTCCCTTTGAAGATAAAGAAACGCCATTGAATCTTAATTCGTTGCTCGATAGGTTGAAGTTTAGAGGTCCGTAATACGTCTTATCAATAGATATAAAGTTTCCATATACATTGAAAGTTTCAACCTTTAAGAAATCTGTATAAGGATAGCTTTTCAATATTCCCGCGGTCGTGTATGCCTCCGTTTCATTTACATATTTCAGCTTGCCAGAGGCATTCAGCTCAATTTGCATAGTTACATTTAGAGAAGACGTTAAAGAATTACTGTAGGAGACTGCTGTATCAGCTGTAGAGCCAATCCCTGAATATATGCCGGAAGGAAACTCTTGTACGAAGGTGCTGTTTTGGTAAGTTTTACTCACAAATTGGGTTATTGCGGACAATGTTTCCGAATAGTATTCCCCTTGGGACCTTTCTTCCTGTAAGGGAACATACCAAGACATGTAAGCCGTTACTAAAGTAACAACTATGGCGAAGAGTATAACCGTACCTATTATTTCAGACACGGCGCTGTCCTGGTATTTCACAGCTCCTTAATTTCCCTAAAATAAATATTTTTAATCACGGTAATCTCAAATTTCGTGACCGCATTTTAAAAAACGTTATGAACGAAGATATACTTTTCAATCTAGGGACATTTGCAAATTTTAGTTGATCTATTAATCCTTTGACCTGTAAGTAAATTTATGTATGATAGTGGTATATGTATTTGTGTACGCTTTCAAGGCCGTAAAACAGTATTTCTATCCTTCTGATAACCTGAAGGTGCTTATGCATAAGTTTACTGATATGGTCAATTTCACGATAAATATTATGATTGAGAAGAATCTTACATCAAGAAATTCTGTATCGAATGAAGTTTATCATAAACTTAAGGAATACGAGATACCTTCGTATTATTATATAGAAGCCATTAACAAGGCAGTTGCACTTGTGAAGACATACAGGAAGAGATTGAAGAAAAAGCAGAAGGCAACCGTGCCTCACGTCGAGAAACCAATGCTATCCACATATTATGGGTTTAAGATAGTTGGCGGAAACCTAATGATCCCAATAGCCAATAGGGAATACGAAAGCATACCACTGAATGCATATGTAAGAGATGCAACATCGATGGTGAAAGTGCATTCTTTTGCTTTGTCGGCGTACACACTCTCTCTCACCATAGGGAGGGATGTCGATGCTATTGAATGCACCACTACAGTCGGTGTTGATCGGAATTTAAGGAATGCAACAGTAGGGAATGAATTCCATCATGAAATATATGATCTCTCAAATGTCGTTGAGATCAAGCAACGCTACAGGAAGAAGGAATCCCATTTCCACAGGAATGACAGGAGGATTCGAGAGAAGATTTTATCAAAGTATGGAAAGAGGGAAAGAAACAGGGTAAAGCAGATCATGCATGAAACAAGCAAGGCAATTGTCTCTAACGCATCCACGAGAAAAGAGATGATTGTCCTTGAGAACATTAGGGGAATAAATAAGATTACAAAGAAGGGCGATGGAAAAGGGAAGGATTACAGATTCCTTCTTAAGAATGCATTTCCATATGGGATGCTTGCATCCCAGGTAATGTATAAGGCATCATGGGAAGGCCTTCCTGTCATAGAGCTGACAAGAAAGGAAACAAGGAACACCAGCAGGATGTGCTCGGTATGTGGGTCACTGACCCGAATAGAGCATGGCAGGATCCTGAAGTGTGATTCCTGCGGTCTTGAGATAGACCGTGATGTGAATGCATGCATAAACATTGCATTCAGGTATCGGACATGTCTGAAACGATCCCATAAAGGCCTGCCAGGTGAAGCTGTGAAGCAGTCAAAAGATGTGGAGCAGATGGCAGGAAGTCAAATATCAACGGATATTTGACAAAGCCAATGAGAGATGGTTAATCAAGACGAACCTGAGTTGGGTGAGTTATGCGAGAAGATACTAGTACACATTTATAGGTATGGTCCAGACAGCCCAAAATATATGGCGCATCGGCTCCTCGGTGCCAGCGGTTGGGCCCCTACCTACGATGAGAAAGAGATCAAGGAGAAATGCAAGAAAATGGAAAGTCTTAGGCTTATAAGGGTCTTTCAGGGGCCATTAAAAAGATCTCCAACTTCCTCGGTAAAACCATGGATAAAGATAAAGGCACGCGAAATAAACTATAAGCCCGCAGGCATCTACTATGAACTCACTAAAGACGGGAAAAGAATTGCAGGTAAACTGTTTAAAGAAAAATACAGGTAAGATTGAAATACTGTCTTTCGGATTATTAGCTGTAGATATGGAAGATTTGAGAAATTCGGTCGTATATTTCTGATTAGCTTCATTCAGAAACATTAAATCTTTTTTGTATCTATACATATATGGACATAAGCATAGGCGATGATAGTAACGGAGCTGTAATATCAATAGTCGGATCGCACCTAGATAAGTTGAATCTCAATGGAACGGCTATCCTGCTAGAAAGATATGATGACAGTCCAACCCACTTTGGTTCTGCATTTCTTTTTCCATACGCTAACAGGGTTAGAAATGGTGAATTCACACTCGACGGCAAGAGATATTTTTTGCCTAAGGATGATGAAAACAACAGCATTCACGGTCTTGTACTTTCAAAGAAATTCGATTTAGTTGAGAAAATAGAAAATTCAGTCACTATGAGGTATATTATGGCGGATGAATGTTATCCGTCTCCCATTGAAATTTTCATAACCCATACAGTGTCTGAAGGAAAATATACGTGCCGTGTTAAGGCAAGTAACAGGGGCCTTACAAGGGCGCCAGTATCAGCGGGCTTCCATCCATACTTCCTTTACAATGGTAGGTGGGCAATAAAGAAGCCAAGGGACACTTGGAAACTTGAATATGACGGGCAATTCCCTACAGGAAAGATGGACAAGTTCCTTTTCGAAGAAGATTCCTTTATGCATGAATTTGACAACCAGTTTTTTGCGGATGAAGATATAGTAGTAGATATGGGATCACACATGATCCAAATAGAAAGGGAAAACATGCCTTTCTTTGTAATATACAACGGGAAATACTCAGGTGGAAAATCTGTTGCAATCGAACCAATGATGTCGGCTGTAGATGCATTCAATAATGGAATAGGGCTAAGAATTGTAAATCCAGGTGAATCCATAGAATTTGCGTATTCAGTAGAGATAAGGGAATAAATGTGTAAATAGATGATAAGAGGAAATACAAATGGATATGAAGGATCTGCTCTCAGACAATAAATCCGGGTCGACTGATATAGCGATAAAGCTCCTTAGCTTATACGAAGATGGTAAGCTGGATAACTCTGCTGTTGAATACTTGTACAATGCATTTTCTGGCATGGGCCTTGTTAGAAACATAATATCGAGGCTAAGATCAGGAGATAAAGTACAGCCGCATGAAGTAAAACTTGAATTAAAGAAAGAAGAAGAATCTGCGGTAAAATTGGCTGTTACAGAATTTCCGTTCAAGAAAGTAGCTACAATAAGTGCAGGATCAATGTTAAAGAAATTCGTTACCTCGTCAAAGTCACTCGACACCCTCTATATATTAGAGAGCAGGCCCATGCTGGAAGGATCAGCTATGGCAAAGGAACTAAAGTCATCCGGCATTCGAGCCATTGTATTAACGGATGCATCAATGTGCGTAGCTGTTGAAAATGCAAACGCAGTCATAGTAGGTTCTGATTCTATCCTCGGCGACATGACTTTGATACACAAGATCGGCACATTTCCACTTGCACTCTGTGCTAGAAGGCTCGGAAAGCCCTTTATTTCTTTATCCATATCGATGAAATACGAAGAAAAATTCACCTATAACACTTATCCAGGCTTTCAACTGCACAGCTGCAATGAAATTGCAGAAGGGATCGATTGCATCAACAAGTACTTTGATAAGACGCCAAGAGACCTAATAGATTACATCGTGATGGAAGATAGGATTATGACTTCGAAGTCTTCGGGGATCTAAATTCAAAATATAAAACTAATAACAAATTATCAAATGACAAAAGATGCGCAAGTATGGCGAAATGCTGTTTCAAGCGAGTTAATTTTAATATTAATATGTATGTATCAATGTATTATGAAATTAAATCGCCAGGACGAAGCAGTATCGCCAATCATAGCAACCATATTGCTTATCGCTATAACAATAGTCTTAGCTGCTACTCTATATTCGCTTCTCGGTGGTTACGTTTCGCTAATATCTTCACCAACTCCAACAGCTTCGATAACCATAACTAATGAAACTTCCTCAACATCTCCCGACAGCATTTATTCTATATATGTGTCGAGCGTCAATGCTAATGTTTCACTCACAGATGTAAAACTTGAAATAATATCACTGGACGGGAACGTGACGGAAGCGGCATTGTCACCTGGAACTATATACATTTCTGACTGGGCAATTACCGTCCATGGGCCGGATTATCTTTCTGCCTTAACGGTGATAACCATAACGAGTCAGCCAGGGAACCCGTCGCCATACATAAAATATGTTAAGCTTGTCGATATAGTTACTGATGGAACCATTGCGGGTCAATCCCTTGGTCCTGCTTCACAGACCTCTTAATTGATTCTATGTTCATTACTACTATGGCGTCCTTCCCTACGTTCACGTTCGCCATAGGTATTAGGAAATTGCCATCATCATCAGTGGGAAGATTTTCATATTTTTTGCTGGCTGGAGAAGCGATCATAGTTACGATATTCCATTTCTCGTCTATGCTAAAATTTTTAACATGCCCTATAATTTCTCCAGAACTTGACATGACTGGTTTTTCTATTAGCCTAGAATAAAAGTCCATCATCTTCAATATAATATATAGAAATTTATTATTAGTATTTTTCTTAGAGATTTTTACGGTGAAGCAATCACAGATACAGTCCCTGATCCTGAAGCTCCTTCCTCTTTTCCGATACCGATTTGCCCATGGTTTCGCTGATGCTCTTGTAGAACTTTATTACTTCTTCATCTATGGATGGCCTTATAGTCTTAAGGGCATCAATAAAGTTCTTCTGTGAAACCTGAGTTGCATCTGGGTTCTCTCGATAGGCATTCATACCTGCTTCCCTGCATAGGTTCTCAAGGTCTGCACCCACGTAGCCCTCTGTCCTTTGGGCAATGCTGTCCAGATCGACATCCGGCGCGAGCGGCATATTTTTGGTATGTACCTTTAATATGCTGAGGCGTGCGTCCTTGTCCGGTGGCGGTATGTAGATAAGTTTATCAAATCTTCCAGCCCTAAGCAGTGCTGGATCCATTATATCCGGCCTATTCGTGGCCCCAATGGCTACAACTCCGTTCATAACCTCTATGCCATCGAGCGATGTTAGGAGTTGATTAACTATCCTTTCAGTGACGCCTGAGTCGCTTGTCGTACCTCTCCTTGGCGCTATAGAATCTATTTCATCGAGGAATACTATAGCAGGGGCGACTTGCTTTGCTTTCTTGAATATTTCCCTTATAGCCTTCTCGCTCTCTCCTACCCACTTGCTTAATACCTCCGGGCCCTTAATAGATATAAAGTTAGCGTTGCTCTCTGTGGCAACCGCCTTGGCCAACAGCGTCTTTCCAACTCCGGGCGGACCGTATAACAAGAAACCTTTCGACGGCCTTATTCCTAATCTCTTAAACACATCTGGCTTTAGAAGCGGCAATTCTACAGTTTCCTTTACCTCCCTCTTAACATCTTCGAGACCGCCTATGTCATCCCAGTGTACGTTAGGCACTTCGACCATTACCTCTCTGAGGCTGCTTGGTTCAATGTTCTTCAATGCATTCTTAAAGTCTTCTTCAGTAACAACCATTTTTTCCAATATTTCTGTAGGTATCGGCTTATCTAGGTCGATTTCCGGTAGATACCTCCTTAGGGCGTTCATTGCACTCTCCCTTACGAGGGCGGCAAGATCAGCTCCTACAAATCCATAGGTGTAGTCAGCCATTTCCTCAAGGAACTTGTTTTTCTGCTCCTCGTCCATGCCTAGAGGCATGTTTCTGGTATGTATCATTAAGATTTCCTTTCTGCCATTGCGGTCTGGAACTCCTATTTCGATCTCTCTGTCGAACCTTCCTGGCCTTCTCAGCGCTGGATCCACTGCGTCTATCCTGTTGGTTGCACCTATGACTATTACGTGACCGCGTTCCTTCATACCGTCCATCAAAGTAAGGAGTTGTGCAACTACTCTTCTTTCGACCTCCCCCTGTACCTCTTCCCTCTTGGGTGCAATCGAATCTATTTCATCTATGAATATTATAGATGGGGCTGTTTCTTCTGCCTTTGAGAATATCTCTCTCAGCTTTTGCTCGCTCTGCCCATAGTACTTACTCATTATCTCCGGTCCGTTTATGGACAGGAAATTGGCCCCAGATTCATTTGCAACAGCTCTAGCAATAAGGGTTTTTCCAGTTCCAGGAGGCCCATATAGTATAACACCCTTTGGAGGTGTAATGCCCAGCCTTTCGAATAGTTCAGGATGCTTTAATGGAAGCTCGATCATCTCCCTGATCTTGCCCAGCTGTTCTGAGAGACCTCCTATATCTTCATAACTAACCCTAGATACCTCCTCCAATACTTCAGAGGCAGGTTCCTCCCTTATCTCTATCTTTGTCTCTTCTCCGATTTCAACTGGTACCTTGCCAGGCATAGTTTTTACAACCTTAAATAAAAGTCCGGTTTGGCCTGCAAGCGTTAAACCTGGGACGCTTATGTTGTCCTGTTCGAGCATTGGCCTTCTTATAAGCGCCCTTTGGACGTATTCCTCTATGCCTTCGCCAAATTTTAAGCGTTGATCTTTACGTATTATGGGTGCAAGCGTTACTTTCTTGGCTATCTCTGTCCTTACTTTTCTGACCCTTACCTTATCCCCTATGGAAGCGCCGCAGTTATTCCTCATTACACTGTCTATCCTTACTATCCCCTTGTTCTCGTCCTCCGGCCTGGCCCTGTATACCCTGCCTACAGTTTTTCTGGCCTTCTCGATCTCTACTACATCGCCGATCTCGGCATCGAGCAGGCGCCTAGACGATTCATCAAGCCTAACCCTAGACATGCCTGGATCTGTTGAGTTTGCCTCGGCAACCCTGAGTATTATACCGCTGCTGTTATCCATAATCCCACATTGTCAAATCGGTATATTAAAATTGTTTATTGCTTAATTCAAAAGTTATTACTTTTCAGGCGAAACGGAAATTATTGAATCCTGTTATAACATTGAGCTCTCGTAGAAATGTTGTGCTCAATAACAAAAGTTTGAAAAATTGAAGATTCTGTAAATTAATTGTTGGGCCTACGAGAACTCTTCTTCTAGTTCTATTATGACTTGATTCAGGACGTCTTCAAATGTCCTTCCTGTGTACTCCCTTAATCCTCCCATCTCTGTCCTGAGTTTTGCCACATACTCAGTGTCAGATTCCTTTGAAAATTCTATGTTGCAGATGAGTTCTTCCATACCTATCGGTTAGTGTAAATAGTTAATGGCTTAAAGTTTTTGATAAATTTTTTTTGAACATTGCCATTCATTAGAAACTATTAAATAAGTTAGATTAATACTAATATAGTATGAAGACAATAACTAAAAAGGAGAGAGACTGCCTTATCATGATAAAAGAGTTCAAGAATAGCGTGTTCCCTGTAAGGCTCAAGGACCTTTCCGGAATGATGAATATTAAGCCTCCATCTGTTCTTGAAATTTTAAATAGGCTAGAGGAGAAGGGCCTTATAAAGAAGGATAGGGGGATGATCGCTTTAACGATCGACGGTGAAGAAGAGTATAAAAGAATAGTAACGGTTCATAGAACTCTTGAAGTTCTTTATTCCAGGAGCGGCATAGATGCCGATGAGGCCTGCAAAAAGATTGGAAATTTTGACTTTCTTGTCGATTATGACGATGCAAAGAAAATATCCAATGCCCTTGGAAACCCTAAGAAATGCCCCCATGGAAAAGAAATACAAGTATAAATTAGATCTTTCGAAAAAATAATATCAGAATTTTATCATTATTCTGCCGCTTGATTTTTTATCTTTCATTAGTTTATAAGCTTCATTTATCTGGCTTATATCGATCTCTTTCCCCACAATTGGCTTTATCATCCCTTTGCTTACCATGTTGAGGGCCTCCTCGACATCCTTCTTCGTAGAGCTTATGCTTCCCCTGATCGTATTTCCCTTCAGTATTATTAGGCCAAGCGGAAGGCTGACCGGATCAGGCTTTACGTTGCCTATTATTACCATTTTTCCGCCATTGTTGAGGCTGCGGAGTGATCTCTCGAATGTGTATATGCCTACACATTCCAAAACTATGTCTGCTCCGCCTAATTTTTTAACATCTTCATTGAACTTGGAGTTCCCGTCTACAATGTAATCTGCACCTATTTTTTCTAGCAAATCGAGTTTTTCCGGTGATGTTGTTTCAGCAATTACCGTTGCACCGAATGCTTTAGCCATTTCAACTGCATGAATGCCAACACCACCTCCTGCACCTGTAATTAGGACTTTTTTTCCTTCGCCTGCTTTACCCATTCTCTTCAATGCGTGGTATAGCATACCAGTAACGCACGCAGCAAGAGAAAGCGAAGCTCCATCAACGTTGTTAGGGGCTTTTACTAAACTTATTTCAGGAATGTTCACGTACTGCCTGAAACCTCCCTGCACCTCTTCGCCCAAGGACTTTTTGTACGGGCATAGATTCTCGTTCCCAGATCGGCAGAATTCGCATTTTCCACATGGTATGTATATGAGGCTTGAGACCTTATCACCCGGTCTGAACGCTTCAACTTTATCCCCAACTTTAACCACTGTACCACCTATCTCGTGGCCCTGGATCATGGGGAGTGCAATTCTAGGGAAAAAACCTGTAGCTGCAAGCAAATCACGGTAGCATACTCCTGCATATTCTTGTTTTATTAAGACTTCATTTTCAGCAGGATCAGGGATATCTACATCATCTATGCTTACGGGTTCGTTTATTTTCTTAAGGATAGCGGCTTTCACAACATGCTATTTTCAATATTCTATTAAAGCTTGTCCTTACAAATGCCAGGTGGCAATATATTTATCTAATGGCCCAATACTCAAAGCGATGTTGCAGGACGACTACAAGTATGCCAGGCAGATTGCCCTCAGGGTGTTTAATGCCGATGACTTGAAGAAGATCAGGAATTCTGTCGTCTCAGTAATTGGTGTAGGAGGGGTAGGTTCCTTAATAGCCGACTTGTTTGTTAGATCCGGAATAAAGAAATTGATAATTGTCGATAGAGACTACGTAACTTCTTCAAACTTGTATAGGCAGGTCCTTTACGATGAAAATGACATTGGAGATTCAAAGGCAGAAGCAGCGAAGAGGCGCCTAAGCAAGGTAAACTCAGATGTTGAAATTGAAGCAAGGAATGAGACCTTCGATGCTGGTAATGCTGAAAGAATAGTATCATCTTCCGATCTTATAATGGACGGCACCGATAATTTAACGTCACGGTTAATCCTAAACGATGCCGCAGTTAAGAATATGAAGCCTTGGATAATGGCCTCTGCAATAGAAACATACGGCCAGGTAAAGGCTATAATACCAGAAAAAACATCGTGCTATAGATGTTATTTTAGCGGGGAGCCATTTGCACAACCAACCTGCGCAGAAGTAGGCGTCCTAAGTTCTTTAGTCACAATGGTGGCTTCGATAGCATGGACCCTCGGCATTAAAGTGCTTACAGGAAAAGAGGTAGATGGTAGCCTGTTCAATATAGACGCATGGACACAAGAGATAGACCGCATAGCAATTGATAGGATGGACGACTGTGAATGCTGTGTTTTAAAGCATTTCGAGTATCTTAGCGATCGCTATAAAAATATAGGCCTAGAGTTTTTACCGTAACTGTGGTGTTGAATGAAAATTAAAGGAGTGATCTTTGACTTCGATGGTACACTCTTGGATTCCGTAGACGTCAGAATAACTTCATGGCAAGAGGCATTTAAGGACTTTGGAGTTAACGTGCCTAGGGACGTGATCAAGCCAATGATAGGATATCCAGGAGTAGATCTTGCCAGGAAGTTTGTCAATAATCCTTTGGATGTTGAGATGCTACAAGAAGACTATTTTCTTAAAAAAATAGACAGCGTAAAACTGTTTCAAGACGTGATACCTACCATACACAGGTTAAAAGATCGTGGCATTAAAGTATCCGTCGTTACTTCTACGCGTAGATCTGTGATGAATCGTTTTGATCTGCCCGTTGATACTGTAGTAACTATAGATGATGTATCGAAAGGAAAGCCGGATCCAGAACCTTACATAATTGCATTGAAGAAGATGGCAGTCGAGCCAAAGGAATGCGTGGTTGTAGGAGATATAGAAAATGACTTGGTACCAGGTAAAAAAATCATGTGCACAACTGTTTTAGTTAAGCATGGAAGAGACGTCCACAGCCCGTTTGCCGACTATGAAATTGAAAACATATCTGATTTAATCAAAATAATAGAGGAAATTGAGAGTAAATCTCAGAGCACATAATAAAAGGTAAAATTGGAAATAGAAATAGCAATGCCAGCATATCCAGAGGAGTCGTTGGACACAATGGTAAATTCGTAACTCCAACTACGACCTAATTCTAATTGTCCGCTTTTCTGGTTTCCATTTGCATATACTGTTATTGTGTTCCCACTGGTGAAGTTAGATGGCTTAACCGTCAAGACCATATTGCTCCCATTTTGTTCAATAGTGAAATTATCAAACAACTTAGGCAGTTTCAAATCTATATGCTTTTGGAATATTACAAAGAATACGTGTTCCTCAAAAGGTATGGTTATGTTTACAGAGTGTGTTGGCCAGCTCTTTAATAACGTATTCATATCTAATGGGATGAGTACATTGGCCTGGACGGAGGTGAGAGCGGGGACAATGACTTCGTCATGATAGAATGTCACCTCTGAGACTGTATATGCCCTATTCACAAGAGCAATTCTAACATTTAGATAGTAGTGGGAATCAACATTTTCTATGTTTTTTATAGTAAGCGGGCCTACGATAGCGACAGACGTCATACCTTGTTCCTGAAGGGCAATGCCTGTAGTTACCACCATCGATGAGGCAAATACGGCAAAAATTAAGATCAGGAACGATAATGTCTGACGCATTATGAAAATAGCTATTATAAGTACTTAAATTTTTTTCCCAAACTAACTTTGTTCATTCGTATAATTCAATGCATGTCAGACATTTTAATGCCAGTTAAAGGAATATTCATATATTGGATGGCATGATATAGTATTATGATATTGGCAGAAATAACGTATATACCAATAGGCGAGGGGACGTCTGCTTCTAAATATGTTAACGCTGCATTGGCTGAGTTTAAAAAGATGGGCATAGCTTTCTACCCCAATAGCATGGGCACTGTGATAGAAGCGAAAGATCTAGAGACTATCTTTGAAGCTGTGAAGAGAGGCGAGGAAGCAATAATACAGAAAGGCATAAAGAGGGTGGAGACCTACCTGAAGATCGATCACAGGATAGACGCGGAGAACAGCGTCCAGAAAAAGATATCTGAACTAAAGTATTAGATAACGTACACCATATTAAACTATTTTTAGCCTAAAAAGTGAAACTTAAATAATACAGAGTAATAACTTCAAAAGTGGAAACAGGTTCGGATAAGTTTAAGCATTTGATAGTTAATCAGTTGGGCCTGAGGCATGCCATCTCTCAGGCTGTCGCGCTCAACGCACCTGCGGGCACAATTGTTCTTTATGTGGCTGGTACTGCGTCTATTATAACTTCTACTTTCATAACGCATCCATTTGGCTCCTATGCAATACCCTTAATACTGCTTCTTTCACTAGTAGTCTATGCACTAATGAGTTATTCGATGTACGAATTCTCTAGAAAATTGTCAAGTGCAGGTGGTTACTACACTTTCGTTTCACGCGGCCTTGGCAACTCTGCAGGTTTCGTTACTGCGCTTTCCTACATTACTTATGAAATTCTCAGTTTTACTGGTTTTGGCATTTTAGGGTTCCTTGGTTTTGCCTATGCAATTTTCCCCTCACTTGGAATCGCAATACCTGATCCTGAGTTTCTCTGGATGCCTGTTGCTTTTGTTTTTATTGGCCTTGTATCGCTTTTAATTTATTTGGGTATCAAGCCGTCCCTTCGTTTCGTGTCCTACACTGTATTCATTGAAGTAGCATTCTTGATCTTTACGTCTGTGGCATTGATAGTCATGCATCATACTTCCGTTAATCTTGAACCATTTACGCCTACCCCTATGGGAAACGATCCATACGCAATTTTTGCAATGATGATATACGCTATCGGCGCCTTCGTAGGAATAGGGGGTTCAATTCCCATAGCTGAAGAGACGAAAAAGCCGAAGAGAAACGTTCCTTTGGCGATACTCGTTACTATAGCTGTACTTGGCATAACTATAATATTAGCTTCGTACGCCCAGGTAGTAAGCTGGGGCTTAAACCGAATAGATCTATTTGGGAGCAGCTCAGACCCATACCCTCTGTTAACCATATACCATTCGGCGTTTGGGCCACTTAGTATAATCCTATTTTGGGCTATAATTATCATTGTCCTCAACTCTTTCTTTACAGCAACAGTGTCACTTGGAACGAACGCGACCAGAGTTATATTCTCAATGGCAAGGGAAGGTGCACTTCCTTCTTTTCTCTCTGAAATGAACAGGAACAATGGCACGCCGACTATGGCAATGATAGTGCTTACTGCCATATCGATAGCCATAGTAATAGGGGTAGGAGCAGGCTTTGAGTTCTTCGGCCATTTTTCACCAGTCAATGCTCTGCTTACATCATCTGTATTTCTACTTATCCTTGAAAGCCCAATAACATACATTGTACACATATTGACGAACACATCTCTCTACAGCTACATGAAGAAAAGAACAAAGATGAAAGCGAAGGATTTGTTCAAATATCTTGTGATTCCTTCTGTTTCTACAGTGACGCTGATTGCTGCTATAGTAGCAGGTATATACTTCAACTTGTTCTTAGTCGATGCAATATACGCGTCATTCGCTTTAATAGCAATAATAATAATATCGACGTTGGTAATGAGGGCTAAATTTAAGGAAAAACTGGAATATTTGGGCGATTTTAGCCTTTAAATTTTTTTATTTTATCGAAGAGACTCTTATCGCTTTGGCTATGCTAGGATCTAGCGACAATAGCCTTCCATCTTTTTCTATTTGTAGAGGGAAGCCAGTTCTTATTATCTTAACTTTAGCTCCGGGAAGAATTTGGTTAGCGTAAAGATAGTTAAGTATCTCATCCGTCTCGTATATTATACGTGATATTATGACATCTCCCGTCTCATTCAGATCCGTTATCCTAACATCGTCAATCTTTTCAACATATCCTTCTGGGCTAGGTATGGGATTTCCATGAGGGCACCTCTTTGCATTAAATCTTTCGATGACCCTATGTATGATCTCTTCCGTCATTCCGTGCTCTATACCCATCGCTTCTCTGTCAACAGCGTCCCACTCTATTCCTACACATTGAGAAAGAAGGACTTCAGCTGTTCTATGTTTCCTTAGGAATATATTGGCCTCTATGTCTCCCTGATCGGTCAACACATACTTACCCCTATCGATTTTCTTCACCATCCCAAGGTCTATTAAGTGGTTTATCTCGTCCCTAGCGCTCTGCCTTTTCACCTGTAGGCTCTTGGCTATATCAGACAACTGTGCATAGTCCTGATATAGCACGAGTTCTTGTATTATTTTAAGGTAATCTTCTTCGGTAACAGAACGCACCCTCATTACTTTCAATATATAGCCTCCTTCAAATCGTATTTTACTATTGGCGCCTCTAGTTTTTTACCGTTCATGTCTTGGTATGTTTCATAAATTGACGTCTTCAAGTCCCCTATCTGTTTCTCCTTTTCGTTGTCATCAAGCGAGCCGAGGCCTTTAGATATATTATAGTAATCAGCATCATCAAACTCGTATATAGGCGAGATGTAGATTATATCACCTCTTCCAAGGTCCATTTGAGAGATGACCGATGCAGTATTCTTCACGTGGTTTTCGTAGAATTTCCTGCCTCCTGCGCCCGCCATCAAGATTATGCCTATATTCAATCCGGCATCTTTTATCTGGTTTACAAGGTTTATGGCCTCCGAAAGGTTCATCATTTTGTTGAGTAATCTCAGGACACCCGGATCTCCCGATTCGAGACCGAGATAAACCCTCTTTAATCCGTGATCCTTCATCTCTCGAAAATGCATCTCGCTCTTTCTTTTCTGAGTTGAGATTGCGTCAACAAATGCATACACTGGCAGCCCAAATTCTTCCTTTATTAAGTCAAGATAAGACAGGAGAGTTTTCTGTTCTAAATTTACTGCATTCGCATCTCCCAAGAAGACTGTTTTCCTTGCAGAAAGGCCCTCACCAAAGTAGTCTTTGACCTGTCTTACGTGTTCCTTGAATTCATCAGGTAATCTTACCATGTAGTCTCTATCTCTATACAACTTGCAGAATGTGCACCTGTTCCAAGAACATCCCTTTTCAGCCTGAATATAAACAGGGAAGTATTGGTCAGGTGGTACTATTGGCACACTCATCCCATATATACCATGGAGTTTTTTGGCATCCTCCTCCAGAAACTCATGGTTTAAAGAGGAAAACCTCCTAGCGTATATTGATAGTTCCTGCGGCAAATCTTCAGCTATCGATCCTAGGAAATTGTATGCTTCATCAGCTATTTTATTGCCGGCCTCTTTATCGACCAATTCCACTGATCTTCCAGATTCAGTGTGCTTTAAACGCAGGAATTTATTATCAAGTGATCGCCTGTAGGTTGCATCTCCATTATCATAGAATAGAAATCTACCGGAAAGATCAAGGGTAAAGACGATCTTGTTGTCTTTCTCAACGCTGATTATACCGTTTTCGATTTTTCCATTAGTATCCATTTAATGAGCCTCCCAGTGCACAATAAGTCTTGTGCATTGTAACGTCATTTCTAAATGGTTTAACGCTTTTTCTCTCATGTAGTATAATTTCGAAATTAACTGTTTATTCCTTTATTCCTCCTTCAGCTACGAAGTACACTAGAACGATCATTGCGACGGTCAGGGCGAATAGATAGAGCAGATAAGTTCCAAGCTGTGCCATCTGGCTGGAATTAAGCGATCCATATATTATCAGAAGCCTTATAGATTCGGCCGACCATGATACAGGATTATACTTCGCTATGGTACTAAGCCAGGAAACCATAAGATCAGGGGGGAAGAGTGCATAACTTGCGAACATTAGTGGAAGATTGACCATATTCGTTATGCCCATTATTGTTTCCATTCTTGTCATCCTGATAGCTATTATACTGAATATGGAAGAGAAGATGAACGATATCATCAGAACCGTTGATACCATTATGAGTGCATCTATAACTGTAAAGCTGTTGGATATCCTTAGGCCATTTGGAATAACGAGTGCAATAGCAATTAATATGATCACCTGTACAATTATCCTCACGACAGAAGCGAGTATTCTCGAAAATACTATTGAACTCCTCTTTATCGGTGATACAAGAAACCTTTGAAGTATTCCAAGCCTTCTGTCCCATATTATGTTTATACCGGAAAACATGCCTGTAAATAAGCCTGTTATTGTAAGTATCCCTCCAATCATGTATGTTATGTAGTCAGGCGCACCGTTGAAGAAGCTTGATACAAAAGGCCCGCCGAACTTAGATATATCAAAGGCGCTCCCAAAGAGTATAATCCAAAAAACAGGCTGTAGCAAGCCTACAATTAAATACACTGGATTTCTGTACCATTTCTTAATCTCCCTAGCTGTAAGGGGTAAAAGTCCACCCATCTACCTCAACCTCCTTACGTTCTGCATCATCCTTCTGAACTGTTCCGGGCCTATATCCTCATCAATTGAGCTCCCAGTGTACTCAAGAAATACTTCGTCAAGCGAGGGCTTCTTAACGTTTATTGTCAACGGGGATATGCCTTTCTGCGTTAGATAAGAGAGTATTTTTGGTAGCTCTACGTCAGAGTTTTCAACTTTTATTCTCACCTTGTCTTCTCCAGAAATAGAAGAATATAAGGCGTTTGGATAATAGCGGGCCGCCTCGGCTTCATCTGATCCTGAAAACTGCATAGTTATAATGTCTCCCTTGAGGCTTGATTTTAGTTCATCCGGCGTACCAGTAACGAGTATCTTGCCGTGATCAATTATTGAGATCCTGTTTGCGAGCTCGTCAACCTCCTCAAGGTAGTGCGACGTCAATATTATCGTTACTCCAAGCTCCTTTTGTATGTCCCTTATATATTTCCACATCTTCGCCCTGGTATTTACATCGAGACCAAGCGTTGGCTCATCTAGGAACAGGATCTTTGGGGCATTTACCAGGCCGCATATTAGCTCAAGCCTCTTTCTCATTCCGCCTGAGTACTGCGATACATACTTATTTCCCCAATCAGTCAAATCAACTATGTTGAGGAGATCGTTTATCCTTGATTCAGCTACAGACTTTGGTATATCGTAGAACGCCGCTATCATTCTTAGATTTTCTATTCCCTTTAGATCAGCGTCGGTGGTCAAGTCCTGCGGGACTACACCGATTATATTCCTTATTTTTTCGCGATCTTTCAAAAGGTCGTAACCAGCAACTTTTGCATTGCCGGAGGTGGGTTCTATAGCTGTAGTCAACATTTTTATTGTAGTCGTTTTGCCTGCCCCATTTTTGCCTAGCAGACCGTATATCTCGGCTTCTTCAATCTCTATGTTTAGATCCGATACGGCCTTTATGTTCCCCGAATAAATTTTAGTTAGGTTCTCAGTTTTTATTATCGGCATTTTCACCGCTCCACTTGGAAATGAGTTCATTGATCTTCGAAACGACATTTTCTAGCCTTGTAACATTCAGCTTGGAATCTTCGGGCTGAACAGGCATGACGTCGGAGAGGTACATTACCATGCTTTCTATTTCATCTACTATGCCGGATACAGTTTTTGGAGATCTGGAAAACTCTGCACTCGTTATCCCCAGCTCTTCCTTCCCTTGCTCAGTGGCCGCGTATCTCCCGTCTTCGTTTCTTATAACTAAGCCGTCAGCTTCTAGTTGTTCTAGAGCAGGATAAACCGATCCTGGTGACGGCCTCCACATCCCAAAGCTGTGCCTTTCGATCTCATCCATAACTTCGGCTCCATTCATCGGCTTGGTAGAAACGAGGTACAATATCCAATACTTGAGATTCCCCCTCCTCTTTACGAAATTGAACTTGTCAAACAACGTTATCGAAATCGATATCGATATAGAATTGATAAGTGTTTTGCTAATATTATTGACAAATAAATATCGCTATTCCTCCCGCAATAAGTTAAATCCAATTCTTGGCAAGAAATTTAGAACTCAAGGCAATTATAAATCGAATATAACCCTTGCAAAACCGTCTTCGGGTTTAACAGCTATTTCACTGTACGTAACGGCCTTTATTACGTTCCTGTACTCTACCTCTTCTGGTATTTCCGAACCGTAGAGATATACATCCAAAGTACTGTCCTCGTACTTGCATGTGGCCCTGAAATAAAGAGTATAATATGTGTCAACGTAAAAAAGGACTCTGGACAGGAGGTTTACCATTATATCCTCTGGTGTATTGCCTCTTATAATTTCATGCATTTTTCTTTTTTCCTTAAGCTTGCCCACGTCCAAAATAAGATCGGCCATGGCATATACGGCGTTAGAAAACAACTCTTCATAGGTGGTTCCGTAGACCATTATACCGATATCGCTTTCATGATCAAGAATTTCGTATGTCAATATTACCTTAATGATTAAAAAAGATAAAAAAGTTTCATCACATATCTGGATTCTGTGATGAAATAACAGGTATTGGATCCTCTAGTTTCTGCCCTATCTCCTCTTCTGTCAATTTCCTTCCGATGCTCCTCTCATAGAAGGCTATTATCCTCTTTTTATCCTCCATACTGTATTCCCTGAAGTATTTCTCTTTCTTAAGGCTCCTTCCTGTCTTTTCTTCGTATACTTTTGCAGGTATCGAGTATTTCCTCTGTGTTGAGTCCCTGTATAGCTCTGGTATAACGTTGAATGCACAGAATGGTATAACTCTGCCATCAGGCATCGCATAGTGGATATCGCATCTCTCTACCCTATCTACATCGTATGTGTACGGATCCTGGAAGTGCATGAAGCCTATGAACATGGATTTGTAGTGGAAAGCCTTAAGCCCATGATAGTCCCCTTCTGTAAATGCATTATAAACCATGTCCTTCAACTTGAAGTCCTTTGGAGCTTTTTCATAATCTACGAATTTCTTGAGGTTGTAGAGCAGCCTTGTGGTAGTCTCCACTTTCTTGAGGCTCTTAAATGTAGAATCTTCTATCTCATCAGCAAGATTCTGTATATACTCGAACATACCCTTCACATCTACGAACCTAGTTACGGGTATTACCTTTTCGTCATCCTTGAACAGGTATGTTCCCATACCGCACGCATAGTGGATTGATAGTTTGTATGTCGGTCTGCCCTTAAGTGCAGCAACGAAGTTAGATACAGCTGCTGAAGACGGTACAGTGAAGAAATCTTCCCTACCTATGAGACCATCGGTCTGCTGTTCTATTTTCTTTATTGCTCCCGGAATCGTTATCCTCTGCTTCGCTCTGGCCCTGTCTGGCATCCTTCCTACCAGGCTGACAGGCTGGAAGTTTACTGCACGGACCACGTCTATGTTCGATAATCCGAACCTTATGATATCCCCCAGATACATATCGTTGACCCCGCCTATCACAGTAGGAACTAGCACTACCCCAAGCGGTGCCTTCTTGTAATTTTCTAGTGCATCAGGTATTTCCCAGAAGTTCTTTGGGTTTGACCTTGGTGTTGGACCATCAAAGCTAGTATATATAACGTTTGATCCAGCTTCCCTTACCTTCCTAACAAAGTCTGGGTCAAACGCTGCCCTTACGCTATTGGTGTTTAACTGTACGTGATCGTAACCTTCTTCCCTCGCTATTCTTACTATGTCTATGATATCGTCTCTCATTGTGGGCTCTCCACCAGTTATCTGCACTGCGTTTGCCCCGACTGGCTTTTCATTCTTCATGCGGCGGAGCATCATCCTTATCTGATCCTGTGTCGGTTCGTATATTGGCTCATTCTCTTTAGCATAGAAGAAACAGTACCAGCATGACAGATCGCACCTATTCGTGACTACTATATTGCCCAATCCAGTATGCGATTTGTGTTTGACGCAGAGCCCGCAGTGAGTCGGGCAAACAATCTTGGAAGCATAGTAGGCAACGTTAGGATTCATAAGTTTTATACCTGGATCCTGCCATTTCTTTGCCTCCTCAAACATCTCATAGTCTTCCCAATACTTCTCTGTGGTTATCCCGTGCTCTGGGCATTCTTTTATTAACTTTACATCTCCGCCTTCTTCGTATACTATTGCTGGGATCCTCATCTGGTCGAATTTCTCTTCATCGACGCAGCCAGGGCAGAGGCTTTCTGTTACTCTTATAACAAGCATGTCTTCGTTTATGAGGTGGCCCATTTCCTTAACAAACTCATCGACCGTCTTAAATGGAGCATTCTCGCTTATTTCAAAATCACTGGCGAACCTAATGTTAGGGTATTTTTCCTTTTCAACTGAAAGCATCTCTTCAATTCACCAACACTATAAAAGTATCCCCTATTAAAATTGTTTTGTTTTCAAATCAGCTAATAACCTAAAAACGATAGTAGCGGTTGATTTTACAAATATATTAACTTTTCTGATGTACATAGGACTTAGAAAAAGATATGTTTTTTATAATTCAGCTACAAAAGTTGTAGTTTTACATTGTATTAAAAATTAATCCTAATCAATATTGATTATTCAAAATGCATTGCCTCTGCATAATTGCCTAGATCTAGAAGGCCATGGCCAGAAAAGCTGACAAGAACGGTTTTTTTCTCACGTTCACCGCGATTGCTGTCAGCTATCTCTTTTAGTATTGGCAAAGCGTGAGAAGTTTCGGGGGCAGGTATGTATCCTTCCTTTTCCGAGAATATTCTGGCCCATTTGAAGGCTTCTTCCTGATCGTAATCCCTCGCTTGTACTATTCCCTTATTCATGAGGAGGCTTAACGTTGGTGCTACGGCGTGGTACCTAAGGCCGCCTGCGTAGACCGCTGGCGGTATAAAGTCATAGCCTATCGTGTACATTTTTAAGAGAGGGAGGACTTTTCCTGTATCTGGATAATCATATCGATATTCTCCCTCGGTCATCTTTGGCACCTCTTTCGAACCAGATGCAATGTATGTCCTCTTTACCTTGCCAGACTGAAGTTCATCTGCTAGGAATGGGAATGCAAGTGCTGCATAGTTCGAACCGCCACCTACTACTCCGACTACATAGTCCGGATCTTCGCCTGCCATTTCCATCTGTTTCTTGGCCTCCATTCCCGCTATAGTTTTGAAAAGTATATCTGAATTTATAACGCTGCCAGCAATGTACTTGCCACCATTATCCAGAGCATAATGTATCGCTTCACTTATTGCAAGCCCTAACGAACCTGGCGTATCAGGATTCTTCTTTAAAACTTCCTTTCCGTATTCAGTAAATTCTGATGGGCTTGGGTGAGGATGAGCGCCATACATATACATCATATACTTTCTGTACGGCTTGGCGTAGAAGCTTGTACGTACCATAAATATATGAGAATCGACACCAAACAACGCTGAGGCGAGCGCAACAGCAGATCCCCATTGCCCAGCCCCAGTCTCTGTTGAAACAAATTTTGCATTATCTTGCTTGGCGAAGAATACATGGGCAAGGGCACTATTTATCTTGTGCGAACCAGAATACGTGTATGATTCCATCTTTAGGTATATCTTTATATTGCCACCAAGGAATTCTTCTAAATTCTTTGCCCTGATGATTGGCGTAGGCCGGCCGACCTGCATATATTTTTCGTAGATCTCCCCTGGAATCTTTGGATACCTTTCTCCAGAAAACTCATATTCCAGTACCTTTGTGGGCACTGCTTTCTTCAGCGTTTCGAAGGCCTCGCCGGTTTCATCCCTTGGTGTTGGCAACTCTTCTGGAAGATCGGGCAAAATATTGTACCAATGGTCTGGCATATCGTCTTGCTTTAGATCGATTCTTATCATGGTAATGATTATGACTTTCTTGTATTAAATATATGCGTTATGCTTTTATTTTATGATGCGATATTTTATGATACCATTTTCATCTTTAGAATCTACCATCCCTATAGCTTCCATATGGCGAAGGTGAGAAATAGTCTCAAGTATTGCGAAATTCTTCTCCATAAAGTTCATAGTATCCATTTTTCTCCCCTTGCTCCAAGGAATGGACTCAGCGATTTCGAAGGCAGTTTTACTTTCGTTGAGGGCTTGTGCGATTGCTCTTATCCTCTCAGCGTGGTGTTCTTCTATTTCAGATATCCTTTTTAGCGGATCATCTATTCTCGATCCGTGCCCTGGGAATATGATCTTCGGCGATAATTTCT
Source organism: Thermoplasma volcanium GSS1 (assembly GCF_000011185.1). Taxonomy (NCBI): domain Archaea; kingdom Methanobacteriati; phylum Thermoplasmatota; class Thermoplasmata; order Thermoplasmatales; family Thermoplasmataceae; genus Thermoplasma; species Thermoplasma volcanium. Next base: position 982,122 of record NC_002689.2, on the reverse strand, counting down.
TGACAAGTTCAAGGCTTTTTAGGTAATTTCCAAGATCATCTTCCTCTCCATATACACTAATATTTGGCGTTATTCTCTCTAATATGTGATCCCCGGAAAACATCATGTATCCGTCTTCCGTAATTACGGCGGTCGAACCCGGAGAATGCCCTGGTACCGGTACGAACTTCAATTCCTTTAATTTTAGATTGCTGATGTCCTGCAGGAAACCAAGTTTAGAGTAGTATTCATAGAAATTTATGACCGGATGCATGTGTATTAGATCTTCCTGCATGCTTAAAGGAACTCCATTTCCACGGAATATATCAACATATTTTTTAATGTAGGCCTCCTTATCATTTGCTACCTGCCTTATGAGATTTATATCTTTTGAGTTCATATAAACAGGCACTCCTAACTCTTCGTGTATTCTTAGTGCACCCCCGACATGATCTATGTGGAGGTGTGTCAAAAAAACAGCCTGAATATCATTTGATTCCTTTACTATTTGATCGACGGAATCGCCTGACATTCCTGTATCGATTAAAATATATCCCTTGTCTGAAGGAACTCGATAAATATTTGCTGTCTTGAGCGCCCTGATCGCAATTGGTACTGTAAAGGTCTCAACGTGAGTCTGCATGCCGTTTAATGTACTTTACCTATAAAATAATGATCAAGGCTCATTCTAATGAAATACCGATTGCGTTTTCCATTGGTTTGAAACTATGCTCTATCCATTTAATATCTATGAGTTCAGATTAGTACCCCAAATGATTTAGGGAGAAAGCGATATCTTAAATTATGGACATGAAAATTATAGCAAAGAAGATCGATCAGCTCGGGGAAGGCCCGACCTATGATTCGAAAAGAAATAGAGTGTACTGGATAGATATAACAGGCAAGAAGTTTCACTACCTGGATCTAAACGATGGCAGCATATACAACTTTGAATCGGTAGGCATGATATCGTCTATAGTACCGACAAACATAGATCTGATGGCTGCAACTATAGGTCATGGATTCTATTCAATAGACGATCAGGCAAATCACACCCTTCTTTTCGAACTCAAAGATGAGAGCAATGAAACTAGGTTCAATGATGGAAAGGCTGATCCAGAAGGTAGATACGTAGCTGGAACAATGGATTTGAAGGAATCAAGGCCAATCGGCTCGCTTTACGTGTTCAACGGCAAAGGAGTAAGAAGGCTTCTCAGTAACTTGACGATATCGAACGGCATAGCTTGGGATACAAGAAGGCGGATCTTTTACCATATCGATACGCCAACAAGGAAAGTTAGGGCATATTCCTTCGATGCTGAAATGAACATAATATCGAAGGATATAGCAGTGGATTTTAAAGAAGAGCAGGGATCACCGGATGGCATGACGATAGACTCAGACGGAAATCTCTTCGTTGCCCATTGGGGTGGATCGAAATTATCGGTTTGGGATCCAGAGAGGAAGAGAAAGATAGATGAATATGACCTGCCTGCTAAAAACATAACATCAGCAGTCTTCGCAGGAAAAGGCTTAAACACACTCTACGTATCATCAGCATCAAGTGGCGATCCGGAGGATTTAGGGGGTTCCTTGTTTGAATTAGAAACACAGTACAAAGGAACGCCTACTTTCGTGTTTAAGATTCGGTAATCCTGATCAAGTTTTTCAATCTCTCCGGAACCGATAGAAAACTATCCACAATATATTTTTCTTCATATATTATCCTTCTTGTGTTAGCGATATCCAGATTATCAGTAGGGGTCTCGAAATCTACCTTCTCAAGTTCGTTGTTTTCCCTTACCATATTCCCGATGCGAGCGTATGCCTCCTTCCATCTCGTTCCTTTAAAGAAGGCATTCCACGCATTCATGGTTGCATATGAAGAATTTTCTACAGCACGTTCCGATGCTTCCTTAAAAAACTCAATACGGCCTAAAAGGTCCGGCAAGTGATCCAGGTGCGCTATTAGCTTCTCAATCAGAAACACGATGGAATCTTTTGCAATCTGAAAATCTCTATGATAGCCAATTTGTTTATTCAGGGCTATTGAAGCTATTGAAGATGATACACCGACAGATTCAGCTGCTAAACCTTGGATCATCTCAAGATAATCCGGATTTCTCTTGTTTGGCATTAGAGAACTGCCAGTTGTGAATTCGTCTGGTATGTCCATTATTCCTCTTGAATAGTAATTTATTGTGTCTGATGACAACCTTGAAAGGGGCATCATTATGGTAACGATGAGTTGGGAAGCTTCAAGAAGGGTTTGAGGATACAATGAAGATAAGAATATGGGGTTCTTATGATCATATCTTAGACCCAATAATTCACCCATCTTATCAAATTTGGCAGAAATTGGAGAACCATATCCTGAACCATATCCATATACGTTTATCCTGATCTTTTGGAAAAAATCATGAACGTTCAAAATATTTCTTTCCAGAAGCAGTAACACCGAATTCATAAAACTTTTGAAAGTAAACGGCATCGCCTGCTGGAAATGGGTATACCCTGGTAGATAGCCTTCGCCATTTACCCCTATTGTCTTTTCTATGCATGACTGGAATATTTTATTCATCTTATAGAATGAATCCAACAGATAAAGTATCATGTCTGCGTGGACTTGTTCATTCCTTGACAGGAATAGCCTTAGATTCTCCCAATTTTTGGGGCATAGGCCCTTTACCCAATTTTCAATTGCAGTATGCACATCTTCATCCTTTACATCTATCGTTATTTTTCCCTCGTAGGCTTTTATTAAAGCATTTAGTAAGCATTTGCCATCTTCTTCGTTTATGATGCCAATTTTTATTAATTCATAATGATAGGCCATCAAGTTGATTATTTCGTACTTTTCGAGTATTGTATCAGCTGAAACATCTAATTTGACCAGGTATTCCATCGGATCATATTCCGAGGGTTTTGCTGCCCCGCCTTGCCATATCTTCAACTTAAAGCCTCCTCCTTTGCCTTTTGCCTAGCAAGAATGGAGTATACGGTATCATTTTTGAATATGTCTATGAAGCCCTTTGAGGATTTCTGATCAAACTCATACGTGCTATAATTGGCTACATTACTGTTGTAGCTAAAGTTTGCTCCTTTGGATCCGTTGAAGTAAATTTTCCCCTTATATAATTTAAGAGATATTGATCCATTTATCTCGCTGTTCAAGATCTCCTCTCCGGCTATCAATGGTTTCATAGCAGGATCATACCAGAGCCCGTTGTAGACAAATTGTGAAAATTTTGAATCTAAGAACGATTTTATAGAAATTTCATGCTTGTTTAATATGAGAGATTCCAAGTATCCATGCGCATACGTTATTATCTCTGCGGCAGGGCATTCATAAACTTCACGGCTCTTTATTCCAGTTATCCTATCCTCAACGTGATCTATAAGCCCTATTGAATTCCTGCCACCTATTATATTTAAATTGGCTATCAAATTCTGTAATTCAAAATCACTGTCGTTAATTGCCACGGGCAGGCCATTGCTAAACTCAAGTTTTATAACTTCGCCAGGACCGGCTTCCCAGGGCGGTACGAGCCACTCATAGGCATCTTCTGGTACAGGCAAGGACATGTTCTCAATTTCCGATCCCTCTATGGATCTGCCCCACAGGTTTTCATCAACTGAATACTTGCCGTCTGATGGTACTATAATATTATTTTTCTTTGCATATTCTATTTCTTCGGATCGCAGCATGTTCCAGTCTCTCACTGGGGCAAGCATCTCTAAGCTTGGGTTTAGTGCCTTTATTCCAAGTTCGAATCTTACCTGATCATTGCCTCTACCTGTTGATCCATGTGCTATGGCCTCAAAACCATGTTTTTCAGCAAGTTCAACAGCCTTCTTTGCCATAAGCGGCCTTGCCAGCGCTGTAGATAACGGGTAGCCTTCGTAACTTCCGTTAGCGAGGATTGATTTAGAAATGTATTCGTATGAAAATTCTTGTTAAACATCTTCTACGAATGTTTCTACTGCACCTATGGCCTCCGCCTTTTCTCTTATGGATTTGAGGTCGTTATTACCTATGTCCAGGGTAAGGGTTGATACGTCGTAGCCTAGATTTTCGTTCATCCACTTGATCATCACTGATGTGTCTAATCCTCCTGAATACAAAAGGAGTAATTCTTTCATTAACCGTTTGATATTTATCGATTATATCTAATCTTTTGTAAAATATCATATATCAGTAGACTTAATCATAATTTTTCAATTTATGTGCGAAGAATTAATATTAGTTTATGATTTCTGAGATTATGAAAAGAAGTGGCAAAGGCGACGTTGAAAGGAAGGTCTTAGAGTACGTTTCATTGAGGCCTGAAGTTTACCTCACCTTTAGGGACGGGCTTCTTAATCTTAACGCACTTGCAAAGATGATAAGCGAAAAGTACACGAATCTGAATCCCCTATCTGTCAGGGCCTCCCTTCAGAAGCTGTTGCAGCAAGCCGGGTTCAAAGACTATCGAAAATATACCGATGATCTTCTCAGAAAAAGTAAAATTGTTCTGCAGGACAAGGTAACAGTCATAACCTCGAGGCATAAGGTAGATGTAGATTATTTATCGGCTACTTTTTTAACTGATTCTGTGGTATACATTATCGATGAATCGAGAACAAAAACAGTACCAAAAGACGTTCAGGTACAGAGGGACGTGAGCTTAATCCACATCTTTTCTCCTCCTGAGATAGTTAGCACCCCAGGGTTTGCGTTGAATGTTGTGGAGCGTGTATATTCTATGGGCATAAACATTATACAGCTCATATCATGCTCAAACGAGACAATGATCGTATTGAAGAGAGAAGATTCAATTCCTGCTTATAAATCACTTACTGACTTTTTCTGATACACCTCTAATGATAAATCCCGGAAATTATCCGAATTTATTCTTCGAGACACTTTTGTTTGCCAACCAGCCATAAATCAATCCCTAAGGATGCTTAAACTTGTCCGTAAATTCGCCTAGGGCCAATGTGTTGAATCACTAAAACGAATTCTTATATACGCTATCGTATACATTGACCAATGTATAAAAAAACACTATTTCTTTCAATCTTAGCACTCGTTGCAGTTGTGCTTCTAGTATACGGCATGATACCGCCGATCTCCTCAACACCTGTTTCAGAGATGAAAGAAGGCCACTCGTACTATATATATGGTGAAATAGTCTATGAATTGCAAAGTACGAACAGATCTATATTCGTTCTGTATGCATACGGTCAAAACATAACCGTTGTCTACTCGGGTCCAATTCCTGCGGCTGGCAGTTTCGTACTTGTTCATGGTACTTATAAAGTTTCTCTCCTCCTTCAGTACATAAACGCTGATTCAGTTTATCGTTGGTATTATTCCCTCTAAATTTCACTATATGTTAAGTAAACTTACTAAAGTTTAAATATACTTTAGTATTTTCCGTTTAATGATAGTTGATTTACGTTTGAGTAAGAGTACTTCACTATTTATCGGCCACGGAAAAGAGTTCAGGGATAAATTCGAATTGTATCACTCTGAATTCGGCACTGTATACGTTATATCAGACGAAGTTCTTTTAGAGGATGCAAACGTTATTCGTGTGTCTTCGAGTTTTGAGGATAGTTACGATGCCATCGAGTCTGTGAAACCTTTCCTTGCTTTTATATCAACCGAAGATCGTGATTTAGACACAAAATTAGCCTATTTCGCTAGGAGACATTCGAAACTTGTTTATGTGCCGGACAGGAACGACTTAAATGATATCAACCTATGCGCCATACTTCAGTATGGGCCTATTAAGATTGCGGTGTCCACGTCTGGTAAGAGCCCAGCCATGACCGTTATGGTGAAGAAAAGAATTGCAGCTTCTATCAAAAAATACGCTTTGATCGATAATATGGATCAGTCAGTTGTAGAAGCTATAGCCAGAAACAGGGAAAAGATCATATCATCAGTGAAGGAGCCAAAAAAGAGACGCATAATGATGTACAGAATTGCTGTTGATAGGCGGATTAGAGAATATTCTGTTTTAAACCCTGTGATGGCTGATGAGGCCATTGCAAAGATACTAAATGGTGCAGCAGGAAGATGAAAAAATTCTACATTGTAGGTGCTGGGCCTGGCGAACCTGACCTGATCACGGTCATGGGTTTGGAAGCAATAAGAGAGTCGCAGGTAGTGTTTAAAGATGCCCTTGTATCAGATGATCTTATAGAAAAATACTGTACTAATAAAGTACAGGTAAACGTAGGGCACAGGCAAGGGACTTCCTCAGACGTGGGCCTAAAGATCATCCTTAACTATATCAAGGAAAACGCAAACAATTTCGATGTAGCCGTACACCTTAAGTCAGGCGATCCAGGTATATTTTCAAGGCTTTCTGAGGAAATACGGGCGGTCTCCACCCTAGGTTTTGACGTAATCGTGGTTCCTGGAATAACATCAGCGATAGGCGTCCCGACATTTTATGGTATACCGCTATCTGTCAAAGATGTATCCAGACATATAGCTATCGTAACGGCCTCCATATCGGAAGGCAAATTCAATGCATCATCTTTGGGGGACGCATTAAAGTACGCTGATGTTGTAGTCGTGCTTATGGGATCTAGATTCCTAAAGCAAATAGCCAGGCTGAGCCAGTCTATCTTAGGCCATTCCGATATGCTTATAGTCGAAAATGGAACATTACCGAGTGCAAAGATCTCGTTATTAAAAGATGCCGAGAATTTGGATGAACATTATTGTTCTAAGCCATCTATAATTATTTTAGGTCGAAAACTCAATGAGATCCTTTCTTTGGGAGGTGGTTTTGATGAATATAGAGTATACGCTGGATATAACAAGTGAAGAGGGTTTGCTAAGTGTGAGCGTACGTAATGGATCTTTCATAATAAATAAGGAATACAAAATAAATATGGATTCAGACCTCTTTAGAAAAATAGCCGGCGATGCAAAATCTATAAACAATTCGATATCATCGCACATTCTAAATTCCTGGGCAGAACACTTAAAGGAGTGGGCGGATCCAGAAAAAATTGAGGAGGAAAGCATAAACATCATAGAGACCGTAACGGAGAGCATAGAGAATGCCAGGGAGAGGTACCTATTTTCCAAAATAGTTCATGCTGCCGGGGACTTCCGTCTGATTGATTTAATAAGGATGTCTCCTGGTTTCGTTGACACAGTAGCTGAGAAGTTGAGGGATGGATGCAGGATAGTCGTAGATGCGAAGATGGTCAAGGCAGGAATATACAACAAGAATTTACTGGATCGATGCAGAATAATGTATTATGGGGACGACGAAAGAGTAGATCGCATCTCCAAACAAATGGGAATAACGAAATCTGCTTCTGCTATGCGCATCGCTTCAGAGGATGGTGTAAGAGACGCGATTTTTGTGATAGGAAACGCCCCTACAGCATTGATAGAATTATTGAACATTGTTCGAGATACAAAAGAAAAGCCTCCTGCTGTGATAGGTGTTCCGGTTGGCTTCGTGCAGGCAGCGAGGGCAAAGTATTCCTTGGTATCTTCTGGCATCGATTACCTCACCATTCTTGGGTCAAGGGGTGGAAGCCCTATAGCAGCTTCTGTGATAAATGCTTTTGGGGTGATGCTTGATTGGTGAGTTCTTTGTTTGTTGTCGGTATAGGGCCTGGATCGAATGATCTTATGACTCCCCAAGCCAGCTTAGCTATTGAGAGATCGGAATACGTAATAGGCTTTTCCCTCTATGTCTCCTTTATAAAGGAGAAGTTTCCTAACAAAATATACATCTCAAACGGTATGCAGGGTGAGATAGAACGGGCTAAGAAAGCTATAGAACTGGCGAGATCAGGGCACAACGTATCCATAATATCCAGCGGCGATGCTGGGATATATGGAATTGCCGGTGCTGTATTCGAGATATTATCAACTCTTGAAGACAATATGCCTGAGGTAAGTGTAGTGCCAGGGATAAGTGCACTTTCTTCTTGTGCTTCCCTTCTCGGTTCCCCTCTATCCAACGACTTTATGGTCCTTAGCCTCAGCGATCTCCTAACGCCTTGGGAAGTCATCAGGAAAAGAGCCGAGGCGGCTGCTATCCTTGATTTGGTAACCGTCATCTACAATCCAAGAGGCTCCCGCTTTCCAAACAATCTCGAGAAAGTAATGGAATATTTCTTGAAGTATAGGAGTGGCGATACGCCTGTAGGTATAGTAAGAAATGCCTACAGGCCTGATCAAAGCGCAAAGATAGTGCAATTGAAAGACTTCTCATGCTCAGAGATAGACATGTTGACCACTGTCATTATTGGGAACAGCGAGACGTATGTATCTGGCCGGTGGATGGCTACAAGGAGAGGCTATTCTGGTAAGTATGATGTACGCTTCTGATGGCTCTGGCGTAAATCCGTTTCAGCAGTACGGGATCACTACGGGCCTTACTGCGGCTGCCGCCGCAAAGGCTTGTACGCTCACCGTATTGAAGGGCGTACAGAATAGGGTTGTAGTCCCGACGCCTATTGGCATACGAATTGAAGTTAAAGTGGTGGAGAGCGTACGAATAGACGAAAGCAGTGGATACGCCTCAGCAGAGAAGTTTTCAGGAGACAATCCGGATCAGTTGAATGGCATAACGATCAGGTGCCACTGCAAGGTCGTGAAAAAACAGGAAAATGGACGAAGTAAAATAACCATATCCGGAAATGCAGGCATAGGCGTAGTCGAGAAAGACGGATTGGGCATAAGGCCGGGCGAAAAAGCAATAAGCCAGGGAGCACGAAAAATGATAGAAGATGCCGTAAGAGAAGCTGCTGGTGGCTATGATGTGGAATTATCAATTTCCGTTCCCAATGGTGAAGAATTTGCAAAGTTGACTATGAATGAAAAGGTAGGGGTTTTCGGCGGCATATCTGTACTTGGCACTACTGGCATAGAAGAACCTGTTTCTACTGAAGAGTATGAGTTGCACTTGAAGTATATAGTTGCAGCCGGAAGGTGCGTCTCTAAAATTATCGTGCTATGTCCGGGAAACACTGCATTAAAGTTCGCTAAAAAGTACTTTGCGCTTCCAGATAAAGCCTTCGTACTAATAGGCGATAAGGTAGGTGCAGCGGTCAGCGCCTCGATCGAATCTGCATACGATCATGTCGTAATCTTCGGGCTTCCAGGAAAGCTTGTAAAGATCGCTGCAGGGATATACAATACACACAGCAAGGTAGCAGATGGCCGTATGGAGACACTTGCGGCTGTGGCTGCTATGTACGGAATTTCCAAAGGTGCTGTAAAGAGAATAATGGAATCCAGCAACACTGGGGAGGCCATATCAATTATAGAACAAGAAGGCATTGTAGCTGAAGTATTGAATACAATAGCATCTAGAATATCTAACAGGCTTAAGGCTGATTTTTCCAGATCCGTCGGGTTTTCAGTTGTGATTATAGATCATGATGGGAAGATTATAGGATCGCATTTAGACGGGCATATAAAGGAGGTTCTCAAATATGGAAAGTGAAAAGTCGAAATTCGATTATTATATCGTAACTCCAGACAGTCTTTTTGAAAGAGTGGATGGCATACCTATGACCAAGGAAGAAATTCGCCTCATCTCTCTAAACAGATTGGGAGTCCGTAATGGAGGCCATTTTCTTGATATAGGAACGGGTACTGGTTCAGTTGCTGTAGATATGTCTAGGCTTGCAGGTCCAAATGGTAAAATAATAGCCTTGGATCGCGATGAAAAAGCTATCAAACTAGCCCGGATAAATCTTGATCGTTTATCTCCATACAAGAACATACAATTAGTTCTTGCGGATGCATATGCCTATTCGCCTGCCGATTCATTCGATGCTATCTTTATTGGAGGGGGGACAGGCGATCTCCCAAATCTTGTTAGCAAGTATGTGCCTTTCTTAAAGAGTGGTGCTCGTGTTGTTATTAATGCAATTCAGGTCAAGACTTTGAATGACGCAGTTGAATCATTGGAGCTGAATAATTTCAGGAACGTATCAGTGATAGAAGTACAAATTTCTGTAGGGATGAAGACAGGCTCGAGCTACGCTATGATAGCAAGGAACCCAATATTCGTAGTTTCAGGTGAGCAGCCTTGAATGCAGATATGAAGCTTTACGTTGTTGGGCTCGGCCCTGGAGATCCATCATTGGTTACATTAAAAGCCCTTGATACAGTTTTGAAAAGCGATATAATCTACGTACCATGTTCCGGCGGTGAACATAGGATCGCAAGGTCAATTCTAGAGAAGCTCTTTGCAGGAAAAAATGAAGGATCTTTACCACAGGTGAAAGATCTGGAGTTTCCTATGACACGGGATCATAATTACAACAAATCCTTCCTGGAGAAAAATGTAGCAGAGATAATTTCTGATTTGGCAAAACATAAAATTCTATCATATGCTGTAATAGGTTCGCCTACATTTTACAGTACATTCGGAAAAATAAAGCAAATGCTGGAGGAAAAAGGAGTCAGCATAGAGTACGTGCCTGGCGTAAATTCTGTAGATGCGTGTTCAGCTAGATCCTCCATTAACATAGCTAGCGGTGATGATTCTGTTCTCGTAACTACGTACAGAAAATTATTGGAAATAGGCAGTTTCGAAAAATATGACACAGTAGTTATAATGAAAGTTCCGACAGGATCTTTTTCTTTAGAAAGAATAAGGAATTTAATGGGTGATGGGATGAAATACATATATGCAAGACGATGCACAATGGACAGTGAATTTATAACGGAAAAAGCTGGAAATGAGGACGGCGACTACTTTTCACTTGTAATAGCGAGGCGATACTGATGCCAAAGGTGTATATAGTTGGGGCAGGGCCGGGAGATCCTGAACTTTTGACGCTAAAAGCATATAATATCCTTCGAAAGGCAGGCGTAGTAATATACGCTGGATCCCTTGTTAATCCTGAGATATTAAAATACGCAAATCCGAGTGCAGAGATATACAACAGCGCCGAAATGGACATAAACAAAATAATGGATATATCGATAATTCTATAGCAGAGGGGAAGGATGTAGTAAGGCTCCATTCTGGAGACCCGCACTTGTACGGTGCACTTATGGAGCAACTCTCACTTCTGAGGGAAAAGGGCATAGATTTCGAGGTTATTCCCGGTGTCAGTGTGCTTACGTCTGCGGCGGCCTCACTAGGAATAGAGCTTACCATGGACAACATATCTCAGTCTGTTATAATAGCCAGAGGATCGCTGAGGATACCAGTACCAGAAAAGCAGTCTATATTAGCATTGTCAAGCCATCAAAGTACCATGGTTATCTTCACAGCTATACACATAATCGAGAAGGTAGTTGAAGATCTCCTGAAAGGAGGATACCCGAAAGATACTCCAGTGGGTGTAGTTTACCACTCTACCTGGAAGGACGAAAAGGTAATACGCGGGACACTCGAAGATATAGTTCAGAAGGTGAAGGACAACAGGATATATCGAACAGCAATAATTGTTGTAGGTAAAGTTGTCAATCCTGAGAGGGTTTACAGCACGAAACTTTACGATCCAAGCTATACGCATTCTTTTAGGAGGGGCTCATCTTGAATGAATTGGCGCTGTTCTATGGGAGAAAGATAACCGTTGCCGGAATATCAAAACGAGGATCTGAGACCGCCTTGGAAATAAGCGAAAAGCTCTCAGAAAAAGGCCTGGCTGTTAAATGCTATAGCAGATCGAATTTGAAAGGGTGCAATACGTACATCGGAAGCACGCAAAACTTTGTCTTGAGTGAAGTACGAAAAAGCGATGTTTTAGTTCTTGTAATGTCTCTTGGCGGTGCTGTAAGAATAATAGAGAAAGCGTCAATATTGAAAGAGGAAGGCATAGCAGTGATCGTAGTAGACGATTACGGCAGATATGCAATTCCTATCGTCAATGGCCATTCTGGATCAGCGAATGTCTTCGCACGGCTCATCTCAGAACTCATCGGAAGTGAGTATATAATAACGGACGCTGTAGAACTGAATGGATTGATGTCAGTCGAGGAGATGTCTAGGCGCCTCTACTGCACTATAGCTAACCCTGAGTGCGTATTAAAGATCAACACTGCACTAGCTAACGGTGATCCTGTCTTTGCAAGGAATGAAAGTTCGAAGAGAAAACACGCGTTTGAAATGATAAAGTACCCTTGGAAAACCTACAGCAGATCAGATGATGCAAAGATAATAATAACAGATAGGCCAGGAGAAGGAGGCGAGATATGCTATCTTGTTCCGGACGATATATCAGTTGGCATTGGTTTCACGGGAAAAGCAGACCCATATAATATAAAGAAAAGGATCGAAGAGGTATTGTTAAGCCTCGGACTTGGATATGATGATGTAAATTGTGTATCTTCACTTCGGTATAACAAATTTCTATCGGAATTGATTAAGGATAACGGAACAGAATTCCGGACTTTTTCTGCCGATGATCTAAAATCCGTCGATGTTTCGCTGTTGAGCCATATATCCGAAGAAGCAGAGGAAAAATTAGGGATTCCTGGTTCTGCAGAGCCGTCTGCACTTTTATCATTAGGTCCAGGTTCTAGGATTATTTACCCCTTCACAAAGTTCGACCATTCTATGACAATATCTGTTGCATCACGAAGGAAGCTATTCGAAGGGAAAATATGGTTCATTGGGGTAGGGCCGTCCGATCCAAGCCTGATGACGTTGGCAGCGATAGATCGAATTGCTAAGGCGGACATTGTAGCAGGATACGAGATGCCTATGCGTATTGCAAGGAACGCAATTGGGAAAAAAGAACAAATCGTATTGCACTGGAAGGATCAGCAGAAATATGTGGAAAGGATAATAGATCTATACGATAAAGGCTATAGGATAGCCTTCCTATTCACCGGCGACTCATGTTTCTCAGAATCGGAACTTATAAGGAGGTTTATAGGGCGCTGTAGAAATTACGAGATAATACCAGGCATAAGTTCGGTGCAGGCTGCATCGGCTAGATCCGGTATGCCTTTAGAACTTACGCCTGTCATTTCCTTTCATGTTACCGGATACATCGAAGATAGAAAGAAGGAAATGCTTGATTCTCTTCGCAGAAATGGAAGGGTGCTTGTAATACCGAGGCCATATGATTTCATGCCTTCTAAAATAGCAGATTATCTTATCGAAAACGGAATATCCGGAAGCACTGAGGTTACGGTCATGGAGTATTTAACTTCAGAAAACGAGAGGGTAACACATAATACGCTGGAGCAAATAAAACATAAAGACTTCTCAGACATATCAATAATGGCAATCGGCAATTCACTACTGCATTAATTGATCTATTCAGTTATTCGCGATAAATTTTGGTCGATAATGGTTCTCTTCCGGCTCCTCCACATTTATTACATGGATGATTCAAACGAATCGCCTAATAGTGCCATTTAGATTCGGTATTTTCTTCCCGAGTCTTAAAGTAGTTAAGCAATGATTGCTTATTCACAGTATTTCGAAAAAAGGTCGGATCGCAAAAGAAAAATCTGTGTAAGATCATGTCTGGAAGCATTGGGAAATTAGGCAAGGATGGTATGTTGGCCTTTTGCCCTCATTATTTTTTATTTTTTCCTGGATTTAATGAAAAGCTCCATACTCCTCTTAGCTTCTTCCTCAACTGCTGTCTCTGCTAGCGTATCTAGTGACTGTTTTAGATGTGGAAGCACAATACTCGCCAGGACCTTTCTCATGCTCGTATATGAAACAGTCGGAACCCTGTTCAATTCCCTGACTTTATTAACAGCGATCTCTGTGAGTTTATTCTTATCTTCGATGATCATGTCGACTAAGCCTAGGTTTAGTGCCTCTTCTGAGGTGAGCCTTGGCATGTTAATAGCCAGCTTCTTCACGTTCTTAATTCCAAAAACGTATACGCCCAATGAAGTTAAAATAGGAGGATAAAGCCCTATTCTGGCCTCTGGAAACCAGAACCACGCATCTTTTACAGATACAACATAATCTAAAGTTAAAAGGATCTCTGCCCCTCCTCCAGCTGCCAGACCGTTTACAGCGGCAATAATTGGATGTGGATAGTGCATAAGTTTTTGTAAAACATCAAATAAAGTTTTAAAGAAGGACTTACTCTCAGCATAATCCTCAAATTTATACATTGCATTTATATCGTCTCCAGATGAAAACGCCCTCCCTTCTCCGGTAATGATTAAGCCTTTGTAATTCGATGCTTCATCAACGTTCGAACTAAATTCTCTCCATGAATCAAAGTCAAACGCATTCAATTTTTCGCTTCTGGTAAATTTAAGAATTGCTATATCATCCACTTCTTCGAGGACGCAACGCGGCATTTTATGCACCTAATTCTCAACCATGCGTTAAAAATTTAAATGCTTTCTTAATTCATTTGTATACGATTTCATAATAATTTTTGTTAAATATTAACGTGGCGTTTTATATTTAAAAAGCATTAATCTCCAATACATAACTAATCCCAGCCTTAACATTATCCCACAGGCAACGCAGATTAATCTAAGCCTTCTATATTTGACGCAACGTCCAAAATTGTTATGCATTGCCTTTTCATTGCTAAAGAATGCACGCAACTTGACGATTTCATTGTTTTCATTATGTCTGATGCTTTTACATAGGCGTATTTTGCATCTGCAAGTCTTAGTTAATGCATTGGCATGGTGTTGTGAGGATTTTTCATTTGTTGGGCAATAAGCGAAAATATCCTTTATGTAGGCTAAGGAGGCTTGGCCTCTACATATGTTCAATTCTGCGTAAGCCTTTTCTATGCATAGGTATTTCTGCCATCCATCCGCGTATTAATCATAACACCATCGATACGATGTCACTTGAGGCTGCAGAAGATTAAACCATTCGTTTTAATCTAGTAACTATGTTCGATCTATTGATCTCGAACTGTACCGTTTTCGGTAGAGAAGGTTCTGATGCAATTGGGATTAACGAAGGAAGGATAGCTTTCATTGGGATTGATAGAGATCTTCGCGCAAAGAAGAGAATTGATCTCTCGGGCAAGATCGTATTTCCTGGCTTCATAGATTCTCACGCGCATCTGCTTTCAACGGGGCTGGAAGATATTCGTCTGAATCTTTATCATACGAAGAGCAAGGAGGAGGTTGTTGAAAGAATCGCTGAATATTCGAAAGGCAAGGAAAAGGTCATAGCATATAGATGGGATGAATCTATGTGGAAACCTCAATCGAGCTACCTCACATCTTCTGACATAAATGGAATTCCAGTACCTGTTGTTGCATTTAGAAGAGACGGACATATGGCCGTTGCAAATCAAAAAGCGATGGATGTAATAGGAACTACCCGGAAGGAGGGCATATTCAAGGAAGATGACATTGAACTTTTAGAGCCTCTAGTTAAACCTAACGAAGCCGAAATACGGGATGCGCTTAACACAGCTGCGAACAGGGCAATAAGCCTTGGCATCGTAGCCGTTAGGGATATGGTTGATATTTCGACGTATAACGAATATAAGAACATAAAAACACCGTTAAAAATATACAAGGTGCTTTATTCCGATTCTATTTTCGACAAATTCGGAACTTCATCGCAGAACGACTGGGGGATCAAGGCCTTCCTAGATGGATCTCTCGGTTCACGGACTGCAGCGCACAAGGGCTGGGATGCGTCTAATTTAAAGATGGATGAAAGTAAGTTCGAGAATTTTGCTAAGCAGATATGGATGCATAATTTGCCGCTTGCAGTCCATGCTATAGGAGAGGTAGCTGTCGAAACTGCAGCGAAAGTATTCTACCGAAATGCCGGAAGGAATAGGAACTCGATCGAACACTTTGAATTAGTTGACGATGACGTACTAGATTATATTACAAAAACAACAATAATTTCTTCACAGCCCAATTTCCTAGAATGGGCTGGAAAAGGCGGTATGTATGAAGACAGGGTTGGGGGCGAATGGCTTTATAAGAATAACCCGTTTCGGTGGATGATCGATAGGGGCATACACCTAGCTTTTGGATCGGATTCAATGCCCATCGGCCCAATGTATGGAATATATTATGCTGTCAACTCAGAATACCAGCGGCAGAAAATAACGCTTGAGGAGGCAGTAAGGTGCTACTCTGAAGGCGGCTCATATCTTCTCGGTACAGAAGGCTATATGGGCATGTTAAGGGTAGGGTATTCCGCAGACATGGCTGTTTTTGATGAAAAGCTGCTTAAAGATTTAAGGGGAATAAAAGCAGCAAAGCCTGAAATAACTATAATTAACGGAAAAATTTATACAAATTGATTATTATTTTTTGCCTAGCTTCTCGAATTCATAGATAGCCTTATCTAAGATCGTGGATAATTCAGGCTCTATTATTAAGAAGTGATACCTCTCTGGATTTGTCGATCTCTTAACGTACTCTATCTTTTTCGTTTCAGAATCGAAATCTACGAGTCCAGGATTTAGTGTTCCCCTTGTTAGGGATACTATGATCATCGAATCGTCTCCGTCCGAAAGAGATGGACTGTAGTATGCGAGATACCCTTTGTAGCTGTATATTTCGGCTACATTTCGCATTGCCATTGCAAAACTTCCAGATAGCGATATCATCAAGTCCTCAGGCGTCTTCAAGTACTCAAACTCAAACTTCATGGAAGGTTAATAGCGTTCCCTCTTAAAAATCATGATCTAGGATAGCATTAGATTGCTTTTGCAATTTATAAAAAAAGTGTATTGAAGTCGTGATTTACAACGTTTTATTCTATTTCTTTAGATGTGATTTGAAGAAGTCGATAGTTTCTTTGTACTGCCTGATAATATGGGCCCGTTCAGTAAAGCCGTGTCCTTCCCTTGGATATACGATCATCTTTACCTCGTCCCCGTTTTCCTTTAAAAATCTATAGAATTCGTAGTACTGGCCTATTGGGACGTACTTGTCGTTTACGCCGTGCATTAGCAGTACAGGTGTTTTTGGTTTGCGCTTTATCCTTATTGGCGAGTAGCGATCGTATTTTTCAAACGACCATGGGTCAGCGTCCAAGTGGATCCTGTCCCATTCGTATAGGTTGCTTGTTCCATGGAAGCTTATCCAATCGGAAATTCCGAAAAGAGATACGGATGCGTTGAAGATATCTGTCTTCATCACAGCCAAGGCTGACATGTACCCGCCGTATGACCCGCCTGTTATGAATATATTCTTTGTATCTATCTTTCCACTCTGCTGCAAATACTTTATTCCGCTGATTACATCTTCAAAATCCATGCCGCCTAGATCGCCTATGTTCGATTCTGCATACTCTCTGCCGAGTCCAACGCTTCCTCTGTAGTTAGGCATGAATACAGAAAAACCATAGCCGAGGTATACGCTTGTTCGATCAAGGAAGGCACCGTATGAAAACGATGTCGGGCCTCCATGGACATATACGATAAGCGGATTTTTAGGATCCAATGTACGAAGTATGCCATATATCTTTTTTCCGTCCGAAGCCTTCCATTCAACAATTTCTGACGGATAAGCCTTTAGATCAAGAAGGCCAGAATTTATTGCCGATCTTTCCTCTACGCCAGTATCGATGTTCTTGACTATAACTTCCTGCGGTTGATCTGGAGATGAAAAGGCTAACGCCAATTTTCCGGACGAAATATGAAAAGATGGAGAATAGGCTGGATATACAATACCGTCTCCACTCCAGAGAACTTTTCTGGTTAAGAGTGAAATCACACGAAAGTGTGTTTCATGGTTTTCAAGTACGTATATTTCCCCATCATAGAATACAATGTGCGAATAGCTAGATTCGTTACCCTCAGTAAGATTTTTCTTATCTGAATCGGACAATACAATAACGTCTCCTGAAACGACGCCCCTATCGCTCATCGTGCTTTCAATAAATGCTATTTCTCCAGACGTCCCAATAGTTAACTTGCCTAGTTGCCTATCTTTCGGCCTATGTTTCTCTATTATATCGCCACCAGCATCAATAACGTAAATAGACGGCCTGTACCAACAGCTCTCCTGTTGGCATCTAGATCCGATAAATGCTATTTCTCTGCCGTTGGTGGAAAATTCCCAGACATTTAGGTTATCGGTTAATTTTTTTATTCCATGGCCAGGCTGCAGAAGATAAAGATCGATGAAAGGGTCAGATTCTTCAAAAAAGTACCCATCATCCTCATTATCCTCCCTTTCTATGGAAGCTGAGAAAAGTATATCATTGCCGTACCATCTAGCCTCTTCTATATTGCCCTTGAAATGTATTCTCTCTTCTCTATAATCTTGTGTGATCAGGTGTATTTCATTCTCCTCAACGTAAAGAAGCCTGCCATCACTTGAAAAGTCCATAGAGCTGATACCATAGCCTTCAGCATTGAACAAAGTGTTGAACTTACAATCTGTTACGTATAGATACTTTTTCGGTTTATCTTTTTTATATTCTCGAAAAGGCTCAGAAGCTATATATGCTAGCCTCCTTCCATCCTTATCTAATTTTACCTCTTCTATATTTTTCTGTGTCAGCAGATCTTCTATTTGTTGTCCTCTCATAGCATATCAATGATTGTATTGATTTAAAGTTATCATGCTAAATCAGACAACGGTTTGTGCCAGGCCTCAAAAATAATAGGAATTATGATAATCGTCGATAGCGATTAATTGACATTTTACAGAAAGATATCAGCCTTGTAATTTTATATGCATTTTGGCAAAATTATTAGAGGTGCTTTTTTTTTTACCTTCTTTAATTATTGCGATGCTCAGTTTTTAATTTTGCTGTAATTCTTTATCTTATATTCGCTAAATCAATTATCATCCCTAATAGTGGATGGCCAATTTACCTATAATAGACCTATGTGAAGAAAATAGGTTTATGGGCTTCGATTGCCATATGGTTAAATTTTTTAAATAACTCAATCTATGATTATTTCATCATTCCAAAGAATATTTTTAACTCCATTCTCTCGTCTAGAGGTGTACGAAAAAGAATTACTACCGGATATATATGTTAGCAGAATGTTTAAATATATGAGTTTCTTATTGTGCGCTAGGTGTTGACATGGCACGGAGCTTGCGTAGGAATGTATTAAATTTTAGGGAGGTGCTTTTTCAGGGGGTTGCTGCATCAGCACCCGCAGGAGCGGCTGTGGCGACAATGACAGGTTCAGCGGCGTTCGCTCTAGGATCTTTGCCTTTAGCTGCAGCGGTTGCGTTTGTAATTGTATTTCTTAACGCACTGATAATAAGGAGGATATCGACGCACGTCGCAGGCCCTGGTGGATACTATGATTATATAAAGACTGGCTTTGGCAAAGAAGTGGGTATATTCTCAGGCTGGGTGTACATACTGTATCAGATAGCTGCACTCGCCTTTATATCTCTCTCTATAGCGGTATTCGTACCAGCCCTCCTTAGTTATATTTACGGGATCAGCGTTCCGGGGAATCTATGGATACCTTTATTGATAGGAGCAGCTGCTTTTGGATACCTAGTATCATTTTCAGGAATTAGAGGTTCCTTGAGGTATGTATCAGTTATGGGAAGCCTTGAAATAGCAGTGGTGGTGTTTATAGGGCTATTCATAATACTATCGCATCCAGCAATAAATACGCCTGCTGTATTCACCTTGAAATATGATAAATTTGGGGTAAGCGGTATAGCCCTTGGTGTTCTATTTATGTACACTGCTTTCTCTGGATTCGGAGGAATGACACCACTGGGTGAAGAGGCAAAGAACGCCAAGAAGTTGATAGGGGACGCTGTTATAATTTCCTCCGTCATACTAGGTGTATTCTTTGTCTTTGCGGCCTACGCTTTTACAGTTGGATGGGGCCCATCCAGTATGGAATCGTACGCAAACAATTTAGTTCCAGGCATAAAGTTGGCGCAAGTCGACATTGGTCTGTGGGCTGCAATCTTGATAACGATATTCTACATCAATAGCATATTAACAGACAACGTAACTTTCAGCAACAGCGTTGCTAGAATAACCTTGTCCATGAGCAGGGATGGTGTGCTTCCACGCTTTTTGTCCGAAGTTCATGAAAAGAGGAAGACGCCGCATTTTGCGGGTTTAGTGATGGTTATAGCTTCAGTGATAATCGGGCTCCTCAGTGTAGAATTCCTTGGGCCATTTGGCGGTTTCCTCTTTACAGGTGTTTTATCCACACTAGCTGCCCTTCTTGTTCATATGCTTGCAAACTTATCGCTTCCTGTAATAATTAAGAAGAAAGCAAATAAGGTAGGCGTTCTAAACGTAGCGCTTCCAGTTACGGTAACTGCTATACTTGTTTATGTATTCTATGGCACCTTCGTATCTATATCGACACCCGTAGTGGCTGCTTCAATTTCGTTCGGAGCTTGGGCCACATTCGCGGCTATATTCTCAGTAGTAAGGAGAAACAAGATATTAGAATCAGAATATATATCAGTAAATGAAGTGGGTGAGGAAGCTGAGTAGATGTGAAGACGGCTACGTTAAAATACAGGGAATTTACATATATTACAAGGTGTGTAAAGCAGAGAACGAGAAGGCAAAGTTGATGACTTTACATGGCGGGCCAGGCATGTCACATGATTATTTGCTTTCTCTAACTGATCTTGCCGAAAAGGGAATAACTGTACTTTTTTATGATCAGTTTGGCTGCGGCAGATCTGAAGAGCCAGAAAAAGAAAAGTTTACAATCGACTACGGGGTAGAAGAAGCGGAGGCTGTTAAGAAAAATATCTTCGGCGACGATAAGGTATTTCTCATGGGTTCCTCTTATGGCGGTGCGCTGGCTTTAGCATACGCTGTGAAATACCAAGCGCACCTTAAAGGGCTGATAATTTCAGGCGGCTTATCGAGCGTACCTTTGACTGTGAAGGAGATGCAGCGGCTAATTGACGAGCTTCCAGAAAAATACAGAAATGCAATAAGGAAGTATGGAGAAGTAGGAGATTACCAAAATCCGGAATATCAGGAAGCTGTAAACTATTTTTATCACCAACACCTCCTTCGTTCTGAGGACTGGCCTCCGGAGGTGCTCAAGTCTCTCGAGTACGCAGAAGAGCGAAATGTGTACAGGACAATGAATGGGCCAAACGAATTTACAATTACTGGAACTATACGGGACTGGGATATCACAGATAAGATTGGGATTATATCTGTGCCTACATTGATAACAGTGGGGGAATTCGATGAGGTCACACAAAACGTAGCTGAAGTAATACATAGCAAAATAGATAACTCCCAACTAATCGTATTTAAGGCCTGTTCTCATCTGACTATGTGGGAAGATCGCGATGAATATAATCGAATTTTACTTCAATTCATAGAGAAAAATATATAGTAGTTTCTAAGTCCTGAATAAAGCCTTCAGTTGTTTTAATATTGCTAATATTCTTTTTTATAATGGATCCATTTAAGCTTTCTACTATTCTCGCATATTGGCTAGATTATGGAATCAGCTAACAAACTTTGAGTAAAAATCGATGGTGAGTTACTAAAGTGCAGGATTCAGCGAATATAAAAATGGCCAATCGTGAACTTTTAGAAGTGTTTCGACAAATATTCTTTGAAAAAGTAGAATCTCTAATAATAATCAAGCTAAGCAGGAATATACAAAAAGAAGAGTTGACTAAATATAAGAGAAAGAATTGACCGTTGAAATATGTTAGATATCCAGTTCAAATATGGAATGTGGATAATCAGTTATGCTAACTGACGATACTTTGCGTGAAGGCATGCAGGCTCCTGGAATTGCCTTCACCTTGGATGAGAAAATACGGATTGCCCAATCAATAAGCAAGAGCGGAATAAAGAGAGCGCTTGTTTCATATCCATCCGCCCATGAAAGCGAAGTGGAAGCAGCTAGAAAAATTACTGATCTGCATTTATTTGATGATACGTATTCGTTGGGCAGGTCAATTAAAGAAGACGTTGATTCTATCATTTCTACCGGTTCGAAGGTCACACTTCACTTGCCGTTCGGTGATTATGATATAAATAAGATATGCGATGTGGTAAAGTATGCTTCAGATCATTCTGATTCTGTAGAAATAGCCATAGTTGACATGGTAAAATATGAGAAAGAGAAGATATTCGATTTAGCGAAGAAGCTATGGGAATGCGGTGCCTCAATTGTGCAAATACCGGACACGACAGGCCGGGCAACCCCCAAGCGGGTACACGATGTCGTGTCTTACATTAAGCAGAATCTCAAAGTTAAAGTGGAGGTACATTGCCATAACGATCATGGATTAGCGATTGCGAACAGTATAGCTGGCATAGAAGCTGGATGTGATTACGTAGATACTACCATATTTGGTATAGGTGAACGAAACGGAATAGCTGATACGGCTTCAATAGCAAGTTACCTTGAAAAAGCTGGATACGAGGACAAAATTAACTTTGAAATGCTCAGAAAGACATACGACTTAATGAGTGAGCTCATCCTTAGAAAAGCTGGATACAGATTTTTTGCAGACAACATGCCTATCTTTGGGAGGAACGTTCTATCAATAACTGCTGGTACGCATTCAACATCCAAGGTTTTTCCAAATTCCCGTGTTTCGTTGAATGTTTATGCTGGCTCACGCCTAGTTGCAAGTATCCTTAGGAAAAATGGAATAGAACCAGATGAAAGAAAAGTTAAACTACTTGTCTCTAAAATCAAGGACTTGTCGTCTAATGAAGGCCGGGTAGTTGGGGAGGACGAAGTGCTAAAGATTTATGGTGGTATACTATGAGAGCTATCGAAATAGGACACATTGTAGCAGGACCTACTGCTGGGCTCCTTCTATCAGATTTGGGCTTTGAAGTCATAAAAGTAGAACGTCCAAAATCTGGCGATATCGCAAGATCCCTAACTGGAACTAGCTCAGGTGCTTTCGCATTCTACAATAGGAATAAAAAAAGCGTGACTATAGACTTCAAACAGAAGGAAGGTAGAGATGTCCTGATGAAACTCATAGGGACATCCGATGTTCTTATAGATAATCTCGGATATGGAGCCCTGGAATCTGCAGGTTTATCTTATGATGAGATGAAGAAGCATAATCCAGGGCTCATATACCTATCAATAAGGGGCTACGGCAATGGTCCATATGAGAAGAGGAAGTCACTCGATTTTCCAATAGAGATACATAGCGGGCTTGCTTACATGACTGGAACACTGGAAAAGCCCATGCGCGTTGGGGCCTCAATGATTGATATGAGTGCTGCAATGTTTGGAGTCATAGCTGTTCTAGATGCCATAATCGAAAGAGAGAAAACAGGAAAAGGCAAGCAGGTAACTATCGGTATGTTCGAAACAGCGCTTTTCTTTATGGGACAGCACATAACAACCTATCAATTGATAGGAAAAGAGTTAAAACCAATAAACGAAGATGGGTTTGCTTGGGGGATATACGATTTCTTTACAACGAAAGACAACAAGAAGGTATTCGTAGCTGTGACTACAGAAGATCAGTGGAAAAAGTTCTGCGAGGTATTTTCGCTAAGTTTTTGCGATGAGTTTCCTACAAATGCTATACGTTATAGCAAGCGTGATACGCTGATACCCATGCTTCAAGATGTAATGGGTAAATTCGATTCAACCGGACTAGTAGAAAGATTAGAGAGTGCGAACATTAGCTACGCTGTACTCAATAAGCCATGGGATCTATTAAATGATCCGCATGCTTCGGCCAAAATGATCTCAGAAGAGTACTGTGGTAGGAAAATAATGGTTCCTTATTCTCCAATCGGCTATAACTATGTCTCGGATCCTCCAAAATTAGGCGATTATACTAGGGAAGTATTGCGAGAACTCGGATATTCTGATTATGAGATTGATTATATGGAGCACAACGGTATCGTATAAATGTTCATAAGATAAACCGTATTTTTATTTAACCCGTTAGAACCTTTATTCTTATATTTAGTTTGTTTCAGTCACGTATGGTAGATGAAAAAACTTACAAGGGAAGTGTATCGGACAGGCTTGAAAGGATACCTTTCGGGAGCCCGCAACGGAACTTCCTTCTGATGGTAACGGGTGGTGAATGGGCTGAGACGCTTATGCTCCTTGGAAACGGAGTGATACTAGCACTTGTGGCATCAGTCCTGCACTTTTCCCATGTACTGGCTACGCTAGTCGTTCCAACCGCTTTTTTCCTGGGCGAATTTGTTGGAAGTATATTCTTCGGCTGGCTTGGAGACCAGAGAGGAAGGAGGACAGTCTTTTTATACAACTTGCTTGTCTTCTCTGGTGGCATGATAATTGCAGGATTAATGTCTACTGCCATACTTATAGCTATCTTCGTCTTCATCGGTGGGATTGGTGTAGGCGGTGAATTCCCTATTGTCGATACTTTTACGTCAGAAATGATGCCTGGCAAGGAAAGGGGAAAGAGGCTTGCAACTGTCTACACTATAGCCGTAACAGCCGGTCCAGTAATTGCCTTTCTGACTTACGAGATGAAGATAGTTGCTCCTCCCTACGTATCATGGAGGATACTGTTCTGGTTCATGGGAATAGTTGGAATAGCCATTTGGGCTGTTAGAACACAGTTGAGAGAATCTCCAAGATGGCTCGAAGTTCATGGGAGGTACAAGGAAGCTGATGCGATTGTTAAGGATTGGGAGCAGAGGGTAATAGAAGAAAAGCACCTACAGAGCCTCCCTGAACCAAAGTCAGAGACGGAAGTATCGGAGAGGAAGTCCCGTTACAAGGACATATTTGCACCAGACTTAAGGAGGAGGACTATAATGATGCTTATATTCCAATTCTTCCAAACTGGTATATTCTACGGCTTCACTTCTTTAGCCCCTACATTCCTTCTGTATAAAGGGATAACACTGGTACATTCCCTAGAATTCTCCTTTATAATATATTCCGGATTCTTCTTCGGGAGTATATTCAACGTTTTCATAATAGATAAGGTTGAGAGGAAATGGGGTATAATAGCATCCGCCGTGCTCGCCGGCGTTTTTGGAACTTTGTTCGGTATTATACCCAATGTTACAGCTACAGTAATATTCGGCTTCATCACCACATTCGTACTATGGAACTTCTCAAACTTCTATCATACTTACCAAGCTGAGATCTTTCCAACGAGGGTAAGGCCTACCGCAGCAGGAACAGTATACAGCGTAAGCAGGATATCCACATCAATACTCGTACCATTTATAACTGCCTTCTTCCTACCGCACGGGCTACTGGCATCCTTTGGACTAATATGGGTGTTCATAGCAATAGTTGTTTTTGACCTTGCGCTATTAGGGCCTAAAACTTCTAAATTAAGAGTTGAGGCAATAGCCCAATAATTTATTTTTTCTAAAAATATATTTCTGATGATTCTAATAGAAAAGACTATGAGCAATGAATAACATCTTAAAAAAAAAGGAGAATATATATTGGTATCTTCCAGCTTAATCTGTTCGTATGATACTCTCAGATCACTTATGATAGAGCAGCTGGAAAGATTGTTTATCCATTGAATAAAGCACGAAAAAAGTCTGGTTGCTGTAAATTGACACCTGTTATAAGAAAAATTGGACAGTGTAAACAATAATGGTTGTATGATGATTTGTAGAATCAATGAATTACGCAAACAGAAGCATAAGAGTCGCTGATTGATACTTAATGTGGAACAAATAACGTAACAGCCAGTTTTGATTTTCTGGTACCATCTTTCTTTCAAAAATATGCTCAAATTGACCGGTGGTGCTTAGCCATTTGGGAGATATTGAAAAATCATGTTCAATGTGGAAATAAACGCTATAAATTCATGCATCAAAGTAGAAGATTACGGATATACTTAAATAAAAATAATAATTGAATACATCAAGAGCTATGATTCAAGAACCGAAAAGAGCTTCCATAACTTTTCGCTCTGCATTCCTAATGTGATAGAGTATAGTGGGCTTAGTTAGGCCAAACTCCCGTGAAATAGACGTTAAGTCATAGGATCTCGGCCATGAAAAGAACCCCTGTCTCAAAGATGAATTTACTATCCTGCGCTCAGTTTCTGTAAGCTCCAAAGTGAATATCCCTCTGTTCGCATTCTTAATGATAGAAAACATTGAGTCGCCGTTCCTGATCCTTTCATAATCAAGTGTTTCAATGTTATTCTTCTTTTCTATTAAAGCGACAAAATTATCAATATGTTCTTTCTCCAATACAATGGCATTGAACCACTCCGATCCGTTTTCTGCAAATATCGGGTATAAAGGTATTATCTGTTCTGAGATCATTGCTGGCACTATGCCATGGGATATTTTAGTACCGTTGATGAAGGCTGCTTTTTTACCTCTTGCTATATAGACTGTTTTGAAGTCCTTAGCAAAATCATTTCTCATTGCGTCTATATCTCTAGCAAGAGTGAAAGCAATGACGGTATTAAAATCCGTAGAATTTATAACGTTTAGAGTTACTATTTTATTTTGTAAGTGTTCGGCAGCCGCGGATAACCCGCAGTTGCTAGATATTGAGAATGAGAGGTAATACATCATATATATATGCTCTAGGATGTATTTATCTTTTTTCTAATACAGCGAATTTAAAATGTAGATAAACGGAAATTATCAAATTTTTGATGCACGAGTTGGCATCTTGTGATGAGTTTTTATTTATTCCAATTAGAGATATCTGATTTTATTAAATATCTGGTTAATTCAGAAAATTATTAAGAAGATAATGATAGTATGATATATTGGAACAAATTCCATCAATTGTGATTATTATAGACAATATCGTTTTTCCAGATTAACATAGGGGATATATGTCATTAAAAAGTTCTTTTTACCGACTTTGTAGGGCGCTGCAAGCGTGAGAGTTGGAAAAGTAGTTTATCGTATATTTGGCCAGTACTTCGTAGAAAAGATTGACTGCACTTCGCTTTTACATATTTCCGCAAGACAAGGGTGAATAGAAGTCTGCCATTTCGTTATACTTTAAATTCTAACCACAACAGGAAGTGATCGATGTCTATATATGGCTAAATTTTCATAAAATACTGTATTCGTTACGGAAATTGAAAAATACGGGAAATCCGTGAACAGTGAGAAATATCGAACAATGAGGATGCATAGAATGAATTCTGATCTAGATATTTGTGTATGGGATGTGAAATTGCCTTGGAAATGCAAACAACGGGAATGTACGTATTCAGGGTGTTGAGGGGCACGGGATTCTCCATACATATTGCAGAACATTCAAAGCTTGCCTTCACATTTAATAAATTCAAGAAGAATGATAAAAGAGTGTCCGTAAATGCTTATAAAACTTTTTAGGCTTTATGAGATGCATGAAGTTTATCTTCCATCACTGGAATCATGATCGTCATATACTTCTGAGATGAAAGATGTTGGGTGAAGATGTTGCGGTTATAAAGACCAGGGTATACGAAATGCTTTCAGGGTATGGGATAAGTATCGTTGTTACGGATATATTCCGAAGTCACGGATTGAATTAAATCGACGAATCTTACGAAAGGATCTATGCACCTGGTCTATCCTATTGTACTAGCAGACATGATGAACAGTCCATCGTAAATATGGGATATCGAATATATAATCGGTGATGAGATATCCCGTATAGCTGAGAATAGGGATGATACCCATATTCTTATGACAATGCCTGGAATAAATGTATATTCCTCTGCATCAGTAATGGTTGATTTCGAACATAATCAGGCTTCCTGACCCACTAGATATGGAAATAATAAATCACTAATACCTTATTGGAATGTGAAATTTAAATTTTGATAGTGCACCAGAAGCCTCATAATTAGATCAGTATAAACGGATTTCCTATTCAATGATAAAAGATATTATTTTTTTGGATATTTTATAGTTTTTATCAATACTAATTGATAAACCATGCTCTGATACCGCTCTAGGGTTAATGATACTAGGATCAGTCCAGGGAGGCCCATAGCATTCTTTGATAATCCTTCTTGCTCAGAAGACGTATCTTCCCCTCCAATTAGGTATAGCAATATCTGTATATATGTTTTTCAGATTATATAAGTAAATAATGTTTATTGAATATATACTATCGCAAATAGCAAAAGGCATTATATAAAAATTTAAAGTCAACGGGATAACATTTAGAAATACATTAATTTCTGTAAAGGGCTAAATTTTATAGCAATTTAATTTAAAATCTAGAATTGGTTATAAAGCAATAAAGTTACTGATTATCTTTAAGTATGAATTCCATTACTCTTTCTACCCCAACTTCAAGCGGTGTTGGATTTTTGACTATTGTATTCTTTGCAACAAGTTCGCTTGCCTCTGGGACAATGTAATCTTCATGCCTAGTTCTAATCTTTTTTCCAGTAACCTTTTCAATGAGCGATATCAAATCGTTTACTGATGTTCCCTTCCCCGATCCTACCTCGTACTCTCCAGTTCTGTATTTTTCATTTAGTATCCTTTCGATTGTTATTGGTACGTCACCAACGTACAAGAAATCTCTAATGTGACTTCCATCACCATATACTATCGCCTCTTCTCCAGATAATGCAGCTTTAGTGAATAAATAAACGGCACCTTTCTTTGCGCCATCTCCGTATATGTTGAAAAACCTGAGTATGTAATATTTCAGACCATACAATTTTCCGTAAAGCCTTATCCATTCCTCTGCATTTTTCTTGGCGAGAGAATATGGATTTGTTGGTTCTGCAGTAGAACCTGAACTTGGAAAAATAAATACACTATCATTTTTCCTGGCTAATTCTAAAAATCTAACAACCAAAGATAAATCGTCCTGGAAATAATCGTATGGAAATTCTATAGATTTCCGGATAAGGCCTCTCGCAGCCATATGAATAATTACATCATACCTTCGATCTTCTAATTTATCCCCAATATCAAAGCCATAAACCTCACTGTTTCCATTGAAATAGGAATAGATGTGCGAACCTATAAATCCCCTGTGGCCTGTAACAAGAATCATCATAGCAATACATAATTAAAATGTATAAAAAAGTAAGCAATCTATTCTATTATAGCAAAAAATAATTCATCATATACCGATAAACTATAGTTGATGTCATCTTGCCTGATACTTTACTGAAAAGGCTTAAGATAAGCCAAATTAGATCCGCTCGGTTTCCGTAATGAAAGATATCCTGCAATGCATTTAGCGTTTCCCTATACGAAAGTTTGTTTACAGATCCTAGGGCAGAGAGCATCATAAGTTCGTGGAGGTAAAATAGCCGGTATGGGCTTGAAGTTTTAGGATCTCCGTATTTATTTAAAAGGTATTTCGCTGTATCCGCACTCTTGTTGAAGAAAATCAATTTCCTTTTCAGAAAGTGATCCTGATCCCCAATAACTGTAGTCAGGCTCGAGTGCAATCTATACCTAGTTAAAGGAGCATTATCGACTATTAATACGCCTTTGGATGCAAGAGCAGAATAATACATCAGCTTATCAAAGCTAGCTGGTAGAGATTTCAAAGTATCAATCATCGATACCGCAAAGTCCCTTCTCACACTTATACAGCTCATGTACCAGTCTCCGTTTAACTTTCTGGCCATCTTAATGCTTCTGGCATCATTTAGCCTGACATTAACGCGCATCCTGCCAGTATAGTTCTTCTCTACAATCCGGCCATCTTCATCTATGATTCTTACGCCATTGTGGTAGTATACAATATCGTCCTCATTAAAAGCCTTTAGCACATTTTCTACTTTGTTAGGCTCGAACATGTCATCATCGTCCAGAAAGCATATAATTTCTGAGCTCGATTCCATAATACCCCTAGCCATCTTTTCGCCAAGGGTTGGGCCGAAGAAGAGAACGTTCTTGATCTTATTTTTTTCGCAGAAATTATCTAAGGCTACATCAGAAAAGTTCTTCACGAGTATTATTTCGATCTTATCTCTGCCGACTGATTGATCCAGAACACTTTTAATGGCATTCATCACATATTTTTTGCGATCGTGGGCAGAGATTATAACGCTTACATTGGCCATCATTTATGGATCACCCAAATATTAGTCAGCTACTCCACGCTAAAGCTTTGGAGCTTGCCGTTGGTCTCCGGCTCCACCCGTAAGTGGAGTTTCATTGAACAGCAACGATTGGCTTGCTGACAACAGCCTGAAGTACTCAGACACGCGGATAACTTCAATGTTTCTTGAGGCATTCAGATCTGCGTTTAATTCAAAGCCGCAGTTTTTGCACTTGAACACCGAGTCATGCCTATTTTCTTTGCTTACATATCCACATCTTGAACATTTCTGAGGAGAGTACTTTGGATTTATATATATTACTTTCTTGCCTGCATCTTCTGCCTTGTATTCTATGAACTTCTCAAGTTCTACCGCTGACCACGATCCTAGCTCCCTCCTGAATTTCTTCTCTTTTCCTTTTTTCTTCTTTTTTGCAGGTCCCAATACCTCAAGAGTTATTACATCATAGGGAAGCGATACGACCTATTTTGATATTAAATGATTCACATCGCGCACGAACACCCTCTCTTTCCTTTCAATCTTCCTCAATTTCTTCTTCGGAGAACGATGGCATAAGTGCTGTAACTTCCTCTTTAGATATTGATACCAGCCTTTCGCTTCCCTTAAGTGCCTGCTGTTGAGAAATTTATTTTTCGATAAAACTGCTATTATCTTTATCTCTCTGTCTATGTAAATTATTTTGATGTCTCTTGGCCTTTGTTTATTGCCTTCTTTTCAGACGTATCCACCTGAACCATTACAGAAATTCTATTCTTTTTGTCTATTACAGGTTCCGCATTTGCGTATTCGCCTCTGTACTTGTCTATGATTTGTGTTTA
This sequence comes from Thermoplasma volcanium GSS1, assembly GCF_000011185.1. Lineage (NCBI taxonomy): Archaea > Methanobacteriati > Thermoplasmatota > Thermoplasmata > Thermoplasmatales > Thermoplasmataceae > Thermoplasma > Thermoplasma volcanium. The sequence continues at coordinate 951,474 of NC_002689.2, read as the reverse complement.
AAATACTTAGAATACTAACATATCTTGAACTGTGGTTATTGAAATAGTATAAGAATCTAAATAGAACTTGAATGTCCTTTTATCATACCTTTCTGTCAATGATTTCCTTTCAATCCTTTTCTCCGGCCTTGTTGCTTTCAATGATTCAGATGCTTTATCCCTTCCTGTTTGTACAAGTGCGTATGGCAGTGTTGGTATTGTCTCCCTCACCTTCCTTTATATTCCTTTTTGGAGCCCGTTTCTATTGAATGTCTTATTCTCACACCCTTAGTCCATAACTATTTCCACTGGATCTCTAAATTGTATAGCAGTTTCTGCAATAGCCCTACGGTATGGCAATTTCAGTTTAATAGTTCTGAACATCTATTAATAGTACAGGTAGGAAGTTATTTAACTTTTGTTGGGGAGTCCGTGTATCCTCAAGCTAAAGCACAGAGGTTTTACTACTTCCCAGAACCCTAGCTTACTCATAAGTATGAGCTTTACCCTAATACGGCAATTACTTTTCACTAAAGCTCTGGAACATGCTGTTAGCAAACTATCTGTCTTAAGGAAAGTTCTATTCTACAGAATTGTTGATTATTCCGTATTCTGCAGTGGTAGGATGGAAATAATCTTTTGCCTTTTTTTAACATTGCAGCATGATTACTGAAGAGGGCATAACAATATACCTACCTCCCTTGGAGAAGGCGCGTTGCCGAAACAAATGGTTTTTCAATAATCCACAAACTATTTTATTCCTCAAAGGAGGGTTCCACTACTTGCGTATAAACTCCTTAGACCGATTCTATAGCAATTAGCGATAAAAATTGAATGAAATTAAGAAGAATATGTCAATATGACTTAGTAAAAGTTTTTCAGTTTTTATCTTAGCTCATTAGAAAATAATGACGCATAGTGATTCACCGTATCTCTCAAGCCCTCATCAAAAGGTATTGAAGGTTTCCAGTCAAGTTCATTCTCGATTTTCTTGGGGTCTATTGCATACCTCACGTCGTGTCCTGGCCTATCTGATACGTATTCTATTAGCGATTCATCTTTGCCTAAAATACCAAGTATCTTTTTTACAACATCAATGTTGTGTTGTTCATTTCTGGCGCTCACAAGGTACGTTTCACCAATTCTGCCTCTTTCCAGTATAGCTTCGATCGCACTACAGTGATCCAGTACATGTATCCAGTCTCTAATTTGCCTTCCACTTCCGTAAATAGGTATTCTAAAATTGTGAATTGCATTGTAAACAGTCTTAGGAATTAGTTTTTCACGATGCTGGTTTGGACCATAATTGTTGCTGCAATTTGATATGGTTGCCTTGATTCCGTAGGTATTGATATACGATCTTACAAGCATATCAGCAGCCGCCTTGGTAGCTGAGTACGGATTACGTGGAGCATAGGGTGAATGTTCATCGAATTTTTGAGACGAATCCAGAGGTAAAGAGCCAAAAACTTCATCAGTCGAAATCTGGTGGAATCTTATGTCATATTTTCTAACTGCCTCAAGAATATTGTAAACGCCAACGTAATTTGAGCGTATGAATGGTTCGGGAGATTTTATGGAGTTGTCAACATGGGATTCCGCTGCAAAATTGACAACACAGTCTACATCCTTTATAATGGATTCTATTTGTTTTGCATTTGCAATGTCTGCTTTAATGAGTTCGTATCTGTCCGAGAATGATTTATGATCAACATAATCAGGATTTGCAGCATACGTTAATTTGTCTACGTTGACAATGCTGTCTCTCTGGTGCTTTTTTAACCAATAATTTATGAAGTTTGACCCTATGAAGCCTGCACCACCAGTTACTAACAATTTCATTTTGAACTACCCCTAAAGTTTCTGAACGTCCCAAGCTTAATATCTTTCTCAGATACAATTGGATCCTTGATTGGCCAGTCTATAGCCAAGTCTGGATCGTTAAAGATTATGCCATCTTCGTGTTGGCGAGAAAACTCATTGTCTACTTTGTAAACAACATGCGAATCTTCTAAGGCTTGAAAACCGTGTGCAAAACCCCTGGGTATCCAAAGCATCTCATTGTTGCTCAACACCCTATATACCCATTTGCCGAATGTTACAGAATCTTTCCTTAAATCAACAGCAACATCATATATCCTTCCAGTTATAACCCCAACAAGCTTTCCTTGAGCCATGGGTTCTCTTTGGAAATGCAACCCTCGAATGACACCTCTTCTTGAAAAAGAATGATTATCCTGAACAAATCTAACATGTAGTATTCGATCAAATTCTGAAGCTTTGTAACGCTCTTCAAAATACCCTCTGTTATCTTCATATCTATTGCACACAATATGGATAACATCGGGTATCTCTGTTTCCTCGAATATAAATGTCATTCTTCACCATCCTTCTTTAGTGATCTTTCAAAACTATTTAGATTACTCTCGAGTGTGTAGAAATCAAAGTCGATCAACTTTTTTGCATAAGATATATCGAGAGATGAATCAAAAGGCCTCCTTGCAACCATTTCTTTTAGATCCGGAACTTCCCTAATTAACTTTTGATCAAATCCAAATCTGTTTGCTATGGCAGTCGCTAGGTCAAATCGCGATATCCTCTGTCCAGCAATGTTGATAATGCCCCTATGCGTTCCTTTGGATATTAATACGTATAAGGCCTTAGAAAGAAGATTGGCATGAATTGGAGAATAATAACCCTTAATAACATCGACTTCGAGGCCAGCCTTAAGCCTATTGTATACAAACAAAGGAAAATTATTGGCATTTCCGAAAACTCCAGATGTTCTTACGACAATTGTATTGTCACTTGATAGTGCATATGCATCTCCTATTGATTTTGTATAACCATAGTAATTGATCGGGTCGGGTATATCGTCTTCTTTGTAATTTCCTCTCTCTCCATTGAATACATAATCAGTAGATATTTGAATTAATTTAGAATTATACTTGTCACAGAGCTTTACGATGTTCCTAACGCCTATTGCATTGACCAAATAAGCCTTTTCTCTTTCTTTTTCGCATCTGTCCACATTAGTAAAAGCAGCGGAATTTATTACTATGTCTGGGCTTGCTTGAGAGAACAGCAAAGCTATCTCTGAATAATCCGTAATATCTACTCGTTTTCCATTGATAGATCCAGAAATAGCGTTAGGAACAAGTTTGAGGAGCTCTCTTCCTAACTGCCCTGTATGCCCAAATATAAGTATGTTTGGCAATAACGCTCACAGCTCCAACTTTGAGTCACGTCCCAGCACAAGCCTCATTCCGTATTTCGATCCGCTTACAACCCTTACATTTGGGCCTAAAAGTGACTTTTTAATCCTGTTTTCGTTCAACAAATCTATCTCGCAGCCATCCATTATAATTGAGTCTTCAATCTCAGCATTCTTTATAATACAGTTTGAACCTATGCTAGTATAGGGCCCTATGTAAGAGTGCTCAATTCTTGTACCTTCACCGATAAAGCAAGGGCCTACTACTTCTGAATCTGAAGAAATCTTTACTGTTGGATGTATATCGAACCTTCCAGAAACGTTATCCCTCCTACCATTGTCTCCTAACTTGTCTAAAATTAATCTATTGCATGCAAGAAAGTCATCGACTGTGCCCGTATCCTTAAACCAGCCAGAAATAATGGAGTAGCTTATTTTCAATCCTCTGTCTATCATATCCTGGTATGCTTCTGTTATTTCGTATTCCCCCCGCTTTGAAGGCTTGAGTCTATCTATGGATTCAAATACCTTTGGAGTCAAAAAATAAACCCCGACAATAGCCAGGTTTGATGTAGGCGTTTTTGGTTTCTCTACTAGCTTAGAAATCTTGCCATTGTCGACCTCAGCTATACCGAATTGGGAAGGATTATCAACTGGAACTAAACCTAGATGGCCATCCGATCCAGCATTTGTAAAATCTTCATATAGATTAGAGATACCATTTTGAAGATAATTGTCTCCTAAAAATACAACAAAATCATCATTCCCAACAAATGCTTTTGTTAACCCTATTGCATGGGCAATTCCAAGCGGCTCGGGTTGATATGTATACGATATGTTAACATTCCATCTTGATCCGTCGCCATAGAATTTTTTAACTTCCAATCCTCCTACCGAACCTATTACAATATTTATATTTTTAATCCCAATCTCTATTAAATTCTCAAGAGCGTACTCGCTTATAGGCTTTCCCGCTATTGGAAGCAATTGTTTTACATCAGTATAAGTGAGAGGGCGCAGTCTAGTACCACTCCCTCCATGCAAAATAATACCCTTCATATACACATCTCCTTATTGATGATAATAATTCCTTCCTCAATATTTAATATTTCTTTGCTCTTTCTCATTTTAAAATCTCAGCGGCTTCAGTAAAAGGATAACATTAAAATTTGGATGTTCTAAAAATCCATAAAAAACTTATCTGCTCCCTCGTACAAAGGGCTCACTTCACATTATCAATAAAGAAGGGCATGTGCCATACTTATAGCGTACTCCTATATGAGAACATTATACTTTAAGGATTCCACAATAATCTTGAATTTCTCTTCTATTGAGTGTATAAATTTATGGATACGTTTCCGGATCCATGAGATTAGCCTTTTCGATTATCTTCATTTGTCTATTCTTCCACATAACATTATTATAGCCTTTCAATATTAGGGTAGTTTTAATCGTTGAAAATTGAGTAAATAGTTTTATTTGTTCATGGTATTGTCAGCAATGAGTAGGAATTTAGCTGTTAATATTAAGTAAAGTCTGTTCATCTGTGTATAAAATGTAAATATATTTTGACAAGACCGAATTTTACCATATTGATGATAAATTGTCTAAGCATTTTCTGCTGTCTTTGCAACTTCCGGCTCAGTTTCTAAGGTATTTGAAATTCCCCGTTTCTTAAGTTCTATAAGGGTCATCAGCCCAGCGAACGGTATCCACCCTATTCCAACATATGCTGCTATATTGTATGGATATGCTGGCGGGGCAGGATATAAGGTAAAAAATATGACTGCTGCAAGTACTCCTACCGCAATTATAGGAAATACCAAGTGCTGTAACACTTTGAAATCGCCCATTTTTTTCGCATAAAATGGCAAGCCGATTGATGCAACTATGTGCTCCGTGTAAGCTGCATATCCGTTTGCGAATAGCATCACAAGACCGCCGATTTCAGGTCCGAAAGCAAATCCGAATGCTAATCCTACTGAGAGAGAAACTATGAATACAAATATTGCAGAATTGTAGGGTGATCCGTACCTTTCGTGGATTTTTTTCAAAGATCTCGGCAGAAATAGTATCCCTGAACGTGCAAAGCTGTAGTATATCCTTGTGTTCGCATTACTAACGGAAACGTTGTATCCCATAAAGCTGTTGACTGTAACTGCGATTAGAAGTATGTATAGAATGTAACTTACATGTTTAAACATTACTAATCCTGGATCTGGTGACTTGATGAAAGCACCCATGTTGGTAGGCCCGTAGCCTATGGTGAATGCATATGACACAAGTATCAGAGTTATGCCCGCTACAACAATTGTAGATATGAGGGCCCTCCTTACAGCTATGTGTGGGTTCTTAGCTTCTTCGGCAAGCGAAGTTATAGAAAGTGTTGTACCGAAGAATAAAACAACTGAGTATATCATTGAATAAAATATCTGGGAAAGGCCGCCCGGAATATATTTTGTAGTAAAGACCGATAGTGTGTTTGAATTTCCAGCGCTAATTATTATCAGTATAGAACCAATTATTAAAACAGAGACTTCGATTACTCCGCCAAGAATCTGGTAATCTGTTGATGTTTTAATGCCAAAGTACGTGAAGAGGAAGGCTATAGTTGCAGCTGCAACAGCGATTGTTACCCATACGGCGGTGGAATTCAATGAAGGATTAATCATCGAGATGAACGCTGCCAATCCTAGAAATCCGAAGCTTGAATACCCAAGAATGGAATAGAATATCATATTCCATGCTTGAAATATGCCAATTTTTGGGCCAAGGCTTTTCGCAGCAAAGGTATAATAGCTTCCCGCTGAGGATATGTATTTGGAAAACTGATATCCTGAGTTCATGATAAAGAGGTAAAATACAACTCCAAGCAATATGGATAGTGGTGTTGCTCCCAGAGCGAACAATGCAACTCCTGTTAGAAGGTAAGAAGCATCTGCAGCTATAGAAAGCGCTCCCATGGCCTGCCATACAAGTCTGAATTCTCCGATTACTCCCTCTTTTAAAGTGTACGTGTTGCTTGACATAATCAAGCTGGGAAAGTGATTTATCGCTATTTAAGTATTTTTGATAAATTTTAAACGATTATGTAGAATATTGTATTATTAACGAACAAGAATTGAAAGATATACTTAAAATGTGAATTCTAACATCACAAAGCACCTTATTTAGATTAAATTAGCTTTTTCTCTTACCTACACTTAAATAAAGTATATGTTATGAGGTTCCGTGATCTCTCCTCTAGCAGTTATGGCTGTCGTAATACTGATCGCCTCGATGCACATGATCGCCCCAGATCACTGGATGCCGCTCGCTGCCTTGACACTTAAAAAGAAATACTCAGATAGCAAAGTGAGAGCCCTTTCTGCATACATAGGCATGGCACACGGCGTATCGTCAGTTATACTATCCTTGGCCATACTTTACATCGGAATAGCATTCATCGGTTCGAAATATATAAGGGTAGCATCCGTCATAATCTTAGTTCTCGTATCACTCTACATACTAATTAACAGCATACGGGAGAGCAGAGAAGCGAGGGAAATAGAGGAAACTTCACTTTTGGTAAGTGCTTTTCCTGATCCCGCCTTTCTGCCTATGGCCATAATAGCTTATACGTACGGAACATATTTCGTGATATCCACGGGCCTTATATACGTAGCAGCTAGTACAATAGCCCTACTTGCCGTAGTGTTCCTTGTCAACATCGGACTCCTAAGAAAGCTTAGTTCCCTTAAGCCTGTTACCGTAGATAGAATAGTAGTTGTCGTCCTATTGCTTACTGCAGCATACATATACTTTTTTGGTTAATTACTGCACCGAAGCTGCTATTACAATCCTTTGTTTAGATAGCGTTAGCCTATTCGCATCTAATCGGATTTGGTTAAGTTCTTCAGTGCTGAGCGAATTTAAAAACTCCAAACACTTCTTTCCTACCTCTGATTCTTTTGTGATAGGATATAGCCATTCTTCGAAGGTCAATTCTTCAGTTATGATCTTATATTTTATATCTTGGAAATTATTTTCTTCGAACAGTTTTATCATTTCTTCAACTTTGAGTGCGCCTATGTGTGTAGGATCCCTAATCCTTTCCAATACGTTGAAGTTGTCTTTTCTATCATTGGCAGGTGAGACCATATCCGCTATGGCCAAAATACCACCTGGATTAAGCATAGTCCTCGCTTTCTTAAAGAAGGCTTCCTTATCCTTAAAGTGATGCAGAGCTCTTCTGCAGGTTATCAAATCGAATTTTCCATCATCGAAATCCTCAAAGGTAGACAGAACGAATTTTACGTTCTTGGTTGCCCTTGATTCGATTAATGATTGTGCCTGTTCGATCATCGCACGTGTTTCATCTAAAGCTGTTACATGCGCACATATTTGTGATATGGACGCTGCAGTGAACCCTGTGCCAGTGGCTACATCCAAGCATGTATCCCTATGAGTATTTATGAGTCCTAGCAGTTCTGTTAGGTCTTGGCCTTTTTCGTGAGATTTGCTCTTTGCATAATCTTCAGCGAACTTCTTAAAAAATGGATTGTCTGACATATCCTTTTATTCTTGCGTAAAGAATAAAGATTTTCTTTTGCTAGTAATGATGAAGAAAACATTATCATAGATCGATTCCTATACGCGTACATGGCTAATTTACTCCAAAACCCTGATATATACGGTGATAGGATACTTTTTACCTGCTGTGACGAACTTTGGGAGTATTCGCTCTCAACAGGCGAAAAGAAAAGGCTAACATCGCATCTTGGTGTAGTTAACAATGCAAGGTACTACGATAATGGTACTAAGGTTGTTTTTCGTGTTATGTTTGGCCAGAGCCTCGATGCAGCCGATCTATTCTCTATCGATCTGAAAAGCGGAGAATTGAAAAGGCTAACATTCATTACGGGTAAGAGCGTTGGCCGGAGAAAGTTTACCGACGTAGCGGGATTCTCTAAGGATGGAAGCATAATAGTGAGCACTGATGCTTTTCAACCATTTTCTGTACCGATGCTATACAAATTGGGAGATGACGGCTCTCTCGATCCTTTAAATTTAGGCCCCGCTGTTCATTACATAGAAAAAAATGGACGTATTTACATAGGCAGAGATACTTATGATCTGCCTCATTGGAAAGAATACAAGGGCGGCACAAGGGGAAAGATCTGGTCTGGCACTATCGAGAAGGGTTTCAAGAAGATCATAGATCTTGAGAACCACATATCGTGTCCGGTGATAGTAAAAGACAGGATATATTTCATAACTGATATAGACGGGGCTGGCAACATATATTCAACAAACCTTGACGGCAATGACTTGAAGAAACATACCGATTTTCATGAGTACTATCCAAGGCATTTGAATACTGATGGAAAAACCATAGTATTTTCCATGGGAGGAGATATTTACACATTCGATCCTACCAACGATAACGTCAAGTCTCTGGACATTGGACCTGTTTTCGACACAGACCTAAACCAGAGCTATGCTCCTTCAAAGTTTCTCGAAGATTTTTCAATGTCTCCAGGCGATATGTACTCCACAGTTTCCAGAGGTAAGGCCTTCATCTTTAATGAAAACGTAAACTATAGCATTCCTGTAAAGTCAGATGGCCGTGTTCGGTATTCAAGGTTCCTAAGCAAAAATGAGATATCATTGGTCATTGGCGATAAGGATGGAGATAGTATAGGCGTATTCGACGCAGGTACAGGTGAGATGAAGAGAAAGATAGGGCCTCTCGGAAATATCTTTTCGGTGAAATCATCCGCAGACGGAAAATATCTTGTCGTGGGAAACGATAATTTCCAGATCCTTCTCATAGACGTAAGCAACGGTACTGTTAAGGAGATAGACCAGAGCAGGGAAGGCTTGATAGTCGACTTTGCCATATCTAAGGATTCTAGATTCATAGCATACAGTTTTCCAGTTAAGTCTTCGGATTTGGCATCGTACGTTCAAAGGCACATCAAGTTATTCGACATGTTGAACGATAAGCATTATGATGTAACGACAGAAACTGCCAACGACTTTGCGCCCGCTTTTGATGCGGATACAAATTATCTGTATTATCTTTCGAATAGGAGTCTAGATCCGTCTACTGACAGGTTCACTTTCAATTTCGGGTATTTAAACATAACAAGGCCTTTCGTTGTCCCGCTGAAAAAAGGATACGTAAGCCCTGCAAGGAATATGCCACAGGATATAGAACCGGAAAAGGGTGAATACGACCTAGAAAGGTTAAAGTATATTTCCGAACCTTTGCCAGTTGACCAAGCGGACTATAGATCCATTACACCATTGAAGGATGGCGTCTTGCTATTCAGCGTACCGATTCATGGAGAATTCTCCTCATATTATTCGGGCCAACCTGAAAAGGGGATTATAGTGAAATTCGAATTCAAGGACAAAAAAGTCAAAGAGATCAAGAAGGAGGTAGTGGATTTCAAAATATCAACAGATGGTTCGAAGATAATGTTCTCTAAACAGGACGGAAAGCTGTACACGTTTAGAATGGAAAAACCAGAGGAAGAGAAGAGCCTGAATATCGATGCAATTACTATAGTATCAAATGTAAAGGAAGATTTTGCGGAAATGTACGATGAGGCCTGGAAGCTTGCAAGGGACAATTATTGGGATAAGGAACATGCCCTTACGATATCAGAGAAGATATACGAGAGATATAGGAAACTTGTTGAGAGATGCGTTACTCGTTGGGATCTGAGCTACTTGATAACAGAGATACAGGGAGAATACAGAACATCACACTCCTATGAGATGGGCGGATACTTCACAGATATTGATATGCCGAGGGCCGGAAGAATTGCATGCGACTTCAAATACTCCAACGGAGAATATGTCATATCAGACATATTGTACGGAGATCCATCGAACGAAAACGAGAAGTCGCCTTTTCTCTTATCTACGTTGGATGCGGATATAGGGGATGCCGTGATAGAAATTGATGGCATTCCTATCGGCAAGGGTAAGAGTATATACGAAGCACTCGTAGGCAAGGGGAATCGTTCTGTATTGGTAAAAATAAGGAAAAAAGATAATTCAGTTAGGTCTGGATTTGTGGATGTACTCCAGGACGACAGGTATATAAGGTACAGGGCATGGGTTGAGAAGAACAAGAAATTTGTACACGAAAGAACAAATGGAAGAATCGGTTACATACACATTCCGGACATGGGCATAATGGGCCTCAACGAATTCTACAGGCAATATGTAACGGAAGCTTCAAGGAATGGCCTGATCGTAGATGTTAGATTTAACGGTGGTGGCTTTGTTTCACAGCTTATACTCGAGAAGCTATACATGAAGAGGCTAGGATACGATAACCCAAGACGCGGGACTTTGGAACCATATCCTATGAATTCAATTGAAGGGCCAATGATAGCAATCACAAATGAATATGCAGGTTCTGACGGAGATATATTCAGCTATTCCTTTAAGGCGCTCCATCTCGGGACTCTCATTGGAACAAGAACGTGGGGAGGCGTGGTTGGCATATCTCCAAGGAGAAAGCTAATAGATGGGACTGTTTTATCACAGCCAGAGTATGCGTTTTGGTTCAAAGGATCTGGATTTTCCGTTGAAAATTACGGCGTAGATCCTGATGTTGTAATAGAGTATCCGCCTGAGATGTATAATGTAAATGTAGATCCCCAGCTTGAGAGAGCAATTGAGATGGTACTTGCGGATCTAGAGAAGTATAAGATCGAGCTCCCTAAAAAATAAATTTATATACTTATTTTGAAATTGAAGCATCTTCTAAAAGCTGCTGCTTTACTATCTCCTTTATATTCTTAGGATATTTCATTGCAATTGTAAGGAGCAGTGCTAGGATAGCGGGTATATCGATAAAGTAGAGGAAGCCTGCCCTAAGCGTGAAGCCTTTGGCCAGGATTAGACCGATCATAAGCGGCCCTATGATGCCACCTATATTAAAAGTCATCAATATGGCACCACTAACGCTACCGACAGCCTCGTCACGAACCATATCCTGCCCAGTTGCAGGGCTGAGTATTGAAAATATGCTCCAGCCGGTGCCGAAAGCCAGTGTCGCAAGCAGAAATAGAATTAAATCCCTTGGCGCGTAAGTTATTGCAAGCATGGAGATCGAGATGAGCGTTATGGCTATTATTAGTACAATCTTCCTGCCCACCATATCGCTGAATATGCCTGCTGGTATTCCGAATATAACACCACCTACACCTAGGAAAGAGATGATTATTGCGACACTTGTCTTTCCGAAGCCGACCACACTGCTGAGGAAATCCGAGTAATAGCCAAGAAGGCCCAGCAAGGTGAAACCGAAGAAGAACATCGATACCATCGGGAATACTGAATACCTGTTCAATACGTGTCTAAATGGATTTTTCAGCTTTTCCTCCTTTTTGAACACAGGAGGCACCACGAAATAAAACACAGCTGCTACTATAAAGCCAAGTATTCCAGATATTAGGAAAGGTATTCTGTAGTTTGGAAGAAAGGGCAAGATTATATATGGCGCAATAAAAGTGCCGAGACCTGCGAGGACACCCCAGACCATTACTCCGGCGCCTCTTGTCTCGGGGTTTGCGTCTCCGAGGAATGAAACTGAAGCAGACTGGAACATTCCAACTCCGAATCCAACCAAGACCCTCGATATTACAAGTTCAATCGCATTCGTTGAATAACCCGTTAATATTGTGAATATTGAAAAAAGCAGTACTGAGTAAACTACCGTAGATTTAGGCGAAAACCTATCGAACATGAAGCCGCCTACGAGACTAAATATAGCGATCCCTGCGGCATATCCACTTATCAATATGCCGAAATAAAATGTGGGGAGGCTAATTCTTGAGAGTATGTATGGTGCTGCGTATGTATAAGCTGAACCATCGAAGTCAGATACTAGAGCGGGAATTGCACCCACTACGAAAATGATCAACATCCATATCTTGTTATTTGATACTATGTTTCGTGTTGACTGCATACAATGTCGAATATAAGATATATATTTTAATTTGACGTTTTTCTATATATTGTTAATTAAACAGGGATCGAAAACCCATCTCCTCTTGGATCGGAACCACCAGCTACTCTTCCATTAAGTAGTGCTGTAACCTGTGCTGTTCCAAACGATGAAGAGTATTTCATCGGGTTAATCCTGAGCCTTGTCTCATTTTCATTTATTAGGGAAGTATCTTCTACGTTTAGCACCGATGGCTGTTCGTATATTGTTGCTGGGAACGCCCACCTCGGTCTCTCAATGGCTTCCTGTGGCATTAGGTCTTGATTGATGAGACCAGTTATGATCTGTACCTGAACCTGTGGCTGTATATCCCCGCCCATAGTTCCTAAAGAGTAAACTAATTCGCCATCCTTTTCTATTATGCAAGCTGCTAATGTATGGAACGTACGTTTCCTAGGTTCCAAAGAGTTGTGGTGTTTGTCGTCAAGCGTGAAGTAGGACCCCCTGTTCTGAAGCACGAAGCCCGTGCCTTCCGGTATTATTCCGGAACCGAAGCCCATGTAGTTGCTCTGTATCATCGATATAGAATTGCCATTTGCGTCGGAAATCGAAAAGTAGGTAGTATCCCCCTTGTCTTCAGGAACTCTAGGATTATTATAATATGGGCCCGCACCTTTGCTTAGAAGATCGCCATTAAATGGCATTCTCTCTGGATCACCAATGAACATAGAACGCCATCGGTATGCTTCCAAGCCACTCTCAACTATATCCACTGGTCTAGGTATTTTATTTTGTATTTTTTGTTCAAGTAGAGCCAGCCAGTAGTTTACTGTAGCACCTTGGCTGTTTGGTGCAGTCTCGAATACATCATAGTCCATATAGGTGCTCTTTACTGGATTCGCAGCTAGTGTTTTGTGATCGGATAGATCTTTAGAATCAATTAATAAATTTGTTTTTTCCATAGCCTTGAATATTATATCTGAAAGGTAGCCGTCGTAAAATGATCTGGGGCCTTCCTCTGCGATTTCTCTCAGCGTACCTGCAAGATCTTTTTGTATAAATAGATCACCTTCAGCTGGTATTTTTCCATATGGCATGAATTGATTGGACCAGTTATATTGACCAAGAATAGGCGAAGAAGCAATTAGAGATTCTTCATAATGTCTTGTTATGTAAAACCCGGTTTCCGCATATTTTATTGCATCAGAAATAAGATCAGAAAACCTCATCGTTGCGTACTCTAAATATAAGGAATTCCATAGATCAACCAAGCCAGGTACAGTAATTGCGGAATAAATGCCCCTTTCAGGTATCCTGCTGTACCCTAGTTCAAAATATAATCCCCTATTCACATTTCTTGAAGATTTCCCACTGCCGTTGTATCCTTTAACTCTTCCATTGTATCTAACCAGGGCAAAGGCATCCCCTCCTAATCCGCATAAGTTGTTCTGAGTAACGGACAATACAGAACTGACTGCAATAGCTGCATCAAATATATTGCCCCCTTTTTCAATTATTTTTGCGCCAGCCAATGAAGCGCTCAGGGATGAACTTGATATAACAGCCTTGCTTGAAAATACGGTTGGCCTCATCATAACCTTGAGGGTGTGTGCTTAGAATAGTTTTTCGAACTAAATAAAGGAATAAACAGATAAATAATTCTTGTTTCTATATAGAGTGCATAATGGAAAACTATGCCAGATGAATTTACTTTGTTGATACAGTTATGAATTATGCCGTTCATTTCATTATTAGGGCACAGCATTCGGAACACAAAAAGTATTGAATATTACGTAATTAGATAGAGTTGATATCCATAGACCTCAAACTTCCTTATGTTAATCCATAATTAAAAACAGTAATTTTTCCATCTAAATTATTAAGCCTAACATTTTCTTTACATATCTCAGATGTGGATGGAACTACCTCAAACGCGTAAACATGTGCTGCTCCTTTTAATGCGAAATAAATAGCTGAATCTCCTATGTTGGCTCCGATGTCTAAAACTTTCCTACCCTCCACTGGAAGCCATTTTTACGAATTGTGAACAAAGATTTCTTCTGCTTCTCCCCTTTCTGCGTGTTTTATCAGGATCTTCTTTCCTTTGAAGAAGTATACGAAATCCTTTTGTGGAGCTGATCTAATATCGTAAAATTTGAAGGGGTCATAATTCTCGAAGACGTGACCATCTTTGTACTTAACCTTGAATGGAATTTTTCCAAAAGCGATCTTTATCGTACCTTCGATTGGATGTTCAAGCGATTGTTTTGCCTTTTTATAGTTCATTAATGCTAGCTTTATAATTCTTATTCGATACATGTACTTGAAGAAAAACTTATTTGATATGGGCTTAAGTCCCCTAACTTCCCATAATACCCAAACCCTTATTTAATGATGGAGTTAAGGTATTCGAAGCTAATGCACTTTCTATATCATATGTGATCTTTGCATTTGATTTCATACTTAACATTTGTTTGTAGATATTATTCAAATATGGGCATTTAATCTAGGTACTATGGCACAGATCACATACATAAGATCTCTATTCTGCCTTAGTCCTGGCATTTCAGATAGAATATTTGTGTTCTGGATAATGGGCGTGTAGACTTCGATCCCCAAATACACGTTATTATTTCTATAAATGGAATTCTTGAAGATATTTAGTGTATTCAAAAAAATAGTACGTAGATAAGACGGAATTGTGTACAGTATTGAGAAAAACTTGAATGTACCTTCAAAAAACTATTATCTAGAAATAATAGTAAGATCAATAAGTTCGACAACCTGCTGAAATAAACTATAAGATAGGAAATAGAATAAAGATCAATGAATTATTTACCTCCAGATGATGGTGCTATGGAAGTAATATACATTAGATGGACCAAAATGAACAAAGGTTAAACTCTCAGTACTAATATGATTGTATGGATGTAGGGATTAGATCATAGAAATGCTTTAAAGGAGATAGTATTTATTAACGCATAACTGGGAAATTACACCACAATCTGTAACTTTTGAAAGTTTTGTATACTAAGTTTTTAATGTCTATTTATTAATCTAAAAAAAGTAATAAACACTTGTTCCATATTCATCCAGCATGAAGTATATTTCAGTCATTATAACAGCCTACAATAGAAAGGAATTTTTGTTGGATGCTATAAAAAGTGCATTGAATCAAACATTAGACAGAAAATATTATGAAATTATAGTTATCAAAAATTTTCAGGAGGATACGATAGATAATTTCATTAAAGAAAATAATATTAAAGGAATAATAAGCGAGAATAAATCACTGGGCGGAAAAATATCTGAAGCACTCAAGGCGTCAGAGGGTGAGATAGTATCATTTTTGGAAGACGATGATATGTTCGATCGACAGAAGCTGGAAACTGTATATAGAAAATTTAGAGAAAACCCAGATATAGTATATTACCACAATAACCAAATAATCATAGATGAAAATGGTAAGGAAATAAGGAAAAACGGCGTGTTAAACGAAAGAAAGTTGAATTCTACAGAAGTACGAAAGAGTCCGCTTGACATAAATCCGATGTTATTTAATATGAGCTCTATCTCAATAAGAAGGTCGTATTATGCCAAGTATGCTGATAATTTAAGTAGCTTAATAACCCATCTGGACGACTTCATGTTATTTTGTGCATTGAATGAAAGCACATACATTTATGTAGATAAAGCCTTCTTAACGTATTATAGATATCATGCAAGTGCAAGCAATATGGGAATAAGGATAAATGACAAAATTGATACCCAACAATACGCGTTGTTGAAAGCAAACATTCTTAAAGGATATTGCGAAGCTTCTTTTTTTATGTTACAAATCTTCGAAAATAAATTTTTGAAGGAGCTCATAAACTTTAGATATAACATGGAATGTCTTTTTCTAAATTTCTACTCATGTAAATCCTATGCTAAGTCGGAAGTTAAACGTTCAATGCTCATCTATATACTAAAGAGCAAAAAAATTAAGCCTAATATTTTTAATTTAAGGAGAAGAAAATGGGTCAAACTATATACGGTATTCATATACCTATATCTGACAATATTTAATCTTTGTAACACCCCGTTTAAAACGGTTATGATTAAATTACTTAACATATAGATCTTAAGTGCATCAAATTGATAGTATACAGATTCTGTTGTAAAATCGAAAAGGCCCAGCAATGTTTGGAAATTTAGGTGAGCGAATGTGCAGAGAAATTGAAAATAGCGAAGGAAGCATAAGTACGTTCCTGACCCAACGAAAAGAAAGATCTTATCGAAAAGGATACCGAAAAATAAAGCTCAATGCAGTTAAAGAAAAACCGGATAAAACGAATATCAGATATGTTCGTTTTTCGAAACAAATGGATTCTGGATATATTGAAGAAAAGAGAAAGCTTTGGATTATATAATCCTGGAATAATACCTATAATACATATATACACGAAATGTAATTAATTATCTAATTGCTCGGAAATATCATCGAGATGTTTTTTATATATCGACAATACTGCCATCTACACTTCATGAGGAATGTAATGAAACGTATCCCTAAGAAAAAGCAACATTTGATTATACAGATCATAAAGCGCGTATTGGAAGACGAAACATGTACGAATAACAGCATATACTTTTTAAAGAAGGTATTGCATTATTCCTACCTTCCTTTTATAAAATCTACCAAATTATTAAGTTGACCTTCGCTGATTTCTGAATATTTTTTGTACCATCCATCGAAATCCGGTCTCTTATCATAAACCGTTTCTAGATCTATATCATTTACATCCTCGAAATATATAAAAGTCCCCATCCCGTAGTCTAGTTCTTTCGCTGTTTCAAGCTTTGAATTAATAAGTACTGGAATACGATGAATTAATGCCTCTATAATCGGCAAACCAAGCCCTTCTTTCTCAGAGGGGAAAAATAATATGTCAGCCCTATTATATAAAGCATCGAGTTGATCTTCGCTTAAATTATGGTAGTATTCAAATTTGCATTTTGGTTTTATTTCCTTTCCATGCAGCGTTGAGAGATCGCCACCAACTCTTATGAATGTGTATTCGGCAGGAAGCGAATTGAGAAAATCAATTACCAAATCAGGTCTTTTTCTTTGATCGTTACTTCCAATAGATAATATTGTTTTCACCGTCTCTCTTACCCTTTTTATTTCTGACATCCTTTTTTTATAATAAAGTGGAGTGATAACGTTATATCCTTTATTCCTTGCGATATTAGCAACGAAAATGGATGGCGTTATAACAGGGATGTCGTTCCTTAATATATAATTAAAAACATTCTTAGTTCCTATTTTATCAATAATCCTTACTTTCTCAGTTCTTTCCTCCGAGAGCTCGTCATCGACTGGGAAGAAATCATGAATAACGTATAGAACATTTTTTACATTGCTAACATATATATCTGGAGATGTTAAAATTGAAAAAATATTTCCAGTGTTCAGCTTCAGAAACCTGTTTACCAGTTGATTAAGAAAGTATCCGTTTCCTACTAGTTGAGTAAAATGGTATAGAGGTGGATTAATAAATTCACTAAAATTATGTCTTGCGTCGAATCTGATGTTTATCCATTTAGCTTCTATATTTTTATCTTCAAGTGATTCGTAATAGGATCTTGTTATTTTATATATCCCAGAATAAACTGGGTTAATATTAATAAAGTTAATCATAATGGAAACGTGTATATTCGCAAGTTATAAAGCTTTTGATCTGACCAGTCACAGAAATGGGATAGTATCCAAATTTTGTGTGATTCTAGTACGATAATGATAAAAATTTCATAAAAAAATACCTTTTCCAAGAGGAAGCAAGATATAGTGGAAGAACTGGATAAAGAGACATATGAGATGTTAGATCGGCTCTAAAATAATTCACGTAATCTCTAAACGGTTATTTCCCTAAATTCATTGAACAAAAAGGAGTGCAAAGAAACGGTTCTTACGAGATGTATTTTGGAGCAAGGTATGGAAGGATCGATGATACATGTGCGTACGGATTGTAAAAATTAATTCTATACTGCTTTGTTTGATAAGTATCAATTGAATATTGTTATGGACAGAATAATACCAATGTCTACAAAGGATATGCCAACAGGGAAGATTGCTGATATCCTAGAATAATTATTTCACAATAGATACAGCAAATCAA
Organism: Thermoplasma volcanium GSS1; assembly: GCF_000011185.1. Lineage (NCBI taxonomy): Archaea > Methanobacteriati > Thermoplasmatota > Thermoplasmata > Thermoplasmatales > Thermoplasmataceae > Thermoplasma > Thermoplasma volcanium. The sequence goes on along the minus strand of NC_002689.2, from coordinate 933,167 downwards.
TAACATCACGAATAACAGTCATAACAACTCTGGAGATAGAGGGATGTTTACAACGGAAATCGTATAAGTACGTACAGTATTCATAGATACAATGTTCTTTTCATTGAGAAGGGATACAGTACAAACGGACATGTAATATTTGCAATGGTGATACGATATAACGGACAATTAAAAATCCTACAATTTTACATGAATCCTGTTGAGAAACGCATCGCCTACAGGAATGTACTTATTGATCTCTATAACAGAGGTATGTAAGGGCCTACTTTGTTCATAGCCGATACGTAATATAGGAATATATCGAAGAAGTATCAAATATAAGATTTTATGATCGTGATCATATCGATTCCTATCACAAACTAAAAGAGGCATTGAACATATCCAGGGAACTAAAAACAAATGTTACTCAAATAATGAGAAATAATATACAATATGGAGAAGAACTTAAACTCACTCCTAAAATACTATTGGTCTAATAAATAAGGAGATCGATACATTCTACTAATCTCATCGAATTAACGAACATAAGATAAGTAGGAGAATAAAGATCTCTGGTTCATTGCCTTCAGAAGAGTACGATGAGGATAATCTATCTTCGTTCTATAGAAATAAATGAAAGATCATCGAAGGCCATTAAGGGAATACTATAAATGCATATATGAGAAATTAAGATGCTCTAGAGGAGATATCCTTTGTAAATACACAAGATTTGGGACACTACGTTAGAAAAAGGTACTTAATAGTAAATTTAGTATTAAGATGATCGTGTAATACTAAACTATTTAGAATGTGATTTGAACCATTCAAGTTTGAGTTCTAGCCTCTTTCTCATGTTCTCTGGGTTTCCTTTTCGGGCATGTTCATGTGAATCACCGATACTTCTGACAAGTTTTGTTTCCACTCCGTTTATCTTCAAAGCCGTGTAAAATTGTTCGGCCTGTTCTATAGGACATCTGGAATCGTTCTCTCCGTGTATAAACAATATTGGCGTTTTAACTCTCTTTACGTGATAAATTGGTGACATTTTCATCAGTGTAATTTGATTTTCAGATATCCAAGGATCCTTAACGGCATTTTCTATGGCATTGAACCAAAACCCTATATCGCTAGTACCGCACATGCTCAAAAAATTCGATATGCTTCTCTCCGAAACGGCAGATCTAAATAAATCCGTTTTAGTTACAATATGATTTGTCATATAACCGCCATAAGAACCTCCGGTAACGTGGAAATTGTCGAATAGGCCATATTTATCCTTAGCATCTCTGACAAATGATATAAGTTCCTCGTAATCCTTGCCACCCCAATCTCCAATTACAGAGGCAGCGAAATCTTCACCATAACCGCCACTTCCATGTGGATTTCCGAATATAACGTTGAAGCCATTGCTGGCCAGGTAGTTAAATTCTATGTAGTATGCATTCCCATAACTGGCGTGAGGCCCACCGTGCACAAAGAGTATCGTCGGATTATTTTTATCTGTTATTATTGACCAATAATCAAGTCCGTCAACTTCATTTTTATCAGCGGTTATGCCTTTAACATTGTTAGGATCAAATTCGCCTCCTCGAAAACTAAGAATTGATGGTTTTTCAAAATTTGTATAAATATAGGCCATTTCGTTTTCAGAAACGTCAAAGTCGACTATCGTCCCTTCAATGTCTGTTTCCTTTTTAACTGCATTTGTATAGGAATAAATTGCACTTTTCCCCCCATCCAGGGCGATCGTATAAAACCTCTTTGAGTATTTTAGCTTCACTGGGGGTTCTACAAAATGATCCAACAAGATATTGCCTATGCCTTTTCCAATTGGTATCTCCTTGCCTTCCTCGGGGAACATGAGATTTGAAACAGCAGGTGGCCATAAACCTTTTCTATGACCTGCATATGCTATCTTTCCATCCCCTATGGATACAGCCGAAATGGAGCCCTGGCCTTCAGTTAACTTTTCTATCTTTCCGTCCTGAAGAACGTAAACGTCTTCGAGTCCGGTATCATCATCTGTTTGCGTAGAAGAAAATATTATTCGCTTCCCCTCGGTTTCTATATCGGTCACGTCGAAATTTCCACTAACTAAATCATGAAAAGTACCATCGAAATATACAAGCTTCCGTTTTTTCCAAATGAGTCCTCTTGTATCGAATCTATATTTTAGTCTATCGGTAATGAACATAGTGCTTTTTCCAGGGTCATCCTCGACTATTGCTATTATCCCATCCAAATAAGGGACATACTTTAATATTTTATGATAGCTGAAGATTTCGGTAGGTTCAGAATATCTCCGCAAAACCATTAGGTGGTCTGTATTCTCATCCGACCTTATGTAGTACAGATCGTCATTTATGAATTTAGGGGAAGATTCTCTGCCACCGAACGTCATCCGTTCTGAATTTTTGCCATCAAACGAGTAAATTGACGATCTGTATTCCGATCCATCTATCCAAGTAAGCGTGAAATAGGCCTTTTTATCATATATGGTTGGCTGTGACATTAGTTTTAGAGAATAAGCCTCGCGTGCATCCATAGATACGAAATAATGAATGTAGTTTAAAAATTATTTGCCTTGGCTATTAATATGAAACTCTTTCTGAATTTTTCTCATAATAAGAGATCTCAATATAACTCTAAAAAATAAATATTATTTCTTATTTGTCTGTAAAGTCTATATACAATCAAGAGGACCTTCCACTAGAAACAATATAAGGAATAGTTAATCAAAGTGTGCAATAAACAACTACACGATAAAATAAGTACGTCTATTTCACTGTTAAAAATTTTGCTTAATTGTGCGATACTACCCACAGTCCAGTATACATACCACTGAAACGGTTGGGATGAGATATAGTGAGCTGTTCTTTTAGATACATTATACCACATTTTTTCGCATTTTATTTAATCCCAAGACGTTTACCAATATCAGGTATTATTCACTGAAAATTATCTAATCTAATTTAGCTTTCATCTACATTTTTAGGAGATCTATGGTCAGGATATTAGTGACTCTCAACTATTATTTGTTATTCCACTATCAAATAATTTTTAAGCTTTATTAATCACTACATGTTCGCTTAAATTATCTTGAGGTTATTTACCCTTTTCCATATCTTCTCAAGTCAGAAGGGTCTTCATTAAGTGACTGCCTTCAACATTAAACAGATTGTCTCTTTTTGTGTGGTTCGATATTTTCGTTAGATTAATAAATTCTGAATAATACGTATTGTATGTAAAACACCCATTAATTCCTCATAACTAAACCTTCTTTAATATAGAACTGTCTATTCTGAAGATATTAGCCTTATCAATTTCGTTATAAATGGCATTGATTGTGGAAAAAGTGAAGACAGGAATAATGCCTCATTCCTGTGTATCAGACGAGTTGACTTAATCATACCTAGGTAAACTACAGCGCCGAGAAGTATATACGGCACTAATAGATCTATAGATGTGCCGAAACGTACTTCGAACGCCAAAACGACAAAAACCATAACCAGCGAAGAACCCCACACCTTTGCTAAATCGTATACATTAGCCTGATAGAAACCGGTTTTTTTAGCATACTTGTAAAGTACGAAGAACGATGCAGCATATATTGATGAGAATCCAATCGAAGCGCCTTCTATCCCGAAATGTGGTATAAGAATAATTGAAAGTATTGCATTGCTTGCAAGGGAAGCGGCGCTAGAATAGATAAAAACTCTTGTCTCCCTTACAGCTGCTATGAGCTGCGTCATAACGTTGCTGGTTACGAATAGAGCTGAAAAAACCATTATTATTGAAATTGCATCTGATCCTTCTTCGTAATATTTGCCTGCGAGCAAAGTTATTATCATCTTTGAGAGTACAGCTACTCCAAGGGCTGCGGGAACATATACTCCAGCGACTACTGTCGTAGCTATGGCTGTCCTATTTTTTATATTTTCCCTATTCCCTTCCCCGTAGAATTCCGAAAATTTTGGCAGCATAATGTTGTTCAAAGGAGCGACTATGAAACCGATTGAACTTGCTACAAGTAGAGCGAAATTATAAACTCCTAGAGCAGAAAGTGTCATTAGACCAGCTACAATAAATCTATCTATGTATGTTGCCCCATAAGATATTATGGACGATAGGAGTACAGGTATCGAAAACTGGAAAAGCAGAGAGGGGGTTAAATGGCGAGGCCTACCTTTGTAATTTTTTGTGGATTTTATTATAAGGTATAGGTAAAGGATGACACCAAGGAATATTCCAACAGACCAACCAACAACAACGTAATATAGTGATTTAAGAAGAAATGCTAGAACAAGAGCGGTAGAGTAATAAGTTATCCAAATTATAATGTTCATTAAACCAGATGCGCGGAAAAGCTGTAAACCAAGTGCGCTTCCATTAAGCAGACCGAATAATACATCGCCAACTAACACAATACTGAGAAGTTTTACTATAGGGGTGTATTGAGCGGTATGCATAAATGTAATTGATATAGGTTTAGCTAGGTAAAACATAGTTATTAAACCTATAGAGGAGAATATTATACCGAGTATTAGTATTTTAAAAACTATGCTTTTTGCAGTGGCGTATTCCTGCCTACCAAGATGGTACGATGCGAAATGTTGTACGGCTGTACCCAGCCCGAAGGAGAATATTAGATTGAATAGACCTATGATTGCTATAAAAAGAGCAACAGCTCCGACCTGAGACGCACTAAAAAACCTTACAATAACCGTGTAAAAAAGAGCTCCAGAAAACAACTGTGCCCCAGCTCCGGTAAATTGGTATAACGCATCAATACCGAGCAAAGAAGATGTCTGGGGCATATAACAGGCATAGAATGGTTTCTTATATATTTAACTTTGCAATTTAAGTGCGAAAACTAGAAACTCGCCACCATCTTCTTCAAGGTTTTTTATTAATTTACTAGTTTGTTGCTTTTTATCCGCCTCTGTAAATTATAAACCTATTTTGTTCATCTATGCTCATGACTTATCTCCTGCCGAAGCAAACATTCGTTTATGCCAATTATTCTTTCTGAAACTACCCTATCTTTACTATAAATATATCTGAAGATGGACTGATTTAAATCATATGAGTTCACGTATATCAATTTCAGGGTTATTAATTTAATACCTTAACGACAACTCCTGTCGAAGAGGATAATTAATATTATTGTTACTTTGATTACTGTCGCGATTAATCTATAATAGTTATTGGTAAGTTAAATTACACACGTGCAATTCAATATTTATTAAGCAAAAATATGCTAAAGTTTTGGCCCGTTCAGTCTTTTGAAACATATATTATTCTAGAACCTTCAAAATCAAAATCAAAATCTATTTTTCTAAGTGAAAGGGCCTTAATTATATCATCCGAATCAGAAGGTTCACACACAAATAGCAGAAATCCACCACCGCCAGCACCTATAAGTTTGCCCCCATATGCTCCTTTCTTCATAGCAAGTTCATAAAGATTGTCTATGATATCGTTGCTAATACCATCGGTGAGCTTTTTCTTGTTTTTCCAATTTGCATCCATTATTGCACCTATTCTGGGGTATTCTGCCTTGTATACTGCTTCAAAGAAAGTATAAGCAAGCTCTTTCATTTCATCATAGTACTCTTCTTTCTTAATTACTTCTTCCCTTTGCTTTTTATGGATATCCGTTGAATTTCGTTGTATTCCAGTGTACAAGAGAAGAAGGTGATTTCGGAAATCCTCCAGAGATTTTGCGTTTATTGATAAAGGCCTCACGTAAACACTTTCGTCTTGGTTGAAATTCATGAGATTTATGCCGCCATAAGCAGCCATGTATTGATCCTGTTTTCCTCCTGGCTCTTTTAGTATTTCTCTTTCGATTAAAACAGCTTCCCTGGCGAGTTCTTCCCTAGACGTAAGTTCTCCTTTGTAGGCGTGAAGTGCATTCAACAAACCCACGAGGAACGTACTGCTGGATCCCAGACCAGTCCCTTTCGAAGGTATATCGGATATAGACAGTATTTCTATTCCTCCATCTATTCCAAGGAGCTTAAGTGATTCCCTTACAGATGGATGTTCGATATCCTCAACGGAATCTACCATTTCTGTCTTAGAATAAGAAATTCTAATTTTGTTGTCGAATTTTTTGTTAACAATAACGTATATGTACTTATTGATGGCTGCTGATACAACGGCACCACCTTTTTTCCTGTAATATTCTGGTATATCTGTTCCTCCGCCAACAAAGGTTATCCTAAGAGGTGTCTTCGTTATTATCATGCGTATCCATAGTATGATATTAATCTCTTAATTCCTTCATCGAGAGAGATCTTAGCCCTGAACCCGATCATTTTCTCTGCTTTATTAGTATCTGCAAGCGTCTCGTGGACATAGGTCTTGGCCATTGGGTTCTCCACGTACTTCGGTTCAATGTTAGAACCGAGGTATTTGTTCAGCTTTTGTACGAGTTCATTTAGGGAATAATTAACGCCAGTCCCGACATTATAAACTTGAAATCCATCCGATTTTTCAGCTGCTAGGATAAGTGCGTCTACAACATCATCAACAAACACGAAATCACGTCTCTGTTCCCCATCTCCGTATATGATTGGGGATTTTTTGCTGTGCATATCCCAGAGGAATTGTGAGACAAGATTTGCATACATCCTTTTCTTCATTTCACGGTATCCGTATATAGAAAAGAAGCGCATAGCGGATATATTTATATCATAAAGTTTTGAATAAAGTTCAGATATTCTTTCCATCGATATCCTTGCTTCAGTATAATAATCTGAAACAAGTGGGGTTACATTTTCCCTATGGGGCGGTTTTACACCGTTATATATTGAGGATGTAGATGCAAACACGACTGGTGTTTTAGATTTCTTTGCGAGTTCCAGTATAGCTATCATGTCGTGTATTGCTTCGCTGACCAGAAAGGGATTAGACCTATACATTGGTGAAGATGAATACACGCCGATGTGAAATATATAATCTGGGTTTATACAGTAGTTTGATACGTTTTTGGCATAATCCTTAATAAATTCAACGTTCGAAAGCCCATCTATGTTATGTAGGGAACCAGTTTGTAAAGAATCTAAAACATAAACGTGGTTCTTTTCAGATAATCTAGCAACAAGATTTGAACCTATGAAACCTGCGCCACCTGTAACTAGAATCTCTTTATTTTCTATAGCCATAGGCTTTCATGACATACTTATATAAAGAACTTTTTCATTACTAGAACGATGCGCTTCCGTTACCTAGCTTTGTTGTTCTTAATAACAATCGTGATCTCAACAATCTCTTCATTCGTGTACGTGGAAAAATACCGATCATTCCATTCATATGTCTTTGATTTGGGGGTTTCATCATATTTGATTTCTCATGCGCTATCAACAAGGCCAATCGTCTACTGGAAACTCATCTATTTTTTGCTATATCCTTTTTATTCTCTTGATCCGAATCCAGAGTATCTACTTGTTTTTCAGGATTTTTTTATTTCGTTAGGATCGATTCCTATTTATTTTATATCAAAGAAGATATTAAACTCAGAGTTTTTTGGATTTATCTTTGGTATTCTCTGGCTGCTTTATTATCCAATATACGGAGTTGAATGGTTTGATTTCCACTTTATGGCTTTGTTTCCTACTCTTTTTCTTACTGCTGTTGCATTTCTTAGTTATAAAAAATATAGGTTTTCTCTCCTTTTCATGTTCCTCTCAGCCATAACCGATTATATGGCCCCTCTAATAATATTGATGTATCTTGTTGTACTCTTAGTGAAACGAGAGCGAGTGCCAAAGTATTATTATGCTTCTCTAGTTGTACCGTTCTTTGCTGTGTTTGTTGCAGTTAATATAGCCTCGCCTTCTTATACTTTAGGCTTAATAAATTATACAGCGATAATAAAAGATCCGGCTATAATTGCATCTATGCTTGTAAGGAAGATTATATATTACCCAATGATAGCACTTCCTTTAGCGCTTTTGCCCTTTGGTTCTATAGATATACTTATGATAATTCCATACGTCGGTTTATCAATTGTTCATAATTATACTCCATATCTTATGCCTATACTGTATCAATACCCTGCGCTAACTTCTGCACCGATATTCTTAGGAGCATTGAGTTCCATATCTAAATGTATGAAAAAGATAAGTAGGAAAAAAGTTAAGAGTATACTAATTGTTATTATTTCGTTATCGATAATAACGTTCTTACTGTTTACACCCTATGGCAATTTATTAACCGATAATAATAATCATTTTAGTTACGTTGATTACTTCGTTGGGGGAAATTACCAAACTTCAGAACGGATTACCGAGACAAAGTATGATAGGTACATATATTCGGCTGTATCTTATGTTCCAAAAGGTTCTACACTGGCTATACAAAATAATATGCCTCAATTTACTCAGGACTACAGATGGGTATTGCCTATAAATAATTACAGCGGATCTCCAGAATATGTTATCACTGATCCTTACAGTGTTTGGTTCTACAATACGACTCTATCGCCAGGATCTTACACAAACTACGTGAAATTCACAAACGAAAGGCTCCTCTCTGGTTATGGAATTTATTTCGAATGTGATGGAATTGCCCTGTTGAAAAAAAATTATAGCGGTTTGCCAATAAAATTTGTAGGAATGTCATTTTCCTCAATGTCTGGTTCGAATTTACTTTTCATAGCTCCAGGAACATACAGTGTTGAAGTTAACAGCAATGTGACTAGAGTATACGTATTGTACGGCAATAATGAATTATCTCTTCCTGTTAGCAACGGAAACTTTCTCTTTACTACACCTGTTTACCTCTATAACGTCACCTTTACTGCTCGTACTAATTCCGTTTTTTCGTTTACACAGATAACTTGGTAAGGGTGTTCCCATGCATGGAAGTTATTTAAATCCATTATTTATGGCGAACATAAATGCAGCTTGAATCACTCTATCAATTTCTATACAGTGTTGTGATGAGTTATTTGGTCAGCTTGAAATACGTATCATTTGTGCTGATATCCGTAATACTTGTATTTAGGAAGATTATAAGGACAGTAAAAGGAGGGCGTTTTAGGAGATATTCAATATTCATCCCGCCTATCCTTTATATACTCTTCTCTATAGCTGTATCTTACGGTACGTCCCTCTTAGGTATAGTTTTGTCTCTTATTGCCTTCGTTTTTGGTATCTACATCTCATTCCACACAACCAGAAGTATTGTATTCTTCTCTAAAAATAATATTCTCTATTATAAGAGACCTGGATGGGTCGTCGCGATATGGTCTTTGGCTTTTTTGACTAGGCTCGCTCTAATTTTGTTCTTTCCAAGTTTTAATGGCGATCTTTTTACAGTGTTACTCTTCCTGGCCTCCGGACTTATAATAGGTGAATCTTTTTGGATAGTAAGGAAGAATAGGGAAATCCTTTCTACCGTTAGGATGCCGAAAATACATCTCTAAGGCTAAAGAAGAAGTTGAGTAATTAAAATAGGTTAGATATGCAGTTCAGAGTGTGATATTGACTTTAGCATCATACATAACGTATGAATAATATTATGCCAGGATCTATGTATTCATACCAACTAGTTCTTCTCAAACCAAATTTTGGATTCTTCCTGTTAGGTCTAATAAAAGGGAAACGTTAAATATGATCTTAATATAAATGACAAAATGGACGCTTTGGTCTCAACTAAGGCTAATTCTATTGCTTATCAGCGTTCAACAGTAATTATCCCAGCATATAACGAGGAAAAAAGATTAATGCCAGTATTATACGAACTATGCGAATACATTAGATCAAATTCTTTGGAATGGAAAGTAATGGTATCTATCGATGGTGACGATGGAACAGAATCTAATGTCAAAATAATGATGCAGGAATATTCCTTTCTTTCCTATAGCAAGGGAAAAGGTCGAGGGGGAAAGGGTGCGGCAATAAAGCGTGCTATTACTTCAGCCACTGGAGAATTCGTCATACTTATGGATGCAGATGGCAGCGTTCCTTTAAAGGAAATAGTAAAGGCGCTCGACTTAACTAATTATTATGACTTAATTATTTTTGATAGGTATTCTAATAGAGGAAATAGAATTCCTTTCATCAGAAGGTTCCCAAGTAGGGGATTTAACAAGCTTGTTCGGATATTTCTTGGTCTAAAGATCAATGATACGCAGTGTGGCTATAAAATTATTAAGCGAGAATATGCTCAGAGGGCCTTCAACAAAATCACTATTAGCAATGCCTTTTTTGATGTAGCCCTTCTTTATTACCTAAAAAAGGAAAGAGCGAAATATATTGAGATCCCTGTTGAATATAACTATGATAGAAACAGTAAATTCCATGTCGTCGAATTAGTGTTAGGGGAAGGCATATCCCTCATAGCTTTTCGAATTAGAAATTCACGGTTTTATAAGTACGTGCCGGAGAAGCTAATTTCATTATACTATCGGAAATTTCGTTGGATCTAGTTGTTAATACACTATAGTCATCTTTTCTAAAGACTTATAGTTAAACTTTACGTCAATAGCTTGATCTGACGGCAATTTCCTTTGTGTCTAGATCTTTGCTCGTGTTGTATATGCCTCGCTACAAGCCTTTTCTGCTTATTTACACGCATTTTTATGCGGAAAAACCAAGGAACAGGATTAACGTAAAAGGGATACTATATTAAGCGATTTTTGGAGAACTAAAGTTTTGCGTTAATTATATAGCAACTCCATGATTTAATTTATCTCTGGTTTTCATGACATGTCCTGCTGATTTATACGGGTTCAGCTTGGATTGTTTCACAGCCATAACGAATCGATCACCATACTTACTGAACCCATCCAGCAGTGATTCAAGGAATTCATAGCCGATCCATCTCTTCCGTTTCCCTATCCTTTTATGTGCGTAGAGATATTTTCGCATTGACATTATGGCAGCAATTTCGAGGATCACCCTTCCTGTAACCATGAGACGGAGGTACAGCTCTGTCTTGCATAGCTTCCTCATAAAGATGTGACCTAATCCGTCCTGCTTAATATCCCTGTTCATAACCTCGATATCGCTACGCCTGAGATATGTTTCCATGATTCGCTTCATGTTCCATTCCTATCTGTTTGTTGCATAGTTTCGTTTAAAATTGATGCCTTCTGATATGATTACCTTCACCTCTCCCATGCCTATTATCTTTCCCTTAACCTCCCAGACAGAGTATGTATTCCCTGGTAATTTTATGGTCTGAGACTTACTGTATGGCAGGAATAGGGAATCAAAGGCGATCTATCTCCCCTTAATCTTGATCTTCCTGTTGCCCTTGCTCTGGAATACCCAGTTAAGTTTCTTTCCATTCAGGAACGATATGATATCCTTTGTGAAGTACTATGCGTCATCGGTCACTGTTGAGAAATTAAGCCCATCGGTGAAGCATTTCTCAATGACTCCTTTCTGTATATCGATCTTTGAGCGGTATTCGTTCTCATCGTCAAGACTCTCTTTTATCATGTATACCTCAGCAGATATGGGATATATACCATATCTGCCCGAAAGGACGGATGTTGCAAACTGTATGCCCCAGACAGTCCTTCCGGTGGAATGATCAAATATCCATCCCGCAGCCTCAATGTTCTTTCCTGTCTTTTTTATTATGTCGTCTATTGCAAGTATTCCATCATCTTCAACTGAATTTATGTTTTCTAGAGTTTTCATGAACATTAGGTCGGTGTCAATATTTGAAGAGAGGAATCTGTTCATGCTTGACTGGTTCGCATGAGCAATGATGGTGGAATTCAGGTGTGCCACACTCCTCTTTTGAGATGTTTGAAAGGATGAGACAAGCTCCTCGAAACGCCTGTTGGTTCATTGAGAATGTCGTGGCTGGAATATATGGGTATATCCGTGTGGCCGACAAATGTTCGGCATATTCATAACCATTATAGCTGAAAGAATTATTTGTCAGTGAGAGAATAAAATTAATGTAAAATTCTAGGAATATTTGTTACCTAAGATATACTCAAGTATATTTGCTATCTTTTTTGTAGGCATATCATTAGAATGTATTGATACCATTAAACCTTTTATTCCCATTGATCTACTATGGATCTGTTACTTTTGTATAGAAATTACTATCTCGGGAATGTTCAACTCCTTTATATCACCATACTTTGTCCTCAAATCCCTTTCGTATTTCCCATTTTTATTCCTGTATTTTCCTCTAAATACGTATTTAACTTTATTCTACTAACTTTTCTATTTTTCCTTTATCGTTTCCTCTTAATGTTCTATCTATATCTGATATGTTTATATTTCTCATTTTCCATATTTTATTACATCTACATTCAAAAAAATGTATCCTTTCCTATTATTTAATGATTGAATTCGTTGATAAATTTATATTTACATAAAATTATGGTATCATTGAAATATATTATGTTATTGAATATTTAACAATTCCAGGAGTTCATCAACATCGCAAACTCATTGGCTATCTGGTAGATGTATTTGTAAATAAAAAATTTGGTAAAAATAATGATATTTAATATTTTGAATGAATCCATATTTGGCAATATGAACTATCTAAAAATATGGCAACTTAGGTGATGGAATAAATCAACCAATACACATCTATTACACTTTTATATGAAACCAACGATAAATGATTATAAAACAAATAGGCAAAAAAATCATCAAGACCTAAACTGATTTGTTTTTTAGCCCTGTAAATTACTGCAATAACCACTATACTTAAATGATAGTTCATGCATTGTTCTGAAAAGGTATATTTTATCTAGTTTCATAGACTTCATTAGCATGTGGTATATATTCTGTTAAATATAATGATTTTTAGAAGATCATTATTGTATCCAATTCTTAATTCTACTATATTACACTAGTGACTATGCAAGTTATATATTGCCTGTCCTATATATTTCATTAACAGAAATAATATTCATAGTTCTCTTTAGAATACCAGAATCATCCATTACCTTGTCCATATATTTTGATACTTTATACCTTTTTGTATGTTTCCATATCATAGAGCTTTCATATCTATACGTGTATTTCCTATTGTTTTAATTTCTATTGTCATGTTCGGTAAATATGGGACACATAAAAAGTAATAATCTATAGAAATCTACTGAAAAATAATACAATTTTTCCCTAAATAAGCTATGGATTTAGGTGCCATCAATCTTGTTGTATCCATAAGCAACTATCTATTAATTAAGAGCGTTTCATTCCTATAGCGACTATAGTAGACCGCCAAGATGTGGGTAGCAAATTTAAAGATATACGAATTAATTTTGATCCATAAGGGTTAAAGCCATAAATTTGTCTTACGTCGAAGTATTTCTCTAACATTGATTTAACCTCAATAACGGTATATTCGCGAATATGACCATACCCACCATTTAAAATGTCGTATTTAGACCAAAAAATGTTTTTACCAAACAATAATTTTATTCTATTAATATGCCGCGCTGCATTAGGAACTGTCAAATAAATGATCCCATTAGGACGCAATAAATTGGCAATAGAACGCATCACAATTTCATCATCTGCAAATATATGCTCTAAGGTTTCTGAAATAATAACAAGGTCAAATTTAGAATTTGGCTCGGGATTATTCTTAGTGATATCATAATAAATAATATTCTGTTCAGATATATATAATTGATCAACAGATTTAAGGAATTCCACGTTCGGCACTGCACAATAGTACCTATCGCCTAAATAATTAACCGCTAGTTTATCAAAACTAGATAAACCAATGTTACAAACCAGTTTATCGGAACCTGCAAGTTTAATTATATCCCTTAACATTAATTTATGCCTTTCAGCATGTGTTTGTTCATAACCTGTCTCTTGTGAATTGCCGTTTCTATCCATATTCATTTCTCCAAACTTGTGAATTTGCGTTAATATTTCTTCAGTTAATTATATCATATATATATGTTTTCTATATTTAGCTCTTAGTTTCTTCATGTAAGTTTTCAGGTGTTATATAGCAATAAATCGGATAAAAGTCGATTTTATAGTATTTTATCGTGCTTTTAACTTAGAATCACTGGAAGATTACGCAATCGTGAGGTGAACATATAGCTATTTAAGTTTTAGAAATAATTTATTCAGTTTCAGTTGTTATTTATTATTAACCGTTATGAATTGTATATTATATTTTGCTCTTTAGAATTGAATCAATACCATTCTATGCCCTAACAGAGTGGTGCGGAGAGACTAAAAAGCTCAAATATTTGTAGGGAAACGAGTTTGAATATTCTTCTACACTAGTATCTGAAAGCAAAAATGTAAATAGTTTTTGAGTCAGGAATAAAATTTAAATATATTTTTATAATCATAACATGATACTATTTTTATTATAGATATTAAGAATGATTCATACATTATGGTAAGTATTATTTTTTATGATATAAAAAAAAATATTATTAAGAATCAATACAATAAACAAAAATGAAGCTTCTATGGTTCGCCCATAGGGATATTAAACACCCTAAGGCTGGTGGTGCAGAAAGGACAATATATGAAGTTGGTAAAAGGTTATCCAAATTAAATATTGGAGTTAATTTAGTAACCGTAAATCCTGGAAATTTATTGGAATATGAAAATGTTGATGGGATAATAATATATAGAATTAAAGGAAACATAAGGACTCATTTGTATGTAAGAAAAATGATTAAAAAAATAAATCCTGATGTCATAATAGATGATATGGGCCATGCTGTTCCCTGGTTTTCTCCATGGTTTACTGATAAAAGAGTGATAGTATTTTTCAGGCATTTGCACGCTAAGTCGTTACCAGGTCAGGTTAATTTCTTTCTTGCAAAAATTATAACTTTAGTCGAAAAATTATACCCAATCATATATAAAAATAATATATTTGTAACAGAATCCGATACATCGGAAAACGATTTAATTGATCTTGGAATTAAGAAAGATAGAATTGTAAGGATACCTCCTGGGGTTGATTTAAATTTATTTCATACAGGTAAAAAAACAGACAATGTTCAATTATTGTATTTTGGGGGATTAAGGAAATATAAAAGGCCAGAATATGCAATAACAATTTATGAAAACTTATACAAAAAAATAGATAATTTAAAATTAATAATTGTTGGCGATGGTATATTGTTAAATGAAATCAAAGATAAAGTTAAAGGTAAAAATTATAATATTGTTTTTACAGGTAAGTTAGAATATGATGAACTTGCTAAAATAATAAGGGAATCGTGGGTTAATTTGCATTTTTCTGTTACCGAGGGTTGGGGTTATTCTATTCTGGAAGCATCTGCTTCCGGTACGCCAAGTGTTGCTTTTAAAGTTCCTGGCGTAGTCGATACAATAATTGATGGTTATAATGGATTTTTAGTAAATAATATTAATGAATTTACTGATAAAATTTTGTACATAATAAAAAATGAGGATAAATTTATATTAAATTCGAGAAAATTTGCAGAGAATTTTACATGGGAAAAAACTGCAGATCTGTGGTACAAATTATTAAATGGTAATTAAAATAAAAATTTCAGGTTAATTTACAAAGAATATTTGGAACTTTAATACAATATTCTATAATGTACGATCATCATCCTGAAAAATACTGTTTAATTTTATTAAATATTGCTATATTATTAATGTATCGCCTGCAATTTAATATGTATACATAATATATTCCAATGCTATTTTTTACTGGTTTTCGTAATTAAATGCTTAAATATAAATCATACGTAAACTTTTATATATAAATTAAATAACGGTTTAATGCCTATATCCATAGTTACAAGAGCATATAAAACATCAGAGCTAAAGAATTTAATTTCAAATCTTCATACAAATTTAGAGGTTGAAAAAGAAATAATAGCAGTATGCCGAATAAATGATCATGATATTAAAGGTATAAATTTGATTATTGAAAATTCAAACATGTTTCAAGCCAGAATAACCGGAATTAAAAATGCTAATTATGATAGAATTTTATTGCTTGATAGTGACCAAATTCCTGAGAAAGGACTTTTGCATGAACTCGATGATAAAAGTGAGGATATGGTAATTATACCGGAAAAATCTATAAATAAAAATTTCACAACGAAATGTCTGGATGATTGGAGATATAGAAATGAAAAATATGCTATGAAAAACCCGAATCCATATATCCCGGTCGTTCCCAGATATTATAGGAGATCAGTGTTATTAAACGTTATAAACAAATTATCGCCAGATATTTATAAAATAGAGAGCCATGAAGATTCAATATTATACTATGAAGTTTTCAAAGAAACCCAGAATATAGGTTTTGCAAAAAAATACATTTTAAATTATGATCCCCCTCTAAAGATATTGATGCAAAAGGCATTTTTATACGGCAAATATAGGAAGATATTGCAGAATTTAGAAGCACCAGACGAGATATTGATGCTCATTAACAAGATTAATAAAAACGCCTTACATATTAAAGATCTAGGTATAGGTAGAGGATATATTGTACAAATCTTGAGGGGCTTAATGTATGAACTCGGGAGAATCATTAAATAATATCTCTATGAAACGTTAATTAACATCTTTGATTAAGTTTATATATCATATATTGATGGAGGTATAAAAATGATAAGAATTCAATATCTTTTGTATTTAATAAAACACAGTTTAAAAAAACATTACATAGATATGATATTGATTTTAATTATACCTTTAATTGCTTTAAGGGGGTTTTTGTTTGAATCAGGCTATTATTTCTATGCCGATCAAGCATGGCCATTATCAAATTATATTTACACAGTTGGTATATTATCATTTAATTCGTTAAGTGGTTTTAGTTTTTCAAGGTTGATAATAGATTGGCCATATTATGTCATAACTTTATTCACAAATAGTGTTATGATAACTGAAAGGGTATTTATATATTACACCTTTGTTTTATATCTTTTTTTTGCTTATATTTTTGCCACGATGATAACATCAAAATTTTTACAAACCAAAAATAAATATGAAATAATAGCGGTAAAATTCATTATTGTATTATTTATATTCTCAAACTTTACCTCACTAAACCTCATTAACGATGGTGGTTCATATTCAGACAACTTAAATATAATATTTATAGCAATTATACTATTAGCTTTTATCTCATGGAAAAATATGAAAATGGCATTTTTAGTATCAACCATATTATTAACTATATCTATACTTGTAGAACCGGATTACACTACATTTTATTTTATTTCTATAATAATCGGCAGCATAATAGCAGGTTTAATCAATAGAGATTTTATATATAGATTCAAATATGCTATATTAACAATAATATCCACAATAATTCCGGTGGCTTTTGTTATACTCGGGCTTGTGTTGACATCCAGTTCTGGATCTACGATAACGGCTGTTGGTGCATTAAGAGTTTACAGCTATGGAACGATATCTTTCTTCAGCGGAAACATAAAGCCATTATACCCGTTGATATTAATAGGGCATTTATGGTCAACAATCGTTTATGCACCACCAAATATATTATTCTATGGCAACAAAATAAGTTCAGTGAAATCTTTAATGTATCCATCGCAGCTGTTATTGCCAGATGGCTTTATAACATATATATGGCTATTAACAGTAATAATGGTTCCTGTTATATCATTAATTTCAATCGTTTTCAGGAAAACTAGAAAAATTGTATTCCCAGTTATAATATTATTTATAATATTCTATACAATGTCACTTGTTTATTATATAAAGCCTTTATTTTACTTAGAGTTGCATATAAGTAAAATTCCACTGATTGGAGGCTCAATAGGAACAACGCTGTCTCTTCCCGGGCACGTAATTAACGTTATTGCATCAATGTACTATATATTATTTTCAATGTCTCTTGTAAATTTAATGAATATGCATTTTCATGTAGATATAAAATCAGATAAGGATAAATTCAATATAAACATATCAATTATAAAAAATTATATCGAAAACATTAAAAATAAAAAATATTTTAAAAATAATAAATTTCAGGTATTTGTGATAATATTTATAATGTTTATTGTTATATTTTCTGGCTGGCAGGCATTCGACGGTACATTTTATCCGGCAAGAGCTCCTGATACTGCATATGGAAATCATGTTGCCAATATAGGTGGATATACGCCATTAAACATCAATAGCAGTGTTATCCATGCCTATGATTTTATTTCATCGCAGAAGAGCAATTTCAACATACTATGGATTGGTGGTCCTGCATTTAGTAATAGGGTATATGCACCACCACACCCAGAAGCATCCATACCTAACTTGGATTATATTACATCAAATAATTTGAGTGTAGATTTATATTATAATTTATTATATTCTGGTGTAAAATACGTTGTGATTTCAAATCAGGACATACAGAAGAATCCAGGGGCAATATTTGAATATACATTTTCTAACGCGGGTTTTAAGAGTTTTACACAAGCACAGAGTTTTCTACAGAATACCACCGGATTGAAGGAGATATATAATAAATATCAAGTAGACATATTTGAGGTAGATAACTTTACTTCAATTTATACGTCTAACCTGCTGTTAAACTATGAAGGAAATAATATCTATGAAGTTTCACTCCCATATTTATTCAAGACCTTGGGCTATAATGTTGCAATCACCTATGACAATAAATATGGATTACCTGTGAATTTTGACAATAATAGCAAAGATATTTCCATAGACACACCCGGATATCTATCTACCTTAGTAGGTTCAACCGAGTCCCCCTATTTCAACTTAAGTTCCAATAAAACTATCTCAGGTGCTGGACACAATTATGCTACTGGATTGCCCGACAATTTCACTTTGACGTTATGGGTAAATAATGAAGCATACTATTCTTATTATAATCGAACAATAAAAATTACAGGCAATGCGTATAGTAACGGTGTTAGTGTTTCGTATAATGGTTCATTTGATGGTGGTGCAGGAGGATTTTATGTAAATAGCAACTCCATCAACTCAACAGTGGTTTCATTAAAGCTTACATTTTATGCTAAAGCATCTGTCAATGGCACTGGTTCGGTACTATTCATGGGAGAACCGAGAAGCAATATATATACCGATAATGTATATTCAGGGTATAATTTCAATGTCTCCAATTCATATAAAAAATACACTTTCTCCTATACATTTCCCGCCATAGAAAAATATGTTGACTTTAGGCTATACGACTCTACCAATGGCACATTTTATATCAATAATTTAAGTTGCAGATATATACCATATCCGCACATAAGTGAAAATTCAACATTGCCCTTTGGCAACTTTGTGACATTGAATAATACTTTATTGAATGGAAACAATGGAAGTGCCCTTATCTATATGGAAAATAGTACAATGAATAATTACCAATGGGTAAAGTTTAATTTTAGCAAAGGATTATATTTGAAAGGCTATACCAAAGTTGCAGCCTTAATTTTGATTAAAAACACATCTTTATTAAATAACAAAAATACATCTATTATAGTCTCAATATACCCGAGCTTAAGGGAATATAGGGCGAGTTACGGGGGGAAACTTTATAGTTCCATACCCGGAATTTATGGAAACAGCATCTTTATCATAAATAAAAGTATAGCTTCATTAAATGATATTAAGATAATAACTAAGGGAAAAGTAATAATGGATGTATTTTATATAGGCATAATAATTTATTTAGCTGTGCTTTCATACTTTGTGTTGGACACCTATAGAAAAAATAAAATTTGAATGAATAAGATTAAACGATACCACATTTATTTTTATGATGTTGTTATAATATGCTAAATAACAGATTTTTGTGCGAAACTGTCAGTTTCCACAGATTTTTAAGAGGTATATTAATTCCGAGTCTTTTGTCTATCTTTTCAACGATTGAATATATTTTGCTCATTGTTTTCTTACTTCAATGGGCTATTTACGTATACTTTTGGGAACTTTAACAATACACCTTTAACTGACAGGCTGAACACTGCTTCCGGTTAATAATTCCTATATGTATTTGTTCGTTATAATGCTGTACCTACCAGAAAATAAAAATTCCCAGGTTTTCTCATTTATGGCACGCCTCCATACCTGCATTGATAAGAATGAAATTGAGGTCATTCACGGAACTTTGTTTTACTTCTATACGGATAGTTATTTCAACAATAAGAATCATCTATGCAATAAGGGAAAGTTGATGAATGTAAAATTATCTCCAGGAGATGTAATAGTGATTCAGACAGTGGATGAATTCAACCACATAGGGATGGAGTGGCGCCTCATGTCAGATAATTGCGAAATCCTTGAAAACACCGCCTATGAAGTCATCAAATTTTAATATAATTGTAAGACACGTATAAAGTGTAATTTCGTATGGTTGTGTTCACTGTTTTACTGTCTTCTTACTCAAAAGGGACTCTTTCATATGTTCCTTAATGATCCTTGCATTAATAACCGGGGTTTATATTTACACAGAATTATGTACACAGCCAATAACGAAATGCATAAAATTTTATATTAAATATTTATACACACCAAAATGAAGATAATAATTTTGGTTAGAATTCTATGGACTGCAGGAGCACAGAAAATAGCAATAGCTGAGGCAAAACAATTAACTAAAATGGGGTATAAAGTCAAACTTGTTTTTTTGAGAGCAACGGAAAGTGGCAGGAATCTTTTAAATAAACTTGAGGATATAGATTATGAAATATTTTCAGGTGAAAACTATAAACCGAAACTCATATACTCATTTATAACAGGCCTATTTATGCTTGATAGAAGAGGAGAAGGCACAGTTGATTATAACCTTATAAATAAATTTGCAAGATCTGTTAAAAAGGGGGACGCGGATTATATAATATGTCACGACCAGTGGGCTGGATTGGCTGGTCTAAAAATTAAGAGAAAGCTGGGAATTCCATACTCTGTAATGATGCACGAACATGTTAATGGTAAGTATAATGTTCCTGTATTAGGTAAAATAGCTACTAAAATGGAGAGAGACGTTTTAAAAAATGCAGATAAAATTTTTGCTGTAACCGAGAAAATTGCCAATAATGTAACATCTATATATGGATTTAAATGTGAACCAGATTTAGTAGGAATGACATTACAAAAAACTAAAAACTTTCATGAAAGGGATAATATAATCCTTGCAACGTCTACTTGGGGCAAGGACAGATCACCCGATACTTATTTAGATATTATCGAAGCTATACCTGATTTTAAACTTTATTTTATTGGAAGATGGAATCTAAAATCTGAATTTGAAGATTTTAAAAATAATGTATATAAAAGAAATTTACAGGAAAAAGTTATCATAAATGATAATATGCCTGATGAAGAACTTGATGAATTATATGCTTCTTCAAAATTTGTAATTAGATTTGGTGGTACCAAGGAGTACGGTCTGGGAACCGCTACAGTATTCGCTATCTCGCATCTTACACCTGTGATTATAGATTCCACATTGGGAATTTCTGATATAATTACAAAATATGGTGGTGGGTATATTGTAGATAAAAATGATATTAACAAAATATCCAATTTTATATTGGAAAATAATAATGAAATCAATTATGAAAAACTACAGAACAACTTATTAAATATAACCAGAGAATATACTTGGGAAAGACACTGTAGAATCTTAATGAATGTTCTTAAATAAGCAATGATTTCAATAATTTTTATGTTATAAAATTTATAACATTGTAATACCCATCTTACCTTTCAATTTGTGATGTGTATCTAGTAATAAATTTTATATGTATAAAATATATAACTATTTAAATGGAGAATGAAAAATTACCATACATAAGCGTCATAATAATTGCATACAACAGAAAGGAATTTTTATTGGATGCCATAAAAAGTGCATTGAATCAAACATTAGACAGAGAATATTATGAAATTATTGTCATCAAAAATTTTCAGGATGATACGATAGATAATTTCATTAAAGAAAATAATATTAAAGGAATAATAAGTGAAAACAAATCACTGGGCGGAAAAATATCTGAAGCGCTTTATGTGTCAAAAGGTGAAATAGTATCATTTTTAGAAGACGATGATTTATTTTTTCCAAATAAATTAAGGGAAGTTTATGATATTTTTATTAGTAATCCAAATCTTGTTTATTATCATAATAATTTTATTAAAACCAATAATAGATTATTTGAAATAGATTATAGTGAAAACAAGAAAAATAAAAAAATATTTCTAAAATTAATCGAATTGAACAATATTAAAACCATCAATTATCTTATAAGTAAAAAATTAATAGCCTTCAATATGTCAGCTATTACAATAAGAAAATCATATTTTAATGATTGCTTAGACATTTTGGAAAATATAAGAATAGCACATGATATGTGTTTCTTTTTTTGTCTTTCAGGCAAATCAGATACCTCAAAAGAAATTTTGATATATGATAAACCCTTATCAATTTGGTTTATCCATAATTCATGGTCCAACACCTCTTGTGATTTAGAAATAAAAAACTTCAAAAATAAAAATTTTACTATTGCCAAAGAAACTTTAAATGCTATTGTATATATATTTAATGAATTTTGTATTAAGAATAATTTATATAATTTCTATGATAATAAACAACCATTATGTGATTATCTCAAACTTACAATATCAGCTCGGAAATCACAATTATATTTATTAAACGAATATGAAATTAATATAAACGATATTAAATTATTCTTTAAGTTTGTAACAATGAGAAAAAGTATTTATCTTTCAGGTGCGTTTATTTTAGTATTATTTGGTAAATTTATTTCTAAAAAACTTTCAACAAAAATATTTTTGTATATATCATTTCTTTTAAATACCATATAAAAATAATAAAAAAATTTATTATTTTATAAAAGATAAACATTTAATGGAAGGAATTTCTATAATTATATCTGTAAAAGACACACTAAATTTAAATAATATTTTAAATTATACTGATTGCGATTTATATGAAATAATATCTGTTAGTAATAATAACAATTCAAATAAAAAGCATGAGACAAGGAAATATATATACGAATAACGTAAAATATGATTTTTATTGCTTTCGGATGTATTAGAAACAAATATGTTAGACCCCGGTGAGTGAATTTTATTGATAAAGCTGAAATATATGGCACAGAGCCAATAATAGGGAAGCAATAAGAGATTATAAAAGGGATGATCTTTTTATAGCAGGCAAGGTATGGGCAAACCATTTCCGCTACGATGATTTGATGAAAGCGCGCGAAGCTAGCTTAAACAAGCTGGGTATCGATTATTTAGATCTTTACCAGTTTAACTGGCCAAATCCAGATGTACTCATTGGAGAAACAATGAAGGCAACGGAGGAATTAATGGACGAGGGCAAAATTAAGAATATAGGTATTAACAATTTCTCTGCAAAGTAAGCTGAAAATGCACAGAGTTCTACGAAAAATATGAAATTACATTTGATCAGGTTGAGTATAGTATAATTGCAAGGGATATAGAAAGGTCAGGGCTTTATGATTACTGCAAGAATAATAATATAGCAATTATTATATACAGCCCCATTTCACATGGAAATATATGGAGGATAAAATAATAAAAATACCTCAGGAATTATGCATAAAATGCCCTGGATCAAAGATGCTATGCGGATTAGCATATTGTCGTATAAATATAATTGATAAATTAAAAAGGTATATTCATTTTCGGGAAATAATATAAATTGACCATCACTGGTAATAATGTGGAGAAGGCTATTTCTAATAGTATGGTCATATTTATAGAATCATATACTTGATATTTTTATTTTTGAAATTACATTAGAATCTCTCTTTTTATACTGTGTTTTTGTTTATCTAAAGCATCTGTGTCAGGCTTTAAGGTATTTTTCTATGTCATAGATATATGATTACCATTGGTTTTTCTGTGTTTTTAAAGGAATACACCATTATTGCAATAAATCTATTCATTAATAGATATGTGTTGTCTTAGTCTATTAATAATAGGAGCTAAAATATTACTGAATATTTATTTGTTTATTTCATTTCTAAATTTTTCTAACAATTCAGGATCTTTTTAAAATTTCCTCCAATATATTTTCTATTAATTGCGATTTAAAAGCATCCTGTGATTTCTCCATTATCTTCTTTGTCATATCCAGTATTATATTGGATTTCTCTACTATTATTTTATCTTCTTTTACAACAATTCCATAAGCTTTAAGAATTGCGTCATCCTGATCCATTCCAGATAAATACACATATATTACAGCCATCTAGCTTTCATTAATTCATACCATCTGATTTTCCAAAGATACTTCGGTAACTTTAGAAGCTAGCAACGAAGCTCTTGTATGCCTGAACAAATGTGGATACATCCTTTTATCTATTCCTGCACGTTTTTTAACATTAAAAAATAATTTTCTTACTGCGTAATAATGTAATCGCTTATGCATTGTATCTCCCTGTTGCCACGTAAAAAGGTATTAATCCCCATCATATTTTATTTTTATATAATCCCTTAAATATGCTGTAGAATAGCCTATTATTCCCAAGATTCTATTACCTGTTTTGCCATGAAAATGCGATATCACACAATATTCTTCATAAACAATATCGGATATTTTTAAAGATAATATTTCACTTACCCTGCACCCTGAATAATATAAAATGGATATAATTGCCTTATCCCTGGCATTGTTGCAGTTTCTAATTATTTCATCGACACCTGTCCTGGTAATCAGACTTATCTTCTTATCACGGCTTGGCTTCCTGACCTTTAAATTTTCAATATAATCTGGCAATGTGCCAAATTACCATTTATAAAACCTTTTCATAACGGTTTCATAATCAACAAAAGTCGGACCCATATATTTCTTCTTGAAATTCAATAGCATTTTTATAATATCATTTTTCCTGATTAAGGAACATATCCTGCAAATTACTGTAAATAACCCTTACCTTTGTCAAATAAAATAATTTCTTGAACACCGCTATGCCTGTTATCTTGATTTCATCAACAAAATGCAATGTTGCATTCCTTGCTTCCGCTTACTGTGGAAAGTAAAAGATATGTATCTAATGGAAGCTTGTTAATAGTATTACAAATTGGTTGCAAAATATACAATGGAGTATATATCAAATATATGTAATAAGAAATTTTTAAGTCGTAACATACTGATCATGAATTAAATTTTTCTCTTCTTTACGTATAACTTTAATTACGGTACAAATTTTTTGAAGGATAATTTTAGGTCTTTGCATTCCATTTCAATATATATCATTCTTGCATTTCAAAGACAATATTTTAATATCGATGCCATCGGAAAATGGTTTTAAACATGTTCGAAAGACACCTATTTATATTAAAGTCAACTATTTTACATAAAATCATATCCTGTTGGTTTTAAAGTTTAAGATGTACTAATTGATGTGGAAGAAAATTATCATGACAACCATGAATCACAGACCGTACAGAATAAAAATTTTAGAAAAACTGAAAGGTCATTATCGGGGAAATGGGATCAAAAATCCATATGATCGGTATCATGAATTAAGGCCGATTGCAACATGTTGCAACCGATCATGTTGCAATAAAATAAAATATGGATATGAAAATTAAAATATGGAATTAGGATAATATAGGATAAAATGAATATGCAACACTATGTTGCAACTGTTGCAACACCAGTTGCAACATCGGAAAATGCCTAAAATAGAGGGTCTTCTAACGAACGCTGGCTTTTTCATGGTGACCATGTTGCAACCGTTGCAACACTAATTGCAACATAGGAAATTGCGTATAATTTTGGTTCTGCTGGTGTGTTCGGAGTAAATGGGACATATGCATGGGACAATATGTGGCAACGTGTTTCCTTTGCATGTTTCCATTCAGGAAAATGCCTATAATAGCGGATCTGTTAAGAAATGTTACCATGCCCATGTTACCTCTTTAGAACTCATGGTAACATTAGGTAACATGGATGAAGTAACCAAAGAAGCATCCATGGAAACAATCGATACAATAAGCATGGCCAGGATTCAGGAGTACTAGCCAGCATGGAAGATGCCGGATCCGTGAATGTAATCTTGTACGTGATATGATATCAAGTTTCAGTATCGTTACAGCATTACAATTAACAGCAATCGATCCCGTGTGTAATAACCTTAGCCAATTCAATGGAGTATATGTAAGCCACATTTTATGCTGTAAAGTTTACATATTGATTCGTGCTGTTTTTGGTTATTCTATTTAATGTGACGAAACATCTGTATTTTTTGGGCAGACCGATCTTCTTTAAATGGTACCGTATACCCTGGAGATAAGGCTAAGGGAAGATTAATCGCAACGTATGGTGATATCAAGTTATCTGTGCTAGATATAAAGTTTTATCCTATTTATGTCGCTTTGTAGGATCGTTGGGAACCTTTATAAATATAACGGATGAATTTTTCGTGTTGTATGTAGTTCCATTAACAACGTTCAGGACGTATTTGCCGGTAGACCAACCTAATTAAATTCAATGCCATAGTATATTAGGGATAGACGAAGGATCTCCATATTTTATGGGCGAATTGTTCGCTGTAGAGTTAACCTTTACAAAGGTATTATTCGTGATAGTATTGGAATCGGCGCGAACTATCATCGAGCTTCCTGCATCACATATTGCAAAATACGCCTACGTTGTAAGGGTAGAATTCATTATTAGTTATATTTATGTCATACTGTACGATTATGTTGCTTACCTCGTCGTTGTTGCTGGATCGACAAATGTATTGTTTACTGTGTTTACACCTTTTTTAAATGTAAAGCCGTTGAGATTCAGAACAAATTGTTGAATCATTGCATATGATAGTGTAACGCAATTCACGTATACAGTCGTGTATTCATCTATGAATTTACTGGCTATTCCTTCAAATTTTTACAATATAGATACGATAGAGATTAAAAATGAGTATGAGAGATCGTATTATAAAGACAAAAAACCTAACGACTTATGATTGTTGCGATGCATCTTCTTATTTCTCAATTATCCCAAAAATATTAAATGAATTGGCACATGAATTCAATTTCCAATCTGGGAAGAATAAATAATATTAGTGGAATATTGAGTAACTGATCCTATAAATGCAAGGTTCAATTACGGATATGCAATTCTTCAATCATTAATAAGGAAAGATATCAATACAATAGGTCTTAACCAATCAATTTGACTTCTGCTTTCAATTACAGATACGAAACATCCCTTAATTTATGATTTTAAGAACAAGTTAGATATATGATAGATTATTCCATTATCGAGATGCTTGAATTAGGAATGAAAAGATCTGATTTTATAACCATTAGGAATCATTAAATAAGATTGAAGCCCAATACAGCTAAACTATTAATTGGTAAATTTTAGGAAAAATTTCAGTATACGTTATGTACTTAAGAGCAAACTGCATATTCTTGACAACACAATGGTTGAGGACGTAAGGTAGCTCTGCAAATATATTTCAAGAAGAGATACAGTGAATGTAAGAAAAAATAGCATCTATTGAACCTAAGGAAAGGAAATAACAAGCGATAAACAAGTACACATCGTGTTATGAAAAAAAATAAATAGAGGATCTTTGTCACATCTTATAAAAAGGTAAAGGGTAGGATTGAAAATGGGAATGAAAGATATGATGCGTACGATAAAAAGATACAAAGAGGCATATAGGAACTATATGGGCGTTATGTGGAACGTTTGGAGAGGAAGAGATAGAATTAAGGTTATATTGCAAAATGGAAATTCAACATATTTAAATCACGATTTGGCATACGCGTATTCTGTGCTATTTACCACTAGGAATGATCACATTTATAATGTGAATTTAGAAGGCAATAGTATAAAATTCACTTATAATGGTCATAACATAATGTTCGAATACCCCATCGGTGACGCTGCAGGTGTTTTTGGATTCGAAATTTACGCTTTCCTCAGAGTTGAAAATGAAACTGTCATTGATATAGGTGCCAATATTGGCGATTCATCCATATATTTTGCATTAAATAACGCAAAAAAAGTTATCGCTTTGGAACCATATCCGTACTCCTATAACATAGCATTAAAAAATATCAAAAACTACGATCTACAAGATAAAATAATATTATTAAATGCGGGTTACGGTCAAGATGGTACTATAAAGGTAGATCCTGATTTTAAAAACCCCGGTACTATTAATTTAAGATCATTCACCGATGGCATGGATATTAAAATATTGTCTTTAAAAACGTTGTTGAGTGATTACCAAATAGATAAGGCTGTTCTAAAGATGGATTGCGAGGGCTGTGAGTATAATTTACTCAAGGAGGATAACGATACGTTAAAGAAATTTGAAAGAATAGAAATCGAGTACCACTACGGTTATGAAAAATTAAAGGATAAACTTGAAGAAGCCGGATTCACTGTAACTTATACTAAACCTGTAAAACTATTTAATAAAGATGCAACAGAACATAACATGCGTATGGGTTATATCTATGCAAAATCAGGTGTATGAATAAACATATTTACAGGACATAATAAGTGTAATGGTCTAATCCTAAATCGTAAGACAAAAAGCTTGAATATTATAAGAAAATTCCTCTATAATACAGTAATCAAACTTCTTCTTAGCTATGTCTATTCCACATTATATGGTCTACAGTTAATACAATCTTTTTCTATGTTCCAACAGCCTTGCTTATTATCGGTACATTTGTGCAATATATATTATTATACTTGAACATGAAAAAAGAAATACATACTTAATAGGGTGGATCATGCCACATGGAACTAATAGTGCCCCCTGATCATTGCCATAATGGTGTTATGGTTAAAATCATTATACAAAACTGTCCAGAATTAAAGGGGAACAGATCACGATCGTTTAGATAGTCCAACAAAGTGAATTATAGCAATAATGGAGAAATTAAAATTATATATGGAATATAGAAAAGAGAATTCATACAAGTAGTAATACTATTTATCTTAAGATTTTCTTCTTTGAACTTCTTCAATTAACCTAATAAAATTTTTATTCATGTTATCATAGCTAAATTCTTTAGCTGTTTCCAATCCGTCTTGAATCATTTGCTCCCTTAAAGCTTTGTTATTGATTAACAATATAACCTTTTGATACAAACAATAAGAATCTCTCACAGGGCACACAATGCCATTTAAGCCATCTTTAATATATTCATTTACTCCTCCGTTGTCAGTTACAACTACAGCACAACCACATGCCATCGCTTCCAGAGGTGGCGATGGCATTCCCTCGACTATAGAAGGCAAGACAAAAATAATACTTTTGTTATACAGGCCAAGCAAAACTTTTCTGGATAGCCTGTAATAATAAATTATCTCGTTCCTTATATCTGCCGGTATTTCATCCAATTTATAATCTCCGAATGCCGTGATTTTTATACTTTCATTATTCTGCAATAATTTTCTAATGCATTCAATAGCATATATTGAGCCTTTCTATTCACTTATTCTTAATGGAAACATAATGTATTCCCTATCATTAGTTTTTGTTAGCTTTTTAAAGAATTGAGTATCAATACCGACATGGAAAAACAATGGTTTTTCCGCCTTAAACCTGTTATACATTTTTTGGTTTATGACAATTTTTTTAAATGGAAAAGTATATGTAAATTTTGCATTGTTGGAATTCTCTCCGCTAAAAGAGACATCATCTTGACTATGCTGGACAAGGTATAGCGTTTCGATTTTATGCTTTTTAACATATTCCCTAACGAAATAAGCAGTTTCCCATGAAGTGGCTATAATGATATTTATTTTAATTTTAACATCTTCAATAGTTTCATAATAATATAAATCAATATCATCTAAAATAGAATAATTATAATCAACTCCTAGGAGTTTATATAGTCGTAATTTATAGAACAAATCAATTCTCTTAACGTTAAATAATAAGCGAAATAAATATACAATCAATCTATACCATCTATTCTCATTCTTTACATGTTGACTAACATTATAATTCTCTATATAAATTTCTGGCTTCTCTAAAAAAATGATAGAGGTTCTTATACCTTCCTTGTTAAGTGCTTTAGCAAGCCTGTAAACAATATCATAGCCACCTGATGGATAAGTAATACTAGGTCTTGGCAAAACAAAAACCACATCATAAATATTGAGCTTCATTTTATTATCTTTCATATTTTTACAAACACTCATTGGTTGTTTGTTTTTAAATATTTTTATGGTCTACTGCAATTACATGTAATCGGGTAAATGATGCGGTATTATACAAAAAAATCAATTTGGTATATCCCAAAAGGAAAATTAAGTTAAAAAGATAAAAATTTATAAGAGTAATTTGATATTAATTAAAGCCTATTTTGCTCTTAATATATTTTTGATTTATGAAAGGCTCTATTGCATATTTTATAATAAATGAGGGCATTGATAATAAAATTAGCATGGATATTTTATAAAAAATGATTTAACTCCACGTAAAAATTTCTCATTATTATAAAATAACCAAGATTTAATATCTTCATTCCCTATAAAATATATATTATTTTTCGTTAAATACCTGCTCAACAAATTTGCCTTAAGTTTAGCGTCTATTGTATATGACATTAACTTATCTCTACTGTTTTCTGTTTTTATTTATCAACCTTTTATATAAAATTTCGAATGATGCAACTGCTAATTTAGCCAGATTTAAATCTGATGATGCAATTTCTTCTAATGATCCAGTAAAATGCGTTTCACTTTTATGAGCCCTGTAATATGTTAAAGCCTCATAACCGTTTACAATCTCTTTACCAGAGTCTAACGCATTGATATATAATACGGTATTTACGCCTTTCGGAATCTCCTTTATTATATCTCTATATATAATATCTTTTCGTATAGATATTGATGATGAATTAAAATATGGATCAGTATTTTTTATATTTAAAGAATGCCCAAATTTATCTACTATTTCTGAAGCATTATGATAATAACAAGCATTTTCGTTTTTAAATAAGTTAAATACAATTTCAAGTTTATTACTTGTAAATAAATCATCATCCTCTAAAAATGATACTACATTTCCATTTGTTATTTTAAGTGTATCATATATCTTTCCCGAAAGTGAGTTATCATTGCTGAACATATTTTTTATATTATTTTTATTTATAAAATAATCTATTTTATCATCATTGTAATTTTTCTATAACTATTATCTCATAATATTTTTTATCTAACGTCTGATTTAATGCGCTTTTTACTGCATCTAATATATATTTTTTTCCGTTATATGCTATTATTATTACTGATATAACCATATTACCCTTTTCTGAATGCATTAATTATAAGCTTATTAATATTTTTATAATTTGATTCTATCGGGAATTTTGTCTATTTATAGGGGATACCTCTTATTGTACATTTCCTTTATTTCGTACTGGCATTTATAATATTCGTTCATTTTCCCTAATGCATGCTTTGAATTAAATTATATTGACTTAAAATGGAATTCCTTCATTGCTGAATCCTTATTATGGAATCATGATATAGTATCTATCCTCTTTCTTATTTCTTCACTTAATTTTTCTATAGCATTGGTTGATTTCAGTAATTTTCTTATGCTTGGAGAATAATTATAGAACCTTAGTAGCTTTTCAAGGTTTTTCTCTGTATTGGATATTACTTTGGATATTTATTCTTCTATTTATTTTTAAATTCATTGAATTTTATTATAGCTTCTTCCTTATTATCACATTTAAACATTTTATCTCCATCATTAGTAATATCATCAGCATCCTTTTTTCTTACATCAGATTTTAATCCCCTTAAATAATGTATAGTGCATAACTGGAATTCTGATCTATTATATATTTCCATGACTTCCTCATCTAAATTCTTTATTCCATCTGCTACAATCAATAATAGCTCCTTTAATCCCCTGCTATAAAGATCCTCCAATACATCTTTGTATGTATTATGTGATTCTTTTACTGTTAAATAGAATCCTAATACTTCATACTCTCCTGTTTCTTTAATTCCTAATGCAAATACTACAGGTTCCTTATCAACATCCCCCTTCTTAAATAGAAGAATAAGCCATCTAACAATATTGCTATATACTTTTTATTTAATGACCTGTTAACAAATTTATAAACCTCTTCTATAGTTAAATCTGTTATTCTTGATACAGTGGATTTAGAGTATTTATTTCCTAATATATCCTCTATTATACCGCTATTCCCCTTGTAGATATGCCATTGAAATACATTTATACTATAAGATCCTCTATTCCTATTGATCTATTGTATGGTTCTATTGATTTTGTATGGAAATTTTCTGGAAGAAGATCGACTGTACCCTATGTCATTGAGCTGTTACGTCTGAGTATTCCGCGTACCTCCTAACCTTTCGGCAACAAAAGTTGTGAAAGAAAATAACCATCTTGACCGGAGATACCAGCAATTATAGCTTTCATTAACCTTTTATTAAAAACATATATATAATTTTGTTTCTAAGAGGTCGGTGGTTTGAATTAACCTGTATTTAGTATAGCTTTAAGTGTTTCTTTCATTCATTGTATAATCCGTTCCTTATTTTTAAAGCTAATATAGAATTCGTTAATTTTTTAGGATTGTTTGAAATATAGAGATTATTGCTGTAATTCACAAGGCTAAAAAACAAATCAGTTTGGATCTTAATGAGTTTAGTTCTTTGCTTATTTTTTTATATTCGTTTATTGTTGATTCCGTACAAAAGTGTAATAGATATGTATTAATTCCTTCACTTAAGTTGCCATATTTCTAGATTTTTCATATTGCCAAATATAAATTCATTAAAAATATTAAATATCATTATTTTTACCTAATTTTTTATTTACACCATCTTTAAACCCTTTTACACTTGATTTAGCAGTCTTTAAAATTTCCCAATGAATTAAACCCATGGTAATCCAGTAAAAAGCTTGAAATATGTACATTCTAAAGGTTATCTTATTCTCACCGAAAAGCACAGTAGAATTCCTGATTATATAGTAAAGTCTTTCGCTTGATTCATATGGAAATCCATTTTTGGTAATTCCTACATTATGGTCTATAGCCCTGTAGTTGTATTGTATAATACGGTATCCATGCATTCTTACATTATAATCAAAGTCGAAATCTACGGAATCTATAAAGAACTCTTCCCTGTATTTAATATACTTAAATATCTCTGATTTTACAATGTTTCCACTTGTCATTGGAAATTTAACATCCGTGAATTCTGGAATTTTAGGGTCCATTTTCGATATTAGCGCAATAATCCCTATATTGCTGTAAATAGAATTTGCTCTTTTTATTAACTCTTTAATATCATCTATTAAAGGAACTGTATCCTGGTCCAGTGTTAGTATGTAGTCATAATGCCCTTTCTCCAAGATATATTTAATACCGGTATTTAATGCATAGGCTATACCAAGATTATCTTCCAATTGAATTAGGTATCGGTCATTAAAGATATTATTACTTATGTAATCAAGAACCGGACTTTTATTGGAATTATTATCTACAATAACAACAAAATCAACAAGTTTTTCCAATTTTGTTAAACTTTCTATCAGTCTCTTATCTGGATTATATGTCACTATTAATGCAGCTATAGAAATATCATTATTCAATTTCGTAGTTATCTTTATCTATAACAAATATTAAAAACTGTTGTTCTTATCTTACATACCTGAGTCTTTGAATTGAGTTCAGATAAAAGTTTAATACAACACACGCTTCCTCTCGATATACTGCTCTTTCCATACTGAAAGGCATAATAATCTTATTGTATTAACTTTAATATAACAAAGGGAGACTATGAGCTACATTGTATCAAAAGAGGTCAGAGGCATTTAATATTACATGGATGGAAGTCGAAGGGTATCGCACAAAAGAAAGAAAAGTAAGGCAACGTGTGCTGAAGTATTATGGTCGGACAGATCCACGAAAGGAACCTGACGCCAAACCGATAACCAAGGAGTTGCTTCTTCATGCATACGATTTCGAAGGTGCTGCACTACTTTATAAGGCCGGCGGAGGCCATCAACCTGTTTGACGTGGTAAACACATACGTTCCAAGGAGGCAAGGACTGTCGTTAGGTCTTGAATTCTTTCTTACAACGTCGCATAAACTATTAGATTATAAACCAACATCTGCGAACTCAACAAATTGGGTAAAGAAGACCCATCTGCCATTATCCATGAACTTTGACCCCGAGCGCATAACAGATAACACGCAGCAGTACCTAATGAACAAACTCTACTATGAGGAAAAGAACACCGACCACCTGTACAGGATCTCGATACAACTATACGGAAACGCACTGAAACTGTTCGGCAAAGAAGACGACACCTACTTCTACGATATCACCCCGATATATTTTGAAGGCAAATGCTGTCCTCTTGCATTCTTTGGGCACAACAAGGATGGGAAACTCAACAAACTCCAGATAAACATCGCGATGATAATGAACGGAAAGTATGGAATACCTGTCGTTAACAAAGTATTCGAGGGCAACATAAACGACGTGAATACAGTATACAAAATGGTCTACTATCCAGAAGTGTACTGTTTCTCACACTTCTGGATAGATCAGGAAAATAATTAAGAAACGGTTCCTGTCTCTTCACCTCATTTCCTTTCTTTCATATTTGCTTCCCTCCTCAATACTTTTGCCTTCTCTATCTTTGCCTCCCTCACTGCCAGGAGTATTTTAGGATCGCCCCTGTAATACTGTATCGGTGTGAGATACTGCAGTGCGGAATGTCTTCTTTCGTTATTGTAGTGCTGAACGATACCGGAGATTTCGGATTTCGCCTGTTCGTAATCAGTCTGTATGACAGGTACCAAGACTCTCGCATGGTCTTGTTGGCTCTTTCAACGATCGCGTTGTTTTCTTGTGTGTGAGGCCTTATGAGTTTTTGAGTGAGATGATTCTCCCTCAGGACATGTTTGAACTCCATTGCGATGAATGATGAACCGTTATCGCTCTGTATAACAGGTTCTGCAAGTGATGATTTTCTCAGTGTGTCGATTGCTCTCTGTGCCTCCATGGATATGGAATCGACATCCATAGATATCAGCAGTGAATGATGCACTATGTACCTGGAATATTCGTCTATGAAGATCAGAAGATAGAAGAATCTTCCATTTATCTTGATGTACATAATGTCTGTCTGCCATCTTTCGTCAGGTCTCTTCGCCTTTTACGGTCTTGTGGATGGCCAGGTCTTCATGTGCCATTCTGTTATGAGATCGTGCTTCTTCAATATTCTGTAAACTGATTGAGGGGAGAGATATGTAAGATCCTCATCAATGAGTGTGTATGCAATCTCCCTGAATGACATTTCCGGTTGTTTACGCCTGTATCCTATAACGATCCACTCATCATCCTCCCTGACAGCGAAGGAGTTGAACCTTCCGTCCAGGAGGGGTGAGAAATCAAGCTGTACATAGTACCAGGACCTTGGTGTGCGAAGGATCTTCAGTGTTGCTTTTCCTGAATATCCTGCCCTTTCCATGGCATTCATGACAGTCCGGTGGATGTCATGGAACAGTGACCTCATGTCCATCCCCTCCCCTGAAAGATGCTTCTATACTTTTTTGATCTCAAGGTTCTCCTCTACAATCTCGGAAATGGTCTCCTTTAGCCTTGCATTCTCCTCTTTCAGATCGTCAATGCGTTTATCTGCAGGTACACCTTTTCTCTACCTGTCTTCGAATATATCAGCAGAACTCCTCATTAGTTTCTCCTTCCACGAGTAAAACCTTGCAGACTTGATATCATATTTTCTGCACAGATCCGAAACTGAGATGGTTCCGCTCAGGCCTTGCAGTACAATTTTCAGTTTCTCTTCCGGTTTATATACCTTTCTTTCTGGCATTTTATGGACATGGAACGAAGTGTATCTTAATTAATTTCACGATTTGTCCAGAGATGCGTGAAACATTTCACAAAATATGCTATTTACATATGTAATACTGTCAATGCTGGAATGTAAAATAAATAGTATAGGAATATCAGGGACAGAGGCATTGATCATATTGAACACCGTGTATAATGTTTATTTGAAGGATAGAGAATCCAATATTGAATGGAGTGAAAGTATGGAATTGTCAAAGAAGCAGGAGTTTATCACAACCCTGGTGTATGAAAACTGGTAAAAAGTTAGTAATAAGCGTGCAACAGAATATAACGTGCGTACCGGTTATATCTATGCAAAATAAGGGATGTGAAGATTCGAGATAGTTATGCGGAACAAACTTAAGATCTTATCTAATAGCCCCAAGGCATCCTCATTGCAATCCACCTCATCTACATCCAATGTTCTTAAGAATAACTATTTTAAAGGTAAATTTAAGTAAATTCGCCCTAAACGCTTGTTCATGTGATCCTCGGCATTCTTAACCGCAATAATTGATGAAATTTGATCTGGAGATTACGCAATAGAATGCTTGGATCCTTGAACACGAAGGAATAACATCTTTTTGCTTATACTAACCAAAGTGAAGTATATGTCGTTGCTTCTTGTCATCGACCTGCATACTCTAATCACTCATCCCTATGGATTTCTTATTTCATAGGAGGTAATGCAATAACAGTATGCTGTATAACAATAGTTATACTGCATTAATGGGAGGAAAATGAAATATAAAGTTAAGGTATACTTTTAAAGTGAAGATAGCAATAGTAGTACCTTATGTCCATAAGATCGAAGGCAATCGTTTGGCTTTTTCTCTTGCACGGGCCCTCTCCCGTCTAAATAGCGTAACATTGTTCATTCATACCATAACGCAGAGGACCAAGGAATCAGTTGAAGATTACATCAGGCCTGCTGAACTAAAATATATCAAGATCATAGATCAAGGCCATTTCGGTGTACGTTTCTCCTTAAATTACCAGTTTCTTAGGAAAAAAGCGAAAGAACTTGCAAAGTTTATAACGGACAATGGGGAATACGATATCGTGTTCGTTATTGCCAACGAGGGCCACTGGCTGCCACAGTACATAAAGAAAAATTCAAGGGCTAAGGTACTGCTGCTTGTTATGGAACTCCACGATCACGGTGTCGTCTCAATGGAACGATACCCTGAGAAGAACTCAATGTTAAGGAACATTGTCTTTTCCCCATTTTACGGCTTTCTCAAGTTCTTTGAACGATCGAGATTCGAGGAGTTCGACGGATTCTTTGCAAATTCAACGTGGACTAAAACATTGTTTGAGTATCTTTACGGCCTATACGTTCAGGACGTTTTGTACGTCATAGATACGGATCTGTTCAAACCAGGAGAACCGTATACAGCAGATAAATACATAGCAGTCCCAACGGTAAGTCTTTCATCGGATATTAACGGAAGAGAAATGGTGAAGAGGCTAGCCAAGGACGGCATACCTCTAGTGGCATACGGGCCCCTTAACCTCGAGGGTGTAAAAAACCTCGGCTATCTTGATGAAAATACAATGGTTAAGGTCCTCAGCGGCGCTTCAGCCACTCTATTCCTATACAATTACGAAGCTTTAGGCCTAATACCTTTTGAATCGCTTGCATGCGGAACACCTGTAATAACTTACAATAAGCAGGGCCCCAGCCTAGAACTAGCAGGCAATGAAAACGTTACATTCATCAGCACATATGAGGAGTTATTGGATGCATGCAGAAAAGCCTTAGAAAGAGAAAAAGACAACGAAATCAAGGAATCTTGCAGAACTTCCGTTATCAGATTTTCTCCTGAAAATGTAGGCGAAAGATTAGAAAAAGACCTCCAAAAGTTTCTATGAAAGCATTTTCGTATACTATTGAAGAATTTCATCACTCTTAAATCAAAACTTACAATATTAAATATCGCATAGTACGAGACTAATGATCACATCGATATTAACTCTATAGATTTAATATAGAATTAGTTGTTATAATTAAAATGGCACATACCCTTACGTATATTAGATGTCCGTGTCAATACGTCGTAGTTAATAGCGTTAAACTGATTTATGGCTGTATATTATAAAAATGATCTCCAACATTATTATTGAGTAAACCGATCCAATCGTAATTAGAAGATCGTTTTTCTTCGGTGAATTTAGAAGGAGAAAAATATTATAATAATACGGTTTCATTCAAAACAGAATGAAAATTGCCCTCTTTACGAATACCAACGTTTCTCTTGGTGCAGGCATAGAGAAAACTCTTTTAAATTATGTTAAATACAATACTGATCATCAATTAGTAATAGTCCAATCTCAGTTTTATAAAGTCCAGCGCTTGCCTAACGACGTACTGGATCGTATCGGCATTAAGAATGTCGTAACTATTAAAGATTACGAGCACTGTATATCGTTTTTAAGGATGCATCGGATAACTAAGCCGATATACGCTCTGATTCTTCCCTTGCTGATAAGAATAACGAAAGTGCTTAACATTAAAAAGTTAAGATCGATAGGAGAGCTTGACGTAGTCTATCTCTTTAAAAACGAGTACTGGCCACTTTTCAAAGGGAAGTTGATAATAGGAAGCAATCACGCCCAGTTTGCATTTGATAATACCTATAACAGAATACTTGCATTGCTTGTGCGATCCGGCCTAGTATACAGAGGAATAGACGCATTCCATTTATTCCCTAAATCCAAAGGTATCGGAAAATTGATGGGAAAGCGCTATTTTACAGGGATAATTGGTGTAGAAACTTCCCAATTTAAACCAAAGGCTAGAGACAACACTGTTAACGTCCTTTTCGTAGGAAGACTAGAATATATAAAGGGCATCGACCTATTTATTGAAGTATGCAA
Source organism: Thermoplasma volcanium GSS1 (assembly GCF_000011185.1). NCBI lineage: Archaea > Methanobacteriati > Thermoplasmatota > Thermoplasmata > Thermoplasmatales > Thermoplasmataceae > Thermoplasma > Thermoplasma volcanium. Next base: position 894,445 of record NC_002689.2, on the reverse strand, counting down.
GAAATTTGAAGGAAATACTGGTGTAAAATTCAATGTTTCTGGAGGTGGGGAATACTCCCAGATATTGAATGACAATAAATTGCCCAATCTTACTTACCATGGAGTATTAAGTGAAGGTGAACTAGCAGATCTCTACGGAAAGTGTGATATATTCTTATATCCCACAAGATGGGACGCTCAACCATCAGTTATAGCCGAGGCCTTATCTGCGGGCGAATATATAATTACCTCTCAGAGAATTAGAGGCACTTACGACGATCTCTCAGAAAAGGGCTTTTTAGAGTATAGCAGTTTATCTCTCGATGATCTATCCAATAGGCTTCTCAAGGCAATAGATAGAGTAGCTGAACTAAGGGCGATCTCGGATGCCGAGCACAGCTACGCTGTTGAAAAATACGATAACTCTGTAGTAGTAAGAGATCTTTACAAAAATATAGAAAATCTTTACATATCAATGCAGAGGAATCAACATTAGCGTAACATAATTATTATCTTCCGAATCATTATTAATTGGTTATGTCATGATGACCTAATGGGAGATCCATTTATAAGCGTCATAATAATTGCATACAACAGAAAGGAATTTTTATTGGATGCCATAAAAAGTGCATTGGATCAAACATTAGACAGAGAATATTATGAGATTATAGTCATCAAAAATTTTCAGGATGATACGATAGATAATTTCATTAAAGAAAATAATATTAAAGGAATAATAAGTGAAAACAAATCACTGGGCGGAAAAATATCTGAAGCGCTTTATGTGTCAAAAGGTGAAATAGTATCATTTTTGGAAGATGACGATATGTTCGATCGACAGAAGCTGGAAACCGTCTACAAGATATTTAGGAGGAATACAAATGTAGTTTACTACCATAACGTTGCTGAGTACATAGATGAATCCGGAAAAAAATTAGGCCGAACAAATAGGGGTCTGAGCTTCAATTCATCATCCATAAGCATCAGAAAAAGCGTTGTGATGCACGAATTCCTTGAGAATTCAAAGGTATCGGTAGACAATATGATGTTTTATTTTGCGCTAGAATCATCGGGTAAAATAATCAATGGAAAAAAAGTACTAACCTTATATAGGTATCATACCAGCAGTTCACACACTTTTGCTCCTTATAGAGTTAGGCTTGAGCAGACTATATCATCATACTCTATTGACGTCATTCATTTTACAGAGCTTTATAATTATTTTTCGAAGAAAGGGACAAGGCGAGCTATATTCAATCACATAATGGAAGTTAGTATCATTGCTAATATTGCTAGTCGGCTCCTTGGAAAAAATCAGCCATATAGAATAAGCTTTTCGCAATTCCTCAGGTGGATGTCCATACTATATTATTGGGACTCACCCATTGCGTATCCATTAAAGTATATCCGGGTTTTCGAACTATTTGGCCCTGTTCCAATCGTTTACAAAGTCCAGAAGTACCTGATGAGAGATTCCATAAAAGAGGATAACGAATAGAAAATTACGAATCGTTATCTGATTTTGATTACGCGGAAATTGTTTGATTTGATGTAACTTATTAAAACCGGAGCGTTCTTGTTTTCCTTTTTTAAAACGTTAGTCTCCTGCAACATACCTCTACGCAAGGCTTCTTGTAATCTAAAAGTACAATATAGAGTATCTATGAATTCGAAATAATAGAGATTAGATATCTATTTTGTGTAAGGAGATTATGTCAGGCTCATTTATGAGAGACCTATTAGTTTTAAAGATACCGATATAATATATCTATTATATCAGTATAACAGAAACTAAATATTGTATTCTTTTCACAAATAGCCTCTAACATAATCATTCAACCCAGTAAACTTAATATTTAATTTCTCAATAAATCCTGAAACGCATGAGTACTGGATACCTTGGTCCTAAAATGTCATATTCTTTCTTAGCTACCTCGAAAATGGGATATAACGATGGGGTCCCATTTAAAACCATATTTGATCTATTTGATGCCGTAGAAAAAGGAGGAATAGATAGGGCCGTTGTACCGGTTGAGAATTCGCTGGAAGGCCAGGTCGGCCAAACACTCGATCTTCTATTCTCTAAAGATGTATCAATTATTGAAGAATATTACCTTAGAGTAGTGCATTGTATTGCAGCGACCGACAATGCGGATGTCAAAATTGTACATTCTCACCCCCAGGCTCTCATGCAGTGTTCAAATTATATAGAAAAACACGGATACGCTGTGATAGAAGAAACTAGTACAACTGCAGGAATAGAGAAGCTGTTTAATGAGCAAAACAAAGGCCACGCCGTAATATGCAGTGAAGAAGCGGCCTCAGCGTGTAAGTTAACTATATTGGATAGGGATATTGGAAATGAACATGATAATTTCACCAGGTTCTTTGTAATAACAAAGAAAGGGCTGGCAAAACCTCAAGGCGATAAAATATCCATTGCTTTTACCTTATTGAACAAACCAGGATCGCTCGCATCGATCGTAGACGTGCTGGCAAAATATGGCATTGACATGACTAAAATTGAATCTAGGCCGATAAAATTCAACCCTTTTTCGTACATATTCTATATAGATTTTATCGATAACGGTTTTTCCAAACAAGCTATGGACGAAATTTCTCAAAAAACAGTGTCACTAAAAATATTGGGAAAGTATAGAAAAGCTATCGGGCCGGTTATGAAGCAATGATATCAGTTAAATATATTTCCATATTGGGTCTTCCCACAAATCGTATTCTTCCTTTACCCTCTTAATTTCAATGTCTTTGCATCTGCCATCCTTAAGCAATTCCTCATAATACGATATTACATCTTCGTAACTCCACTTCGATACACTATCGAATTGCTCCATGAATTTTTTCCTCATCTCCATATGAAACTTTGTGAGCTCTTTAGATTCGAATAGTATGCGAAAGAAATGCTGGCCATCGAGTTCAACTAAAAATATGCGGTAATTTACCTTCATTGTATCCGAGAAATAATTTGCTGTGATCGCAGCCAAGGCCTTTGCAAGCTTTGCGTCGTCTCCATTGACAGGCTGAAAGGCTATCTCTAAACCTCGTTCCATATGTTGTCATGTATCCATCCATTAACTAATTTTGTGTCAAAGGGGAAAGTTTTAAAATATAATTTTGCATATAATTTTATGGAAAGGAAATGCAGCAATTGTGGTTCGGAAATGGAATCAGTTGGCGATATGAAGTTTAGGGTAGGCGGATTCACTGGAATAGGCGGCATGTTTCTGGGAGGTTGGAACGATATGATGGAAAGTACTCAAACATTCAGCCTATACAGATGCCCACAGTGTGGAAAAGTCGATTTTTACGAACCGAGGAGTGATGAAGGATCGGAGCAAAATGAAAAGAAGCATCACATCCTCTAATGCAGGTTAGAGAGTGATTTAGTATATGTTTAAAGTGGATCGTTATTTTGATCTGACCGCACCGATTTATCCCTATATGCCCGTATGGCCATCAAATCCACCTGTGGAGTTGAAGCCAATCGTAACTGTACCAAAGGACGGCTACCTTGCGGAGATTATCGAGGCTTCAACGCATACAGGCACTCACATAGACGCGCCGGCCCACATGATCGAAGGTGGGACAACGGTGGACGATCTCGATCTAGCTTCCCTGATTGGAACAGGGTATTGCCTGAAAGTCCTCCCTGATGGCCATACTATTCGATCAACCCATTTGGCTGAGAAGTGGCAGGGCATCTACAACAATTCGATCTTATTGATCGAGACTGGATGGTACAAAAAGAGAGGTTATACACGTGAATTCCAGTATGATTTTCCTGGTCTATCCGAAGACGCAGCAGATTTCTTAATACAAAAACATGTGAAGGCCGTCGGAATAGACACCCTGGGTATAGAACCTTACGAAAATACGGATTTTAGAGTACACAAGAAACTGCTAAGGTCAGGAATACCTATAATCGAGGATCTTTACGGGCTTGATTCGCTGGAAGAAGGCCGGCCGTACTTAATAATAGCTTTGCCGCTCCGCTTAAAGGGTACAAGCGGCTCTATGGCCAGAGTAGTTGCTGCGGAGACCGAATAAGGCAGATACGTTAAAATATAATATTAAAATTGAGTGTAGATGTCTTACAGGGACCGTATTTTATTCATATTGTTGTTCTATATAGTATTAATAGTCCTTGTTGACTTTCTGTTCCCGATTTTTTTACCGGCCTATGCTGGTGCATTCAGCTATTTTCCCTTGATATTTTTCTTTCCCTTCTTTATGTTCGGCAGGCGTTATAGAGGTAGGCAGGCACCTGCACCTGCTGAAGATGAGAGTAGTGACGAAAAAAAGGATGATTACGATTACGCCTACCAATACGAAAACTACGATGAATTCGGCATACGCAAAAGGCGAAGGGACTCTATAATTTTCTATGCGCTTGGTGCAGCAATACTTATTGCAGCGATCGCAGTCGTGCTGCTGAAGTTCTCCTTTTAAGCATTTACATCGGGAAAATTAAAGCCTCGATATTACATATTGCAATGTGATAAATCAAGACATCGCTAGAATATTTACAGAGATCGCGTATCTACTAGAAGCCGCCGGCGAACAGAAAAGCCAGTTCGAGGCCAACGCTTATCTTAAGGCATCACGAGCTATATCGTCTATGCAAGAAGACCTAGAAACAATATATGAAAAAGGCGGAAAAGATGCACTTTTATCGATACCAGGGATAGGAAAGGGCATCGCCGATAAGATAGTTGAATACATAAATAGCGGAAGCATACAAAAGTACGAGGATCTAAAGAAAAAGTATCCTATAGATTTTATTTCGCTAATGAAGATAGAGGGGCTAGGCCCAAAAAAGTTAGCAGTACTTTATCAGGCGCTCGGTATAACAAATGTGGAAGAGTTAAGAAATGCAATCTTAAACCACAAAGTGCGGGGCATTCCAGGATTTGGTGAAAAAAGTGAAAATCAACTCCTCAAGAACATTGAAATGGCTGAAAGGGTATCGGAGAGAATACCCATATGGAAGGCTTATCCCGAAGCATTACGCATAAAAAATTATCTTGAATCGACAGGCTATGCTCTCATTGTAGAGATCGCTGGTTCTACAAGGAGAATGAAGGAGACGATTGGAGACATTGACATACTGGCTGCTTCAGAGTATCCAAACGCGCTCATGGATAAGTTCGTAGAGATGGACGGCGTCTCCTCCATTATTGCGAAAGGTGATAAGAAATCGACCGTATCTCTAAAAATAGGTACTACGTGCGATTTAAGGATAGTATCTAAGGAGAGCTTCGGTGCTGCAATGCAGTACTTTACGGGCAGCAAAGACCACAACATAAAGCTCAGGCGCCTCGCTATTGGAAAGGGGATGAAACTCAACGAGTACGGCCTCTTTTCCGGAGACAAAAACATCGTTTCTGGAATGCCTGAGGAAAAGGTATATGAAACCCTGGATTTAGCCTACATACCTCCTGAGCTAAGGGAGGACAGAGGCGAGATAGAGGCAGCGGCCCAGAAAAGGCTGCCGGAAATCGTGCAGTACGGTGAAGTAAAGGGTGATATGTTCAGCAAAATGGACGTTTCGAATATAAAAAATATTACGGGAATAAGCTACGTGTTCGTAGACTCCGGGGACGGGCCATTAACAGATCTTTACATGTATACTTTCGATGGGGGAAGAGCAGTGAAAACAGGAGCCAGTATTAAGGCTTTGGACTGCAGCAAGCTTAACGCTGTCTCGGAATTAAAATCAGCAAGTGGCGTAATTATGCTTTACAACATAGACTCTCTCGGGCTGCCAGAATCTGCTGCTGTTCAAAATCTTATTGAGAAGTTAAGCAAATCTGGGATAATCGTGTTAATAAATTCCAGTGACGTGAGGCCGACAAGTGATTTCCTATACTCACTTCGGAAATATGATTTCAAAGTTGCCATAGGATCGTTTTCCGACGAGCCTTCATTGGAAGGTTCTATGCGCTTTGGCATAGGCATAACGCGGAGGGCATGGATAGAAAAAAATAGAATAATAAATACGTTAGATGCGAACGCATTAATGTCATACTTAAAAAATTCACAGTGATGGGAGAGATCGAAATTTCTTGCTTCGGTAGTGAAAATTAAGCAGATAACTTTATTCCATATCTTACATAGAGTTTACTTATTCTTTATAAAATTTTAAATATTATAAGTGCATTGATAAACCATGGAACCTTTTTATTTTAAATCATACGATAAACTAATCGGTGTTGCATGCGATGAAGAAAGCCTCCTGCAGGAAATGAAATGCCTTTCGAAGTTTGATAGCGCCGCAGTTTACTATCACCTTGTTGAAGGCCATATATCCATGTGGCTTGAATATATAGGCAGAAGGGATCTTGCTGACGGTCTAAAGTATATATCTGATGTGCAAGAAGCGGTTTCGTATCTGGAGAAAAACCTTAGAAAAGGCAGTGTTATGCCTCGTAAAAGAGGCAGGCCCAAAGGATCTAGTAAGAAGAAGGATATGCAGGAGAAGAAGCCGGATTAGCTATCAGCACCCCCTATTCTTCCACTGCCTTTCGACTATCATTGCGTCCAATAATTCGGACATATACCTTTCTAGAAAAGACATGCCGCTTACAATTTTAGACTTTCCGCGTTCTCTGCTTCTGAAGACGTAACCTACATCGCATACATTGCAGTTCTGGTTTTCCGCGAGCAGCAGAAGCAGTATCTTAGCCCCCATATCTGTCAGTTTAAATCTGTTTTTGTAGCTAAAGTCATGGTTCATTGAAGTTTGGAAGCCGAAGAAGCCAGACATTGGATCGGTAGTGGACCTTGCCGAACGCAGGAAAAGGTAAGATAGATATTGTGCACCAATGGATAATAAAGCTCGATAACTGTTCCTATCGCCGGCAGATCCTCCATTTACGTATCTACTCCCAACAACTATGTCGCAGCCGTGATTCAGCCGCTCTATTATGGATAGTATTGCCTCGGGCGGGTGCTGTAGATCAGCATCCATGACAATACAGTACTTGCCCTTTGCCGAATTTATCCCCATTTTGAGCGACCCCAGCATACCTACTCTATAGGGATTTTCTATTACATGCAGATTCTTGTCCTTTAACGATCGTTCAGCAAGGTATTCTTTAGTTCCGTCTGAACTGTTGTCGTCCACGATTATTATCTCGAAGTTGTAGTAAATGAGTTCTTTCTCAACCTTGTCAAGGAAAGTTGCTATGTTTCCAATCTCATTGAGTGTAGCTGCCACGAGGCTGATTTCTGTACTCAAACAGATTACCATGGTGAGAATTTTCAGGATATACTTTAAATTTTTCAGTTGCAGATAAAATAATTAAGCATCAAACTATGCAGTTAGCGGTTAGGTGTGATGGATGGAAAGGTATGACGGTGCTGATCTAGATCCAGGCCATTCTATATTGGTTATCATGAACGCAACTGAGGAAAATTTCAAACACATCTTTAGTAAGCTAGAGTTCATCACTTCAATGAAGGTGATAGAGGATGCAATGAAACTTTACAATATACCCGCTGTATTCATCGAGAGGAACTTCCGCAGCTCAAGGCTTTCGGATTATATCGCAAGAAAGTACAGCCAGAAGATGGTTAGCTTAATGTCACCGTCTAGTTATGATGAAGAATATATAAGGCAGTTCGGAGAACTTGCTATTCCGCCAGGCTTGAGTATAGGGAGTGAAGACATATTTTCTGACAATACCGTTAGGAATATGATCGAAGGGTCGGGGAAAACTACCGTAGTACTTGCAGGATTTTATACAGAATCTGACATTTATATATCTGCCATCGAGTCGCTGCTTCATGATTACTACACCTTCGTTATATCTGACGCAACTTCAACTATATCGGAAAGGACATACTTTGAAGCGCTCGATCTGCTCTCGCAGCATGTAGAAGTCATAGATTCAAGGGACCTCATCAGGTATTGGAGCGTGGGCTGATGCATTCTAAGATCATTCTCATAGGCGGCGTGCCAGGTGTCGGAAAGACGAGCATATCGGGATTCCTGGCAAGAGAACTCGGCATAGACATCATGCTGTCCGGAGACTACTTAAGGGAGTTCCTTAGGCCGTTGTTTGGAGACAACCCTTTGATTCAGAAGAGTGTATACGATGCATGGCAGGCCTATGGGCAGAAGACCGACGAGAATATAGTAAAGGGATATATCGATCAGGCAAAGATAATGATGGCCGGCATCGATCGTATACTCATTAGGGCCATAGAAAACGGTGAAAATCTAATACTGGAAACACTGTATTTTCTCCCAGAGATGCTATCGGAAAAGGCAAGAAATAACGTACATATGTTTTATTTATACATAGGTGATGAGAAACTCCATAGAGATCGATTAGTGGATAGAATAAATTATACGCATAAGAACTCACCCGGTACAAGGCTGGCAGAACACCTCTACGAGTATAGGAATATTATGGAGTATAGTATGATGAGATCATCGGAATACAATGTAAAGATTATCGATACTTCCAACTATGAAGAGGCCAGGCGAACAATTTTAGAAATGATCGTTAAGGGTGAAAGCAGATACGCCTAACTTCATATTGCTCGATACAAATGCAATAATTTACGCTATAGAAAAGAAGATTAGGCTCGAGGATGCTGTTATCGAGATACCTGGAGTCTCGCGGCCTGCCGTTCCTTACTGCGTAATCCGTGAGCTCTACGGACTCGCTAAAAAAAACGTAACGGCACGAATTGCCTATCAATACGCAAAGAAGCTTGAGATAATTGAAACCGATAAATACGGAGATGATGGCGTAATAGAAGCCGCAATGAAGACTGGTGCGATGGTTCTTACCAACGATGAGCGCCTTTCACGGAGATTGAGAGAAACCGGAATAAAGGTTGCAATGATATCAGGCAGAAAAATATTGTTTTAGAGTTCTACAGGCTCCTCTACCTTAGGTACGATTACATACGTGCCTACGGCTGCTGCCAGGTTCTTGAATCTTAACGGATCTGCTTTTATAACGTCAAAGGTGTTGTAGTGCATAGGTATTGCTATGGGCGATTTCAGCATCTTGAGGGCTTCTACTGCTCCATCCACGTCCATAGTATAGTGGCCACCTATGGGGAGGAGCGAGATCTCTGGCCTATCTACAGATCCAATTAACTCCATATCCTTAAAGTATCCAGTGTCGCCGGCGTGGTATATTTTGCGTCCTATGTCGATCACGTAACCAACTGGGTTGCCTGCATATCTGCCATCGTAGCTTGAGGAATGTGTCGCTATTGTAGCTTTAATGCTTACGCCTTCGAACTCAACCGTTCCGCCAGGGTTTATGTCAATCGTATTGATCCCTGATTCCTTGAATATTTCTGAAAGTTCGAATACGCTAAGCACCGGGGCTCCAGTCCTTTTGGATATTGAGACTGCATCGGCTGCGTGGTCGTAATGCCCATGCGTAACCAAGATTATGTCTGGGTTTAGATCCTCTGCCTTTACCTTAGCCATGGGGTTTCCTGTCAGAAACGGATCTATCAACACATTCTTTTTTCCTTCTATAGAGAAACAAGCATGCCCATGCCAAATAATTTTTACATCCATAGCTGATTATGACTTCAAAATTTAAAATCCTTTTCCGCATTAACGCCTTCTAAGTATAAATCACATTTCTGTTGAATGCGGATCAGTAGTTCCTTATTATAAGCTCTGTTGCGCCATTTCTTCTTGATGCGTTCGAATTTATGTTCCTCCTCGCTGGCACCCCTATTATTTCAAAGGCTTTGTAAAGATCTCTCACGTTTTCCGTGTCAGAATTTGTTTCCATTACGAATACACCTCTGTTGGATAGTTCGATAAATACGTCCTTAAGCCTGACCTGATCTTTGTGCGTGAATCCAGATTCCGTGTATGAAGTGAAGTTAGAAGTCTTGCTCAACGGAACGTAAGGCGGATCGAAATAGACGAAATCGCCGGATTCCGCTCCTGCTACTGCCTTTTCGAAGTCTTCATTCAAGATAGTACAAGATGACAGCATATTCGACAATGAAAGTATATCCTGATCCGACGGGAATGACGTATTTCTGTGCCTGCCAAACGGAACATTGAAAAGCCCGAGTGAATTTAGCCGATATAAGCCGTTGTATCCGTGTTTGTTAAGATAGATGAGAAGTGCTGATCTCAACTTATAATCCGACGTTTCGTTGAACAAGTCCCTTGCACGGTAATAGTCTTCTCTTTTATTTTGAAAATTTAGGCTTCTCATCACACTTATCAATTCTATGGGCCTTTCCTTTATTTCTTTGTATAGCATGTAGAGATCCCTGTTGACATCCGATACGACTGCCTTTGATATCCTTCCCTTAGAGTACAGGTGGATTAGTACAGCTGCGCCTCCAAGGAAAGGTTCGTAGTACGTTTTGAACCTCTCAGGAACGTAGCGCATTATATATGGAATAAGCTGCCTCTTTCCGCCCGCCCACTTCAAGACTGGCTTGCAGCAGGCTTTACTGTACTCCATTTTAATTGGCCATCGCAGAATATTATTTTATTGTTCTCTTCAGCACGCAAAGTTATTTTCTTCAGCTAGGTATTGAAAAAAGTCAAATTGTCAAACGATTGAAGTAATGTTTTATATCATGATAATAAATGAACTGCCGTATGAAACAATCAACCATAGGAAGGAACATAGTAGACGAGATTTCATTTGGCGCCATAGTAAAGATAAGGGATCAACTGCTCGAGATGCAGAGGCAAGGCAAAAAGGTATACAGGCTTGAATCCGGAGACCCGTCATTTTCGCTCCCACCGCATGTTAAGGAGGCCATAAAGCAGGCCATAGAGAATAATAAAACTCACTATACGGATTCTACAGGAATCCCAGAACTTAGAAAGGCTATTGCAGAGAAGCTGGTGAGAAAGAACAAGATCAAAGATGCGACGCCGGAGAACGTAATAGTTTCAAACGGCGGGATGAATGCACTCTACGTTACATTCCGTTCACTCCTTAGCCCCGGCGATGAAGTAATAATACCAGATCCAATGTGGACTGAGATCGCCGAGATAATAAAATTAGCTGAAGGCGTACCTATAAGATTGCCGGTTGAAAATTATATAGAGGAAATGCAAAAATATGAGGATGACGATAAAGTGAAAGCTGTATTCGTAAATAGCCCGCATAACCCTACTGGCCTTGTCTTCACACCCAAGCAGATAGATGGGATCATCTCATTTGCTGAATCAAAGGGCATTTTCATAGTCAGCGATGAAGCTTACGAGGATGTCATATTCGATGGTCGCGAACACGTGAGCCCAGGTTCAAAGTACGACAACACAATTTCGTTATTCTCAATGTCAAAAACGTACGCTATGAGCGGCCTGCGCATAGGCTACGCCCATACCAACAGTGAAATACTTTATGACAGGATGAAAAAACTGCTGAGATGCACTATAAACGGTGTGAATTCAGCAACACAGTACGGTGCTGTAGCTGCTCTCACAGGCCCGCAGGAATTTGTAGGGCAAATGAGGAGCGAATACCAGAAGAGGCGCGATATTATATTCAATGCCGTTTCAAAATCCAGGTACCTCGAACCCGTAAAGCCTGGCGGGACTTTTTATCTTTGGGCAAAGATAAAGGAATATCCGAAAGAAGTAAAGGATTCCTGGGATATGACGTACTATCTTCTCGACAAGACAGGTGTCGGATCATCTCCAGGACCAGTGTTCGGGCCTGCAGGAGACGGATATATAAGGTTCGCATTCAGTGCTGACACAGAACATGTAAGGGAAGCGTCAGAATTAATTGAAAAATTTGAATAAAATATATAAAAATTTTAGACTATTATCTTGTCTTTGAAGGTTTCGAACGGATCTAGTATAGGCTTGCCATCCTCCGTTGATACATCCTGGACGGCCGGCGGTATCTGTTCATAGTTGTCGACGTACTGCTTAAGACGCTCTGTGAAAGGCGGAACCTTCTTGTTAACGTAGAATACGCCGATAGGTATCTTATCTCCCCACTCAAAGCTCTTCTCTATGGCCTTATTGTACTTCTCTTCAGCCTTCGGATCGTTTTCCGTTATAACTGGATCCCATGACTTGTCATCGTCTAGTTTGTAGACACGCTTCTTGTACCAGTCCATGGTGTTTATGTTGTTGTATGTCGGGCATGGCTGCAGTATGTCTATAAATGAAGATCCTGGAAACATTATCGCCTGCTTTATGATATTCTTTAAATGTGCAATCTCAAAGCTGAAACCTCTAGCCACGAATGAATAGCCTGATGAAATAGCAAGCATTATCGGGTTGATTGCATCGTATATGTTCGGCCTTGCAAGACTCTTTGTTTGTACGCCAAGCTTTAGAGTAGGCGCAGCCTGCCCCTTAGTTAGCCCATATACGGCGTTATCATACATGAGAACGGTTATACCGCTATTCCTCCTGCCTTCCGCTACCAAGTGGCCGGCACCTATGCTCATTAGGTCCCCATCACCGCCGGTGACGATGACCTTCAAGTGCGGATTCGTAAGCTTGACTCCTACAGCCACAGGTATCGCTCTGCCATGCAGCGTGTGAGCACCAGCAGCGTTAACGTAGTGAGGAGTCTTACCTGAGCACCCTATACCAGAGATAATAGCAACATCATGCGATCCGAGGTTAAGCTCGGACAACGCTGAAGTGAGAGCAGTCAGTATACCAAAATCTCCACAACCTGGACACCAATCCACAGTTATGTCGTTTCTAAAGTTATGAACCATCTTCAAGCACCACCATTAAACTTTTCTTATTCAATATATTCTTCGCGGAGTTCAGTATCTCGTCCTCCGTCATATGCCTACCATTGTACTTTAGGATCTTATTCTCTATTTCTATGCCAGTATACAGCTTGATCATCTGTGCGGCCTGTGCTGTAAAGTTACTCTCTACATCTATCACTAAGTGCGCCTTTGAAAGTATGGATTTCACGAACTCAGTTGGGAACGGAGAGAACATCTTAAGGTAGAGCAGGTTGGCAGTTATGTCATCTTGTTTCAGATCCTCGATCACATCTAATATCGGGCCCTTCTGGCTTCCCCATGTCACAAATGTTATGTCAGCATCTTCTGGACCGATAAGCTGGGCTTTCTCATCCACCGGTATTTCTTTGTCAGCTGTTTCCAGTTTCTTGAATCTCTTCTCCATCATCCTGTCCCTAATGTCTGAATCTTCGGTAACATGGCCAAGCTCATCATGCTCATCACCGGTCATCCAGAATATGTTGCGACCCATAACAGCGTATGGAGAAACGCCATTCTGGGTGTTGAGATCGTAACGCTTTACATCGTCTCCTTCCTTTGCTAATTCCACCTTCTCAATCTTTACCTTGTCAAGATCGATCTTTGATATTAGGTCAAGCGTGTTGGCAAGATTCTTATCGATAAGGTGTATTACGGGCATTTGGTACTTTGCTGCATAGTTTAAAGCCTTAACGGCATCATATATGCATTCGTCCACGGTTCCGGACGAAAATACAATCCTTGGATACTCGCCGTGGCCGGCGTTCAATGCAAAGAGAAGATCAGACTGACCGTTCCTAGTCGGTAGGCCGGTGCTAGGACCGCCTCGCTCGTAGAAAGTTACGACAAGGGGAACTTCATCCATGCCTGCGAACGATAAGCCTTCAGCCATTAATGAGAATCCAGGGCCGCTTGTGGCAGTCGCTGATCTGGCGCCAGTTAGTGCACCACCTATGGCCATATTTATGGCGGAAAGCTCATCTTCAGTTTGTACTATAACTACACCGCCTTTCTTTAGGCTTTCAGCTTCGTTTTTAAGCCATTTTATGTTCTGGTGCTCCTCTAAAGTTGTACTCTCATCGCTTGCTGGCGTTATCGGATAGTACGTCTGGAACCTTAATCCGCCGAGAAGCTTGCCTAGAGCAGAGGCATCGTTCCCAGTTAAGAGAAGTTTTCTGGGCGTAGGCTTTGCTGGCAGCGTCTTTCCAGCTACTCCGCTATCCGTGGCGAATTTATAGGATTGTTCAACAACCTTAACATTCTCTTCAACTACCTGCTGCTTTCCTCTAAATATATAAGATATGCTATCCTTGGCGAATTTCTCATCGATGCCAATGATTGCCAGCGCTATAGCGGCACCTATTGTGTTGAAGTACCTGCTCGGTGTGCCATTTGGAACAGCCTGGGTGGCTATATCTGCAAATGGCACAGGCAGCAACTTGGCGCCGCGCTTTTGCATATACTTCAGGGCGCCTCTAATAGTTGTTTCAAAACCATTTTCTTGAAGGATGCTTCTGATTTTAGCGGATGTATCCCTCATGATCATCCTTGCAGCCTGAAGATCGTAATCTTCAGTGGTTTTATCGTATATAACGATTGAGGCTTCCGAGACATCATCTAAGTGCTCAAATATTGTGTCAGGGTCGAGTGCTACAAAAATATTGACCGGGTACTTTAACGACCTCGGCTGGTCTTCCTTGACACGCATGTGTGTGTAACTGTGCCTTCCCTTAATGTTGGAGTGGTATTCCCTCACACTGAGAACACCATAACCAGAAGTTGCAACTGCTTTGCCTACAAGGTTTGCGGCTGTATCAATACCGCCACCTTGCGGCCCGCCGATAAGTATATTGAAGTCCATTTTCTATCAACTATGGTTATTACCTTCGTATTAAAATATGTTTTTGATCGAAAATGTAGACAGAATATCGAAATCAATCAACGAAAACAGGTAAAGTTTATAGGCAATCCGTCAATGCTTCTGATCATATATTGTCAGTTATTTTTAGCAAATATATCTAATTTCTAAACTCAAATATACAATGGTACGCATTAAGATTATATCTCGCCTAATTCTAAACCATGTCATGCAGAGTACGAAGGAACATAGAGCGTTCCTGATAGGGAGATTCCAGCCTTTCCATCTCGGCCACCTCGAGATAGTAAAGAGGATACTCCGTGAAAATGATTCCATTATAATTGGAATTGGGTCAGCCCAATATTCGCACACTACTGTAAATCCTTTTACTGCAGGTGAAAGGCATCTTATGATATCCCGCACACTTGAGCGGGAACACGTTTACAATTATTATCTTGTGCCAATAGAAGATGTAAACGCAAACTCCTTATGGGTATCGCATGTAGAGGCCCTAGCCCCTAAATTCGATGTAGTATATACGAACAACCCGCTTGTCCGGCGTCTCTTCACAGAGAAGCACTACGAAGTTAGATCATTGCCCATGGTCAATAGAAGCGAGTGGACAGGCACAAAGATAAGAGAAAAGATGATAAAGGGAGAGAATTGGGAACAAAATGTGCCGGAGCCAGTTGTAGAAGTAATACGCGAGATAGATGGCATATCCAGGATAAGGCAGCTCTCTACGACCGATGAAGATGTTCCATAGATATTAACGCGTTTATTTTTTATATATATTTTACATCGAAAAAATTTTTAAGACCATTATCTTAAAAGTATATGTGAAACAGAACGCATTGCTTAAGACTCTAGATAATATAGATGTCAGAAGGTACCACTATTTTATTACGATACTTTCTGACATGGGCTACTTCCTAGACGGATACGATCTGCTAGTTATCGGGCCCGCTCTGCTATTTATCGGCCCTCTATTCAACATACACGCTTTGACAAAAACGAGAGACAAGCCTCGCCCCTTCTAGGGGCGGGATAAGTTTTTTAAACTCTGGAATACTCTAAGCGTTGTGGAGCTAAAATCGACGAGACACGTAAAATATCTGTGCAACTACCACTACCTATGGATCCCAAAATATCGAAGAGCTATACTAACTAACGAGGTAGCTGAATACACTAAAGAGGTTTTAAAATCAATAGCAAAGGAGCTGGGATGTGAGATTATAGCCTTAGAAGTCATGCCAGACCACATACACCTCTTCGTAAACTGCCCACCAAGATATTCGCCATCATATCTAACAAACTACTTCAAGGGGAAGTCTGCTAGACTAATACTGAAGAAATCCCCAGAGCTAAGGAGGTACAAAAAGCTCTGGTCTAGAAGTTATTTTGTATCGACAGCTGGCAATGTGTCCAGTGAGACCATAAAGAAGTACATTGAGGAACAGTGGGTGAAGGAAGGTGAAGAGGGCTAACGCGGTTAAACTAATCGTAGGTAAGGAGACGCACGAGAAGCTCAAAGAACTCGCTATCGTTGCTGCAAAATGCTGGAACGAAGTGAACTGGTTAAGAATGCAACAGTTTAAGGAAGGGGAGAGGGTCGATTTCTCTAAAACAGAAAAGGAGGTGTATGAGAAGTACAAGCAAATATTAAAGGTTAACACACAACAGGTTGCTAGGAAGAACGCTGAGAGCTGGAGGAGCTTCTTCTCATTAATCGAAGAGAAGAAGGGTAAATTGCCCAAATGGTTTAAACCTAGACCCCCAGGGTACTGGAAGGATAAAAGTGGAAAATACAAGATGTTAATAATCATTAGAAACGACCGCTACGAAATTGATGAGGAAAAGAGGATCATCTATTTGAAGGACTTCAAACTCTCTCTGAGTTTTAATGGAAAGTTGAAGTGGCGCGGGAAACAAGGTAGGCTGGAAATAATTTATAATGAGGCTAGGAGGAGTTGGTATGCATATATACCAGTGGAAGTCCAGAATGACGTGAAAGCTGAAGACAAACTAAAGGCTTCCATAGACCTAGGGATAATTAACTTAGCAACTGTCTACGTTGAGGACGGGTCTTGGTATATTTTCAAAGGTGGTAGTGTTCTCTCTCAGTACGAGTATTATAGCAAAAGAATAAGTGTCGCACAGAAAACCCTGGCTAGGCATAAGCAGGGAAGGAGTAGGGAGATGAAATTATTACATGAAAAAAGGAAGAGGTTTCTGAAGCACGCCCTTAACAGTATGGTAAGGAAGATAATGGAGGAGTTTAAGAATAAAGGCGTAGGTGAGATCGCCATAGGCTATCCTAAAGAGATAAGCAAGGATCATGGAAACAAACTCACGGTTAACTTCTGGAACTACGGTTACATCATTAGACGTTTTGAGGGGGTTGGTGAGGAGTTAGGTGTTAAAGTGGTTAAGGTAGACGAGGCGTGGACTTCTAAGACCTGCTCCCTATGTGGGGAAGCCCATGATGATGGGCGTATTAAGCGTGGTCTCTATAGGTGTCTCCGCATAGGGAAGGTAATAAACGCAGACCTGAATGGTGCAATAAATATCCTACATATCCCCGAGTCCCTAGGAGCTGGGAGCAGAGGGCAACTCACAGTGAGGGATAGGGGTAATGGGCTGAAGACCCAGCCCGCGGTCTACCGCTGGACGAATGGAGCGGGGTGGGTGTCCTCACCCACTAGCTATGAAGTGATGAAAATGAAGGCGGTAAACTGCAAACCAATGAATCGCCACAAGGGAACCTTCACCCTTTAGGGCGGGAAGGAGGTCAGTTTGATCTTATCAGGCTTGCAGGTCTAAATGCCAGGCCCAGTCAGATGAAGTATAGCGATATATCGGAGGTGAAACTGATTAGTGGAGGCCCCATACCTAGCCTTTCGGAAGTATTAGAAAGATATTCTTCCATGAACTATTTTATCGAGATCAAAGTAGAACACTTCGATAACAAAGCAGCAAGACTAGTAGATTTGGTTGCAAATAATATCTATGCATCAAGGTTGATCGACAGGTCGATTGTTATATCTTTTAGCGGAGAAGCCATAGATTACCTTACAGAGCATTATCCAGACATTAGATCCGGTCTAGACTTTGATGATCCTGGCTTGCTTGAGGACGCCCAAAGTAAATATGGTGTACTGCTTCCACACTACTTCCTCATCAGCCAGGATTTCTGCAGGAATCTACGAAAGCCGGTTATTCCTTGGACTGTCGACGATGTCGAATTAGCGAATAAGCTGAAGAAGCTTGGATGCAAAGGTATAATAACGAATGTGGGGGACAGAATGCTTAGTGCTATAAAATGATGCGCTTTGAGGCACGAGAAAAGTTTAACACTGCACGGGTGATTTAAAAATATGGAAAAAATAGCTGTGGTTGGCGCCGGCATAACAGGATTATTTACTGCATACTACCTCTCCGCAAGCGGTTTCGATGTGGAGGTGTTCGATAAAGGAGACATCGCCTCGGGGACGTCTGGCAAGTTCCACGGTATGCTTCATAGTGGTGCCAGGTATGCAGTTACGGACAAGGTATCCGCATCGGAATGTATTTCGGAGAATAATACCATAAGCAGCTTCGCCAGATGGTTCATCAACGACACAGGTGGATACTTCGTATCTTCTAATCGTGAAGAGTCAGACTATGGAGATACGTTAACTAAGGCATGCAATGATGCTGGCATCCCGAACTATGATATCGATGTAGATGAATTCAAGAAAATAGAACCAAATGTAAAGAATGTGGATCGAGTTATACATGTTCCAGACAAGGTCATTAGGGCCTACGAATTTTCAGCTGCAGTGGCAGCAGAAGCCTTCATGAACGGAACGAAGTTCAGGCTCTATTCGCCAGTAGCCTCAGTAAGCGAGAAGGGAGGCAAATATGTACTAGGTATTGAGAGAAACGGATCTTTGCATTACGAACATTTTGATTTGATCGTTAACGCAACAGGCCCATTTTCAGGCGAATTTCTTAAGCTTGCTGGTTATGGCGGGTCTCCAGTTATGCCGTCAGCCGGCATAATGGTAGTGTTCAGTAAACCTATAGTGAGATCAATAATAAATAGGATGAGGGAGCCTTCAGATGCTGACATAATGGTTCCTTACGATGGCCTCTCGATACTCGGGACATCAGCCGTTATCGTTGATGATCCGGAAAACTTTTCCATAGATAGCGAGGATGTTGAAGCAATGATAGAGGACATGTCCTCTTTAATCCCTTTAATCCGGAATGTGAACTATTCCAGAACTTATTATTCGGTGAGGCCGCTCCTTGAAGACGAAGGCGACGATGCTAGGAAAGCATCCAGGAGTTTCCGCATAATAAAAAATGGCGAAGGCGTATTCACTGTGGTTGGCGGGAAATTTACAACAGGGAGGCTGATAGGAGAGCATGTTGCGAAGGAGATATCTAAAGAAACAGGCGCTACCATAAGGATAGAGAATCCTGACCTGAATTCTACTTATGAAAGGTTTATAGAGAAGTACGGCAGAGACGATAAGTACATAGCTAAGGCAATGAGCCGCATTGGCACCATCGATGAAGAGAATGCAATGAGGAGCGTAGCTTATGCTATTTCCACAATAATAGAGGGGAGCTGAATGGATTATTCCGGTTCATTTTACGTAGATCGAGATCCCGCGGAGGTTAAGCAGTTTATATCAAATTTTGAGAATGTAGTCGCGTGTCTGCCAGGCATTGACAGCTATACGAACAATGGAAACGAGTTTGAGTGCAGGATTAGGCTAGATATTTCTTCATTATCCAATTCGTATTTGAAGCATATCTCAGGAAAGATGAAGTTTCTATTTGTGCCAGAGAGGGACAATGGTATTTCGGTAAATGGAAGCGGAAGGATAGCAGGCTCTTCTGTATCGATGAACGTCAAAGTTTTCGTTGAAGGCAGCAACGAACATGCTAAAGTAACATGGAGCGCAGCTATCGATTACGGGCTTATACTAAAGGCTATGGGGAGCGAAAAAATAAAAGAAGTAACGGACGAAAATATAAAGAGAAGTATAGAGTGCTTAAGAGGAAAGATATCTATGCACTAACAACGGACTTGGGCATGTATGAACAGCTTGGATCTGTTCCGAATGGATCCGAGCTATAGGCAAATGCCCTTGCCCGTGAACCGCCGCAAACCGATCTGTATTCGCAGAAGCCGCACTTTCCAACAAGGTTGTCAGGATCCCTTATCTTTCTCAGAAGTTCGCTTTTCCTATAGATATCTACGATGCTTTGATTCTTAACGTTCCCAACTTTGTATGGTAAAAATCCGCTAGGGTATACGTCTCCGTTGTGGCCAACAAATATTATGCCGTAGCCATCTCGTGTAGGAATAACGGACTTTGCAATAGCAGACGGCTTTTTTCCTATTATTTTTTCCGTCTCCGATACGAGCTTTTGGTAAAGAGGCCCGCCTTCAATTCTTCCCGTTGATCCGCTCTGCAATGTGATGCGCCTGAATATGGGCGATTCTACAGTCCGAATCCTAATACCGTAACCCGTTGCGTAGAGCAGATACTTGTTTACATCCTCGTATTCCTCAGGGCTTAGATCTTCCCTGTCGATGCCGCGGCCTGTTTTTATCAAAAAGAATACCTCCCACACTTTAACCGACTTATCAAGGATAAGCTTGAGTACCTTCGGAAGATCATTAACTGTTGATCTCATAACGACAGTGTTTATCTGCATAGGTATGCCTTCTTTGATTAATTTTTCTACTACCCTGACAGTGTCGTCGAAGACCCCGGGCACGCCTCGGACCTTCTCGTGAACATCCTTCATGCCGTCGAGGCTTATTGAAACTGAAGATACGCCAAATTCCAGAAATGACTTAATCCGTTCATCAGTAAGCATTTCAGTGACCGCAGGGCTGACAGAAAACGGTATCTCGGCATCCTTTAGGTACTTCATTATATCGTTTATTCGCCGCTTCCTGAGCATATCACCGCCAGTCAATATGACTATTGGATAAGGCTTGCCAAACTCCTTTATGTGTGAAAGGAAGTCTATGGACTCATCGTAATTCATTTCATCTGGAAGAGCTTCGAGAATTGCAGAAGCCCGGCAGTGTTCACATTTCAAACCGCATGCCTTCGTTGTTTCCCAAAAGATGAGGAGTGGCTTCTCATTGAAATTATAACCCATCATGCACTGTGTATCTCGACCTGATTAATAGCATTACCCAATAGCATATATACGGCGTTAATCAATTTTAAAGTTCTGGAATTCGCTAAGCAACTTAACACTAAAAGTATTTGAACAAGCATAACAGTTGGATGTTAATGAAACGTCAAAAATACATTCTAAAGTTAAAGGATCGTTAGCATCCTGAATTTCACAAAAGCACTAACGTTTTTATAAATAGTATGAATAAGATAGGGATAAAGGTGATTGTTTGCACTTTGGCAAGCACAACGTAGATTTCATGCTGCCCTCATTAAGAAAGGAGTGGGAAGATCCAGAAAAGATAGTGTCGCAGATACCAATCCAGCCAAATTTCGACATTGTAGATCTTGGCTGCGGACCTGGTTTTTTTACGCTTCCACTCTCCGAGACAACGGATGGGAAGGTTTACGCCATAGACGCATCGCAGGAGATGATAGACGCCCTAAAACAGAGAATAGACGGGAGATCGAACATAGTAACGATAAAGGCACCAGCGGAGAAAATTCCTCTCCCTGATTTATCCGCCGATTTGGTATTCATAGCAAACGCCTATCATGACTTTGATGATAGAGATGAAGTGCTTTCGGAAATATACAGAATATTAAGAGCTGGTAGATTCTTGGTAGATATAGATTGGAAAAAGGAAGAGACCACGCGTGGCCCGCCGATTGATATACGCATAGATAAAAAGGAAGCTATGCTAGAGATAGCATCGCATAACTTTGACATCGAATCCGAGATAGAAGCGGGCCCTCATCATTACGGGTTAATATTTAAGAAAATTTGAAAAATAATATAAATTAACGATAAAGTTTTTCCCACTCAAGCAGCATATTCCACCTCTCTTCAATATACCGCCTGAGCTGTTCTATTTCTTCGTCATTAAGGTGCCTGAACCTGTCCTGTGCCTTTATGTAATCGGTAACATCGACCTGTTTGAAGCTCTTATTTAGGTAAAATTTTCCTTCTACGAATTCGTAGAGAGGGAACATTCTCGATTGCACAGCCAGCCTTGATATCTCTATAGTCTTTTCAGGCGGATAGTACCACCCTGTCGGGCATGGGGCGAGTATCTGGATGAACTTCGGGCCATTGATCTCCCTAGCTCTTTCTATCTTCTTTATTATGTCCTCCGGATACGCGACTGTAGCTGTGGCCACGTATGGAACGTTCTGTGCAATCATCATATCAGCTACTACCTTTTTGTTTTCCCTTTTGAAGTCCCTTTCCTTACCTACTGGCGTAGTTGTTGTCTTGGCACCGTAAGGCGTACTCCCTGACCTCTGTACTCCGGTGTTCATGTAACCTTCGTTGTCGTACATTATGTAGAATACGTTATGCCCCCGTTCCATGGCCCCGCTCAGCCCTTGGAGGCCTATGTCTGCTGTACCTCCGTCCCCAGCGAAGCCAACTACATTATAGTCCTCCTTGCCCTGGATGTCTAAGGCTTCCCGGAGTCCAGATATGCTTGCTCCCGTAGCTGCAAATGGGGTATATACCATAGGTACGTCGAGTGTACGGTAGGGCATCGCGCCAGGTATAACTGCCCAACACGAAGCGGGAACGGACACGACAGTTTTTGTTCCCAGGGCCTTAAGCACGTATCGCATGGCAAGGGTTGCACCGCATCCATGACAAGCTGTATGGCCAGGCTCCATAAGCTCCTGCTTTGGTATCGATATTGGCATTATCTCACCTCCTTAACGTTTATCCAATATGTGCCGGAATTGCCTGACTTCAACATTTCGTAAATATTTTCTATGTCTTGAATCCTTACGTCTCTGCCACCAATTCCAGCTATGAAGCTGCTTAATGGCACATTTAGCTTTCCGTATAGGCCCTGGACTATCTCGACGTAAGTAGGGCCGCCACTGCTGAATGAAACTGAACGGTCGATCACGCCTGCAGCTTTTACATACTTGAGAGATGACAAGATCTCTTCATAGGGGAACGGCCTGAAGTATCGTATCCTTATGAGACCGACTTTTTCCCCTTTTTTCCTTAGAATATCGACGACGTACCTTGCCGTAGATGCTATAGTTCCAGTTGCGATGATAGCGTAATCAGCGTCCTCCATCCTATACTTTTCAATCAACCCGCCATATTCCGTACCAAACATTTCGTTGAACTTCCTTGTTTCATCCTCTATTATGCGTTTTGCCTTTTGCATTGAATCTACCATATCCTTTTTGAGCTCCATAAAGCTGCCATCTGGCGTATCATAAGAACCGTAGCCCATTGGGTGCTCCTCGTTTATCTTAAATGGCAGATCGAGGTCCGGGAGATATTCGTTTACAGACTCCTGATCCCTAATCGTTACCGGCTCTGATGTATGCGAGAGAATGAAAGCATCTTCCATACTCATGAGCGGAAGCAGTACATCTTTGTTCTCTGCGATCTTGTATCCCATTATTATGGTATCTAAGGCTTCCTGGTTTGATTCGCAGTACACCTGCATCCATCCTGTATCCTTTTGGTTCATGGTATCACTTTGATCCGCCCATATGTTCCAAGGCGGGCCAATTGCCCTGTTGACTACGCTCATAACTATTGGAAGCCTTTGGCCGGATGCCCAGTGCAGCATTTCGTGCATGTATAGAAGCCCGTGAGAGCTAGTGGCAGTATAGGATCTTACGCCGGCGAGTTCGGAGGAAACTACAGTTGCAAGTGCGCTGTGTTCACTTTCAACCTTCACATACTTAGCATCGAGCTCGTCATTAGCAATCATAGAGGCAAGCTTTTCGACTATGGTCGTCTGCGGGGTTATCGGATATGCAGAGATCAGTTTGACTCTTGCAAGCTTTGCACCGTAAGCAACGGCGTCGTTTCCTGTCATTATTGTTCGATAATCCTGCATAGACTTCATTGTATCACCTCAAACTCCATGTCTATGCATTTTTCCGGGCATTCATTAGCGCATATTCCGCATCCCTTGCAGAATTTGTAGTCTATGGCTGGAAACTCCATCTTTGCTACCCTTTCATTTGGGGCCTTCTCATCTCCAGTCTTTATCTCTATAGCGTTGTCTGGACAATACTTCCAGCAAATCATGCACCTAATGCACTTATCGTATTGTATAGTCGGTTTCTGGATCCTCCAACTATCCGTTGGGTGATTCCTTGTAGAAACCTCGGCAACAGGTACCATCACCGTCTTTACCACCCCACCTTTACGCTTTCATACGCTTCCTTTACTGCATCAAGGTTCTCCTTGACCTTCCCTGGCACGTTGGTTTCCGTTGATTTCAATACACTCTCCAGTGATACAAGACCAGTTGCCTTGGCGAATGCACCGATCATAGATGTGTTTATGACTGGATTGGCCCTGCTCCCAAGGCCGTGCTTTACTGCTATTCCAACAGCGTCAACGGTTGCAACCTTGGCATTTAGGTTGAAACTCTCAGGCGGCAAAGGTGAATTTATTACAGCTATACCTCCACTTTTGAGGCCATCGGTAACATTGGATGTTCGCAGTACGTATGTATCCAGAACAACTATTATGTCTGGATCATATATCTGCGACTTGACATATATCTCATTTTCGTCTATCCTGGTAAAGGCAGTAACAGGAGCGCCTCTCCTCTCAGTACCAAAGAATGGGAACGATACGGCGTATTTACCTTCCAGAAAGGCTGCCGCAGCAAGAATTCTGCTCGCTGTAACCGCCCCCTGACCACCTCTTCCATGGAACCTTATTTCATACATAGCTATCAATTCTGAATTTCCTCTGCTAATATTTAATTATTCCTGATAATAACTATACCTTTTCCCGGTTATTTAATTATATCCATTCAGAAAAAATCAACAGATCTATGAGTAATTACCAATAACGTAAAAATAGGTTATATTTGAATAGTTTTATTTTGATCTATATCAATGTTTATTTATTATAATTGAAGCAATAGTTCATTTTAAATATTAGACTGCTATAAAGAATACCACTTATAGCTTAGTAATAACTAAATTTAAGGATAACTGCCCTATTTGATTATCCTTTCTATATCCCATGAATCAGTTTTATTCAAAACTAGGATATCACCGTTGTCGAATATCACTCTCCTTTCGTCTGAATGAGATAAGGTATTGTAAACGGCCCTAAGGACTCCACCGTGAGTTATTAAAAGCGTACGGCCGTCTGGCAAAGACTCTAAGCCAGAGAAAACCCTCGAAACAAAGTCAGGCCAGCTTTCAACATACGGCAGCTTTTCGATGTCTCTAGAGGTTATGTATAAGAACTCGATGCCAAATTTTGTGCGTATTTCATCCACAGTTTTACCCTCCAGTAACCCTAGATCTCTCTCATTAAACCTGCAATCTAAAAATATTGAATTTAGACCTAAGACATTTGCAGCGGCAGCCGCGGATTTTATAGCCCTCCCTATACAGCTTGAATAAATTTTGTTTATGCCTTCGTTTTCGATGCTTTTGATCGAAGATAAAAGTTTTTCTATGGCACCCGGCAATATATCGCTATCGCTCCTTCCCTGCCATCTATTCGTATAATTCATAATAGTCTTTGCATGCCTGACCAGGTACACTTTCTTCATTATATCACTGCTTCTTCTTAAATCCTCTGCTTTGTGCATCGTACTGATACCCAATCTCCCTTAGCGAGTCACGAAGAGCCGCAAACTCTGTGGTACCAAGCCTCTTAACTATCTTTACAGTATCGTTTTCTATCTGTATGGAGTCACCGTACTTGCTAACTATATTCTCGAGTTTGCCTGTCTCTTGGCCCTCTTTTTTTGGAGGCGGTGATAAATTCTCCTGGATCCAATAATAGTAAGGTCTAGCAGCAAGCTGTAGAATGGCTATTTTAACGTTCTCGTCCTGGTTCTTGAACTTTTCATTGATCTTGACCCATATGCTGTTGACGTAATTCAAATACGAATCAATATCTTCCATACATGGATCATGGCTTTCTTGCTTAAATACCTCTACTTTGCGTTTCTCATTACGATGTGATTTATCCGTTTCGATTATGGGATCGTAACAAGGTTATTATGGAGTTTTTGCCAATTTTATTTTTCCGCAGAAATGTTGAACCCTACGGTTTCAATCTTCGGCACTCTCCCTTCCATACACAACGGGATATCCCTCTTCGATCCATGACTGAATGCCACCTTCAACATCTACGATGTTAAGACCAAGCTGGCTAAGGAATTCCACCGCAGCTGCACTTCTATTTCCGTGCGCACAAATCACTGCGTACTTTTTATCGCGCTCGAGTATCTTCCACTTCTCGCGCAATTCAGATATAGGTATATTTATGGAGTTAGCAATAGAACCAAAGATCAGCTCAAATGGCTCTCTAACGTCTAAAACAGTGTAAGCCTTAATATTTTCATACAGATCGGCGGCATTTATAGATCTGTAATAGCTAAAAGGATAATATTTCTGCCACGATCTGTTGGAATTATCATATATGAAATCAAATTTTCCAGCGATATCATTATTCAGCAGCTTCGATAATGTTTGGGGATCAGAAACAAAAGCTGCTGCGCGCCTCCTTAATATGGAGAGGGGCATTGCAGAAATACGATCAATCGATAGTCTTATTGAGAAAGGAGGATGCACAGCTTCATATAAATCAATAGGATCAAAATCCACAATAACCGAATTATTGTCATCCAGAAACTGTTTTACTATCTCGCTTTCCTCATCTTCCCTTAGCACTTTCACTCATAAACATGAAATAATAATTTAAAGATATTATGTAGTTTTTATGATTACTACTTAGGAACCACTTTTTCTATTCTTATTCCAATCGTTTCGTCTCCTATTTCCCATTTTCTTAGATCATCTGTATGGCCGACATTGAGGGAATCGCACTGAGTCTCGGCTTTTATGTACGATTCGAACTTGTCGATAGCGTCAGAAAAATCTCCAACAGGATCTATCCATACGTTTATTCTGTCTGTGTAGTCAAGGTTCATCTCCTTTCTCATTAATTGTATTCTCCTTACTATCTCTCTGGCGAGGCCTTCCAAGTATTCGTTCCTGTCTATCCTTTTGTTTACGAACACATCTATGCCATTTTTTTCATCTCTAGAATATCCATAGTCAGGGTCTGGTATTGTCGAAATGTTTAGCATTTCGCCAGTTAGCTCGTGGTCCAGCACCCTAAGCTTTCCCCCGTTCTGCACAGCATCAAATGCAGCCTTTCCATCTATGGACTTTAAAGCCTCCCTCACTGAGTTTACTGAAGACCTAAGGATTGGAGCAGCTGTCTCCATCTTAAGATCAACGGTATACTTTAATGGCCTTTGCTCTGAACTTACGATCCTTATCTCCTTTGCGTTAACCTCCTGCGATACTACTGGTATTATCTCAGGGTCTATATTGCCGGACAGCAGTATTTCCTTCACTGGCTGTCTTCCCTTTATATTTATCTCCTGTCTTATCCTCCTAACAGTTTCAATGACAGAGTATGCCTGATCCATTCTTTTTTCTAGATCATGGTCTATCTTTGATGTATCAGGCTCTGGGAACGAATCCAGGTGTATGCTTTCGTAAGGGCCGTGGAGGCTAAGGTATAAGTAGTCAGAAACAAAAGGAACAATGGGCGCTAGAACCTTCGAACATGTCATTATAGCTGTATAGAGTGTTGAATAAGCTGCTAACTTATCTTCAGTCACATCTTCAGCCCAAAATCTCCTCCTCGACAGCCTAAGGTAAAAGTTTGAGAGGTTATCCACGAAATCCATCGATAACCTTACAACTTCGTGGAAATCGAGGTCATCGTATGCTCTTCTAGACTCGATTATGAATGTGTTGATCTTAGATATGAGCCATTTATCAAGAGTATCCTTAGCTTCTAAGATGCCTTTGAACTCAAAGCCATCAATATTTGCATTGTATGCAAAGAATGAGTAAACGTTCAATAATGTAGATATCACACGCCTTGAGACCTCATCTATAATCTTCCTGTCAAGGTTTTTAGATTTCCACGGGGCTCCGTAGAGGAAAAAGAGTCTGAGTGAATCTGGTGCCACTTGCTTCAAATAGTCCAGAGCAAAAACTGAGTTGCCTTTGCTTTTGCTCATCTTTCTGCCTTGCTCATCCAGGATAAAGCTTATAGACAATGCGCTGTCATACGCATTCTTGTTGAACATTATGGTTGAAATTACGTGCAAAACGTAAAACCACCCCCTGGTCTGGTCGATGGCCTCAGTTATGAATGATACTGGCAGATCGGAGGATGGATCGAAGTTATCTTCAAATGGATAGTGCATAGCTGCGTATGTAGCGCTTCCTGAATCGAACCACGTATCTATAACGTATGGTTCTCTCCTCATCTCTTCTCCGCAATCAGGGCATACGAATTTGACTTCGTCTATATACGGCCGATGAAGATCCTGAGGTACAGTAGCTCCCATCTCCTCTATTTCCTTTCTGCTTCCTATGAATCGTACATGGTTGTTGCGGCAACGCCATACTGGCAATGGTGTTCCCCAAAATCTATCTCTGCTCAGGTTCCAGTCTTTGGCTTCATCGAGGAAATTGCCAAACCTTCCGTGCTTCAAGTAATCTGGCTTCCATCTTATCTTTTCGTTATTTTCTACTAGTTTATCCCTTACAGATGATACCCTAATAAACCAAGCATCCAGCGGATAATAAAGTAAAGGAGTATCGCAACGGTAGCAAAACGGATAGCTGTGTTCGTACTTCTCGCTCTTGATAAGCAAACCGTTATTCTTAAGGTAAACTATTATGTCTTCATTTGCCTCCCTAACTTTCTTTCCATACCATGGGAGCCTTTCATCGGAGAACCTTCCGTTCTTGTCTACTGGATTCAATATGGGTACGTTTTCCCTTTTTCCTATCTGGTAATCGTCGGAACCAAAAGCAGGCGCAGCATGCACTATGCCAGATCCATCGATATCCGTAACGAAGTCACCAGTTACGACGCGGAGTGCACCTGCAGGTGGATCGAGGAAAGGCAGGAGCTGTTCGTAACCCTTACCTGCTAGTTCGAAGCCCTTCATCTTCTTTAAGACCTTGAAGTCTTTAAATATGTATTGAGCTCTGGAACTCGCTACGTAATACTTTGCATTATTGTATTCTATTAAGGAATATTCAATGTCAGGATTAACAACGAGGAATTCATTAGACGGCAGCGTCCATGGAGTGGTAGTCCATGCCACGAAGTAAGTATTCTCAGATCCCTTCTCCTTAAATCTTACGTAAACCGAAGGATCTTTAACATCCTTATACCCTTGGGCAACCTCATGAGAACTGAGGCTCGTTTCACAACGTGGGCAGTAAGGCACAACAGTATAATCTTTGTAGAGTAGGCCATTTTCGTATATATATTTGAGGACATACCACTCACTCTCTATGTATTCATTCCTCAACGTTATGTAGTCGCCGCTATGGTCTATTGAAAATCCGATGATCTGGTCTACGGTTTTCCACTCATCTATGTACCTAAATACGCTATCCCTGCAATAGCTATTGAACTTCTCGACGCCATAGTTTATTATATCGGATTTTGTCTTAAATCCGAAATACTTCTCAGCTTCGAGTTCAACGGGTAGACCGTGGCAGTCCCATCCTCCATAACGCCTGTATATCTTGTGACCAGTCATGGTATTATACCGGAGGACTATATCCTTGATCGTTCTCGTCATTGCGTGCCCTATGTGAGGTCTTCCGTTAGCTGTTGGCGGCCCTTCAAGAAAGACAAATTTCTTCGTACCTTCTTTTTTGAAAATCTTCTCATTTATTGCGTGATCATTCCAATATCTAAGAATTTCGTTGTCGATATCCATTATAGTGTTACCCTGTTCGATAAGCCTATACCTTTGAGCTTGCATTCCTTTCGTTAATATTTCTACCTATTTATTCCTTTAGAAGGTTGGGACTATCGATATTTAGAGCAACTGTTTAAGTACTTTGTATTGATGTAAGGATATCCTTACGGTGTTCAAATGGATATAAATATTGGAACCACACACAAAGTATTTCATGTCTTATCTAAAATCGGTCCCGCATGGATTGTAATGATGGCTGATGTAGATGTAGCAAGCATAATAACTGGACTTCAATCTGGCGCAGAATTTGGATTCCACATGATATTCGTAATGCTTATCCTTATCCCGCCTCTTTTCATAGTACAGAACGCCGCAGGTTACCTTGGCATATATTCGGGAATGGGCGTCGGGGAAGCGATAAGGCAGAGGTACGGGCGGAGACTTGCACTGCTTGCTGCTATACCTATGGCCTCGACAGACATACTTTCTTACATAGCCGAGTATAGCGGTATAGCTATCGGGCTATACATGGTGGGCGTCTCCCCTTATATATCCGTACCTGTTGTTTTCGTTATACATAATTTGATAGTGCTAATGAGGAGGTACGGAAGAATAGAGAGTATACTCATGATCGTGTCAGTGGGCCTCGTCCTTTTTATAATAGTCAGCGTTGCGCTTATGAAACCGTCATGGCATTCTGTTATACTTACGGGGTTAAATCCCATACAACCGTACGGAAACCATGATTTTGACATTATGATAATAGCGAACCTAGGGGCCATAATAATGCCGTTTATGATATTTTATCAAGCTGGGGCGAGCGTACAGAAATCATTGTTGGACCAAGACATAAAAATAAGCAGGAATGAAACCGCAATAGGTTCAATCGTAAGCGAGGTGCTTATGGTTATGATCGTTATCGCTGGAACATTCATAGGCGGATACGCAACTGAACCAAAGATGCTTGCGGCTGCATTGCTCCCCTTCGGCACCTATGCATATTACATCACTGCAGCTGGCTTCGTAACTGCAGGATTCCTCGCACTCATTGTCATATCACTGGCATCCTCATGGGGGATTGCAGAAGCTCTCGGCTGGAAACTTTACTCGGGCAGGCGCCGTGGTATGCATAAGGCGCAAATGAAAGGTCTAACAGAAGAAAGATCGGACTGCGATAGAAGAAAATTCATCTATTTATACATGGGAGAGAGCATACCCGCAGCAGCAATAGCACTCTCGTTTTCTGCCTATCTTCTTCCACTGGTCATAGATCTCATGATAGTCTTTGTTCTAGTGCTGGCACCGGTCGGTGTACTCCTAGGCTTGCTTGTATCAGATCAAAAAATAATGAACGGGCACAGACTATCGAAGCGTTATATGGCACTATTTTGGTTTACACTCGCTATAATAGAGATAGCCGGGCTATACAGCATAATAACTTCAATTTAACGAATCATCATTCTGAAATTAAAGCCTTGACCTTTTGCAGCAATGAAACAAAATCTTCCCTTTTTAACTTCCCTGTATTGACATTCCGAGGGCTTGGATGGTAAGAGGGAACCAGCTTAAAAGTACCCGTATCGTATACGTTTCCATGCACGAACTTCATCCCCTTCGTATTGGTTCCAAAGCTTCTCAGCACATCGAGTACCGAATCAAATGCAATCTTTCCAAGTGCAAGGACTACCTTTAGGTTCTTCATCTGCTTCACCTCGAAAATGAGGTACGGCATACAATTCTTTATTTCATCCATGGTAGGCTTATTGTCTGGAGGTACGCATTTAACCGCTGCGGTAATGTACGAATCAATGTAAACGAGGCCATCGCCCCTACTAACTGATGTCGGCTGGTTCGTTATGCCTGCTTCGAATAGGCAAGACACAAGGAAATCAGAACTCTTATCGCCTGTAAAAACCCTTCCGGTTCTATTCCCGCCAGTAGCTGCAGGGGCCAGCCCTACAATTAATAGGCGGCCAGAGATATCCCCATAGCCTGGAACCGGCCTAGACCAATATTCCTGCCCACGAAACTTTTTGTCCCTCTTAGCAACCTCTTTCCTAAAAGTAACCAGCCTAGGGCATTTCTCACAGCCAATGAGATCTGAATTCATTTCGCTTATGTCTTTCCATACATCTTCCATCTAGGAATTCACCGTTTCACTCATGTCCGTAGAGATCGAACCATCCGCCTTTGCTTCCGAATTTTACCTTCTTGTCTCCAATATAGCCATTTAGCACCATTTGCTTCAAGCTTATTGGCGGGATGAACTGCGGATCGCCTGTTTCTTCGTAAAGGTACGTCGCAATATGGTATACAGTATCTATCCCAATGATGTCCATAAGTTCAAAGGGCCCCATAGGGAAGCCGAATGCCATCTTTGTCATAGCATCTATATCCTTTCTTGTTGCTACGCCCTGTTCAGCGGATCTTATAGCAGACAAAAGCCACCCTTCTATAAACCTTGTAGTGTAGAAACCAGGTACGTCTGCTACCTTTATAGGTACTTTGCCGATCTCCTTAGCAAGCTCCATAGTTGTGTTAAATGTTTCTTCTGATGTCAGCTGTGCTTTAACGACCTCTATCAACTTCATCACTGGGGCCGGGTTAAACCAGTGCATGCCTATAATCCTCTCCTTATAGCTCAGGCCAGAGGTAATTTCAGCGATCATTATTCCTGAGGTATTGGATGCAAGTATTGTGTCTTTACTAACGTTAGATTCTAGCTTCGCAAACACTTCTCTCTTTATTCGAAGGTCTTCAGGTACTGCTTCCACAATGAAATCGCAGGAAGATAATGAAGTGTATTCCGTTGACGTAGATATTCTGGACATGATGCTATTTAGGTCATTTTCAGATATCTGACCTTTGTTAACTAGGTTTCTGAGTCCATATTTGCCATCCGAGATAGCTTTTAAAGCATTTTCCAGTATCTGTTCGTTAACGTCAACAATAGTCACTTTATACCCTGCCTTGGCAAAGACTTGTGCTATGCCCTGGCCCATAACTCCGCTTCCAACAACTCCTATGTTACTAATCTCCATGCGTTGAAAAGCGCTGGCTTAAATAAAAAACTTCTCGAATATGGAATGTATATATTATAAAATCAATAAGGCATCAATGAGCCCCAGGGGGAAAAACCGTGTTGTCGTAATTTCTATACCTTTCGTCTTCGAATCTGAGATAATCTGGGTTTATCCCTCTTCTAACTGCAAGGTAGTAGGCCAAATAATAAAGAGGTACCATATTAACAAATGGAGAAAGGTATTCGTCTTGATAATCACTATAATAGGAGATCTCAGCATCTCCATTTATGGCCATCGTAGGAGAACCTACGTAGCTAGACGCTCTGACTATCTGATTGGCCCTCTCTTTGTCTCTTTCAGTCTCGACTAAGATTACTAGAGTATTTTCGTCCATAACGGCCGTACATCCGTGGTTGAATTCTTCCAGCTCTATTCCCTCAGCATGAAGGTGGGTCGCCTCCCTAATCTTCTGGGCAGCTTCCCGTGCGACTGGGAAGTTAGGGCCAGAACCGAGAACGAATATGTCTTTTACGTTGTCCAACTCAGCTGAGGCTGATTCCATCTCCTTGTCATCATCATTCACGTGTTTTGCTATTTCGTTTCTTAACGATTTAAAATCTATATCTTTGCCAAGATATATTGATGAAACATAGAGCGCTGCAAATGCTGAGTTGAAGAAGGCCTTTGTATTGCAGAGTGATTTGTCTTCATCCTCTATTAAGATAGGTACATCAACTGAATTATAAAGCGGCGAGTCACGGTAGTGAGTTATACCAGCCGTCTTTCCGGTAATTCTTGCTTTCAACATAGCATCCACAGTGCTTTTCGTCTTTCCCGTATGGGATATGCCGATGAATGA
This sequence comes from Thermoplasma volcanium GSS1, assembly GCF_000011185.1. Lineage (NCBI taxonomy): Archaea > Methanobacteriati > Thermoplasmatota > Thermoplasmata > Thermoplasmatales > Thermoplasmataceae > Thermoplasma > Thermoplasma volcanium. Next base: position 861,032 of record NC_002689.2, on the reverse strand, counting down.
AGATGAGTACTTCAAATAGTTTAGATATTCGTAAGCTTGCACTACCCTTCTCCTTAACCCATATTTCTCAATGATCCCCGAACCAATATATCCGGCATGGTAGGCAGTGCCGTTACCTATGAATGTTATGTCATCACCAAGGAAGCTGTAATCAACTGATTGAGCTGCCTTAAGTGTTTTGTCAATTCCTTCAGGTATCTGTTTCATCATTTCGTACATTACGTAAGGATGTTTCTTTCTATACTCAGGTAGTATGTCGGTCATCTTGCGTGCATTAGGTTATAACATTTAAAAATTCTTTTATCGTAGAAAATACAAATATAGCCCTCTCTATATTTATGAGGGTCAATTTCGACCTCTATTGGTACGCTTATCATAAGATAGTGTTATTTTAAATGAAGTATTCATGATTTATGTATTACGTTACTGAAGATGACGTGGATAAGAATTTTGATATGAAAGCCGCAATTAACGCTGTCCGTGAAGCTTTTGAGGAATATGGGAAAGGCCGTGCCTATTCTTCGACGCGAGTTAGGACATTTTCTCAAGATGGAGTACTTAATACTATGCCAGCTGCAATGGAAAAATATCATATATCTGGTTTGAAGTCCTATTATGCAACTCGGAATGGAGCAAAATTCGTAGTTGTGCTTTTTGATACCGCAGCTGACGAACTTCTAGCAATTATAGAAGCCAACAGGCTGGGGCAGATCCGAACAGGTGCAGTAACTGCCTATGCAACATCAATTCTGCATAAGAACGTTGAAATTTTCGCAATTATAGGGTCCGGCTTCCAAGCAGAAACACAGCTAGAAGGAATGCTTAAGGTGGCAAATCCAACTGAAATAAGGGTATATTCGCGTAATCAAGAACACGCGCGAAACTTTTCTGAAAGATCATCCAAGAAATTTGGCGTAAGCATAAGGGCAGTAGAATCAGCTGAGGCTGCTCTAATTGGAGCAGATACAATAACAACTATAACAAATAGCAATGTGCCAATTGTTTACAGGAAATACCTTGGAGACGAATATCACATAAACCTCGCTGGATCGAACTATATAAATCGCCGGGAGGCCGAATCAGCCGTTCTCTCTGATGCAAACATTGTAGTTACTGAGCACTTAGAACAATCATTGATAGAATCTGTTGAAATATCGGAATACGTAAAATTAGGCGGCAAACCGATCGAACTCAAGGATGTAGCTGTCGATCCAACTAGATACTCAAAATTCCATAGAACGGTGTTCAAGTCTATGGGTATTGGGTTGGAAGACATCATCTCCGGATATGCAGTATTAAAAAACATGGGCATTATTTAAATACCGTATATAATGTCGAAAATTTTATTTTTCCATATAAGACAATAAAAGCCACACCATATCAAATTAGGAAAAAGTATTCGAATTCGCTATGTTTTTAATCAATAGACCTTATTTTTTTAGCAGATAAAATATGAAAGCGATGAATTTAGATCATTTCGGGAAGATTCGGAGGCCTGTAATTCAGAAATATACTAAGTTTTATCCACAAAGTGAGGATGCACCCCTTATTATTTCGATTTTCGTAAGTCGAAACAGTCGCTTAGGAGAAAAAGCTGTCTAGTGTGCTTGTGTTCCTCTTTTCAGGCTTATTTTTTGCCGGTTCTTCAGTTTTTTTAGAAGAAAACGAATCTAGGCTGCTTATCCTATTGCCTTGGACCATATCTTTTCTGAATACATCTATAACCCTATTTAGGGTTTCTGATAACCTTTTAGCATAGTAGTCCCAGTCTGGTTTAGACTCCAACTTAGAGCCATATATGTACGGTTCAACTTCCTGCGGGGTCTTTTTGCCGTTCGTTACTATCCACGATACCTTCATGCCCGGCACAAATGTTTCGCCCCTTTCTATGAGCTTTCTGGCCGCCCTGATATTTGCAAGTGAATCGGTATTTGCCTTGTAGGATGAAAAGTCCTTAACAGTTCTAGAAATTACGAGGCTCTCGATATCTATGGACGGATCACCATTGCGTACCTTTTTCACCAGATCGTCGGCGTAATTTATTGCACCCTGAACATCGCGATCGAGTATGAAATCGATCACCTTCGAAAGGGCAGTACTCTGTAAATCAAAGGAATCTGTCCTTCGAACTTCGTAACCCTTTATTATTATCTCTCCCTTCATGTCCTCTGGATAGACGCACTTTCCAGCGTACCTTTTCTTAGCGCCGTGTGAAAAAAATGGATCTAGAACCATCTGGAAATCCAGTGTAAGGCCCTCTTCCTCTGACAGCTTCTGGCTGAGTTCTTTACCGGTTTTTATAGCGTCTTCCTGCCTTACGTCCCCTGATTCAACAAACACGCTATCTGTATCCCCGTATATTACCCTGTGGCCGCTGCTTTCCAAAACATCTATTATGTGTTTTATCGTTTCTCTAGCAAAAGCTGTTATCGCACTTCCGATTTTCGGATCTGTAAAGCGGTAGAAGGATGAGGCAAGGACGCCGTAGAATGTATTCATCAATACCTTGATTGCATTTTGTATGCCATCGTAGAATAAACGCTCATCTTCGCTCTTTGCCTCTTTCATCCTCTTCTTGACGTCATCCCTGTCAGCCATGAGTTCTTGCAGAATCCTTGGGATTAGCCCCTTTTTCTTTTCAGGCGACAAGAATCTTATGCCTGTCGGGGATACTATTTCGCCCTTTGGATCAAGAGTAGTAAAGCAAACGTTATACTTAATGATCATAGAGGGATACATACTTTTAAAGTCAAGGACTATGACGTTGGAATACAGGCCGGCCCCTATGGTGTGAACGTAACCCCCTTGTATTTCGTCCTCCTTTAAGTTGTGTGCGTTCATAGGCACGCCTATGTTTTCCCTATCGGCTGCCCTTATCAGTATAGAATCGACATAGTTGCTCGTACCTGCGTTAGCAACATCGTCCAGGGGAAGTTTTGTTACAGTACTCATGAACATTAATCTCTCTAGGACGCGTAACTTTTCGAATATGCGAAGAGTAAGATCAGCATCCTTAATGCAGTACGATATAACCTCATCCTGTCTTTTCTGCCATTCCGCCTCTATGTTCAGCCTGTCTATAGAATCTTTTCCTTCGCCAAGCAACTTCATAGCTATATAATCGAGCGATTCATGTTTTGGATGGAGTATCTTCTTCACATTCCACCACGTATCACTTATAAGCCTTCCGTGAACCCTCCAGAATTGATCCATTATTCTCCTTGGGACTGATCCATCTCTCCCTAAATTTAGGTGTATACCGTACTGCTCCATTCTCCTTTGTATAACAAGCATGTCGTATCCGTCTATATTGTATCCAGTTATAACGTCAGGATCTTCGGCTCTTATCAGATCGATGAACCGATATAATATCTCTTTTTCGTCCCCGTGTATTTCCCCTTTCTTTTGTATATCGCCGAACATTATGGAATATCCTATTACAAGTATCTTTCCGTAATCCTCTACGTTCTCCCTATTAATTTCATTTTCAACGTCAAAGCTCAGAACTTTCAAGTTGACGTTGAAGTCAGGTATATTCTCTATTTTATCTATCTTCAAAACAAGATCTGTGGTAAAATTTCCCTCTGTACCACTTATGTCTTCACCGGTTATCCTTACGCAAGCTCCGAGGTCAAAATCGTATATGAACCTATGATGGAAAGGAATATCGGCGGCCAAGACCTCAAAAGGGCACCTTCGTCTATATTCTGGCACTTTCCAGGGCGACCTTATGTATATCCTTTTGACGTTATGCATCGAACCATGAACCCATAGCACCTTGTCTTCTTCCTTTACATACTCATCATCATTCCTTATGGACGACAGATATTCATTATCCGGCTCGACCACATCAAAGTAAGGCTTGAAGCCAAAGAAGAGGGCGCTTACAGACTTACCTTCTCTGGATCGGCCAAAGATCTCCACCGCAACATCACTCTGCCTATAGGAGGCAGACACTATTCTAATGTCGACTTGCATTTGCAATCCTTCTTCCCTATATACGGAATTAAATTATGTTCGATTAATATTTAAACTTTCCCGATTCTCGAGTATCATCAAATTCAGAAATGAAGATTTTTATTGTTGTTAATTCTTCTCTCCAGTTAAGGCAAAAGAATGAAAAAACTCGTTGGCCAAGACAATGCCGCAAAGAACTCTTTGATCATAAATCTGAGGGCCTTTCTGGTATCATTTGGAGCCAACACAGCCTCTTCATACATAGGTGTATATGGAGTATTGTTAGGTTCATCACCGATAGAGATGGGCATGCTCCAGGCCTTCTCGAATTCTCTTAGCAACGCAGGCCAATTGTTCTGGGGCAGGCTGAGCGATAGAACGGGATATCGAAGGCCATGGATATTTGCAGCGAGCATAGCACTGGCAATAAACTGGATTCTTATGGCTTTCATAAGAACGCCATACGAATTGATAATCAGCTACTCTATTATGTCGCTAATATCAGCAATGATCGCTGTAAACTGGTTTAGCCTGCTCACGGATATTTCCCGCTATGGATCGAGAGGATCGTTTTTATCCTACATAAATAACATATCTGGAACAGGGAACCTCATCTCGCTTCTTGCTATGGTATTTCTACTTCATGGGATTTCCAGGGATCAGCTCGTAGTTCCATTTTCACTTGGTTCGGTATCGTATATAGCCTCCGCTATACTCATATCGAAGGTAAAAGAGGTTCGAAGAAAGACCGTATTAACCAAAAATATAATACGTACTGTTTCTGAGGCAAGAAATAACAGATACTTTTTCAATTACTTCATGGCAATGAATGTACAGGGGTTTTTCTGGTCAATGGCTTGGCCTATATTTCCTATAACCATAGTATCAGTAATGCACTTTTCACTGCCAATGGTATCTGCTTTAACCGCTACCAATATAGTCTTTACAATGCTTATTCAAAGGGCTGTAGGGAATCTTGCGGATCGTATAAATAGAGTACCCTTAATTTTTGCTAATAGGATAATGCTTGGTTTTATCCCTCTAATGTATGGATATTTCTCCAATTTCCTTGAGTTCATGGGCATGGAGGTGTACTCCGGCATAGCCTCTGGCCTTCAAAATGTTGTCATGAACTCATACCTCATGGATATCGTTCCTGAGGGACATAGAGGAGAGTACATATCAATAATAAATGGGTTCAACGGTATAATATATTTCGCTGGTTCGATGTCTGGTGGGCTTATCCTCAGTAACTTCCTGGGTTATCTACCCCTACACGCTGCAGTTGCGATCACATTTACGATTATAGCCGCAGGTAGATTTACATCTTCTTTTCTTTTCCTTGGTCTTAAGGAGCCGGAAGCAAGAAGGGGCAGACCTAACCCATTTATCGGCATACTAAGCAGAGTATTTTCTGGGCTCCCATCTGGTGGGGTGCCACGCCAGAGATGAATAGTCCGATTTTTTGGCTTTGTCAAATGTCCGTTGACGTTTGACTTCCTGTAATACTTTCCGAATCTTTTGACTGATTTACATCTTTACTTAAACGAGGCTTTAAAGAATCTTTTCGGACATGTACGAAGACCTTTCTTTGTGTTCGTCGATCTATTTACATTTCTATCTATAAAAATACTAAACGAATCACATTTCAATACTGCATTGTGCCCCATCCATGCTATCGATCAATATACCAAACATTACATATAGGAAAAATAAGCTTATCATAGATGATCTTAAAACAATAGCATGCGGTAACATTAGTTTCTCCATATACGGTACGATTATTTTCTGTTTCTTTCATATTTTGTCTGTAGATTTTAACAAGCAGGACTGTTTTATTGATTACCTATAAATAATAATGCGAAGGCCCACCTTATTTTTTAACTTCATTATAAGCATCCTTTAATCCAGAATTAATTGATGCAATGATCTTATCGATCATAATATATCGTAAGGTTAACCGCTATCAGTAAATTCGTGCATGAGCATCTTTATTTATAAGATGGTAGAAAATTCCGAATTATGTCCTTGTATGCATACACAGCTGTTGCAGTTAACTTATGTTGAATCTACCTACACTGTTTCATGATTCATTATAGTTTCACTTGGGGTCGTTCCATTAAAAATCAACAAAAAATTGATAATGAACATTCTAAAATTACAGAGTATTTCAGAAAGACTATATATCAATGGAACAATGAACTTGCATGGACAGGGCGAAGGGAAAATCGATCGCAGTCTACGTGGGCAGTATGATCGTGTTAATCATAGTTTTACTCGCGCTTCTTTACGTGCTTAGCCTTTTCCATATTGTTCCAATAAAATTTTCCAGGATATTGTATGCCGTCGTAATAGGCCTCGTTATCTATGCCATAGTAAGAATCGTAACCAAGTACGTTGAGAGGTTCATTTCACTGCATTCTGAATTCAAGCATTTAAAGTACATTGTGTTTATAATTAGCCTCCTAGGATACTTTATAATTTCTCTCGCAGTACTGGCTGCCCTTGGAATAGATGTTTCTTCAGTTATACTGGGATCTGCATTTCTCAGCGCAATCATCGGGCTGGCCGCACAAAGTGTTCTGGCAAATGTTTTTGGTGGGCTCTTTCTCTCTATTGTCCGTCCTTTTAAGCTTGGAGATCACATAGTAGTCAATACCTGGCAGTTTCCAGTTTCATTTCCTTCCTATCCGCCCAAGTACTTTTCCAGGGATTTTATTGAAGGATCGATTTATAGGGGCATCGTTTCAGATATATCGATAAACTATACTTCTATAGCTCTGGAATCTGGCGATGTAGTAAAGATACCTAACAACATAATGATTCAAGCCGCAATAACCCTTAGGCACGGTAGCGTAACAGTCCAGGCACGGTACGAGGTTCCAAAATATATAAATTTCAACGATATTTACAACAAAATAGTTGATGAAGTTGGAACTCTGCCAGGTGCGAGGAATATAGGCGTTATGATAGATGAGACTACTGTAAATACTTATATAATACTCGTAAGAGGTGATTTCCAAGGTGAAGATGCTGACTTAGTGAGGAGCCAGATACTACAGAAAGTTATAGGTATAGTCGAGCCCTTAAAGAAGCAATAATTAAATATCCCTTATGGTAATCAAAGCCAAATTTCAGGCAAAACATTTATCCAGATTTTCATTTAGGCTTCATGGATTTGAATGATTTTTCCATAAAGGTTCTTCAGGAAGTTTGCAGGATCTTAAAAGAGAGCAATAAAAAGTATGATTGGGTAGGCGTATACGTTATGGAGAATCGAAAGTTAAAGTTAGAAGCTTTCGTAGGTGAAAAAACAGAACATGAGGTCATAAACCTCGGTGACGGGCTGTGTAGCTTAGCAGTGTTGAAAAATGAAGTAGTAAATGAATACGATGTGAAGAGCAACCCAAAATACTTGGCCTGTTTCCCGTCTACGCAATCCGAGATAGTGGTGCCGGTAAGATATGGAGGAAAACCCATAGGCGAGATAGACATAGATTCGGATACTAAGGGTGCGTTTGATAAAGCTGACGAAGAATTCCTTTCTAAAGTAGCTGATTTAATCGCCCCATTAGTGTCTTCGCTTAGCTTATGATATCTATCGTGTCTTTTGCAGAAAAGCACAAAAATAAGCGGGCGAATCTAAAAATAGTTGTGCATAGTTGGTATCAGCCATATCTAATTTTTGTTAATTTGAATTCGATTCCAAAAAGATAAAAATAGTGCGTTAAAATCATATGCTGATGGAAAAACAGACAGGTGAACTCGATCTCAAATTTTTCAAAAACAACGGCTTCGAAAAGAAGATCTGCCGTGTATGCGGCTCATATTTCTGGACCACTGATAGCAGGAGAGAAACCTGCGGAGATACTCCTTGTGACGAATACACCTTCATTGGCAATCCCCCTGTTCCAAAGAAGTATACGTTGAGTGAGATGAGGAAGGCTTTCTTCGATTTCTTTGAGAAGAGAGGTCACAAGCTCCTCGAACCTTATCCGGTTGTTCCGCGTTGGAGAGAAGACGTACTTCTTGTTAATGCTTCCATATATGATTTTCAACCTCACGTGACATCGGGTATAGTAAAGCCACCGGGCAATCCCATCGTAATGTCACAACCAAGTATTAGAATGAACGACGTAGATCTTGTCGGTGTAACCGGCAGACACCTGACTAGCTTTGAGATGCTCTGCCATGATGCTTTTAACAGCAAAAACGACTTCGTATATTGGAAAGAAGAAACCGTTAGGTACTCCTATGAGTTTTTAACTGATGGCCTTGGGATAGATGGATCGTTAATAACGTATAAGGAAAAACCCTGGTCAGGAGGGGGAAATGCCGGAAATGCATTGGAAGTTTTTGTACGCGGTCTCGAAGTAGCTACATTAGTATTTATGGATATGAAAGAAGACCAGGAAGGAGAGGTAGAGATAGAAGGTACTAGATACACAAAGATGGATATGCAGATAGTCGATACAGGCTACGGCCTTGAGAGGCTTACATGGTTGTCCCAGGGTACACCGACAGTTTATCAGGCGATATATCCAGAGATAATAGATTACGTACTAGAGAATTCCTATGTAGAAAGCATTGACAACGAGTTTTTGTCTGATGTTGTCAGGGTTTCTGTCATGAGGGAACCTTATGACGAGGCCTTCGTTCTATCTACTTTAGGTGAAAAATACCCTAATGCTCTTGAAAGATTTGAGAAAGCGAAGAAGGTAAGGGACATATTTGTCCTTATAGATCATGCCCGTTCCCTTATGCATATGTTCGAGGCTTTCGTAATACCGTCAAACGTTAAGGTTGGATATCTTGCCAGGCTGCTAATAAGGAGATCAATACGTGCACAGAAAAATATTGGTTTCAAAGGCAGCCTAATTAACCTTATCGAGAGGAATTACAACGAATTAAAGGATATAGTAAAACCTCTTCCCATTGAATTTATAAAAGACGTGCTTAGCATTGAAATGCAGAAATATTCAGAACTAGAGAAGAGAGGCCAGCAGGTCATCGAGAAGATATTGAAAACCAAGAAAAGCATAGACATCGATGACCTAGTTCTGCTCTACGATTCACATGGAATAAGCCCTGACGTTGTTGCTGCTATGGCTGCTGAAAAAGGCTTGAAAGTAATGATACCTCCGAATTTTCACGCCATGGTAATAAGCAGGCATGAGAAAAAGTCGGCTTTAAAGAAAAGTGCAAAAGTATACCCGAACATCGAGACTAGGACACTCTATTATGATGATTCCACAATGAGGGAATTTACAGGCCTAGTGATGTACTCAAAGGGTAACGAAGTAATATTAGACAAGACAGCGTTTTATCCAGAGGGTGGCGGCCAACCAGCAGACCATGGCTACTTTGAATTTAAGGGCAAAAAAATAAATGTATTGGATGTACAAAAACACGGAAATGCTATTGTTCACAAACTAGATGGAGAAATACCAGAAGGCGTGCGTGTAAAGGGCGTCATAGACTGGGAACGCAGAAGCAGGCTTATGGTTCACCACACAGCTACGCATCTCCTTCTCGGCGTTCTTAGAGATATTCTCGGAGACCACGTATGGCAGAGCGGTGTTCAGAAAGACGTGTCGGAATCACACCTTGACATAACCCACTACAAAAGAATTGATGAGGACACCATCAAAAAGATCGAACATAGGATATTCGAATTAATAACCGAAGGGAGACCCGTTTCAGTAAAGAACCTTGACTGGTATATGGCCATAGGTAAGTATGGTTTTAGGCTCTTTGAAGGTGGCGTTCCGCTTTCTCCAAAAGTACGTGTAGTGGAAATTGAAGGGGTAGATGCCGAGGGGTGCGGTGGTACACACCTAAAGAATATATCGTCGATAGGTGTGCTTAAGATAAAGAAGATAGAAGCAATCCAAGAGAACATATACAGGATAACGTTCGTTGCAGGTGTTCCGGCTTTGGAGCTCTTTGAAGATTCTTACGATCTAGCGTACAGGGTGTCAAATATATCGAAAAAGAACATAGATCAAGCTGGCGATTTCGTCGAAAATACTGTTAGAGAACTTTCAAAGATAAAAAGAGATCTAGACTCTGCCCGTACAAAACTAATAGAGGAGGAAATACGCAAATCCAACTCGATAAAGCTTGGGGAAAAGGAGATTCCTGCAATAGAAGCTGAAACAAGCGATATCGACATAGTTTCAAGGATCGCACACTCCAAAGGTATCGAAGTCATAATTGAGAGCAGGGTTGGTACGAAGTTTAGGTATACAGCCATCTCCCCATCTGGAAAGTCTAAACAAATACTGCACGATCTACTGCACACGGATGCCGAAGGAAATGACAAACTTTCCTATGTGATTGTCGATCATAAAGAGCTATCTATAACACGCTGACCTTCCAAATAAATAACAACATTTGCAGTTTGCCAAAAAATTATAATTGTTACGTTTAACGTGACAAGACATTTACGAATTGATCGATTCTGTTAATTCGAAGTGCTGAAAATATTAAGTTGATACATGTAAACCTGTTATAATATTAAAAAAACTAAGATTTTCCCTTAAAAGCCGATCAACTTTCATTCCGCGCAATTCGCATTGAACATCGCCAAAGTTAATTAATGCGATTTTAAATATAGCATCGACAGATGGATCACGATCTAGAAAAAATTAGGAGATTAATTGCAAAATACTATGGAGTAAAGCGTATTGAAGAGAAAGATGGCGATGTTTACGTACATGTCGAAGATATAGATTACTATCCTGAAGAATATTTCTCTCTTTTGGAAAGCGACCTCAGAAACATAGGATTAATTGCATTTACACGTAACCCTGATGAGATAGTGATCATCCAGGAACACAATGCTAGCCGCAGATTTAGCCTTAAAATGCTTATGGCTCTTATCACACTTGCTACCCTGCTTTACGTTGGCTATGGATACGTATCATCTTACTTTGCGGCGAATTCGATTTATGCGATGTACCTTACCCTATTGACCTTCGTGATACCAGTTTTCGCAGTATTCGGATCCAGGGAAGCAGGAAGGTACTTTGCAATGCGCCGTAACAATATGGAGTATTCCTTTCCAATTTTTGTTCCAGACCCAATTGGAATGGGTACTATGGGCACGATCAATGCACCAACTGTGCCATACCCAAACAAGAAATCGATGATAGAAACGGCTGTACTTTCTGTATTTTCTGGTTTCGTTGTATCACTGCTCCTCGTTATGATCGGGGGGTATATGTCGCTGATGGGCAGGCCCACCGTAGAGGGTATAAAATCACCAATACTATTGGTAGGAAGCCCAATAGTTTTTCAGTTGGTGATGGGCAGTATAATCCCTTCTAACGGCATACTATATCCTGTAGCGTATGCTGGATGGATCGGAGTGATAGTATCATCGTTCGATGCACTGCCAATAGGATACCTCGATGGTGGCTTAGTCTCATCTGCATTATTAGGCAAAAACTCCATATATCTGTCCTATGCGTCTATTATAGCCATAATTGGTCTGAGCATACTCTATCCGTCTTGGCTAATAATTCTAGTTTTTGTCTTGATAATAGGCATCAGGGGCCCGGAACCAATGAACAACGTTAGCAGGACAAAGGCGTCAGGCAAGGCCCTAGCCCTTTCGTTGATGTTGATAGTGCTGATCGGGCTTATTCCTACTCCGTTCCATGCAATATCCCCTCAGTTCTCTGTAGACTACGGCCAGAATAATTTTATCGTTACATCTTCTTCGTCCAACGTTTCTGCAAACATAATGATGATGCTAAATATAACCAACTACGGCAACTCGCCGATCACACCCGCTTTCTCCATATCACCAAATCTGCCTATAAATATAACTTCAAAGCCTGGGCCTATAGAACCCTTGCAGGCAAAATCGTACGAGATACGCCTTAATTTTACGTCAAATACTCCTGGCCTATATAACTACAAAATGGAAGTTTATACAGCCACAAGCAGCTACGCTTATACGATATCGCTATATTTCATAGAACTGACGTCAAATCTTCTCATCAATTCCTCTAGGCCTTTTATCGCAGATTCCTATGTAAACTCAACAGCACGCTTATACGTTCAAAGCGAAACGAACAGGAACATGTCGCTCAATATCGTTTCGTTTTCGTCGCTCAACAGAAATTATTCAGTAACCGTTATCAATTCCACTGAAACAATAGGTTCGCTTTATCCATATTTTTTAGAACCTGGTGCGAATTTCCAAATAGATGTATATTCAAACTTGAAGCAAACAGTATACGTTTTAGTTTTCAACAGCCAATTTAAAGGAGACGTTGCAATACTGAACTTCGGAAAATAGATCGGGCATTAATCCCAAAACCTCCTATTTCTAGCATAGTCCATCTCTGCATTTAGTATGGCCCTTATCAGATCTTCTTCGCTTGCGTATGTTACCTCCAATATCCTAGATGCAGTCTCCGGGCCTATTCCACGGGCAGTAAGAACCATGACTGCATCTATCCCTTTTTCCTTTACAAGGTGAGCATTCTTAACTATCCGTTTTCTGTATTCCGGATCTTTGATCCTGTCTCTTTCATAGTCTGATAGTGCAGCAACTAACCTGGATCCGCATGCTTCACATTTCGGCACCTTTAAGTCACGGACTCTGTATGACCTTACACTGCCGCAGCTAAGGCAATAAAGGGAGACCCGTTCATTCATTATCCTATTCTTCACAGACTCAAGTATGGCTTTTGTCGGCCTTAGCGGTGTTATCCTTTCGGAATAATGCGATATAAATATGTCTGACGACTTCGATATGGAATCTCGAAGGATAAAATTGATTGTTGGCAGCTTCGCCTTGAATGATCGAAGAGCATCAACGTCCATATAGTCGTTTATGAGTTTTCTTACTGAATCCCTATAAAGGACGGTGTCCATATAAGCATCCATTATTTTGTCTATCCTTATCCTGTCCAGATCAGCTTCAGCACTTATTACGCCAAACTTTCTGGCTTCGTATAAAAATACAGATTTAAAAAATCTGGACCTCGGAGCGGATGCGGCAAGGTACTGTTCAAAATCGCTTCCAAATACATCTAGTATCAGCTTTTTGGCGTCATCTGCATATATCTTTCTGGACGTCCTAAGGTATATATGGTAAGGAGAGTAATCCGATTCCACACTTTCTCCAGTTATTGATGAGAGCAAATTGGAGAGTACTTCAGCTACGGCGAAGTTCCCCTTTGTTCCAAGTAAGATCTGTATTACTATCTCATCATTGTAGCTCTCCACGATGACTTCATCGGACGTTGCAACATCGTTGCAGTACCACTGCCTTAGTTTTTCTGCTGAAAATTCATCTGTACACTCTGGTATTCTTTTTGCCAGCCTGTTCTTAGATACCTTATCGACTACATCGTACAGAACAGGTATATCCTCACCTGTCCACCTGGGTGCAACAGCCGGCGTAAAGAACGATTCAACAAGTATTCTGTCCTTTTCCAGGCGGATTACCCGCCATGTGTTGCCCCGCATGACAAAGTAGCTACCGGCATCTATGTCAGAGGCTACGTACCTTTCGTCCAGTGTGCCTATGAACTTGCCTGTGATATCGATTACCTTATAGTTTTTCTCGCTCGGTATCATTGATATGTTCTCTATGTAGTATCTTAAAGTGTTTCTCCTCTTTCCGATGAATTTATCTTCAAGCCATATTTTCTTGGTATCGGCAAGAAAGTGGATAACTTCCATATATTCATCGTAGGTAAGATCTGCGAAGGCATAAGCCCTCTTTACAGTTGCAAAAAATGCATCAACATTTACTCTTTTTTTAGAGTTTACTTCAGACAAGATCTGATTGGCCAGTGTAGATAAGGAATTCCTCATTATTTGCACTGGCTCTATCTTTCCCTCCTTTATGCTGTCAACTATGGCTATAGCTTCCTCCATCTCTATAACATCCGTGCAAACAACGTATCCTTTGGAGGTGCGACCTATCCAATGTTCGGATCTGCCTATCCGCTGAATCATTTTGTTGATCTGCCTGGGCGAGTTGAACTGTATCACAGCGCTTGCGGTACCAATATCAATCCCAAGTTCGAGGCTTGACGTGCATATAAGGGCCCTAACCTTTCCCTCCTTGAAAGAGTTTTCTGCATTTTCCCTTGTTTCCCTGGAAAGAGAACCATGGTGCACAAGTACAGGTATATCACCGAACTTGAGTCTTAGCCTGAAAGCAAGATCTTCGGCCACGAAGCGCCTGTTTACAAATACTAACGACCCGGCGTGACGATTTATCAGCTCCCATACCTTGAGTACTGCACCGGCATACTGTCTATCACACCCCATAATTTCAGCATCTCCTTCCGATGCTTCCTGCGGAACCATAACCTCGATATCCATGTTTTTCCTGAGCCCAGTAGCCACTATCTCGCATTCGCCTTCTGGAACAAGAAACTTTGCCAGGTCTTTCGGGTTGCCCACTGTTGCCGAAAGCCCTATCCTCTGGAAATTGCCTGCAAGATCCCTAAGCCTCTCAAGAGCAACAGAAAGCTGAGATCCCCTCTCATTTTCAGCTGCGTCATGCAATTCGTCGACCACTACGATCTTTACGTTCGAGATTAGTTTTGAGAGGTTCCTTCCGTTCAATAGTATCTGAAGAGATTCAGGCGTCGTGACCACTATGTCCGGAGGATCAGCAGTCATCCTTTTCCTGTCTGAATCCGTCATGTCACTATGCCTAACCTGGACTTTTATGCCTAGATCCTTCCCATATTCGACCAATCGATAGACTATATCCCTATTGAGGGCACGCAACGGAGTTATGTAAATTGCGAAGATCTTGTCCGGATGCCTCTTGAGGATCATATCGAATATGGGCATAACTGCGGCTTCTGTCTTTCCGCTCCCAGTGGGAGAAAGTAGAAGTACGTTTTTTCCGTCGAGTATCTCTGGTATTATCCTTTCCTGCGGATCTGTTGGATCCGTAATTCCGTGGGTCTGAAGAACTGAGATTATGCGTTTATCCAATAGATCAAAGGCGTTCTCCATTTCACTCTCTCATAGATACGCTTCCAGCAATAACGATAGAGTCCCAGACAGGGCCGAAAGGTGGCGTGTATCCAAGATCATCATAGAATAAGTCCGACACTTTAAAGCCGCCAAATATTGCAGTGGCTATGGTGTTAAGACGCCATGCTGCACCATCTGTACCAATTACCTGTGCACCGAGTAGCCTCTTATCGTTTTTTCCGTAAATTATCTTCACGTATATATCCTGCTTTCCAGGATAATAATTTGCCCTGCTCTTAGCTTTTATTAAAGTCTTTTCGTATGGAATTCCGAGAGCTTTAGCCCTACTTTCATTGATCCCTGTAAAGCCAACTTCATAATCGAAGACCTTTACAAGCGTGGTTCCCAGCGCTCCAGGGAAAACCATTTCCGAATTGGATGCATTTGATCCTGCCACCCGCCCCGCTTTATTTGCTATCTGTGCAAGCGGCATCATCTCGTCAAGACCTGTGACTATATTTCTTACTGTTGCTACATCTCCTGCAGCATAAACTCCAGGTTCAGAAGTTTCCATGTGCCCGTTTGTAAGAATGGCATTTCTATCTCCTGTTTTAATGCCAGCTTCCACGGCTATCTCCGAATTAGGTATTATGCCTGTAGCGTAAATGACTGCATCGCACTCGTGATCATCAACGCTAGTTGTTATCTTTACTCTTCCCCTATCCTCCTCTGCGGACTTTAAGCTGGATTGTTTTTGTACATCTATTCTGCTTGAAAAATACTCATGGAAAATTTTGCCTATGTCTTCATCGAGCTGCGGCAGAACCCTATCGTATTTTGATATGACTTTAACGTTTTTACCAGACTCCGCGAGAACCGATGCCAACTCTACCCCCAGTACACCCGCCCCAACTATCGTCACGTCCTTGGACTTTTCAATCAGGTTGCGGGCTCTCATCGCACTTTCTAAGCTTCTTATTGAGATTGTTCTATCGGATATAACGTCAATGGGCTTTGGGCGAGACCCTGTAGCGATAATAAGCCGATCGTACTTTAGTACGTCGCCGTTATTGAGTAATACAGATGAATGCAATGTATCTATTCTCGTAACAGTAGTGTGAAGGAGAACTTTTATACCTCTTTTCTCTGTAAACTCTGACAATGGATAGTGCAGAAGATCCTCAATATGGCCCACGACACCTTGAAGATAGTACGGTATCCCACACTCAGCGTACGATACATAAGAACCGGATTCAACAACAATTACTTCTGAATCAGGATTTACACGCTTAGCTTTGGAGGCAGCCGACATGCCAGCCGCCCCCCCTCCTATTACAATGATCTTCATGCCCTATCATTAAAATATAACATATATAGATTTTTAAAAATCATCGTCGTCATCTTCGTCTTCATCGTCGAAGTCATCATCATAATCCATCTTCTTGAAGACCAAACACGCCACCTCCGGTTAGTTGAGTGATATCTAATATAAATAGATTTCTTGCAAATTTTCGTGTTTCTTAGCCTTCCCTTATTAGATCAAATGAAATCAGATCAGATAGTTTAGAATAGGAATGCACTCTATGGTAAGAAAATACCTTCAGCCTCATAAAATTAAAGTCTGCAAGTCTTTTTGTGACATCATCTTTATTCAAGATCTCGTAATAATTTATGTGGCCACCGTATTTTAAAGCTTCTAGAGCACATGGCAAAAACGAAAATGCATCAGTAGGGTGGTTCATTATTATGCGGTCTGCATCGTGAATATCCTTAATTAATTGCCTAGCATCACCGCATATAGGTGTAATTGTCCCAAGCAGTGAATTCAATCTCATGCTTTCCTGCAGGCTTTCAATTGCAGCACAGTTTATGTCTATGCTTATTATCTTTACTCTTCTTTTTTTAGCTACCTCTATGCTTATTGGGCCGGAGCCGGCAAACATATCAACAATAAATTCCCCATCTAATATTGAATCTACAAGCCTGCGCCTCTCCGTTGCGAGGCGGGGAGAAAAATAGGATTTTGATACATCTATCTTGAAGATACATCCATTTTCCCTATACAATGCGACAGTGCTATCGATCCCGGCGAGAAGAACAAGATCACGTATTCTTTCTTTCCCCTTTACGCCCTTGTCAAGGTAAACACTTTTTATATTCTTGTGCGTTTTTAAAATTTCTTTTGCAAATTCAACATCGTCTTTTTTTGTTATAGCTATAGTGCCTATTATATCGAATGATCCTGAAGCAGGAATTACTTTTGGTTTTTTTTCCGCATCTTTCACGACAACTGGTCCCGTGAAGCCATCCTTAACAGGGATTAGGACGTAATCTCCTTCGTGCCTTATTTCATAATCAGAATCAAAGTACCCTCTTGACTGCAGCATCTTTATGGTACGATCGGCCATCCTCCTTTCAACCTTAACGAATCCTTTCAGAGACAATAGCCTTCGCCCTTTTTACGACTGCATTTGCGAGAGTATCTGAAAAACCGTACAGCATCTTTATTCTAGATGGATCGGAAAAAGCCAATTCCTGCACGTTATGTATGCCCGCTTCATATAGCCTGCGTGCTCTTACCCTACCTATAGCCGGTATCAGGACAAGATCCATCAACTCTTCTCTAATTCCCTCTTTTATTCTCATATTAAGTATTTCCAACTTTCTTCTCCGCTCCGGCTTGAAAATTGAAGCTAAATGAGCCAGCGAATAAGATATCCAGTCTGCGTTGTTGACTCTTGCTTGTAGATCACCAGGCGCTACGCCATACATTTCAAATATGCGTCTTGTTGAAGCTTCGCTAATCCATTCCCTCAATACTAGCGCTGTCTTGGCCGCTTCGATGTCTCCATCAATGTGGCCAATACTTTCAAGGAACTCCATAGCTGCATAGTCGTCTTGCATATTGATTGGAGCAATTTCCCTGCAAAGCGAGATGTAATAAAGAGCTGTATCTATGTCATCGTTATCGTCAAAGTACTTTTTGAGTATTATCGCGCTTTCCGGATCAATATATAGATTGCTAATCATTTTACCGAATTCTGTTGCTCGTAGGCTGTCCTTTTCCTTTATAAAACCGTTTTCCTTGAGAAATTTAATTGACTCATTTATTCTATTGGGTATTTCATCTTCACCATTTTGTGCATAATAGAATGTTGATCGGTAAAACTCTTCCATTTCGACTTGAGAAGTCGCTAGGCCCATTGCTATTGCTGCTAAAGTATTGAACCTCACTTTTTCTGGCTTTCCAATGTAGGAATCTACGGGCTCGGGTTCTTCTGATATATACTCTTTAACTACCTGATAGCTGTTAGCTGAAGCTGCATATATTATTCCGATTCCGTATTGGTCATATCCAGGCCTGCCAGCACGGCCTATCATCTGCTTTACTTCCATATTAGATAAGTATGTAATGCCTAGATCCCCGTACCTTGTTACATCCTTTACTATTACAAGCCTAGCAGGCAGGTTAACTCCAGCAGCCAAAGTCGGGGTTGCAACTATTACCTTTAGCTTTCGATGTCGGAACGCCTTTTCTATGAAAGAGCGCTGTTCATTGCTCAGGCCAGCATGATGGAATGAAACGCCATGTGGCAACATTTCGTTCAAGAGATCATCGTATACGTTTGCATCTTCACTACTTACCTTTAGATCATTTATAGGATCAAACAACTGGGACAAATTCTTGGCCATATCTTCCGCCCTTTTTCTTGAGCTAACGAAGATAAGAACCTGCCCGCCGTCGTCTACAGTTTCTTTCACAAGTAAATTTATATCTACATCAGATCTTGCATCTCCATCAAGGAAAAGCCTATTCCTATATAATATACCGACTTTCAATGGCACTGGGCGAAATGAACTCTTTATGAGGCTTGCATTAAGCCACTCCGCTATCTCAGATGCGTTAGATACAGTGGCGGATAGAGCTATTATGCGCGTCTCTGGATTAACGTACCGGGCAGTTGTAATAACTGTTTCTAGTGTGGGGCCCCTGTACTCGTCACCTATCATGTGTATTTCATCGATCACCATCAAACCAACTTCTTCCATCATGTACGGATCATGGTGCATTAATGAATCAGCTTTCTCTGAAGTTAAGATTACGACATCATATCTCTTAATAAAATCAGGTGTATCATCGTAGTTCCCTATTGATAATTTCACCCTCATCCCTAGCTCTCTCAACCTAGAGAGTTCCTCATATTTTTCCATTGCAAGTGATCTTAATGGGACAATGTAGATCGATTTTAGTTTTTTCTTAAAGGTCTCATATATGGCAGAATAAGCTATTAGTGTTTTACCAGCTGCAGTGGGAACTGATACCATTATATTTTTCCCTTTGCGGAACTGTTCAATTGCCATGCGCTGGTGATCGTAAAGTTCAAAATCGTTCCCTTCAAAGAGGTCAAGGAACGACTCATCATAACCAAGATCGCTGATTTTCACGTTCCACGATATTGCAAGCTTATAAAAGCCTTAGGCTTGCGTAGATAGTTTTTATATAAAAAACAAGAAATTTAGATAGGCATGTCAATATAATTTAAACCTCATACAAGGCAATTTTCGGTGGTCTTGTTAGTAAGGAAGCCTTATTTATTACTTGTGTGGATATTTATTCAATAACAGTCTGTCGTACGAAGATTCATTTAATTTTGAAAGCTAAAAAAGAGACTGAGCATGATACAGGGCGATCCGATCCTGATAAGTAGTTATCCAAAGACGTTTGAAAGATTTTTAAACAACAATGTAATCAAGCAAAAAGATAAGGTTAACAGCCCATAAGACCAAAATATAACGCAGATCCTTATGCTCAGACCTGCGAAAAAGTTAATAAGAAATTAGCTCTATCGGATTTAGTGCCGCTGTAGCTCAGTTGGTAGAGCACTCGGCTGTTAACCGAGCGGTCATCGGTTCGAGACCGATCAGCGGCGTGGGGATGTAGCTCAGCTAGGCAGAGCGCCTGGCTCATAACCAGGTGGTCATCGGTTCAAACCCGGTCATCCCCATTTGTTATGCAAATGGAATAAAACATCGAAGACTTTTTTTAACTTCATCATAAGATAGCGTATAATACATTTATTTTAAATGGATAGAAAGGCATTTGATGATAGAATGGCCATTTAGAGAATATAAACAACTAGATTTCCATTAACTACTTTTCCTTTGTTCTTATTAAGCTTATCGTTGATCGACCCAAGTTAAAGCTTAAAGGTTTGCACCCGATCAATTGCGCTTTCATAAACAAATATTAATTTCTCCATGCAGATTAGTTGGTTAACGAGCAATAATTGACAAAAAGATTTATTACACGTCTCATAATGTTGTACTGTCTTATTTTTATATCATACAATAGTAATATATCACCTTGCCGAGTAATCTATAATCGAAAGCAAGGTTTTCTAGTTATCATATAAGCAGCCTCATCCATAGCGGTTTACTTTTTCAGGCATGAAGCATTAAATTACTTATCAAGCTATTAACATTTTTTGTCCCGTTCGCCATATAGCCAAATATTGAGGTACTTCTTGCTATAATACATAAATAGTGCTACAAAAGATCATTCCAACATAAAAATTATAAGATTTCACCTATTGCTTTAGATTTTTAATTTCTTTGTAAATACCTAATAAACAGATGCATGGAGATGACTACATTATAGATAGATACAATAAAGTCACAATGTCAATAAAACCAGTTTACTCAAAGATTAAAATTACATAACGTTGATCTAGTTGATGATTTTTATGTTTGCCAGAAGGAAAAATCATTCTCTTATCTCTATGATTTTATTTGTCGTATATTTTCCTCTTATTATCCTAACCAGAGACGGCTTAACTCCATAGTGCCTGGCTATTTGTTGGATAATATCGTTATTTGCTCTTCCATTTTCTCTAGGTTCCCTTGTAAATATTATGATGCTTTCAGCAACTTCTTTGATATCGCCCGTTCCATGTTTAACCTTGACGTGAATTATCATCTTGACTCTAAATATGAATTGATTTAGCAGCTTAAGTCTTAGCCTCAAGGAAGGCAATCGTCTATCTTAGCAGAACACAGGATTGCTTTACTTCTTGACGTGCGGACTAAAAAACGGATCTTTATAAAGTAAAAGAAGATTATTTTATGAAAAATAGCATATATAATTGATTATTGCGTATCATGGGGATAATCATTACATGCAGAAGCCTACAGAGATTATATGCAATTTTCCAGTTATCTCTTCCTAGAACATTTCCTTCAGTTCTTATTTGTTTGCATAACGGCTGGCAAATCTATATGACCCTTTTCTAATCAATTTTGCTGTCTTGAAGATGTATTATTCTGATTGCCTAGTTCTCGGCCGCAAGTTGGTGTATTATCTAATAGATTCTAATATACGATTAAAGGTAAGATCTACTTCGGGGCTATCCCTAAAATTCTATTGATAAAATATTCTATGACAAATTCAATATCAGATAACATTTTAGAATCTTTACTTTATTCCATACGCAAAAAATACTTGTAAGTTAAACCTAAGTATTTGAATTGTTAATATGAAATGTAAACGTAAATCGACGCTAGACTTCGTTTTTCGAGTTTTTGTTAATAAAGTTAGTTGTATTTGCAGTGAAACATAGGGTTTTAAATAGCGGTGCATTGTCATACTGCGTATGACAATCTACGTTGAACCTCAAGATGGCATAGTTCCCATTATTAAATTTATCAGACGAGTTAGGAAGAAGATCTTCATGAATTTTTATTTGATTGATGATGATCGCATCATAAACGAGATTAGAGAGGCTAAAAAGAGAGGCGTCGATGTAAGGATAATAGTTGACGGGAAGCCGTACGGGATGGGCCAATCAAAAGTAGACGTGAAAGAACTATCGTCAACCTGTGCAAGCGTCAAATTATCTCCACCCAGATTCGATGCTAGCGATGTTTTTGATCACGCAAAGTATATGGTATCAGAAAAATACTTCGAAATTGGAACCGCAAATATGACTGAAGCTTCCTTTTCAAGGAATAGAGAGTACATCTACATAGGCAAAAACCGTAAAATCAGAAAATGCCTTATGTCACTTTTCATATCGGATTGGGAGAACTCAAATGAAACAGGAATTAGATGCAAAGAACTTGTCATTTCACCTGGATCTGAATCCACGATTCTCCATATTTTAAGAACGTCGAAACTAGTAGAAAGCGAAGAAGTTGGAGATGATACAAGAATAATAGAAACGTTATCCAGCAGGAGAAGAAAATTGAAGATCGTTATACCTTCTTCTGCCTCTCAAAATGATATAGCCAATATGAAAAAATTGAGGGAGAGAGGTGTTAAAGCGAGACTAATGCCTCCAGATAGACTATACATGCACGCAAAAGCTGTATTATTCAAGGATTACGTTTTCATAGGATCACAGAATTTTACATCTACGAGCCTTAATAGAAACCGGGAAGTGGGGATAATTATACGATCCCTATCTGACAGGAGGAAAATTAAAAGAATAATGGTAGCAGATTGGAAACGATCTGAAAAGATTTAAAAGTAAGCAGTAGCATATGCCAAATATATTTGCAATAACTAGTGCGAAGATATCGATGCCAGACCTAAACGTTTTTTAATTAAGGTATGGAGATCAATATGCAATAACAATATCAATGTTCTACCTCCGGGAATATATCAAGTGGATGTAAACGTTCGGAATTCCAGTATGTCGGGTAGATAATCCCTCTGTTTACCGCCGATTTCCATGCTCACAATGCCTTAAGACAAGGCCATTCCTAAATCTGATGATGCTGGAATGTTCATACTTCTTAATTACGATGCATTATGCATTCTTCTTTATCCTTGTAACGAATCTTACGACATTTTCCTTCAGGCCAATGAGACTGTCAAGATCAAAATATCCAAGACCAAATACATTATGGAATGTTTCACTGTATCAGGATCAATTCCTGACAGCAGGTCATCGATCTCCGGGGAATCATTGAAATTTGCAGGTGTCATCATGGATTCCATGAGAACAGTTAGCAGCTAAACAAATACCGTCTCATGTGCCTCTATGCCGTTCTCTGGTTTCTGTACTTCCCTGATCCATTCACCATGGTGTGGGTAAAATATATCTCTGTTATTGCTGAGGGATATCCAGTACAGGAATAATTATGCTCCATAATGTATAGATGCACAAGTATCAAGCTTTGGCAGCTGTGATCTGCTGACAACGCTGTCCATAAATATATCTGTTAGATCTTTATAGGATATGGCCGATTCCACAAGCATAACTGCATGCCTGAAGAGATTTAATTCCTTGGAACGGAAATCAACCTCAGTTATGGAGGAAACATACTTACATGGTTTCCTAAGGAACTTTTCGAGGGACTGGATCAAGTGTTATTAATTACGATGTGGAATAAATATGACGCTGTTGTACAAAAATTTAAGAATCGGAAAGTGGTTCGGTAATATATGCCTGATACTGTATCAATATCCGTTGATATTGGTGGTACTTTTACAGATGTTGTCGTCATGAGAAATTCTAAAATTGAAAAAGTATTCAAAGTTCCAACAACACCTAGAAACCCGGAAATAGGTGTATTAAATGGTATAGAGATTGCAAAATTAACGGAATTAAATGAATTTGTTCATGCGACGACGATTGCTACAAATTCTCTTCTAGGGCAATATGGTTTAAACCTTCCTAAAATTGCCCTGATAACAACAAAAGGGTTTAAGGACATAATTGAAATTGGTAGACAAAATCGCCCTTCGTTATATGACCTAAACTTTGTAAGACCAAAGGCACTGGTATCCAGGAACATGCGTTTTGAAATTGACGAGAGGACCAACGTTGATGGTGAGATCATTAAGCCGGTCGATCAAGTAAGTGCAAAGAAATTAGCTGACCTCATAGAAAAAAAGAAACCTCAGTCTGTAGCTGTCTCCTTTTTGCATTCATACATTAATGACAACAATGAAAGACAGATTCTTGAACTATTTAAAGATAGATTTCCTCATGTATCTATCTCATCTGAAATTGCTCCAGAGCCCAGGGAGTATGAACGAACTGCAACTACTGTTGTAAACGCTGCACTGGTTCCTGTTGTATCTGAGTATTTGAGAAAACTGGAGGCTTCACTTTACGAAAAATACAAGCCATCAATGAGTGTCATGTCTAGTGCGGGAGGTTTGGTTTCATTTTCAGAAGCTAAGTCAAAGCCGGTATCAATCATTGAATCTGGACCGGCCGCAGGAGTCATAGCTGCTAATGAATTTGCCAGGCAAATCAAAATAAGTAATATCCTCAGCTTCGACATGGGTGGCACCACCGCCAAAGCTGGAACAGTATTGGGAAACAATGTTGAGATTACTTCCGAATTTGAGGTTGGGGGGACCTCTCATCATGGAAGAATTGTTAAGGGTTCTGGTTACCCCATACGTTTTCCGTTTGTAGATCTGGCAGAAGTTTCTGCTGGTGGAGGAACCATTGTTTGGAAAGATAAATCCGGTGCCATTAATATTGGTCCCATGAGTGCAGGTTCTGATCCAGGTCCAGTTTCGTATGACAGAGGGGGAAGAGAACCCACAATTACTGATGCAAACCTAATACTTGGAATCATTAATGAAAAAATGTCCGGGAGTGACTTTAAGCTAAGAAAGGACCTTGCGATTGAAGCTATGAGTAAGCTTGGAGAACCATATGAGGTTGCAAGCAAGGCTCTTAAGCTTGCGGACCTAGAAATGGCCAGAGCGATTAGGCTAGTTACTGTAGAGAGGGGTCTCGATCCAGAAAGCTTTGTGCTCATGGGTTTCGGAGGTGCAGGACCACAGCACGCTGCAAGAGTAGCTTCGGAGGTTAATATTAAACGTGTAATTATCCCTCCCAACCCTGGAGTTTTTAGTGCACTGGGATTATTGTTTTCTGATTGGAAATATGAAGCAAGAAAAGCTTATCCTAAAAACCTTGAGGATGATTTTGAAGAACTTAAATCCATTTTGTCAGCAAAGCATGGAGATGCGAAATTTTCAATGTATGCAGACTGCCGTTACGTGGGCCAGGGATCTGAGTTAACAGTTCCGGTAACTGTGCCTGATAAACGTGTCATAGAGAGTGATTTTGAAAAGCTCCACTTCGAGGCGTATGGTTTCAATCTCAGAAGGGAAATTGAAATAGTCGCAATCCGTGTTTTTGCAGTATTGAACCGTAAAAAGCCAGATTGGAGCCTTATTGAAAGATCTCAGAAGACGTATGGTACGAGAAATATGATGATCGATAATGAGTGGAAGGAAGTGGATGTTTATCAGAGATCCACTCTTAGTCCCGGCGACGTGATTTCAGGCCCTGCTGCAGTTGACGAGGAAGGATCAACAACATACATCCCCCCCAACTGGAAAGCTAAGGTTGGATCCTATGGAGAACTCGACATGGAGGTGATCTGAAATGGCTGAGAGTGAGATAATATCAAAGGCTACCCAGTATGTTGCTGAGGAAATGGGGGCAGCACTGAAAAGATCAGCAATATCCCCCAACATAAGAGAACGGATGGATCACAGCTGCGCAGTGCTTGACAGTGATGGTAGAATTGTCGCCCAAGCCGAGCACATACCCGTACATCTGGGGTCATTCCGAGTTGGAGCAAGGAATATAATGTCCTGGCTGCAGGCTCATAATTTGATCCTGGAAGATGGCGATATGCTAATAACCAATGATCCATATATTTCTGGAACCCACCTGAATGATGTAACCCTGATGGCACCGGTATATTATGAGGGAAAACTATTGGCTTACGTCATAAATAAAGCGCATAATGTTGACGTTGGCGGTCCTGTTTTTGGAAGCCTTAATCCTCACGCCAAGAATTTGTTTCAGGAGGGGCTCATCATACCTCCTGTACGGCTCTTGAAAAAAGGAATATTGGATCCTGATGTCTTTTCATTTATAGTGAATAACTTCAAGGACCCCGACACTGCGAATGGGGATATCAATGCCCAAATAGCAGCAAACAAGAGAGGTATATCAAGGGTAAGAGAAATTTTTGAGAGATTCGGCCCCGAAGATACAATCTCTTCCTGGAACCAGCTGATAAAGGGTTCAAGGGACATTGCAATATTTGCGATCTCAGGATGGAAGAAGGGGAAATTCTATTCTGAGGACTACCTTGAGACAGATTATGGAACTGCTGTGATAAAGGCTGCACTGGAAGTCAAGAATAATGGAATTCTGGTTGATTTTTCTGGTACCTCTCCGCAATTAGAATATCCTATTAATGCAGTTCCCGGCGTCACATTTTCTGCCACCGCATTCGCAATTCGAAGTGCATTGGATATTGATGTTCCTACCAATGAGGGGTTCTATTCAATGATAGATGTCAGGGCGGATCAGGGGTCACTATTGAATCCTGATAGACCACATCCTGTTTCTGGAGGCAATGTCGAAACAACACAGAGAATTGCTGACGTTGTACTTCATGCCCTCAGTGATTGCATACCTGGAGCTATTCCTTCCGCTTCTTCCGGTACCATGTTTAACATAATGCTGGGCGGGGACAGAGGGAATGGGACATACTGGACATACTATGAAACAATTGGGGGAGGTAATGGTGCAAGCAGGATTCGTCCTGGAGTTTCAGGTGTTCACAGTAACATGACCAATACTCTCAATACGCCAATAGAAGTGGCTGAACGTGAGTATCCCCTGTTCTTCACATCATATACCCTCAGGAGAGGTAGCGGGGGAAAGGGGCTGATGAAAGGCGGTGACGGCATAATAAGATCATTCAGAGTGCTAAAACCCTCCACGCTTTCTGTCATAGCAGATAGGTTCAAGATACCTCCATATGCACTTATGGGCGGTGGAACCGGAAAGACCGGGGCTTTATTTATTGTGCATTCTGATGGCAAAAGAGTGAAGTGCCCTAGCAAGTGCATTGTGGAACTGAATGAGAATGATGAAGTGATAGCTATGACACCTGGAGGATCAGGATATGGGGCACCAAGCAAAGAGAATAAGCGTAGATCCCGAAGAGCTGAAGAAGAAGTTTAACAGGCCTGTCTCAATATTATTTTTCACCGGGTAATCAACCCAGCAACAGACCTTATATAGAAAAATCCCTAAGGCGACATAAACTTTCACTTGGAATCTAAAAGAACGGCGGACACAAACGGTTTTTCGATCCCTTTGGACTCACCTATAGTCTCTCAACGGAGTCAATTTACGGCAGTTGTCACCTCAAGGGAATTATTCTTCGTTTCCTTTGACTTAACAATTACACCAAACGCAATTATGATGAATATAAGGGTAAATACGGGATATAATGGGTAAAATACACTCCCTAGAAGATCTGAGGCATATGGGGCAGGTCCGCCAATAAAAGCGTTTCCAAATTGATAGCTCATTGAGTTGCCTGAATATCGTACATTAGTTGGAAATATTTCAGAAATTAAAGCACCCAGGGGAGAATAGCTTAACCCATGGGCAAGTCCGAACAATGCAAGTATCGCTGAGAACTCAATTGGGCTTACTAGATATATGGCTGGATAAAGGAGTACCAATGCTATTGCATTTGCCATAAGGAGGATAGGGCGTCTTCCATAACGATCTGAAACAATCCCCCCAACAAATACGAAAATTATGTCGGCTACGGCGAATATAAATGTCGCAACAAGACCCTCATCAATCGTTATAACTTTAGTGCTCTCAAAAATTACCGGTAGAAGACCTATGGCAAAATAGAAGAAGTTACCACTTGATCCGGCGAGAATCGTCCCAGCAATGACCTCTTTCCAGTTTCTTTTAAAAAGTTGTTTCGCAGGTAATCCAGATATCTGCTTCTCTCTCTTTGCTGCCTCGAATATGGGCGTCTCCTTGATCCTATATCGAATCAGCAAACCTATTACAACTATAACAAAACTCAGTAAAAACGGGATTCTCCAGCCATAAGAATACATAGCACTTGAAGGCAGGAGAAACTCTAAAACGAGAAAAGCAACCACTCCTAAAATTAGTCCTATTCCCACAGTTGATTGCACGAATGAAGCCCAGAACCCTCTTTTACTTTTGAAATTTTCAAGAGTAAGTAGCATGGCCCCTCCCCTTTCGCCTCCAAGGCCAAATCCAAGTATTAGTCTTAACACCACCAACAAAATAATTGCCCATATGCCAATGGAAACATAATCCGGGATAACACCGGTAAGCCCGGTAGATATCCCAGAAATAAGAAGAGTAATCAGGAGCATGTTCTTTCTGCCTAGTCTATCCCCATAGTGGCCAAAAACAAAAGCACCAACTGGACGAGTAACAAAACCAAGCGCGAAAGTCAGAAGAGTGAGAAGTATTCCAACGGATTTGGATACTGTGGGATAAAAAGCGTCCGCAATGTAAATCGCACCACTAGAAAAAATGAATATCCCATACCATTCAATTATTGTGCCAATCATAGATGCCGAAATTATCTCTCTTGGAGTGTTTACCTTTAGAGAGGTTTGGCTTGCCTCCATACAGTGTACATGAACAATTTATTTATAAATATTTTTGGTTATTCATAAACCTTTAGGGAAAGAGACATGGCAACTTTTTGCAATAACAATATCAAATATGGGAAAATATTTAGAAAATATTTAATTATATATTAACATTGATCTCAGCATATGGCTAGTAATAAATATATTTCTTATTTTTCTCTGGCCGGAATAGTTGGCCCAATCTTTGCAATTTCATTGGTATTCATTGACGTGGCGGTTAGCCCATGGTTCACATGGCAGCATAATGCCCTTAGCGATCTTGGAGTGCATCCGTACGGCTACCTATTTAACTTAGGAATAATAGTCGAGGGATTTCTCAACGTATTGTTCGTAATGGCACTCTTCGAAATTGGACTTAAAAAACGGATCGGCGCACTCCTCATCATAAGTGGCATTGCGCTCGCACTTGTAGGAGTATTCAACGAAGACCACCCGCCTTATCATCTCATATTTGCTCTGATATATTTCCTACTCTTTCCAATAGGCATAATCGTAGCTAGCATTCCAAGGCTATTTCCATTCTACGTTAAATTATATAGTATGCTTGCCTCAATATTATCACTGATCGACATATTCATAGGGATAGGCTTCGTATTCAAATTTATATCAATAAAAAATGTTGGTCTATCCATTCCCGAAATAATAGAAGCGCTACTCCTAGGATCTTGGTCTGTACTAGTTTCTGTTTATGCCTTTAGAAAACTTCGTATCAATCGGTGACTCATATTACATTTGTCTCTATGAGTATGTCGCCGTTGGGTTCTTCCTGGGAAAGGCTTATACGCCCATCTCTAAACAGAAACATGGAGTATAAGAAAAATACAGCCCTTTCCCTTCTTGTATTGCCCCATATTTCAGACATGAATACCTTTTGTTTACCAGATTCTATTATCGCTCTGTAGGTTTTTTCTATCATTTCTTCAGATCGATCGGGATTTAGCTTTGACGAATCAAATTCAATGTGTACATCTACCTTTTTCTTTTGCAATCTGGAAGAGTACATCTTCCTTCTTATCTCGTCAATAAGATCTACTAGCACGACTGGCCTAGATTGAGGTGTCAGCACTGAAGGCACAAGTTGAATAACTACTTGATTTTGAGGTATGAAATTATCAGTGTCTTCTGGTTCTTCACAACCAATATCATTCATTTGCCGATCTTGCTCTTTAGGGCTCATATCAGACTTTATCCTAAGAACGCGCCATGCATCGGCAATAGCCTTGCCAGCAAACTGGAAGTCTATAAAGCTATTGCCGAAGAACGAATTCATGATTTCTGCAAACTTGAGGAGATCAACATCCCACGGATCTATCCGCCCATCCGAACATAGTGATAGTATCTCGAGTATTATGGATTTTACAGGATCTACGGATCTATCAATTCTCATATCGTTAATAAGGCTAATATAGTATTTTGCGCCATCTTGATCTCTAGACTGCATAACCAGTTGGTCAAGTATATCCTCAACTCTCATTCCCTAGCACCTTTCTGTCTTCACCTAAGTCTTTTTGGAAGATATAGGACTCTCCATTTCTTGACGTGATACCTATTGCATTCGCAGCGTATTCGAAAACTGATACCTTAAGCGATATGAGTATTGTTTGCGCTTCCCCTGCTTTTTCCCTGATCAGCCTTATCATACTTTCGGCGTTGTAAGCATCAAGGTACATATCAACCTCGTCTAAGAAATAAATAGAACTTGGCATAAGCATCTGGACAGCAGTTATGAAAGACATAGCAGCTATGCTCTTTTCACCTCCGCTAAGGGCCTGGATCTTTACAGTTGCCTTGTCCTTTGGAGTCACACTTACCTCGACAGCTGATTCTAGAGGATCATCTCCTTTAAGGACAAGACTCGCAGTACCACCATTTATTGTACCATATACATAGTTCATCTTCTCATTTATTTTTTCAAAAGTACTTACGAATACCTCCTTCTTCTTTTTATTGAGCGAATCCGTCAGATCTTGTAGGCTCCTCCTTTCAAGCTCCAGCCTATTCTTCTTGTCTTTAAGTTCGTTGTAAGCTTTAACAGATTCTTCGTACTCTTGTATCGCTCCGTTGTTTATGTCTCCGAGTGCAGATATGTCTGCTTCACATTTTCTCTTCTCAAGTACAATGTCCCCCTCTATCATTGTAGGTTCTGGGATGGATTGCATCTCAGCTTCTATAGCGCTGTTCCTGTCAGCGACAACGCTACGCTTTACCTTTAATTCGGACAGTATGCTACGTTTTATCTCAACATCAGAATTTATCTCTTCTATTTTGGATCGTATCTCCTTCATCTCATTTTCCATGTCTTTTATTTTTGATGCTATGTCACTATGGCTGCTTTCGAGTTGTTTAAGGAACAATTCGTGCTTCTTCAGTTCTTCCTCCATTGACCTTTTCTGGATTTCTATATTATGTATTTCATCTTCAACTGCCTTTCTCTGAATCTCTAATTCTATGTTCTGCTGTACTATGTTGTTCGACTCTTTGTCAAGGAAGCTTACTCTCTTCTCCTTCACTTCTATGTCGGCGGTGATTGCTGATATCTTCTTTCTATAATCTTCGAGCTTCCTCATGCTATTTTCTATAGTATCGATTATCGACTGCCCAAGATCATCGTATATGTCGTTCAATGCTTCTTGATACTTATGTAAATCCAGCTGCCTGTCAGAGATGTCTTTCTCTAAAGCTTCCTTTTCCTCTTTATTTTCAGCAATTTCCTGCTTCAGCTTCGATAATTCTGATGCTATATCTTTAAGGATTTGCTTGTTTTTGGCAAGGTCATCATTTATTATCTGCCTTTCCTTCTCAATTTCACCAGTTTTCTTTGAGGCATCTGACATTGATTGAAGGGCCTCGTCTAGTTCTTTTTTTATTTTAGCTTTTTCTGATTGAAGAAATGCAAGCTCCTTTTTCATGGAATCCAGATCTTCTGAGGGCGATCTAGCGGGCTGGCGTACCTGTCTCCTGAAACCGCCGGTTATTGATCCGCTAGGATCGAATACATCCCCGTCAAGGGAAACAAGCCTTATTGAACCCATCAGCCTGCGGCCAGCATCTATGTCCGAGACAAGTCCAGTATCTCTGAATACCCAGAATACAGCATTCCTGTATTTATCGTCAAAGTCAATGAAATCTATGAGGAAGCCAAGGAATCCAGCATCCCTGGACAATATATCTGGCTCGGACAAATTTGACATTGCGCGCATCTTGTTCAGCGGAAGAAATGTCATTGGTGATATCTTCTTCTCACGAAGATACTCTATGCATCTCTTTGCCGTAACGTCGGTATCAACGACCACTGCATTCAGCCTAGCTGATGCTGCGCTTTCTACAGCTATCGCATATCTCTCTCCATAACTTATAAGATCACGTATTTGCCCAACGACTCCACTTATATTCTTTTTAATCTCTTCAACCTGGGATGCCCTATCTATCTGCCTTGGAACAGAAGCTCGAGCGGTTGCCTCGGCCGCAGAGATCTGCGAACTTAATTTTGATATTTTTTCCTGAATCTCATCGTACTCTGACTTAAGTTTATAGTACCTGTCTCTGTACTTCGATAGATCTTCAGCATTCTGAGAAAGCTTCCATTCATCTGCTTTTACTTTTAGCCCAATATCTTCCATTCTCTCTTCTAATTCAGTGATTCTATCTATTTTCCCCTTGATCGCCATGTTAATTTCGGCAAGCTTCTCTTTCAAACTATTTATTTCATCGTTAAGTTTGGAGATCTTGACCTGATAGTCCTTAGTTTTTACCCTAGACGTTGCATTTTCCTTCTCCTTTTCCTGTGCTTCGGCTACGAGTTTATTGTACTCATCTTCTGCAGCTATAAACTCTTCTTGAAGTTTATCCCTTTCTCTCCGTTCAGATTCTAAAGACTTTCTGATCTCTTCGGCTTCTGCCTCATACTTCTCACGCCTTGCATCATCAATAGCTTCCTGCTTAGCCATATCCTGCATCCTTAGCTTTTTTTCAGAAATCTTACTGTCCAGGCTGGCGATAGAGATCTCTAGCGACCTCAATTTTTCTTGTACAGTTCTTATCTCTCCACTGGTTAGATCGTTTAGTTTTTTCGTCTCCTCGGATAAAAGCTGTTCTATGCTGTGGTAGCGTAAGTTCAAGTCTGAAATAAGGACCTTACTTTTTTCGATTTCCTTTTCTATAGAATCCACCTGCCTATCGATAGCCTGTATAGATCGATCATTTGCTTCTTTAGCCTTAGATAGTTCTGTAAACCTTATGTCCCTTAACCTCTTCGAAAGGATATCATACCTTTCCTTTTTCTCCTTTTCAATTCTAAGTTTTTCTACTTCTTGCCCCTTTATATCTATCATCGAAGAAAGTATATCTAAGTTCTTTCCAACCTCCTCTATATCATTTCTAGCCTTTTCTAGTTCTACATCAAACTGTTCAGTTCCCGCAATGCGCTCAATGAGTTTTCTTCTTTCAACTCCTGACATACCAACAAAATCATTGATATCGCCCTGCAAGACGAAGCTGTACGTCCCAAAATTTATGCCAAAGGCAGATAAAGCGTCTTCAACGTCTGATTGACGTGCCTTCGTACCATTTACATAGTAATATGATTTAGGTTCATCTTCGATAACAAGTCTACGAGAAATCTCAAGAGATTTACCTTCATCATTTTTAAAGGTAACTATAACGTAGCATGTGTTCCCTGAATCTTTCGATATGAGATCCGAGAGTTTATCGGCCCTCACCGAGTGTATAGATTTAGTCCCAAGAACGAATAAAAGCATATCGCCTATATTGCTCTTGCCACTGCCATTCGGGCCGCTTATCACGTTAAGCCCTCTCGAAAAGTATATTGTTTTCTTTTTTCTGAAGGATTTAAAGTTATAAGCTTCAATCCTTTCTATATAAGAGCTCATGGTCAGACTTATTATGACATTTCTTTATACATATATAAATCTTATGAAAATGGAGACCTTACTTTTGTTCTATAATATTTCATCATACAACGTCAGACATTTACCTTCTCCATGCCGGTTACTGTTGCCAAAATGTCGTTCACAGTTTCTCTTCTCCTGATCCTATAAACTCCATCATGATCAACGATCACTTCTGTGGGTCTGAATCTTCCGTTGTAATTCGAACTCATCGAATATATATAAGCACCCGCGTCGTACATTGCCACAAGGTCCCCAATTTGAACTTTTCCCGTAAGCCTGCCGGTTACGTCAGTATTTTCACATATTTGTCCAGTCACTATGTATTCGGCTTCATCTGATCTTCCCGTTAGCGCATAAAATCTATGTTCTGCGCCGTATAGGGCATGCCTAATATTTATGTTCATACCAATATCGGTACCCACAAAGCCATTGTAAACGTCATAAACTTTTCCAACTAGGATGCCAGCATCTGCAACGATGTATCTGCCTGGTTCAATAAAAAGTCTTTCAATACCGTATTGATCTACCAGTTCCTTTAATCCGCTGCCAAGTTTTTTAATGTCAAGCGATCTCTGTTCATCATTGTACGGAACACCGAAGCCACCGCCTATATCGATGTAAGAAAATTGCAAATGTGCGGTTTTTTCGATCTCCGATGCCATATCAAAGAATTTTTTGTAAAAAGTGAGCATTAGATCTGCATCGGTATTATTAGAACCAACCATCATGTGGATGCCAAATTTCCTAATGCCTAATTCTTTTGCTCTCGTGTACAATTTTAGCGCAGTTTCCGGATCTATTCCAAATTTGGATCCGTGTCCGCCCGTCGTAGTTCCAGGATGCTCTCCATGTCCAATGCCAGGATTTATCCTAAACGTAGCTTCTTCTACTCTGTTCGAAACTAGTTCAAACTGACCTGGAGAATTAAATGTGATCTTAATACCTCGATCTAACGCGAAATCCATTTCTTCCTTAGACACGTTGTTTGGGGTGAAAAGGATATCATCCGGATCGATGGACGATATCATTGCAATCTGTATCTCTCCTAAGCTGGTCACCTCAGACCCGCAGCCTTGGCGGCCAATAAGCCTTACAAGATTGGGGTTAGAATTTGCCTTAACAGAGTAAAAGCACTTCGTAACCTTTGGCATTGCACCGAATAGTGAAGACACATTCTTTACGATTCGAGGAGCCGAATAGATAATTACGGGTGTTCCAAAGGTTTCCACTATAGCCTTTACAGAATAGCCTTCGACAAGCATGTCGTCTCCATTCCAAACGAACGGGTTATCATTCTCCATGCTATGTCATCACAATTGCATATATTAATTGTATTACGAAATTCGTAATATTACTACGACATTTATATATGATTTATCTATTACGAAGTAATGAACGATAATTCGAATTTAGTATCCGGCAAATTGAGAAAGAGCCTGAACTCTACAGATCTATTTTTTCTGGCCGTAACTGGAATGATTGGTTCTGGATGGCTATTTGCTGCACTTGACACTGCTAGCTACGTAGGCCCAGGATCGATCTTTACGTGGATGATCGCTGCACTGTTTTTCTTCGTGATTGCCCTCGCTTTTGCGGAACTTTCGAGTATAATACCATACTCTGGGTCGATAGTCAGATTCAACCAGTATTCGCACGGATCAATATCCAACTTCATGATAGGGTGGGCCTACCTCATAGGAGCAGTGTCCACAGTAACAGTAGAAGCAATATCCCTTGTTACTTACACTTCAACGTACATGCCACAACTCTACAACTCTAGTGTCGGTGTTTTAACGCCACTCGGCATAATCGTATCGATTTTTCTGATACTTTTCTTTTTCTTCATTCAGTTTATGGGAGTGAACGTCTACGGAAAACTAAACACGGTACTTACGACATGGAAGATAGCGATACCTGTAATAACCGTAGTTTTACTGATGAGCTTTTCGTTTCATCCAGGCAACTTTAAAGTAGCCCATGGATTTCTTCCATACGGTACGTCCGCTATATTTGCTGCTCTCATACCAAGTGGTGTGGTATACGCCTTCGAGGGATTTAGGCAAGGCATTGAATATGCAGGAGAAGCTAAAAATCCGCAGCGTGATGTCCCAATGAGCCTTATTGCTGCCCTCTTAGTCACAATAGCCATATACGTTGCATTGCAGATCGCGTTCATAGGTTCAATAAGATGGTCTGATCTATCGCTATCGCCTGGGGATTGGACTCTTTTAAGCAAATCTACATGGGCTTCTGGTCCATTCTATTATGCTACAAAGTATTCTGGTGTTGCCATTCTTGCTATCTTCGCCATAGTTATACTCATCGATGCCTTTATATCTCCACTAGCATCCTTGGGTGTATATGAAGGCACTTCTGCAAGGTCGTTCTACGGCTTGTCGAGGCTAAACGTTTTGCCTGAATTTTTTGGTTCTATACACCCAAAGTTTAGAACTCCATGGGTAGGCCTTATTTTTACTTTGATCATTTCCTCGCTCTTCCTCGCACCTTTTCCGAGTTGGTACCTTATAGTAGGCATAAACGCATCGTTTACGGTATACGCATATCTCTCAGCCGGCACAACAAACAGCGTACTAAGGAAGCTGGCCCCTGACCTTAACAGGCCATTCAAATTGCCCTTCGCAACGGTGCTTTCGCCTGTAGCTTTCGTCGCTGCATCAATGCTGGTATACTGGTCTGGATGGTCGATAATAGATTTTCTCATTCTAATCGTTTATGCTGGTCTGCCTCTTCTTATATTGAGCAAATTTAGGGAGAGCCTTGATATAACCAGCAGAGAAGCAATAGCCTTAAGTGCAGTCTACTGGATATTACTAAGCATTGTCGGATACTTCGGCTATATCTCATACATTCCTTTCGAAGTGTACTGGCCAATACTTAATTCAATACCTGCAATAACGTTCGCATTTCTCTACATAAGATCCAGATCAAATGAGGTTGTATCCTCCGTTTGGATAATAGTATACAATTCAATATTAGGCACGATGTCATACTTCGGATCTCTGGGAACAAATGCAATTGCTTATCCATATGATTATTTGATCTTTGCTGCGTTGAGCTTCTTCATATTTTTCGTATCAGTCAAAACAGGTATAGAAACAAATGAATTAACGGAACTAAAACGATCAGGTCCAGTGCCGGAATGACGATCGATTTATAAATTCATTTTTCTTTCGAATTCTTTTTCTTGTAATATTCACAGAACTCATTTATTCTACACATACTGCATTTAGGGGATACCGGTCTGCAGACGGCCTTACCAAACTCTACAAGCGTGGGGTTGAATCCGATCCAAAGATCTTTCGGTATTATTTGCATCAGGTCCTGGGCAGTCTGCTCAGGAGTCTTTGACGATGACCACCCTATCCTGTGGGAAATACGGAATACGTGAGTATCCACAGCTATCATGGGTATGCCTAGGCCTTCGGCCAGAACCACACTTGCCGTCTTAACACCGACGCCCGGAAGCGATAAAAGCTGATCCATGCTTGCAGGAACTTTAGAACCATACTCATCCCGTATTATCTGGGCTATCATGATAATCTTCTTCGCTTTTACACGCCAAAAACCTACTTTGCTAATTATAGATCCGACATCCGATACATCTGCAGAGGCTAAACCTTCAATCGTCCTGTATCTTTCATACAGCGCAAGTGCGGCCTGATCAGTTGTTTCGTCCTTGGTGCGCTGGGAGAGGACCGTAGTAATAAGCATCCAAAATGGATCGTGAAATACAAATTTGTGTTTAGGCGCTTGATCTTTTATTCTTTCGTATACGTCTCTAATGCTTTTTTCGTCCCAATTATTCATGCGGACACCAGCTAATGATAAGAGGATATTTCACGATAATCTATGTTCGTATAAGATAGGCATTTTGAATAGGCGTTAGCTAAGTTTATATTGGTTACCAATGGTATTCCTTTGCGCACGCATAGCCTCCTTATTTTAAAGCCGTCACGCACAGATCCTGCATTCATCTCAGGCGTATTGATCACCAAATCGATGTATCCAGCTAATATCATGTCATAAATCCTTGGCTTTCTCTCGTCTTTTATCCTATAAACAGTCTCACATTCTATGCCCCGTTCCCTTAGATACCTTGATGTACCCATGGTTGCATATATCTTCAGGCCGTTTTGCTTCATAATGGACGCTGCTTCGATTATTCTCGGCTTGTCATCGTCTCTTACGCTTATGAACACAGACTTGATATCCCTTAGGATTGATTTTCTTATTGCCTCTTCCATGGTAAAACCTGGATACATAGCCTCGCCTGTAGATTTCATTTCTGGGCCGAGCGAAACGTCCATGTCGTTGAACTTGGAGAATGGAAAGACTGAAACCTTTACGAAGTATCCTTTAGAACTCACTGATACCTTTTCAAGCTTTCCAGTCATTATAGCCGAGACTGCTAATTCAACCCAGTTGTATCCCGTAGCCTTGGATATGAATGGAATCGACCTGCTTGATCGTGCGTTGAGCTCTATTACGTAGACTTCATCATCTTTAATTGCTGCTTGAAGGTTGGATATGCCGATGAGATTGAATTCTCTGACTAGTTTTCCCACTATACTCTTGATCTTTTCCTCCGCTGCTTGTGGCACAATTTTAGGACCAAATATCATCGTAGCGTCTCCTGAATGAACGCCAGCTTCCTCTATATGAACAAGTATGCCGCATATTTGAAAGTCCTCTCCGTTAGAAACAAAGTCTACATCTATCTCTACGGCGTTTTCCAGGTACTTGCTGACAAGCACGGAATTTACGTTCTCGAAAACTTCCCTTGATCTTTCTACGAGGAAGTCATAATCGTATATTATATCCATAGCTCGGCCGCCTATCACGTGGCTAGCACGCAATATGACAGGAAGGCCTAATGCCAGTGACTTGTTAATAGCTTCCTCGGCATTCGTGGCGACTTCGAATTTTGGCTGATCGATGCCCATTGCTTCTAAGCGCTTTGAAAAAAGAGACCTGTCCTCTATCCTATCTATGCTTTCAGAGGATGTCCCCATAACTACACTACTTCCTAGGACGTTTTCAATCCTTCTGGCTATATTTTGCCCGGTTTGTCCTGAAAATTGTACAATAAGGCCTCGCAAATTAGCCTTTGCAAGTATATTGGAAACATGCTCGACAGTTATTGGCTCGAAAAAGAGTGCATCGGATACATCGAAATCCGTGGAGACAGTTTCTGGGTTAGAATTTATCATTACACTTCCAACACCCATCTTTCTTAGGGCAGTTATAGCCTTTACAGCTCCATAATCAAATTCAAGCCCCTGGGCGATCCTGTTAGGGCCGGAACCTATGATCGCAACGAAACCAGATATGCCTGGTAATTCATCTTCATCCTCATACGTGGAATAAAGGTATGGTGCAATTACCTCAAATTCCCCGGAACAAGTGTCGATCTCTTTGAAAACAGGGAGTATTCTGTTCGTAATCCTGTACCTTGTTATCTCATCTGGATCTATGCCACACGTTCTTCCGATAATTTCATCAGATATGCCGAGCTTCTTTAGGGAAATCAAATTTTCCGGGATATGCCCAAACTCCAACGTTTTTAGATAATCCACGATGTTCTGCATCTTTTCAATAAAATAACGGTCATACATTGATTCTTCCATTATTCTGTCAACAGGAAAATCACGAAACAAAGCCTCAAATATAGCAAAGATACGCCTATCATTTGGTGTACGTACCAAGTTCCATATCTCTTCGTCCGAGACGTACAGCCTCAATCTATACGATAGATCTATGTCGAGGGAGGCAATAGCCTTCATTAAGGCTTCTTCGAAAGTCCGGCCTATACCCATAACCTCTCCTATGGACTTCATTTGTACTCCTATGGTTCTATCGACTGAAAACTTATCAAAGGGCCACCTTGGTATTTTTACAGTTACGTAATCGAGAGATGGTTCAAATGCAGCAAACGTGTTTTTAGTTATTGGGTTCCTTATCTCCGTTAGGTTGTACCCAACGGCTATTTTCGCCGCGATCCTGGCTATGGGATATCCAGTTGCTTTAGATGCCAGGGCAGAAGACCTCGACGTCCTGGGATTAACTTCTACTACATAGTAATCGTTTCCATCCAATGCGAATTGGATGTTGCAGGCCCCAACTATTCCAAGGCCAGACACTATCTTAATTGCTGCGTCCCTAAGCATATGATACTGAATGTCGCTCAGAGTCTGCGATGGCGTCACCACAATGCTCTCGCCTGTATGTACTCCCATCGGATCCAAGTTCTCCATGTTGCATACTGTTATGCAGTTTCCAATAGAATCCCTTATCATCTCATACTCTAATTCTTTCAATCCCGCAAGTGATCTGTTTACCTCTATATAGTCTTCATCGATTCCTCTAAATAATTCCTCCGCGTAGGCCTTGAGCTCTTCCTTTGTTTTGACTATGTTGCCGCCGGATCCGCCTAAGGAAAATGAAGTACGGACAATTACTGGCATAAAAGGTATCTTTTCGATCTCTTCCTTATAGTTGGAACGTGATATCCTGTATCGCTCTGGGTCTCTTTCTCCGATTGAGATAAGAAAATCGTGAAATTTTTGACGATCCTCAGATATTTCTATGGATTCTACCGGCGTGCCTATTATCTTTATGCCATATTTGTCAATTATGCCCATTTTCTTAAGAGAAACAACAAGGTTAAGTGCTGTCTGGCCCCCCATATGAGGCTCAATTGCATCTATTTCCTCTTTTCTTATTATAGTCTCTACTGCTTCCACAGTTATGGGTTCTATGTAAACTCTGTCAGCAATTTCGTGGTCAGTCTGAATAGTAGCTGGGTTAGAGTTCAATAGCACTACTTCGTACCCTTCTTCCCGAAGAGACCTACAGGCCTGAGATGCAGAATAATCAAACTCGGCGGCTTGGCCTATTACAACTGGGCCTGAACCAATGACTAGGATCTTAGATATGTCTTCTCGTTTAGGCATATCCGATCCTCCTCTTCATTTCACCAAAGAACCACCTCGTATCGTGTGGTCCTGGAGAAGCCTCCGGATGAAATTGGACTGCAAACATATCATCGCCTTCTATAATCTCGACTGTGCCATCGTTTGCATCCCATCCTATCACTTTAAAGTCCTTTACCGTTGATCCATCGACAGCGTACCCATGGTTATGCGTTGTCACATATGAATGAGTGCCATCTGTGACAGCGTGATTGGAACCTCGATGGCCAAATTTCATCTTATAAGTTTTTGCACCATAAGCCAAGGATATTGCCTGAAGACCAAAACAGATTCCGAACAACGGTTTTACCCCTATATTATGGGAGAGGAACTTTATAACATTGGATAGTGAAGGATGCGATGGATCGCCTGGGCCGTTCGAAACGAATATTGCGTCATAACCTTCAATTTCATCTAAATTCGTTTGTTTATCTACAACTATAAGTGAGAAGTTTTGAAGCATCAGCTCCTTCAGGGTATTCTTACTTCCTAAGTCTATGAAGAGTACTGTCCCGCCTTCCTCTCCTTTTACAAAAACTGGATCATGATGCGGCACAGCCTTAGATACTAGATCATCGTTCATTGGATCTGGGAAATCAAGAGAATGGGAAGGATCATTAACAACGTATGACCTTAACACTCCATTTGCCCTAATCTTTCTAACGAGCATCCTAGTATCTATTCCATCTATCCCAGGAATACCTTGCTCTTTAAGAAATTCGTCGAACTCTCTACCGTAGCCTCCCTTTTTAAGCTCTATATGCGCGTCCTTTGTAATTAACGCCGAAACTTTTACTCCATTAGATTCCATTTTTCCCATTTCAAGGGCATAGTTAGCAATGGTTGGAGAGGCGAATACAAGCATCTGACCTACATACGAAGGATCTGTTAAAGTTTCGAGGTATCCTGTCATAGATGTGGTAAAAACAAGTTCGCCATATGCCTCTTTGTAAGAACCATAGCCTTGACCAGATAAGACGGTTCCATCTTCCATAACTAGGTATTTTTTCATAGGAATCTTTTTCCGAGCCTATTGATAGTAGGTTAATAATTTTTTTCATATGTGAGTGTCGGCGAATCTTAGCTGATCTCCTTCACTAACTCAGAGTCAAATTTGAATGCGAAAGCATTAACTAGATGCTACCTTTAAATCCACAGGAAGGCCTCTTTTGCTCTGAGGATCATTATAAAATAGTATATTTTCTTACTCTGATGATAGATTATTATTTATAGTCGTATCTTTTTATTAAACTTGACATCAATAAATCATTAGCAAATACATATCCAAGAAGCGATCAGCTAAAGGCCCGATAGAAGCCCTATAGGTAAAAAGTTAATGTAAGAATATAGATACTAATATTATCCTGTGATATCGATAAACACATATAACTGTTACCTACCTGTTTCCTTCATCAAAGAAGTGTACGCTCCGATAAAGCTTAAGACAGCGGAAATAAGCATTACTAGTCTAAAGCCTGAGACGAATGAATCATAATAGGCCTGGCTTATAGTAACGAATATGCCTGAAAATATGCCTACAACCATGGTGCGCGGCATAAACGTACTAAGGATAAAAGATGCAACAAGTATGCTCAAGAATTGGCCAACAAATCTCATTGTTCCAAGAAAGCCAGAAGCAATGCCTGACATTTCACGTGGAGCAGATCCCATAACAGAATTTGTATTCGGAGCAGAAAAAAAGCCGAAACCAATGCCTATGAAGCTGAGAAAGACCATGACCAGGAAAACAGATATTTTAGGAAATACGTAGAGAAACAGAAAGGATAAACCTATTATAGCCATTCCAGCAGAAGCTAGATATCTGGATCCTATTCTATCAGAAATTCTACCGGCGATAGGAGAAAGAATAACCATGAACACAGGTTCCGGTAGGATTGACAGGCCCGCCTGGAATGGAGACACCTTAAGTATAACCTGTAGGTAGATGGAGAATACGAAAACTATGGAGAAGGTGCTGAGATAGTTAAGTAAGGCCGTTACGTTTGAAAATAGGAACGTTCTGTTACTTTTGAAGAGATTAGCTGGTATGAGTTGTGTCTCAACGCGCTTATTCCTGTGGAAAAACAAATACAAAAATGCCACGCCTATGATCAGCAAAGGCAGGAATTGCTCAAAATTATAAACATAGCCGAGAGCTAGGAAAAATGCCAGCGAAAAAAGTGCGGTTGAAAAAAATACCGCAGAAAGGTAGTCGGAATTCATCCTTCCCTTTGCTTCTACTCCCTTTAAAGTGGCAAATGATACTGCCAAGCCTATAAGGGCCAGAGGAGCGGTAAGATAAAATATCGACTGCCAGCCTACAAACTCTATTAGAATCCCGCCTAAGAATGGAGCCATGGTGAGACCTAGATACACAGCCATTGCATTGATTCCAAGAGCTGATCCTCTTTTATCGCCGGCAAATATATATCCGATCAGGGCTGTTGAATTTGTGCTGAGAGCTGCGCTCCCAAAGCCTGAAAAGAAGAGTGCTACTGTCAGGATAGGAAAAGATTTAGAAAATGCCCCTATGAAAGCTGAGACTGAAAAAATCAAAAAGCCAATCCTAAAAATAAAAGTTCTTCCGATACTATCTGCTAATCTGCCAAGCAGTATCATTGTTGATGCCAGAGGAATAAGGATAATCAATGGGATCAAGGAAGCATCTTGGAAATTTAAATGGTAGAATAACGCTATTTTTGGGACGGCAAATGATACTACACTGGAGAAAAATGGAGTGACGAAGGATCCTATGCTAGTGGTGGTCAATATTAAAGCTCTGTTCACCTTTGACTTTTCTATACCAGCGGAATACTTTTTTAATGGCCGATCCTCTCCAGAAGCGATCTGTTCACCTCCAGAAGCTCCTTACCCTTGGCTAAGCCCATCGTTGTATTCTTCGATCCTATCCTCTCTATAATTGATGCAGCATCAGGATGTGTGAGTCCAATTACAGGCAGTATCTGCTCTACTGTACGTGAAGCTGTCCTGTTTCCAGTAAAGTACCTAATTACATTTTTAACAATGTTTTCCAAATTAGAATATATATACTCACGGCCTGCCATTGTCTCTAGAGCTGAAAGGTAAAATGAAAGCATATCCTGCTTCTTTATCTCTCCCTTCTCTATCATCCCGCTTACTACTGAAAGATCCGTAGAGGACTTTAGCTTTCCAAAGCCAGATATGATCTTTACCTTATCTTCATCTCTATCCAGCGATCTGTATTTTTCGACCATTCCCTTAACGTCACCTGTAGAAAGT
Source organism: Thermoplasma volcanium GSS1 (assembly GCF_000011185.1). NCBI lineage: Archaea > Methanobacteriati > Thermoplasmatota > Thermoplasmata > Thermoplasmatales > Thermoplasmataceae > Thermoplasma > Thermoplasma volcanium. The sequence continues at coordinate 817,449 of NC_002689.2, read as the reverse complement.
GCATATGCCGTCGCAATAGCCGATTTCAGTTCCGGAGTCTGCTGTTCAAAATTCGAAAAGCGCGGAGCTAGAGTTTCACAGTAAGCCTCATCCAGCAACGCAAGAAGCCTAGATGCCTTTCCATAGGCTATCTTCAGGTTCTCGTCATCTGCTGATTCCAAATATCTTATGGCCGTGCCAAGGAATTCCCTCGCATCTGCATCAAAATAATGCGTTATTATGCGAAGGTATTCAAACTGGTTCACTATGTTTGATATAACATTTGCGTCTTTATCGTTAAAGAATGATTTGATCCTATTCTTGTAAGTGTCTGGTGTTATCACTCCTGCCATCAGGAAAGCAAAAAGATCGTCAACAAGGCCTACTCTATCTAAAGGTGTTAATTTGTCCATATTTTCAATGATCTTTGAAAAAGTTTCATCATCGTAGTTAACCCTGTAGAAACCCAAGTTATCTGCGTTTAATTTAATAACATCTTTATCCGTTATAACGGTAGATTCCTCCTCAAGAAGCATCTGGCTGATCCCATTGTTTAGCCTCATTTTCACAGGTACTGGCCATCTATCGGTGGATTCTCCTCCACCTAAGAAGAAGCGGGATTGCATTACTTTAATCCCGGTTTTATCCTGACTTACTTTCAAAATAGGGTAACCTGCCTTTGTTATCCATGCCTCCATTATCCTGTTCACTGGTTTTCCTGATTCTGTTTCTATTGCATTCCATAGATCAGAGCCTTCTGCGTTTCCATATGCATGTTCTTTTAGGTATTTCGATATGCCCTTCCTGAAGTCTTCAGCACCAACATAGTCTTCTATCATCCTGAGTATTGACGCACCCTTTCCATAGCTTATCTCATCAAATATCTGCGATATCTCATCAGGATCCTTTACATCAACCTCTATAGGGTGCGTATTCTTGAGAGAATCTGAGCGAAGTGCGCCGGAAGTCCTCGAAACAAAAAAGTCACCCCAGAACTGCCACTCAGGATGGATAGTATCCATTGTCTTATAACTCATGAATGTTGCAAAGCTCTCATTCAGCCACAGATCGTTCCACCACTTCATTGTGACGAGATCTCCGAACCACTGGTGGGCTATTTCGTGGGCTATTACATTTGCGGAGAGCCTCAACGTAGAAGCAGCAGAGTTATCTGCAATATCTAGGTATATCTCTCTAAATGTTATTGCACCCCAGTTCTCCATTGCACCTGCTCCGAATTCCGGAACTGATATCAGGTGCATCTTTGGCAGTGCATAGGGTATTCCGAAGTAACCTTCGTAGAACTCTATTGACCTTTTAGCTATATCGATTGGATACTTCGACTTAATGTCCTTAAGGGATGCAAGTATTATCTCCCTGTCCTTGTAACGTTCTGATGCATACTTGAACTTTCCAACACCTATGTACAGCAGATAGGTTGACATCCTTGGAGTCTTCTCAAACTCCACTATCTTCCTGTCAGATGTCTCTACCTTCTTTATAGGCATGTTCGATATTGCATCGTAGTCTTTGTCTATTACAAGAGTTATTGAGAAGACTGCCTTGTAGGCAGGATGATCAATACAGGGAAACATTCTCCTAGCGTCTGTTGCCTCAAAATGAGTAGTGACCATGCCATTGCTCTCCCTACCTGCAAAATATATTCCAGAGAGCGAATCACTAATCTTCCCAGAATATGAGATTTCAACCTTCTGTGCAGTTTCAAGCCCGTTTATCTTCAGTAAGTTTCCGTCGTATTCAAATTTGGCATCCGATCCATTAACTTTGATCCATTCTATATTAAATCCAACGGCGTCAAGAACAAAGTCTCCAGAGGAAGCTGAGATTGTTTCAGTGCCGTGAAAGGTTTTAGATTGCAGATCAAGATCGAGGGTCAAATCGTATTCTGATATATCCATGGTGGTTAATGTTGGAAAATGGCTTAAATTTTATTGCGAGGGTAAAGTTTTAAATCAGCCTCTATCAAAGATTAAGTGAATTATCACATAATCAATTAAATTAAAATGATCTTGTCAGCGTAACTTTATCTATAGCAATATACGGCATTTTAGATGCTGAGATCTCGTTCCACCATTTTACGTATTCTGCTTCCTTTGAAATAAGCGATATATTTGACAACACGTTAGAATAGCTATCGCTTATCCTAATCCCAGACCACGATTCTTTAATTTCACCTTTTACTATATGGTATATGCCGTCCCGAGGAACTGTAGAGAATACTCCGTTTCTGTAGTCTTGGAACCTCAAATACCAGCTATTCATTATGACCACGCCTTCCTTCGTATCTGCTATCATTTCATCTAAGCTAGAGTCCCCTCCATCAACCTCTAGTTGCCATGCCTCTGGTGAAATTATCCCAGCGTTTCCAGTTGTTTCAGTATGCATTTTCTTAGCAGTAGAATAGGAGTGAAGATAGGTTTTGAGTATCCCTCTTTCTATGATCGTATTTCTTTTTGTCGCTGTAGCCTCATCATCAAAGTATTCAAATCCGATTCCCTTTGTATCGGTTGGATCGTCAACAAGCGAAAAACTTTCATTGGCGACCTCCTTTCCTATCCTTCCCTCCAGGTAACTCATCCCTGAAATTATTGAATAGGCCGAGAATAGGTACGATCCATAGGAAATTATATTCCCAAAGGCCATCGGTGAGAAAATAACGCGATATTTTCCTTCATTTCCCTTGACGCTATCGACCTTCAATATGCTTCGAACTGATCTTTTACCGACTTCTTCAGTATCAGCCTTCGATGATGGGCCGTAGTGAGCAGTATACTGGCCGGAACTCTCCCCTATAAATGATCGTACAGCCGCCTCTATACCATATTTATGAGCCGAATATGTGTTATACCTGGTAAATATGCTCTCCTCAGATGATCTTTTGTAGATAAGACCTGATACACGTCGAGCACCTTCATCTTCGGCGGAACTTATAGCAGCGACAGCCATGTCTTGAACATCCTTTTCGTCATCCTTGTAATCTACAGCCCGATAGATTTGCTTCTTGTCGTTTATACCTTCGTAAATAGAGTTTTCAGGAGAGTTCGACAACACCTTCTGTAGATAATCTATCTTAGATATGCCTTCATCAGGGCTGTGTACGGCAATTGAGGCAGTTTTTCTGCCAGAAGATACAAAAATATCAATTCCGTACTCATCCCAAATGTTTGTCAAATCCAATTTTGAATTTGAAAACCTTACTTGCGTATCAGAGGCATATTCTTGTTTGACTACGTATTCTTCAAAGTTGTCCGATAATTTTCTAATTAGATGTTCTACGTCAGCCATTTCGATCACTTTACGATCATTCCTCTCAATCTCAGGTGCGGTCCTCCCATCCATACTTCAACACCTTGTTCGGGATCGCCCTTGCCGCATATACCTGCGTTAAAGTGCAGGTCCTTACCAACCGCATCTACGGACGAGTAAAAGTTTACCGTATTTGTTTCAAGGACTGGCCTCCTTACACGGCCCTTTATGTCACCGTTTTCTATGTAGTAAGCCTCTTTTCCAACATACTTTTCGTTGAACCTTAGATCATCGATATTCCATTCTGTGAATGATTTAATGTATACTCCTCTCCGGACGCCTTCGAACAGCTCTTCAAAGGAATAATCACCTGGCTCTATGTACGTAGTACTCATTCTTGCAAGCGGTTCCATATCCCATGAAGATGAACGGCCGGCTCCGTTGCTTTCAGTTCCTGCCCAGGCGGCGCTCTCCCTGTTTAATAGAAATTCAGATGTCATTCCATCCTTGTAAAGGTATCTCTTTCTTGCAGGAACACCTTCATCATCGTAGAGATAGTATCCGAAAGAGTTTTCTACGGTCGGATCATCAACAACATTAACCAATTCAGAACCTATTTTATACGGAAATTTTTTACCGGATAAGAAAGATTCACCAGCAAGGACGGCTTCTCTTCCAGCTATCCTATCGTACTCTGTTGGATGTCCCGCACTCTCATGCGCTACAATACCAGATATCTCCGGACCAATTATAACGTCAAATTTTCCTGGCTCTACTGAAGGTGCGAGAGCTATTTCCCTTAGCTTGACAGCATCCTCCCTTTCCTCCTCTGCTATCCTTCCTAAGTCAAAAGTTTCATAGCCACCAGTGTATCCATATTCCTCAGATGACTGCTCATAATTACCGCTCTCGACAACACCGATTAGATATTGGAAATATATCCTCGAATATTCGCCATGGACTTCAGAACCTTCAGTGTTCATATAATATTCTTTAACTATCTTATCGGAAATAGAATTTATTCGTAGCTGAGCAACATTAGATGCAGCAGTATCCGCTTCTTTTAATATATCCACGATTTCATTAAAATCTGTATCCAGAACTTTCTTGTTTCCTAGTTTAGTCCATGAACTCCGCACATCTCTTCCTGTAAAAATTTTTGATTTTCCTATTTTTCTTGACCTGTCTAATGCCTCATCTATCCGTTTCTTTACCCTTTCCCAATCATCTGAATTTGAATATGCGATAGCTATGGAGTCATTGACAACTCTTATTGCATAGCCACTGCCTCTAGAACTGGAAGATCCATCAAATTCACCATTCCTGTAGAAAGCTCCCCTGCTTGTTATGTCCATGTACCTAGTTCGCCGTATTTGCACTTCCCGTCGATGTATGAAATTATGCGGTCAATTAGATCCATATTTATTTCTCCTTCAGTTTTTTAAGCCTTTCCTCATATCTATCGAATATATTCGAAAGTACAACTGCGAAGTTCCATCCTGCGTCATTCTGAACCATGAATATTGGTGGGGCCGAAATTCTGGTTCTAACGCTGTATTTTGTTGCACCCTGGGTTTTGTATTTCATCACATGTATTAGTAGTTTCCCTTGTGATACGTCTGTAAGTTTCGAGAACTTAGTTAGAAACCTTTCTGAAAGATCAAAGGCAATATCGTATAAGTCTTCATCGTAAATATCAAGGCCGCTTATCTCTATGAGTATACCCTCTTTGCTCTCCGTTTTAATTATGTTGATGAGGTCACTAAAATCTATAATACCGACCAGCTTACCGGAGTCTACGATAGGCATTATATGGAGCTCATTCTTCATCATCTCGTCTACAACGGTTTTTACATCAGCGTATCTGTCAACACTAATAGGCGGATCCATTACAGAACCACAAGCTATTTGGACCCTTTCTTTCTCTCCGTATCCGCCATACTTTATCTTCTCTTTTTCCCGAAACATTATCCCGAGAATGTCGTTCAGCTTTACTATGCCAACTAGCCTCTCCTCGTTATCTACTACAGGTATTTCAACTTCATTTAACTGTCTTAGGCTATCGAATGCCTCCTCTATGCTATCATCCTCACTGACGGCTACAGGATCAGGGCTCATAATCTGGAAAGCCCTCAGGTTGCTTATATCGCTTATTTTATCTATGCGTTTTATTATGTCCGTTCTAGAGATTATTCCAACTAGCTTCCCCTTATCGAAGACAGGTAGTGCAGATAGACCTGTATCTTTAATCAGCCTTACTGCCTCGAGAACATCATCATCTGCGCTGAGAGTTGGTGTATTTATGGCGTAATTCGATATTTTGGATTTTACTTGTATGCTTCTCTTCTTCAAAAGGTCGGAATAAGTTATCATACCTGCATACCTGTTGCCATCCATAACAGGAAGTTGGTGAATTCCTGTTTCGTTCATCTTTGACATAACTTTGGAAAATGTATCGTCTACTCCAACTGTGACCGGATCTGGAGTCATCAGCTCTCTAACTTTCATAGTATCTCATTTTCATATTGCTCACAAATTTATTAACTCTCTCTTTTACATCTTTTCCAATATAGGCGTCTTTTATCATATCAGCGATTGGTTGAACGTCATCAACTCCCATCCTTGTTATCTCCGCGGTACCTATTCTGCCTATTCTATCTACTATAATACCGTTTTTTTCAAGATCTTCACTAAATTTTATGGTATCATATCCATCCTTTTTAAGGCCCTCTTCATCGATCAACACTTGGTGGGATTCCGTAAACCACGGCGAATATTTTATAGGCAACTTTCCGTCCAGTTCCTTTGCAAGGTCCTTTGCATTCTTTACAACACGAGATGCATATTCACGACCAAACTTTTTTGTTTCTTCTAGAGCTACACCAACCCCTGCCATCCTCGATATATTAAAATTGTCCATAGTGATCCACGTAATTTTCTTTTCAATTCTATCGAACACTTCGGCTTCGTTTGTGAGTATTATACCGCCTTGTGGTCCGAAGAATGTTTTATGCGTAGATCCGAAGACAACATCGCATAGTCCTATATCCTTTTGAAATGTTCCGCCAGCAATAAGTCCCATTACGTGCGAAGCATCGTATAAAAGCATCGATCCTACACTGTTGCAAAGCTCTCTTACTTTAGGAATATCATACGATTTTACAAATACAGACTGCCCAAGGATTACTACCTTAGGTCTTATATAATCAATCGTTTTCTCGAACGACTCAAAATCTATGGCCTGATCTGGCTTCATAGGTATGTCATAAGAACGAAAGCCCATAAGGCTTGGTAAATATCCATTCAAATATCCTTGATAGCCCCCGTTCCTTTCTGGGATCTTCATGATGCTTTCTCCCCGCTTCACAAGCGCAGCTAAAACAGTTTCAGCTGCGACGTGACCGCTCAGCGGCTTCGCATCTGCATATTTAAAGTTAAAAACTTCCGATGCTAATTCATTCACCGATTCTTCGAGTTCTTCGGCATACTTAGTTCCGCCATAGTCATTGACGCCGTTTTCCTTGTGAGAATACCTTGATGCAAAATCAGACGCCAGAGCTCTCCGGACGTTAGGGCTTATAACGTTCTCTGAAGCCTGCAAATTAATAACTGATGAACGGTATATATCTGCATCCTGAACAATAGAAAGAATCTTCCTCATAGCCAAGTTTACGTTAATACACTTAAAAATCTATCGGTTGTTGAATTTTTAATAATTAGTAAGAAAAACATATTATAATTTCATTAGAAATATTTATATATTTATATCAACTATTTTTTCGATCGATATGATAGGGGGTTTTACAGGTAAAATTCTGAGGATTGATCTCAGCGCGGGTAAGCTTTCCATAGAGAATACAAATATGACGTGGGCAAAGGACTACATTGGTGGGCAAGGCCTTGCTACTCGTTATTATGTAGAAGAAGTTGATCCAAAGATCGATCCTTATGATCCTGAGAACGAACTTATAATAGCTCCCGGACCGCTAACTGGCACTAGCGCACCTACAGCGGCACGGTATATGGCTGTTACGAAAAGTCCGCTTACTGGTACAATAACAAGAAGCAATTCAGGAGGTTACTTCGGAGCTAAATTAAAGCACGCCGGTTTTGATATGATAATATTCAAAGGAAAGTCTAAGAAACCAGTTTATCTCTATGTAGATAACGGAAAGGCCGAGTTGAGAGATGCATCAGACCTTTGGGGAAAAGACGTCTTCGAAACTACAGATATACTTACGTCGAGAATAAGCGGAAACGTAAGCGTAGCCTGCATCGGTCCAGCAGGGGAAAACCTTGTGAAATTTGCCTCCATAATGAATGACAAACATAGAGCTGCTGGCAGAAACGGAGTCGGGGCGGTTATGGGCTCAAAGAACCTTAAAGCAATAGTTGCCGGTGGCGGAAGGATGCCTGCCATTGGAGATCCAGAGAAATACAAAATTGTGCTGCCGAAAATGCTTAAAAAAATCAAAGAAAACCCTGTTACCTCTCAAGGTTTAACACAGTTTGGTACCGAGGTTCTAGTAAATATAATCAATAAATCCGGCATATATTCAAATAAGAATCTAACGGAGTCTGGAGACGACCCTCTTGCGGATGATGTCAGCGGAGAGACGTTAGCAGAGACCTATCTACTTCACAACCAGCCGTGCTTTGCGTGTCCGATAGGTTGCGGGAGAGTAGTCAGGTATAACGAGCGGGAAAGTGAAGGGCCGGAATATGAGAGCACGTGGGCCCTTGGACCAAACACAGGAATTCATGACCTTTACACTATAATAGCCGCAAACGACAATGCAGACAGGCTCGGATATGACACAATATCCGCTGGCCTAACGATGTCCGCCGCTATGGAACTCTATGAAAATGGGAAAATACCTGATAAGGATGTCGGACCAACAAAGCCGAAGTTCGGAAACCAGAGCGCTTTGCTGGAGATGAGTGTAAAACTTGCCTACAGGAAGGATTTTGGATCGAAGCTTGCGGAAGGCTCAAAGAAGCTCTCGGAAATGTACGGAGATCCATCAGTTTCTATGAGTGTAAAGGGGCAGGAGATTGCAGCATACGACCCGAGAGGCGTGTGGGGCATGGCGCTTGAGTATGCAACCAGCAACATAGGCGGTTCCCACATGAGAGCTTATACAATATCAAACGAGATTTTAGGTGTTGAGCCAGTATCTGATCCTCTCAAGTTGGAAGGAAAGGCTGAACTAGTTAAGTACGTACAGGATTTCACTGAGGTAATGGACTGTTCTGGGCTATGCCAGTTTCCCTCATTTGCACTCAACCTTGATGATTATTTAGAACTAGTAAACGCAGTTACTGGATTCAACTACACTAAGGAAGAAATAATGAAAGCTGCAGAAAGAGTCTGGAACTTGGAAAGATTATTCAACTTAAAGGCAGGGATAAAACCAGAAGACGATAAGCTGCCTGAAAGGTTCCTAAAAGATCCAATACCAAAGGGGCCAAAGAAAGGGAATACAGTACCTTTCGAGAAACTTATAAAAGACTATTACAAGGTAAGAGGATGGACCGAAAATGGTTATCCGACTCCAGAAAAACTAAAGGAGCTTGGGCTTGAATTTTACGGTATTTAAAAATATTTTTCTAATTATTTAGCTTAGCCGCCTGCCACTGGCGGGAAGACATCTATGTTGTCACCGTCTTTTAACGGCGTTTTTAAGCCTTCTATTGAGTTAATATTGTTGCCATTTAGCAGTATTATAACGTTGGGATAAAGTTCGTTGCCGTTGTACATCAATTTCCTAAATTTTTCACCATACTCCTGATTAAGTAACGAAATAAGATCATCTATATTTTTTATGCCGTCGAACTCCTCTAATTTTTTCCCAGTTACGGATCTTAAGTTTGCATAATACCTTACGGTAACAGACATAAGTGATCATTGCACAATAGTTAATTAATTATGCCATCTCATGTGCTTTCTTATTGTTTTCATTTATTTTAAGCAGAGAATTGTATACCATGAGCGATGCCTCGTGCCCGATTGCCGTTATTCTACCGGCGTAGTTAATAGTCTTCTCATCATTGAAAACGAATACGGAAACAGTATCAGTGGAAGTGCCTGGTCCGACTTTTCCAGTAGCTCTATCGGTTACATGCGCATCGTTCATGAACTGTGCTTTTGATTCCACAATCGTCTGGAATAGGTTAAGGACTCCTGCATCGGATAACGGAAAGTCTGTTAAGAGTGCTATGTTTATGGTTCCGTGCATGCCCTTAACATTGCCTATGGAAACTGTATTGTCGAAGCCGGCAGTAATATACACAATTAGAGAATTCGTATCTAGATATTTTTTTGCCACGACATGCGTATTAACATCAACTGCAGTGAGTGTACAGACTGTACCGTTTTCCTCTATTTTATTTCTAGCCAAAAACTCCTTAGTTTCAGATATTACTTCCTCGTTGTAGTCTAAATTAACCGTTCGATTGATATAGGCTTTGGCTCTTCCTACGCCACCGTTGAATGGCGCTGAGCTGAATTTTCTAGCTTCACTATGAAATTTCAGCATGTAATAATCATTTTCTTCCAGAAAGTCAAAGCTGATGAGCATTAGCAAGAAACTTAAAAGGCATATTTTAAAATTGTGTAAATGGCGATCGTAGACAGTTCGTTTAAAGAAAAAACAATTTTGTTTGATAGATTATTAGTTATCCTAAACTATAATTCGCTGCAGCAGAAAAAAAGTTATTAAAACCTTGCATATAGTATGTGTATGGATAACTCCAATAATTCTGAGGAGGATATATGGACTAATGATGAGAAATTACAAAAGATAATTGAAGAGCTTAATTTCAGGATCAAAGTGTTTGGTTTCGGGGGATCGGGATCGAATACAATCAACAGGCTAATGAGGGAAAACCTCTCTGGTGTAAAGCTTATAGCGTGTAATACAGATGCGGCACATCTCCTCAGGATTAGAGCCCACTCAAAAATACTGCTTGGGAAGAACTTAACCCGCGGGTTAGGAGCTGGTGCTGATCCGTCTGTAGGGGAGATGGCTGCAAAGGAATCTGAATCTGAGATATTGAAACAAATAGATGAAACAAGCATTGTATTCATAACGGCGGGTCTTGGCGGCGGCACAGGCACTGGTGCTGCCCCATACGTTGCTAAACTTGCAAAGGACAGGGGGGCCCTAACAATATCCTTCGCTACTCTCCCCTTCTCCACCGAGGGTTTCGTCAGAATGAAGAACGCCTACGAAGGCGTTCGAAAATTAGTCAAGAATTCTGATGCAGCTGTTATTATTCCCAATGATAAGCTCATCGAAAAGTTCAATGACGTGCCTGTTTACAAAGCATTTAAATTTGAGGACGAGGTTATTGCCACAGGAATAAAGGGCATAACTGACCTCATAATGAGTACAGGCACCATCAACTTGGACTTCAATGACCTGAGGAAGGTTATGAAGGATGCAGGTTATTCTGCTATAGGTATGGGCTCGTCCAGCCAAGCAGTGAATGACCGTATAGTAGAAGCTCTAGAAAAAGCATTGGATTCTCCTTTCATGGACGTTGATATTTCAAAGGCCAAAGGCGCTATAATTAACGTGACTGGCGGCAGGGATCTTCAACTTCAGGAAGCTCAGCAAGCCGCTGATATACTCAAGAAGAAGATCGCCCGTGATGCTACAATAATGTGGGGTACAGTCGTAGATGAGAGCATCAGATCGTCTGTGAAGATTCTCGTTATAGTTGCCGGTGTAAAACCCAATTTCAAATTTGAGCCAGGAATTGAGGAAGTAGGATAAAAATCACTTATAATTACTCCTAATTGATATCGAATATATGAATGAAGTTTATACTTTCGTCACGGCCTACAAATTCCTGAATGGCTATGTTAAGGATATTGGATCTGTAAAGGAACCGTTGAATAAGCTCTCCTCTATTTTGCGAGATGCGAAATCTAAGATGATCAATTTACATACCTACAGATCCTTCAGGTACGATTCTGACTTAGTGTTTTGGTTCTCGTCTAGGACGCCCGATGATATTTTGGAATTGAAGGAAAAAATTGGGTTTACGCTTCTCCCCTATGCAAATGCAACATATTCCTCTATTTCGATTTATGATGAATCCCCGTATAACGCCATGAACAAGAAGCTTGAGGACAGCTTGAAGCTAAAACCATTGGACTATTTTGTAGCTTACCCAATGTCAAAAGACCCTGAATGGTACTTGCTCCCTTTTGATGAAAGGAAAGAGATAATGCGTGAGCACATAGATACTGCCTTAAAGCACCCTGACGAAAAAGGGATACGCTCATACACAACTTACTCGTTTGGAATAGGAGATCAAGAATTCGTGGTGTTATATGAGCTTCCAGATATTGCAGCCTGGTCTAGGGTAACAGAAAAACTCAGAGAGGTAAAGGCCAGGAAGTGGATTGTCAAAGAGACGCCAATAATTCTTGGGAGGCTGATAGATCTAAACACGCTTTCCGATGGTTTCATCAACTGATCCTTTTTGTTTTGAAAGTTTACTGAACGTTGTAAAATAGGCTTCAATTCCCCTCTCCCTAAGCACAGATGCTACATATGCGCTCTGTAATCCCATACTACAATAAAACACGTATTTTTTGCTAGTGTCATTTATTGCCAATGCCTGCTCCAAATCCAAGTGTCTAGCCCCTTGATAATGGGATTTTTCATAAAGATCTTTCTTTCTTAGATCTATAAATACCGCATCTTCCAAATTCTTGTTAAGCATAAGATCGGAATTTATCACTATTTTTCCAATCTCAGAAAACTTTATGGCGGTTACTCTTTCTATAAATTTTTCTATATCTATTTTCTTTACATCTTCTTCTATATCTTCCCATTTGGAGCGAGTTACAGGATGGGCAGAAAATAAGGAGCAGAATTCGCCCACGTTCTTCTCTGGGAATGTGCCTATATCCCTTGCAATAGCAGTAATCTCATCCTTGTCGAGGCCTATGAGTGGCCTGTATATGGGGAAATTTATTCCGTGCTCTATTGACAATAGGTTCTCGGCAGTTTGAGACGATACTTGCCCAAGGGATTCTCCAGTTACTATGCCGAGGTATCTGTACTTTTCAGCTAAACGTTCAGCTAGCCTGTAAAGCACCTTTTTGAACGTAACGTTGTTAAAATTCGTCTTCTTTTCTATCACCATATCACGAATTAAATCTCGGCAGTCTGCTATGAAGACGTTCCCATCTCTATACGGAGACCATCTTTCTACTAGCTTCTTAGCAATTTCCAAAAATGCTTGGGTATCTATAGGATCCGCCAATGAACAGAAGAAAATGTCGCATGGTGATCCCCTTTTCATCATCAGCCAAGTAGCGACGGGTGAATCTATGCCACCGGAAACCATTGAAATCAGCTTCCCCTCAGATCCAAGCGGGAGGCCTCCTGGACCCTTGTATATCTTATCGTATATAAGTGCATCCTTCCCAACTATGTCGACGTGAATCCATACCTCTGGAGATTTAAGATCGACTCCATTGGATATGCTATAAAGGGCATCGCCAATAGCTTTTTCCATATCAATAGATGTGAAGCTATGTGTGCCTGTCCTACGGCATCTGACACCGAATGTCTTGCCTTTGACCTTCTCTTCGTAGAGGGCATGAACCTTCTTTACTATATCTTCTTGGTTCTCAAATTTTATTCTAATGCATTCTGAGTAAGACTTTATGCCAAAAACTTTTGACAACGGAATATCATTCTCAGCTTCTACCAACAGCCTTCCGGCTAGTAGTTGGCACCTTGCCTCATAGCCTATTTTTTTATAATAATTAATTATATTATCGGCTAGAATCCTTTCCATCCTGGCCCTTTCCCTATCCCCTTTAAGCCCAATTTCAGAATACCTTACCAGATATGTCTTCATTTTGATACACCAACTATAGCAACTAGGTCCTGCATTATTGAGGGATTAACTGGATCGAGCCTTGCCTTAAGCTGATCAATGGACATCGATCCTTTCGATATAAGATCCTTAATTAAGTAAGAATATTTCTGGAATATGTATTTTACAAATGCAGTAATATCACCTTTTTCAATTATGTTTTGGTTATCCATCAATATGCTGCTGACACTCTTCTTCTTGCTCAAGACATTCTGAAGTACGGAAATTATGCCTTTTGTTATGTCTTTTATAGCTTTATAATCGGTATTCTTTGATAGGACAGGATCTCCATCAACGCTTATTTTTCCAGAATCATCCTTGTAATCGATCTTGATCATATCTGGGTTGTCTATTGGATAAAATATGGAAACTTCTGACATTGTATCTTCATCAGTAAATGTAACGTTTAGATATTTCGGGCTATATTCTGCGTATTTGAGATAATAGCGATCCAACTTTTCGTAGTCTACTGAGATCTCAGAACTCATAAGGGATCTGCCTTTCCTAACTGGCAGTCTTACCCCCTTTACTATACTGGATACTTCAAGGCTTTCCTTTAGTTCTGGTATTATGCCACAGTTGAGGATAAATTCGTAGGATATGCCGTCGTCGCACTTAAACAAAACCCTAGCCTGGTACGACCCACCTTCATTGCTTAAATAGAGGGTATAATCAAGTATCGTCAGAGGGTCTTGTGCCATAAAAAGGTTAAGGCTCCCTATAGCCTTGTTAAAATCACCTTCCATCTTTTGTTTGATCAGCTGCTGATCAGCTTTTGCCCTTTCCTCTATCTTCTCCTTTAGCTGAGAAACAGCAAGGTTTACGAAGTCTATTATCTTAGATTTCGTATCTGCTATGTCTATGCCCATGGGCGATGAATCAAAGTTCGTTACGGTATTCTTTATTTCAAGGGCAAAGTTATCAGCTGCCTTTTTGCGCGCTTCTATTATTGAGCTGAAGTTATCGTAATCACTCTTTTCTTTTCTATAAGCTTCCATAAAGATCAAAGAATCCAGCAAGTTTGAAATAGTTTCTTGATTGATTCCCATACTAAGTGGTTTATTCAAAAGTATTATAAAGCAATATCTCAATTACTGAGCGGTGATGCATTGGCAGACACTCTGGAAAAGGCTATCGACGATACTATCCTTCAAATAAAGGCTATGATGCTTATCGCAGGAAATGATAAGACATCCATAAACAGAATAAGAAGGACGTTCCAGACAAGTAAGGATCAGAATCTTATGGAATTCAGGCAAATAGTCGGACAGCAAGAGAACCATAATGACTTAATATATGCAGCTATAGGTGAATTTTTTCTGTCTGCCTTTATGATACTCCTTTCTGTAATAATGATGGTTCCAAGCCTTTTTTCTTTCGTCAATACGCAATTGTCTTATAATTATCTAAGGTCGTTTGCGCTGAATGTTGTGAAGTTCAATACGGCCGGATATATCGAAATAATAGCCACGCTCGCAATAGCCTTTACCATTCTGTTTCTAGCTCTCCATACTATAAGGCTTGCAGCCGAGAAGATAAACAATCTATGGTGAGACAACGTTTAAAGATTACAGAAGATACCTAGTCATAATAAAATCGCTATCACTGTTTTCTGGGATATTTTTTTTATATTCATATATATTTTATTTTCTGACTTTTAATTTTCAGAGAGATTTTAATTTTCCAAGCTTAATAGTTCTTCTGCTTGTCATAGTTGGGGCCGGAATTTCTGCAATATCGATCTCTGAGTTTCCTACAGCCTTTAGGATAAGGTTCAAGAAGCCGATGCTAAAGGAGACGAGGAATCCTGTTTACGGCTTCTTTACTCTTTTTGCAATAGGCCTCGGCACAACAATCGGGTCACCGTTGTTCGTACTAATACCTGAAAATATATACGAATATTTTTATGTGACCATTATATCTTTGTGCCTAGCTATCGTAATGTCCTATCTTCTGGCCTATCTTTACGACAAGATGGGATATTATTCAATAAAAAACAATCTAGAAACTTTTGGAGGGCCGTCCTTCATAAGATCGGCCCATGGTAGATCTAGCCTTCGATATTTTATATCCAGATTTTCAATGTGGATAGCAAACACGTCGCTTGCTTCCTTCTCTGTGATTTATTTCGTTGATTTTACATTCACAGTTATAGATCCACTAGTCCAGTCAATAGGGTTCTCACAACTTGATATAGACCTGCTGAGTGCTGCCATAATAATATTCATGGTCGTATGGTTTATAATTAACGCATTTTACGGAAAGAGATTCATTAGGGGTATAGGTTATACCCAAATAGGGTTTCTTATCATAATGGTATCGATAATATTCACGGACACTCTTGATCTAGGGTTCAAATTTTCATGGAACCTGAGCGGCTTGTCATCCTTTCACGGCAATTTAGCAAGTGCAATAATTATGAACACGGGTTATCTCTTCATACTTTTCTTTGGATACCAGGAGATTCAAGTTATGGAGAGGGATTCAAAAGAAGAAGGTAGCATCCCTATCTTGTCACAGATCAAACACAAGAAGTATCCAAAAACAAAATATTTGCCAGCATCTATGTATGCTACAATAGCTGCAGCTGGAATAATTCAAATACTTTATGGGTTGGCAGTCTTTTCTTTACATGCAAATACCTCATCGGTCGAACAGGCCGTTATTCCAGCCATATACCTAGCGTCAGAGTTCCAAAACAAGATGTGGGCGCTCATGATGGCCTTCTCTTTTCTCTTAGCTACTGTAACAACCTTTGTCCCGGCCTTCATGGCTGCCTCAAGGCACCTTCGATCACTTTCTGAGGATGGCATATTCCCTAGGCCCCTTGCATCTCTATCCTGGGTGTTTACATTCATACTGATATTGTTCATGAGCTTTGGGGGGACTGCGTTCTTAGTAAATATCACGGATTTCATGGTGTTAGTTAGCCTATCCTTTGTTGCCCTGTCTGCAATGGTATTAAAGGAGAATTCAAAATTTGATAGGCTTTCCGTTATTTCCTTAATCACATTCCTTATGTTCATGATATCTGCAATCAGCATATACATGATTGATAGAATAGTTGTAGTCTTTGGGGTAATAGCACTAATAGCTAGTTTTCTTCTCTATGACATTCTGCGCTTGAAGCTTTTTGGGCTAGAAGTCCTTGGAGCCTTTTTTGGTACGCTTTCACTTCTTTCAACACTCGTCATGAAGTCTTCAGCGTCTCCCTCTGTCTTAATAATTGGCAATATAGCAGTAAGATCGCCTTACAATCTCTTGTTTCTGCAAATCTCGGTCTTAGTATTGGTTGTTATACTGTTGGCAAATGCAATTACGCGGTATCACATAGAGAGAAAGGCTATTTTCTGAATGTTTACTGTACGGATATATTATTTAATGCGTATTAAAGAACCGATCATTGAGTATTCTTTGTAAGAACTAAGAAATAGAGAGATACAGAAAGGGCAATAATTACTATGGCCAGTGCAGAAAGGGAGTATATATCTTTGATGCCAGTTGAAATATCAATTATTATCTCCCTTATGATGTAGGAAAGACCGGCTTCGACTACATGTCTAAGGCCCTGCGGGCTTTTTACGATGAAATCATGAACGCCTTCAAAGAGTTCAAGCAGAACGAGAGCAAAGAAGGCGTTTCCTACAGCACTATAAACTAATTCTTCCAACCCTGATGACCTAAGTATGATAAGCTGATAGATCGAAAAACAAAGATCGAAGACGATTGCTAGAATAAGTATGGCCTCGATGATATAACCAAAATATTTGACTACATACTGAGTTGGATCGTTCACGATTTGGATATGTGTATTGTATTTAAAAATTATCATTCGTTTTCTTCATGCCATTTCCAGTTCTTTGCAAGTTCTATAGCCATCTGGACTGCTTTCTCTGGATCCGGCTCAACGTATACATGCCCCTCCTTTTCCTTCTTTCTCGGTATATTTAATTCAAATAATGAAACTACATCCTTTCCCTCACTTATTGCAAAAGAAGCTTCGGAGAGTGTACCAGCCGAGCCATCTATTGAGATGACTGCCTGTGAAGCCCTTATTATCAGGAAGTTCCGCATATATCCCATCCCGGTTGGTACTTTTATCGTTACATAATCGTTGGCTTCAGATGGATCATACCCAGGAAGAATTCCTACTACTATCCCATTTCCTTCGCTGACTCCTTTTGAAACGCACTCCATAACGCCTGTAAGTCCACCGCAAAAAACTACAACGTTATATTTTGCAAGTATACGTCCGACGTTGTAGGAGAGAGTGCAAACCTCCTGAGAAACCCTTGAACCACCTATTACAGCTATATTTAACTCCGGCATCAGAACATCTCTGGAATCCTTTGATCCGTATCGATTACAAGTACCTTTGCTTTTTTCTCCTCCTTAAGCCACTTTATGTCATCGATAGATGCGTATACTCTTGCCTCTACACCAAGGCCTTCAGAAACTTTAACAGGATCGTATTCCAGCTTAAGAAAGTCAGCGTCTTCAATTCCGTATCCGAAAGCCTTCGAGTAGCTCCTGAGTATATTGTATGCATTGTTTCTAAGAACCACAAACTTAGATGGCATACCATACCTGCTCGCAGTCCATAGACTTTGAACCGTGTACATGAAGGCTCCATCGCCTATAATGCCAAGAGTTCTTTCCTGAAGGGCAGAAATGCCTACGGTAGCAGCATCACCCCAGCCTAGTGGCCCTCCACGAGACGTATAATAAGACTTAGGGCCATCCGCAAAATACTTTCTTACAGCACCGGAAGCTGTAACAGCTTCATCTATCGCAGTATAGCCCTTGAAATAGTCATGAATCATCTTTATTTCCTCTTCAGCTACCTCATTCCCTCCGCCCATCGCAATTTTATAATTTTCCTTCTTTTTGGCATATTTCAGCGCTACGGAAAGGAAAGAACGCGGATCTGAAATAATTGAATGTCCTGCAAAATGTGTGGGCCTTGTGCTTATAAAGTATGCTTCTACGTTTCTCAGGGCTTCCGCCGGAGTATACGGATAAACAAATATATCGGAGCCTATGAAAAGAACCAGATCAAAAGTAGATAATATCGCATCTATAGCTGCCATTGCTGGCGGCAAATCCCTAACAAAGTTCTGGTCTCTGTAGCAGCATGAGCCCTGAGACCAAGGTTCCGAAAAAACTGGTACGTTCAATTTTGTTGAAAACTCCCTTGCTAGGTCCATGGCACCATACAAGTCTACCTCATAACCGTACACTATAGCTACTTTGCGGGCAGAGTTTACTCTGTCCATTATAGACTTTACAATATCTTCATCGATTGCAATGCCTGGCGTGCTGTAAAATTCCGAACTATGATACTCAGCATCTTCATCCATAAGGTCCATGGGAAAAGATAAGAAAACAGGCCCATATGGTGGTGTCATAGCAATCTCATAGGCTCTCTTCATGGCCTCCGGAATTTCAGATGGCATTCTTACCTCGTAAGCGTATTTCACATAAGGCGAAACCATATCAACCTGATCGCCAGAGAGAAGCGGATCGTATATCAGATGGCGGCGATCCTGCTGACCCGCCGTGATTATGATCGGTGAATTATTCTTAAAGGCAGAATATATAAATGCCATAGAATTGGATATGCCAGGCAATGAGTGAAGGTTAACAACAGCAGGCCTGCCTGAATATTGCGATACAGCATCAGCCATAGCAACGGAAATCGAATCGTGTAGAGTAAGCCTGTAATCTTTAACGAAGGATAACATAGGAATCTCTGTTGTGCCAGGATTTCCGTAGACAGGATACAACTCGTGTTCTTCAAGTGTTTTTGCAAAAATCTCGGAAGCCTTCATGCTTAGCTATATTTCGTTTTATAGATAATTTTTATGTGATAGTATGTATTTATCTATCATACAAACTGTTTTAACTCTCCGATCACTGTTGGTTTATGCCGTTCTCAGTGAAGAATATAAGCGATGTAGCCTATGATGAAAGAAGGGCTTTCATATTCAGGACGCTGAATGAGGTTTTCAAGGACTTCGAACCTAACAAAGTGACGGAAAAAGCCGTAAATGAAATAGATCTGAATAAATATGCAGGAGTTTACGTAATAGGATTTGGAAAGGCAGCGTATGAGATGTACCTTGGAGTCAGAGAACACGTAAAAAGGAAGTTAAAGTATGCTGGCATAATAATACCTTCTGATCAGGAAGTTCAGTATCTTCCTGAATTAGACATACTAAGAGGGACTCATCCTTTAACCTCCACGCTCTCGGTAACCTCTTCAAAAAAGTTGCTATCCAAGGCTAGGCCATCAGCTAACGACCTAGTTCTTGTACTTATCTCCGGGGGTGGTTCGTCACTGTTTGAAATACCCCAAGAGGGAATTACCATAGACCAGATGGCGTCCATATCGAGAGCTATGATGGATCATTCTGCAAATATATACGAACTTAACACTATAAGATCAGCTTTATCATCAGTAAAGGGAGGGAAGCTTGCACGAATTCTATATCCTGCGACGATAATAGCCCTCATAATATCAGATGTTCCTGGTGACGATATTTCAATAATAGCTTCCGGCCCGCTTGCTGAGAATAAGCTAGATCCATCGGCAGTATATGCAAAATACAGGGATATTATACCTATAGATATAACAAAGTACGTAGAAAATTCAAGTATCGAGGACCTTTACTTCAGGAATGTTATGAATCGCATCATTCTATCGAATAGAGATTTCGTTTTTGAAATTTATAAGAGAATAAACGAACCAATCGTTTCCTTCGGGTCAAACATACAGGGAGATGTTACCGAGGTGTCTGAGGCATTTGTACGATCTATTTATGAAATATCCAAAATAAAAGGTAAGTCTTTTTGGTTTGTTGCTGGAGGAGAAACCACAGTGAATGTCAAAGGCAATGGTATCGGAGGGAGAAACTTAGAGCTGGCTTTGCGCTTTATGAAACTTGCCAATTTCTCAGATTTCTTGTTCCTGAGTATAGGAACAGACGGCATAGATGGCGTTAGTCCTGCTGCTGGAGGGATAGTCTCCTCGGATATGAAATTAAAAATATCCTCTCAAGAATTAGAGGAAACTCTAGATAGGAATGATGCCTTTACGCTACTATCTGCATACCATGGTGCTATAATGACTGGCAGAACAGGAAATAATGTATCAGATATAATGGTAGGCTACGTCTCACTCCGTTAAACAAAGATGAATTAGAACATTTTTCTAAAAAATTGGATATGTTAAAGATAATATGGAATTATGTTATATAATTATACATGGATCTTCCTGGTATAGTATCGCTTTTGAAAGAGAAAGGACTTTATAGAGCCCCAGGAAAGTACCGTAAAGAAATGAGATACGGAGAGATCCATTACGGTTCTGGATATCCTATAACCGGGTTAATAAAATTTCTTGGTTACTATGATGAAAGCTTAAAGATAGCAAATTTTCCATCTATATCACTTAACACCGATGTATCAGAAGCGTATTCTGCCTTCATGATATCCAAAGATAATGGAAACGACACAGCAGTCGTAGAAGGAGAGAATTCACCAAACATAACTAAGAAGGCTATGACGGCCATAAACGTGTTTAAGAATCTCTACGATATCAAAGGTTCATTCCATTTCTATTTGAGAATTAAAAGAAAATACGCTGGTGCGAAAGGACTAGGCGAATCAGCAGCAGTAGCGGCTGCAGCTTCAAGATCTCTAGTATCAGCCCTTTTCGAAAAGGAGGCGCTAAAAGATTCAAACTTTATCTCTATTGTTGCTAGACTAGCATCTGGTTCAGGGTCTAAATCCGTTGCAGGCCCACTCTCTTTATGGCTTACAGCGCCTGCAGTTTCACACGAAGGATCGTTTTCTTTAAACCTTAGAAAAGAAATTGATGATATTTTTTTATGCGCAGTACCTATACGAGATAGCGTGTCTACAGCAGAGGCTCACAACACCGTAATCAAATCTCCATTCTATCAGCAATGGTCTAGGCTTCAGTTTGACGCTGTCTACTCGATAATCAGTAGAGGTGGATATTCAGCACAGATAATTGAAAACGCAACGACTAATACCTACCTTATGCACTCAGTGCTCATCTCAACCGGAAAACTCCTATGGAACCAGGATACGCTGAGGGCAATGGGTATCGTCGAAGATATGCGTAGAATCGGCCGTTTAATTGGCTTTTCCATAGATACCGGCCCATCGGTTCTCGTGATGGCAGATAGGGAAGATTTGATTAAAGAATTCAAAGAACGTTACAATGGGGAATGCATCGACGCCTCCGTACCAAATGGAGCACCGGATATACCTAGCTCTTTTGTAGAATCAGCTGAACGATACTTTGCAAAACACTAACTCGATTGTATTGCAGTATTCCGAGTTGAAAAATCGTATCTTGCTATATTTCCATTCGTTTCAATGTGAAGTCTAGTAAGGTTGTGCGCAAGTCTTAAAAGGCTCCTCATCTCCTTTCCCTCCCTTTGCTCAATAAGTCTTCCAGCCTCCTCAACATTGATCCTGTTCCCTGGACTGACGATCGTGTGATGCCCGATCATCTTTCCAGCAACCACTCCGGAAATTAACAGATCCGATCCCTTTACTGTACAGTTGATTAGGTGTTTTGCAATTCCAATTGAAGCCGTTTTGAGACTGACACCAGCATGCGTAGCAAGACCGGCGAACCTTGGATGCAATATGCCGTTACCATCTATGAGTATCATAGTTTCATTGTCATAGAGGGCCCTAATAAACTTAAATTCCTTAAAAGCTAAGTATCCTGGGATATA
Organism: Thermoplasma volcanium GSS1; assembly: GCF_000011185.1. Classification (NCBI taxonomy): domain Archaea; kingdom Methanobacteriati; phylum Thermoplasmatota; class Thermoplasmata; order Thermoplasmatales; family Thermoplasmataceae; genus Thermoplasma; species Thermoplasma volcanium. The sequence goes on along the minus strand of NC_002689.2, from coordinate 795,520 downwards.
AGGGAACATGGAATCCGAACTGTATACGTATGCCCCTATCTTACCTTTATTATAAACTACCTTGGATGCATAGCCGCGGGTTTCTTTGTATGAAACATCGAACGCTGCTATTGTATCGAGAGAGTAGTCGTTTCTATCATCGTACAATCGGCCAATTTTAAATTGAAGTTCCCTTAGCTTTCTTAACGGATAATCTGTCTTAAATTCTCGGAATCTCACTTTTTCGAAATTGGAAATATGTCCATTTGTGATCGTTATTCCGTCACGGATGAGCCTCCTCATCTTTTCAGCTGATCCAAGCGGATGGGTGTAATTCCCAACGCTACCGTCATGTGGAACGACTTTATAACAGGGGATATAATCTGGTTCTTTGTTTATTGAAAGCATGAAACCAACCGATCTTGCTGCAACAGGATCACCAAGAGCTTCAGCGAGATCGCCGTAAGTACTTACCATCCCGTCTGGTATCTGGCGAACCAAGTTATAAAGGTATGATATAAGATCAAAGTTCTCATAATCCACGCTCAGCATATGCGTATTTGCTGGTAAAGTTTGCTATTTAGCAATCCTTTTTAGTAACGCCAACATAAAGGAATATGGATAGAGATGCCGCCAGAAAGCTTATCGCCATGGTAGCAGCTGATACTAAAAAGGTTGAATCATTTGGCCTCCAGGACTTCATAAACGTGATATCCTTTAGGAGAAAATTACTGGCTCCGGACACAGTTAAAAGGTTTGTAGATGAAGCTGTTAAGGAAAACCTCCTCGTCAAAAAAGGAGAAAGGTTTGCACCAAACTTTAGTACATCTGGGATCGTAGTTCCGCTTGACTTCACAGTAAGCGAAAAAGATCTATTTTCCGCATCAAAGGATAAGCCTCTAATAGATAGAATACTAGACGCTGCGACGGCATCCGGGAAATTGACTAAAAAAGAAGCCATAGCCGAAGCTCATGAGTTCATGGAGAATCTAAAGCTAATAACTTTTCAAACAGCATTGCTTGCAATAATGAATGAACACGGGATAGATATATCCGATTTCTTAAGGGAGATAGAAGAGAGAAAGCTCTACGCTTGATTCTGAAGGCGTTTTGCTATCTCTATGGCGTCTTCAACGTTATCCAGTGCCATAGCAATATCCGATGCTGTATCGTAAAGGTAAGAAAATGATTCTATGAACTCCTTTCTCTCTTTCTTAGATTTTATTGTTGCAGATATCTTTTCAAGCTTGTCAATCGCATCCATGGCCATTTGGAAAGCTTTCCCTTCATCTTTCTTTCTTGTAATATTAATTAAACCGCTGAGCGCATCGAAGTAATCTTCCCAGTCCTCTATCTTTTCGCTTTTTTCGGCGACATCCTGGTATATCTTAAAAGCTTCATCCGGATCGCTATCAGAAATAATTCCAGCTTTTGATGTAAGCGAAATCATGATGAGCTCGTCATCGTTAGTTTCTTTTGCTTTCTCTATTGCCTCGTCCAGCTTTCGCATCCCATCTTCCTTTTTACCAGAATCTATGAGTATTGTTCCGATATTTATGAGGTCGAGGACCTGCAGATCCATTTCGCCTTTTTCCTCATGTATCTTTAGCGCAATTTCCGCAAACTTCATCGAGTTTTCATCACTGTCCTTCTGAAGGTAATGGTATATCTGTGAAACTTTATAGGCAATTTCAGCTTTAAGGTCATCATCTTGCACTTTTTCAATTGCAGCAAGATAATCCCTTAGGGCATCGATGTACTTCTCTTTCTCAAAGTTTCGATCGGCGTTCTTTATTAACGTTTCGACATCATCCATACTTATTTCACCACGCCACTGTTGAATCGATATGTATCCAATTCACCTGGTTTATGAACACACACGTGTTTAAAATATTTGTTAAGGCAAAAGGGGAAAGGAAGTATACATTAATCTAGTGATTATGTATTATCTAATAAATTGAAGGGATCGTTGCTGAGGAAACGGTATATAGTCGTCTATTCCGAAACACCGGAATTGCTCTCTGACGCATTGTTTCGTAAATTCAGATGCAAGACTAAATTTAGGAAAGAGAACTTCATAATAGTGCTAGCAAGCCAATTCAATAAGGATAAAGTTATAAACTACATAAATTCAGAAATAATAGGATCTCGCACTTTAGTCACAAGCGGAACAATGCGAAAATGCAAGGCGTATATCAACGATATTATTGGAGAAGATGAAACCGATTTCGAAAAGAGAAGTAGAGAGATAGAGATTCGCAACACAAACCAAAAAAGATAATATCCTTAATAACACTTTTCACCTATATGGCGTGCGTCAAAGAGATAAATTACGAGGAGTACAAGGAGTTGATCGGCACTTCAAAGTCGTTTATACTTGAATTATGGGCTGAATGGTGCCATCCGTGCAAAATAATGATGCCTTACTTAGAGGAGGCCTGTGAGAAGCTCAACGCTTGCTATTTTTTTAGGATAAATGTTGATAAGAATCCAAAGATTATAGATGAATTGAATATAAATAGCATACCAAGGATAATTCTTTTTGTTAACGGCGAAAAGACTGGAGAAATAAAGGGCTTTCAAAAATCAGACGTTATAATAGAAGAAGCCTCAAAAATTCTATGCGATTCCCCCGAATAAGGAGAGGTCAATTAATGCCATCAGCTACGCTAAAACGAGAAATACATATCCTTCTAAAACTGTACCCTGTATTCCGAAGGTATCTAAAGGATCGGAAAAGAGCCAAAGAAAACGATGAGTGGGACTATGAAATTCAGAGGAATGGTGAATTAGCGGTCAAAGCCTTTATGGATCTAGGTCCGACTTTTATAAAACTAGGGCAAGTACTATCTGCCAGGCCCGATCTCATGCCCAAGGAATATCTTGCAGCTTTTAGAAAATTGCAGGATCAAGTAGATCCAGATCCGTTTCCCCTGGTAAAACAGATTATAGAGAGAAATTTAGGAAAAATTGATCAAGTTTTTGATGAATTTGATGAAAATGCAATCTCCGGGGCTTCTTTGGGCCAGGTATATAGGGCAACCTACAAGGGAAGGCTGGTTGTTGTAAAGGTTAACCGTTTCAATATTGAAGATCGTTTGAAGTCCGATCTTATAGCCATAAGAAGGCTCCTAAAGCACGCAAAAGGGAGAATAGAAAATTTCCTGTATCTAAGCATTGAAAATGTAATAATGGACTTTAACAAGAGAATATTCGATGAGATCGACTATCGGAAGGAAGTTTCCAACATGAACCTAATAAGATCAAATTTACACGAGGACGATAGAGTCATAATACCACAAGTAATTGAAGGGCTTAGCTCGAAGGAAGTTCTTGTGATGGAATACATTTCAGGGACAAAAATAGATAATGTACAGATTTTAAAGGAAAAGAATATCGATACAAAGGAACTCGCCCTCAGAGTGGACACCGTTTTCATGCGCATGCTGCTAAAGGATACAATCTTTCATGCAGACCCACATCCTGGAAATATCTCGGTAGCAGACGACGGTTCTATAATTCTCTACGATTTTGGCATGGTAGGTTTCATTAACGATGATTTAAGGTTCAAGCTTCTTTTACTATACGACGGGCTTCTCAACAAAGACTCCGACGAAATAATAGACGCACTTTTATCATTGGGTGCACTTTCTCCTGCGGCCAATCGGGGAATAGTGAAGCGTGGAATCGACATGGCCATAGCAAATTTCTATGGCAGAACGCCAGAAGACTTAGAAATACGTGAACTTTTAGACGTTGCGAATGACGTTATATTCCAGTTTCCGTTTCGCCTGCCTAGAGCATTGGTTCTCTACATGAGGATGTCATCACTACTGGAAGGTGTCTGTCAGCAACTCGACCCAGATTTCAAATTTATAAGGGTACTACAGAAACTACTATACGATGAGGGCCTCATACAGACACTCTACAAAAAGAGACTGACAAATTTCTTGGATGATACGTTGATTTCTCTCGAGAAAGCAGTACAGCTTGTTCCATTGCTGAAAAGGAAGTTGGAATATGAAGAGGAGCCTATTAAGCGCAAGGATTACAAAATACCTGCTTCAATATTTCTGGGTTTCTTGCTCCTATCTTTTTTTCAAATGGAAAAAATTCACCCAATCACATCAAGCATACTTATAGCAATAGATGCAATACTTTTCATATATATTATTATTAAAAAATGATTTTATTCTATTTCTACGTTCTTTATGTTCTTGGTTTTCATTCTAACTGTAAGTATGCCTTCACTATACTTAGCAGATATGTCCTGCTGCTCAATCTCTACGGGCAGCTTAACTACTTTATACACTTTGTCAACGCGCTGATCGATATATACGGTAGAGTATTCTCTCTTTCTCTCCGCACTTATAGTGAGTACATTCTTATTTACCGAGACCTTTATGTTTTTCTTGTCAAACCCGGCCATTTCTGCTTCCAATACCAGATCAGAGCTATCTTGATATAACGTGACTGGTGGATATATAAAGGATGAGACCTCTTTCACAGTATTCGATACGTTTTTTATCATCTCATTCGTAAAGAACTTTATGGGTGTATACATACTTAATAAATACGTGCATATATTTAAAAATTAACTTCTTTTTCTGCTACATTTGATGAGTGAAATAGCCTTCTAGCCACTGTACTCGGATCGATCTTCATCCTCATATCCCTAGCAATGTCCTCAGCTGATATTAATTCACCGAAAGCACCGTTAACCTTTTTTTCAATCTCTCTAGAAATCGCAAGCCGAATCTCTTCCTTGTACCTTATCTCCTTCTTATTGCCGCTTGCCTCAGAGTATTTCCTATGTTCATCGATAGCTTCCAGAAGCTTGTCATATCCTTCTCCTTTAAGAGAGTTTGTACCCACAACCCTTGGATTCCAGCCATTATGTTCATATACGTTATCCATTATATCTTTCAACGCAAAGAATGACCCTTCCCTATCCATCTTATTTATAACGAATATATCGCCAATTTCCATCATTCCTGACTTTATCGCTTGTATGCTGTCCCCTAATCCTGGTGCTAAAGTAACAATTACAGTATCTGCAAGGTAAACTATATCAATATCTGATTGACCCGCTCCAACAGTTTCAATTATTATGTAATCACTTCCTGAGGCGTCTAACACCTTTACTATGTTCCACGTAGATCGTGACAACCCACCAGTGAAACCTCTGTTTGCAACGCTTCTCATATATATTCCATATTTCGATAGTATTTCCTGCATTCTGATCCTATTACCAAGAAGAGTACCTCCACTAAATGGGCTGCTTGCGTCAACCGCTAGTATTGATACTTTTTTCCCATGTTCTGAGAGCATCTTCGACAGAATACCTATCATTGTGCTTTTACCGACTCCAGGAGGGCCGGTTATTCCTATTATATGGGCTTTTCCAGTGTATGGGTATATTTCCCTTATAAGTTCGTAGGAATAATCATTGTCTTCTTCGACTAATGATATGGCCCTTGCTATGGCCCTTGGCTCACCTTTTCTTATGTATTCTACAAGAGTGGATTTGTCCATCTACATCTCCTTCTTCCTTCTTGCTTCTTCACCCCTCTTCCTTATGTGGTCTATTATAACTGACAATGGAGTTCCGGGGCCGTAATTTCCTGTTATTCCTATCTTTTCAAGCAGGGGCTTGTCGTCGTCCGGTATTATGCCGCCGCCTACGACAGCTATGTCGTCTATTCCCTTCTCGTGCAAAAGATCTACTACCTTCTTAAAGGCAGTCATATGTGCTCCGTTAAGCAAGCTAAGGCCTATTACATCAACATCCTCGCTTATAGCTATGTCTACGACCTGTTCAGGAGTCGGAAGAAGACCCGCGTATATGACATCCATCCCTGCGTCTCTGAGCGCTCTAGCTAGCACAAATATGCCTCTGTCATGCCCATCAATAGCCGGCTTCGCCAATAGGACTTTTATCGGCCTAGACGATGATAGGTTCTTTCCAGCTTCCAAATACATCCCTCCCTACATCAGATATCTCTTGTATTGTAGCATAAGCCTCAACTGCCTTAATATAATACGGCATTAGGTTCTCGTTCTCGTTAAGCATTGCCTTACGAAGTTCATCAAGTGCTTCTCTGACTTTTGATTCATCTCTCGTTTTCTTTACCTCTTTTAATCGATTTCTTTGCATTTCTTCGGCCTTCTTATCAATCTTCAGGTAGTTGATAGGCTCTTCTCCTTCCTCTATATACTTGTTGACACCGACCATAACTTCCTGGCCGGTTTCAAGCTTCTTTTGCCGCTTGTAAGAAGTATCTGCAATCTCCTTTTGTATGTAGCCACGCTTTATGGCCTCTAATATTCCACCCATGCTTTCTATTCTGTCGAAATACTTGTAAGCTTCCTCTTCCATCCTATCGGTAAGCCATTCAACATAGTAAGATCCACCAAGCGGATCAATGACGTCCGGAATACCGCTTTCCTCGGCTATGATCTGCTGTGTTCTTAACGCAACCTTGACGGCTTGATCGGAAGGCAAGGCCCATGCCTCATCGTAGGAATTAGTATGCAAGCTCTGTGTTCCACCTAGAACTGCCGCCATTGCCTCAATAGTTGTACGGATAATGTTGTTAAGAGGCTGCTGCCAGGTTAGGGTATAACCCGAGGTCTGCGTGTGGAAACGGAGCATCATTGACCTTGGATTTTTAGCTCCATACTTTTCCTTCATGACGGTGGCCCATATTCTTCTAGCGGCTCTCAATTTTGCAATTTCCTCAAAGAAATTTATAGATGAGTTGAAGAAGAACGAGAGCCTGGGTGCAAACGAATCGACGTCTAAACCTGCCTTTATGCCCAAATCTACATAATAGAAACCATCAGCAAGGGTAAAGGCAAGTTCCTGAACTGCACTTGATCCGGCCTCCCTAATATGATATCCGGATATGCTAATGTAATTCCACTTTGGTACGTTCTTAGTACAGTAGACCATCATGTCCCTAATAATTCTTATGTGCGCCTCAGGAGGATACATCCATTCTTTCTGTGCTATGTATTCCTTAAGGATGTCGGCTTGTACTGTTCCAGATACTTGATCAAAGGGAACGCCTTGCTTTTTTGCTATTGCAAGGTACATAGCGGTAAGAATTGCCGCTGGTGCATTTATTGTCATTGATGTGGATACCTTGCTTAAATCTATTCCTTTGAATATAACCTCCATGTCCTTCAGCGTTGATACGTTTACTCCGCACTTGCCTATTTCTCCCTCTGATCTTTCACTGTCAGCATCGTATCCATACAGAGTTGGCATATCAAATGCTATGCTGAGACCAGTTTCACCATTTTCGATCAGGTAGTGAAGCCTCCTGTTGGTATCTTCAGGAGTTCCAAAACCTGAAAACATTCTCATAGTCCATAGTTTTCCTCTGTACATGTTCGGGTATATTCCCCTTGTGAAAGGGTATTCCCCGGGCATGCCCAATCTGGATTCAAGATCTGGAACATCCTCTTTGGTGTAAACCTCTTTTAACTTTATCTCTGAAGAATTCTGATATACTCTTTCTTTATATCCAGTTTTTTTATTCCAAGGATCCAAAGTATTTGACTTCCAGCGCTCATATTCATGGTTCTTTTCTGGCTTGGAGATCTCATTAAGCTTTTTTCTCCAATAGCTATCCATATTTTACCTAATAATACATTATAGATTAAGCTTATGCTGATATATGGCATAGAGATAAAATATCGTTTTGCGACATTCAAATTACCTTATTAATTTCATCTGACTTAACAATATTGGCACCATATACACGTATAAAATAATCTTTCCAATTCTTATCGATTCTGGCCGCAACAGCATCCTCAACAACTGTTATAGCATAATTTCTGTATAAGGCATCAGCAGCAGTGTGTCTTACACAAATGTCTGCATCAAGTCCAATTAGGAATAATTCGGTTACGCCTCTTGCTCTAAGTATCTGGTCGAGGTTTGTTCCATAAAATGCACTATATGCGTGCTTCTCTATCACGAATTCGCTCTCTAAGGGTTTCAGTTCTTCTATTATCTGAGCTCCCCATGAACCCTTCATTGCGTGTGATCCCCAGATCTTCATCTCTGGGTCTTCCTTATAATGCGCATCATTGGTAAAAAATATAGGCAGGCCTTTCTTTCTAAATGCTTCAAGCACATTTCTGGCCGGGATAACTGTGCTCAAACTTTCTTGAGTTTTCAATGTACCATGCACAAAATCGTTAAGCATATCTATAACAACAAGTCCCTTCGTCATCGTTCATATATTGAAAAATATTTATATAACCTTTATTGAAAGTGAGAAACCATAAGAATATATGGTTCTGTGCGTGCTCTCAACGCAATAGTACATGATTTTCTACCGTACGATAAATTATAGACGTTAAATGCGTAAGTTTACCAACACAGGTAATTTCACGATAAGTATTATGATAGATAAGAATATTACATCAATAAATTCCGTATCAAAGGAACTTTATAATGATATTAAAAAATATGATATAAAGATGTCAGTCAATTTGGCCTTAAATCAATAATATCAAACCAGATATTAAGAAAATATTCCAGAGACCGAAAGGCAAAGAATGTTCACAATGTAAAATTAACTATACCTGCTCAGGGTATACATTTTAACCATGAAGATAGGACCATAACCATACCGTCCTTGAAACTCACCTTAAGCTACTATTTCAGGAATGATTTTGAGAAGATCAACCAGGTCGAACTCGGCAGAGAATTCGCATACGTATCAGTAACGATACGTGAAAATCCAATGATAGAACCGAAGGCATATCTCGTAGTGGACAGGAATACAACAGGGCACATTGCCGTTGTTGGGAATCCAGAAACTGGAAATGTTTTGAAGCTTAGGAAGAGTGCAGAACACATCCACAGGAAGTACAAGAATATCAGGAAACACCTTCAGAAGAAGGGCAAGTACAGGATGGTGAAGAAGGCAAAGGATCGTGAGAATAGGATCGAGAAGGATGTGAATCACAAGGTATCGAAGAAGATAGTACAGGAAGCAAAACAGAATGGGATGGGAATAAAGCTCGAATATCTAAATGGAATAAGGAATGCAAAGTCGAGCAGGAATTTCAGGTACCCCCTGAATAGCTGGTCGTTCTATCAGATTGAAAAGATGATAGAATACAAGGCCAGACTACTTGGAATACCCGTTGTCTATGTCGATCCATACAACACCTCAAAGGAGTGTTCAAGGTGTGGACTCAAAGGCAACCGTTCAGGAAAGGAATTCAAGTGTCCGGGTTGCGGACACGTTGATAATGCCGATGCCAATGCTTCGTTCAACATAGCATTGCGTCCAGTATTTGAGAAAGGCATTGATCGATTGCATGCAGACAGGGATGCATGCAAGGGGAGCACTGATACCCACAGAGAGGCAACGTTATGAGCGATAGCGACCTTAGAACCCCACGAGCTTTAGCCGTGCGAGTATGTCAGCAAATAGATCTATTTTAAATTCCTCCGCTTCTTATAAGATTTATTTGACCGTACACTGCATTAACTTCTAAAAATATATATAAGATCTTATATATCAGGCTCATCAATGACATTACGCGAGATAAAATTTTCAGAGCCCAGTAATTAGTGCTTGCAAAAAATGTTGATTAAGGTGTGCTTTATCTTTTCTAAGATAAACTCCCATATACACTTAGATGCTTAATTTAAAATTCATCACTCCCAGAAAATTTGTCCTTCTTTATCGATTTCCTTTGAAATATTTTATTTGAATAATCCAGAATGTATATAGTTTTAAAAAATAATGTAAATTTACGAAGTTCGAAAATAAAACACTTAATGTATCTGTCCATATATTGTGACGATTTCCCTGTAGCCTATTTTCTTATAAAAATTCTGTGCAATAAGGTTCAATGCTGGAAACTCAGCAGTTATGAAAGTAATTCCCTTAGGATCCAGCTCGCGTTTAAGTGCATCAATAAGCTTCTTTCCTATTCCATTTCGTCTGTATTCAGGCATGACGTAAAATTCCCTGATTCTGGCCTCATACTTTGGTTCATAGTATATCCTAAATAGTATATCGGCAAAGAGAATGCCGGTAATTTTGTTGTCAAGTTCTGCTACGAGCAGAACGTGATCATCACTGTTCATTATCTTGTTTATGTACTTTTCGATATCTGCCTTCGATTGTTCTGAGACATTGAATATGCAATCGAATTCAGAGTTAAGTCTTTTCAGGCGAAGCAACTGATCCATGACAGATTCCATGTCTTCCTTTTTCATCCTTCTAATATTTACGTTCACCATTTGGCATCATCCTTATCAAACCAAGATCCATCATCTTTCTATAGATGTTCCTATTATTTTCTATAATATCACGCGCTCTCTTATAAAATCCTTCCTTGCTGTCTATTTTTCTGGCAAGTCCAAGTTCTACGGTCTTAGTTGCGACTGCACTGGCAAGTCTAGGATACAATTCCCATTCCTCCATTGTTGGTACTATCTTTTCTGCTGTAGGTTCCTCAACGAAATTGGCGATTTCGTAAGATGCAGCAACCATGACGTCAAAGTTTACACCTTTGGCTCTTGCATCGAGAACCCCTCTGAAAACACCTGGAAAAACAAGGCTATTATTTATCTGGTTCGGAAAATCACTCCTACCGGTAGCAACTATCTTAGCTCCATTTTCCTTTGCTTCTTCGGGCCACATTTCTGGTATTGGATTTGCTAAGACAAATACTATTGGATCGTTATTCATTTCCTTGACTAGCTTTGCATCAACGGTATCCGGCCCAGATTTTGCTGCTGAAATCAGTATATCTGCTCCCTTCAGTGCTTCCTTAAGATCTCCCTTTACTCTTTCACCGTTTGTTTCTATTGCAAGCTGATACTTCCATGGATTGTTAAGCATCAGCGAATCCATATCCTGACGTTCCGGTTGCAGCACGCCTTTAGAATCAACTAGTATGATATTTTCCTTCTTGAATCCTGCAGCTTTGAATAAGTAAGCTGCAGCTATATTTGCCGCACCAGCACCATTGAACACAACCTTAACTTCCTCTATTTTTTTACCGACAATTCTAATTGAATTTATTATTCCAGCAAGAGTGATCGAAGCAGTTCCTAGCTGATCGTCGTGCCATACTGGTATATTCATTTCCTTTTGTAACGTCTCAAGCAGGAAAAAGCACTTTGGAGATTCAATATCCTCAAGGTTTATACCACCGAAGGATGGTTCCAAAGACTTCGCCACACTAACGAATTCTTCCCTCGAAGATACTCTTATCGGAACAGGTATAGCATTTACCCCGCCAAGATAATTGAATATCAGGGCCTTTCCTTCCATCACAGGCATTGCAGCTTCTGGCCCTATATTCCCTAAACCTAAAACCCGGGTACCGTCAGTAAGAATAGCAATCGTGTTCCATCTACCTGTCAGCTCAAAAGAGAGATCATGATCGGTTGCAATCTTTCTTGAGACAGCTGCGACACCCGGAGTATACCAGATCGAAAAATCGTCAAGACTTCTTACAGGGACTTTGGACATAGTTTGAATTTTGCCTTTATAGTATTCCGAGTACCGGAGAGCGTCTTCGTTGTATTTTTCTGTTCTCTCTTCGTTCTCCATTATCATCGTCGTCAAAATAACCGTCAATTATTAAATTGTTTCTACGTCTAACGCCGTATAGCAATGGCGATTATGGATCATCATTTTATCGTTACAAGACATAAGGAAGTGGAATAGATATGGATAACGCTAACCTAAGATGGGATCTTATCCTCAGGCCATATATAGATTTCGTAAGCCGGTACTATCCAGACCCTAGCAACGAAAAGAGATTCAACATCCTTATAGAAAAATTAACAAACAACGAAATAAAAAATCGCGTCCTTATACATGGGGATGAAGTTATGGGATACGCCTTTATGATCAATTCAATGTACGGCGATAGGAGCATTGGAAATATAGGTTTTATGAAAAAGGACTATTGCAACGATATCCGCCTCAAGAATCTTTTAGAATGGATCCACGTAAATTCTGGTGGCTTACGAGTTTTCCTTGATGAAATATTCAATGCTAACGATGAGTGTGATGATATATTGGCAAAGCTTGGATACTCGAAGGTGACAAGGATAAAACTTACCGCCAAAACAAATGATCTAGCTAATAGATCTGTAAAAACAATAAAGGTCGAATCTTTTAATAAAAAAAAGATAAAGGAATTTGTTGAAGCAGAATATGAAGCGTTCAAAGACACCGTGGATCTCACTCTGTTGCCAAGCAATGAATCTGGTAGGATTACTTATATCGAAGAGGAAATCAACGGGACAGAAAGCACAATAGTACCAGAAGCAAGCTTCATTTATGGCAGTGAGAAGATACAAGGAGGTCTAATAACTGTGAAATACCTGGGTACAGGTGAGTACTTCATATCTGATCTATTCGTCTCGAAAGAACAAAGAAATAAAGGAATAGCAACGGCTTTACTGAACGAGGCGGCTAAGGCCTTGAGGAACCTGAAAATAGAAGACGTCTCCCTTATCGTGTCAGAAGGTAACCCTGCAATAGATCTGTACAAAAAGATGGGATTCGAATATTCAGGGCAGCGCAAATATGTTATTTACATAGAAACTCTAAGTGAAAATAAATAACAGTTTTATAATTTTATGTCCTAGTCGCCGTAAAATATTCATATATGAAAACAGCGAAAGACGCTGCCGAAAGTCCAAACAATACGTAAGTTGGCACTGCAGGTACTTCTGGATAACCAGCTGAATTAGGCTGCATAAGGATAAGAGCAAGTAGAAATGCAATTATAGATAGTGCAAGTGAACTCATCAATACCGCTTTTTTTGTTTTCATCTCCATATACATCACCTTCTCTCCAAATCAGACAAATACGTATCAAGGGATTTTGACTTAATTCCCGAAGACTGCGACAAAAAGTAAAAACCCAGTGACACTAGGGCAGTCACTATGAAATCATATGGAAACGGCACGATGTTTATTCCCCCATATACCGATGGATCAGTGTATGGTTAATTAAAACGATAATGATGTATACCTATTATGTATAATACATTGACCATGAAAGCTGAAGAAGTTTTGAATTTATTGCAGATATCCAGAAAAACTCTTCATGTCTATTCAAAGGATGGCAGGATCAGGTACACTGTGATGCCGAACAAACGATACAATTACAATGAGGAAGACGTTTATAAAATCCTTAACAAGGATGTTAAGAGAAAAACTGTGCTGTATGAACGTGTATCAACGGCAAAGCAGAAGAACGATCTTCAGAACCAGATAGACCAGATGAAGCAGTGGTGTTTTATGAACGGATATACAATAAGTGCACTTTTACATGCTCGGAAGTAGGCAGTACAAAACTTGATTCTGAGGAAGTCTTTGAAGAAACAGTTTCAATGCTGCACTCTTACTCCATGAAGATGTATTCCAAACGAAAGAATCACTACATCGAGGTCGGGTATGAAGGTTAGGAGAACAGAACAGATATACCTGAAGGAAAATGATACCATCTCATATATGTGCCATCTCTCCAAGAATCTCTACAACCAGGTCAACTACATTCTCAGGCAGCAGTTCCTGAAGGGGGAGAAACTCACTGGCTATAGGGATCTTGTGAAGTTATTCCAGGAACCATCCGAGATAGAGGATCACAACAACTACCAGAGGTTGCCGGCACAGACAGCACAGTGGACAGTAAAAAAGACTGTAATGGCATGGTATTCATTCTTCAAGTCCATGAAAGCATGGAAGAAGCATCCTGATAAATTCAAGGGAAGGCCTAGATTGCCGGGATATAAGGAAACAGATGGTGAGTTCCTGCTTGTCTTTACGAATCAGCAGTGCAGGATCAGGGATGGTATACTGAAATTCCCTAAGATAATGAACATGGAGGTAAAAACAAGGCTGAATGAAAATGAAATTAAGCTGAAAGAAGTAAGGATAGTGCCTCAGGGCACAGGATACATGATAGAAATAGTGTACGAGAAGGAGACAGCGGACATACCCATAACAAAACCGAAAAGGGTCATGGGCATCGACATCGGTGTGAGGAATCTTGTAACTATAGGTAACAACATCCATGAAAGAGGGATTGCTGTAAAGGCAGGATTGCTCAAATCGATCAACCAGTACTTCAACAAGGAGCTTGCAAGGTATAGGAGCATAAACGATCTCCAGGGAAATGAGAGAAAACAGACAGTGAAGATAAGAAAACTCTTCATGAAGAGAAACAGGAAAGTCAAGGACATCATGCATAAGGTTTCGAAATCCATTGTGGAGTATGCAAAGATCATGAACATCGATACAATAGTTATAGGCCATAACAACAGATGGAAGGATTCATCCAACATGGGAAAGAAGAATAACCAGAACTTTGTCCAGCTGCCATTCAACATGCTCATATCCCAGATAAAATACAAAGCCGAAGAGATTGGGATCACTGTCATAATGCAGAACGAGGATTACACAAGCAAATGTTCATTCCTGGACAATGAGAGCATAGAGCATCATGGCACATACATGGGCAAGCGGATTCATAGGGGCATATTCCAATCTGCAACTGGAAAGTTGATTCATGCTGATCTACAGTCGTCGTACAACATAATAAAGAAAGCAATCCCCGAAGCTTTTGCTAACGGGATAGAGGGTATAGGGTTATATCCACGAAGTTTAAGCATAAGACAGATGATAACTTCCAAAGGTGGCTGTTAACATTGTTAACAGAAATCGTAACCTGATAGTACAGCAATGACAAATAAGAGCGCTACGAGCCACATACCGCTTCTTATCTCTACCCAATCAAAGTCGTTTACATGTGTGAAATAGGAAAACATGAACAAGCCTGCTATGACAGCAACTACGACTTCTCCGGACAGAGGCCATCCAGACCAATATATTATTAGTGAAGAAAAGATGAATGCAATCGGGGCAATAAAACTAGAACCACGCAGCATAAACATCCTTTCAACGTTAGGTGCATGCTTTCTTAATATGTTTATGGAGGCGGGGCCCATTACGTAGCCTATTACGAGAGTAGAGGTGAGTATACCTAGAAGCAGATCCCAACCTGGAAATTCATAAAGAAATACGAGGCCAACAAAAAATCCCAGAATTAGTGCACGAGCAGGCACCTTCTTTTTACTAAGCTCCTTGAACCATTTTGGGGCATATCCAAATTCCGCCATAGATTGAAAAATCCTAGCTGGATAGGCAGCATAGCTGAGCCCTGCACCCCCTGGTGATACCACTGCATCTATGAGCAGTATAAATACCAGCCATCCCAATCAAACAAATTTAGCTTCTTCAGCAAACGGCCCGCTTAACAGGACAGATGTGCTTAAAGATCCCCAATCCCCAAGAGAAACACCAGCTTTGTTCCAATCAAGCGCACCGATGAAAGCTACCTGTATTGCTAAATAAAGGGCAAGCACAACCCCCCACAGCAATAATTACCGATTTCCAAATGTAGTCTCTATGCTGGGATTCAGCAGCCATATTTATGGCCCCGCGGAAACCCTCAAATGAAAACACTACTCCACCAAGGACAAGTGCATAGAATATACCAGAATATCCTTGATAAAACCTTCCGGCTATAGCAAAATTGGAAGGATGAAAAGCCAGGCTTATCAATGTGATGACAGCTAATGCTGGTACAGCCCATTTCCAAATCATTATTCCACTCGTTACGTTTCCAAATACCTTTACTGCTTGCAGATTAATTAAGAATATTACGATCAATACGATTATTACGACAAGATAACCAAGCGGAAGAAGTATCCCAGATGGCGTTATAAGCCCCTTAACGAAAAACGAGAGATAAGTAACCATAGCAACTGCTTCAATTGGCGGCGTCATTATGTCTGATATCCATGCTCCCCACCCAGCGATAAAGCCTCCTAGTTTCCCAAAGGCGAATTCACCCATGGGTGTCGATCCTCCTGCAAGCGGAAAGGCAGACGAAACCTCCATGAACGTTAGGGCCACTAAAGCGACGATTACACCGCCTAAAATCCAAGACACTATTGACCCAAATGATCCAGCATAGGATGATGTATAAAGGGCAGCAAAGAGCCATCCAGAGCCTATCATCCCCATTGAATTCAGCATTACCAAGTTGAAAAGGGAAAGGTCTTTCTTGTAGCCTTTTGAAAACGAAGACTCCATATATAAAACATGCATCTAGAATATTTATTTTTTTGTCTATTTATTTAGTGTTAAATAGGAATATTAACATTTATAATGTTTTTGAAGTAGATACGAATATATATTTGTGAAATTTTACACCATACGTGAATTTAATGTAATAAAAAACTGCAATGCAAAATACACGCGTAAAATCAAACCGATAATTCAAAGACCCAGCAAAAGTAATATAAGAAGTATAAAGATCAGTTCTGCATGTCTGGATTTGTGCCAAGTGAAATATTCTTTACCAGAGGAGTAGGCCGCGGAGAAACACAATTGGAGTCATTCGAAGCTGCCCTGAGGGATGCTGGAATTGCCCAATTCAATCTATCCAGTATAAGCTCAATTTTTCCTCCACATGCTAAAATGGTTAGTAAAGAGGAAGGGCTGAAAAAACTATCCCCTGGCCAGATATTGTTCACAGTTTTAGCAAGGAATACATCAAACGAACTTAATAGAATGATATCAGCAGCTATTGGGTATGCGATACCAAGAGATAAAAGCAAGTGGGGTTACCTAAGCGAACATCATAGCTTCGGTGAAACTGAAAAGGTGGCCGGATCTTTTGCAGAGAAGCTCGCTGCTGAAATGCTTTCCTCTACCTTCGGATCTACTTCACAGTTAATTTATGATAAGGAAAAAGAGGAGTATGTTCTTGAGGATAAAATCCTAACTACAGGTAATATATCAGCGACAGCTGTAGTTCTAAGCCATGATGAATGGACTACAGTCGTTGCTGCGGCAGTACTAATAGTAGAGTGATATATATGAACATAGATGAGAAATGGCAAAATGCCTGGGAAAGAGATCATGTGTTCGAACCTAAAATCGATGAGCGCAAGAAATTTATGATCACCGTACCTTGGCCATATACCAACGGATCACTACACGTAGGACACGGCCGCACATATACGCTTGGAGATATAATAGCTAGATACAAGAGATCCAGAAACTATAATGTTCTGTTTCCAATGGGATTTCACCAAAGTGGTACACCGATCCTGGCCTTCTCGGAAAGAATAAGGGCGGGAGATGCGAGCACAATCGCGCTATACAGATCGTACTTGTCAGAGTATGGGGAAAAAGACATAGATGGCTGGCTTGAAAAATTCAAAGATCCCCGAAATATAGCGGATTATTTCTCAAACGCGATAATAAATGATTTTAAACACCTTGGCTATTCAATAGATTGGACGAGGAAGTTCACATCAGCAGATGAATTTTACCAAAATGTTGTAAAATGGCAATTCCACAAACTTAATGAAAAAGGATTGATAAAACAAGATAAATATCCTATCCTATATAGCATAGATGACGACAATGCAGTGGGAGAAGATGACATAAAGGATGGGGATACAGACAAAGTTTCTGTTGAGGAATACACCGCAGTATTCTTTGAATCGAATTCATATTCACTTATTGCGGCATCCCTAAGACCTGAAACACTTTTCGGGGTTACAAATATATGGATTAATCCTACTGGAGAATACGTTAAGATAAAAATTGGTGATAAAATCGCAGTTGTGTCTAAAGAAGCCGTCGATAAACTTAAGTACCAAAGAAATGACGTATCTGTGATCGGCCCAATATCAGCAGAGAGTATACAAAGAAAGAAGTTCACCACTCCATTTGGAAAAGAAGTGCCAGTATACAAAGCTGACTTTGTAGACACCGATAACGGTACTGGAGTTGTATATTCTGTGCCATCACATTCAGTATATGATTTTGTTTACTACAGAAGAAAGAAAAGCGGGCAGACTCCGGTTGTAATAGAGGCACCACTTAAAATGCCGGAGGTTGAAATAAAGTTTGATCTTAATTCAAAGGAAGGCTTAGATGAGGCTACCAAGGAACTTTACAAAAGTGAATTTTATTACGGCAAGTTAGTCAACTCTGGAGAATACACAGGGTTAACCGTAAGGGATGCAAGGGAAAAGATAAAAAAAGACCTTATAGGATCGGGCAAGGCAATCATCTTCTACGAAACATCCAGAAAAGCAGTGACTAGAGGTGGTTCAAAAGTAATAGTCGCTGTACTACCCGACCAGTGGTTTATAGACTACTCGGCGGATTGGCTTAAAAAATTGTCCCACGATATGCTCAATAGGATGATGATCTATCCTGAAATGTATAGAAACGTGATGAATGATGCCATAGATTGGCTTAAAGAGAGACCATGTGCCAGAAGAAGGGGCTTGGGCACCAAGCTGCCGTTCGATGATAGATGGGTAATAGAATCACTTTCAGATTCTACTATTTATCCAGCCGTATACACAACATCTATACAAATGAGAAAACTATACGAAAATGGAAAACTTGACGAAAACGCAATTGAAAGGATATTTGATGGCGGAGAAGTGCAAAATGATGAAGAAAGAACAGCACGAAACGAATTTTCATACTGGTATCCCGTCGATATAAGGTTAACTGCCGTTCCGCATATATCGAATCACCTCTCATTTTATGTAATGAACCATGCAGCAATATTCCCACCAGAAAAATGGCCAAGTGGATTAATAATATCCGGCTTAGTTGTATCCAATGGAGCAAAGATCTCAAAGAGCAAGGGAAACGTTGTTTCACTTCTAGAAATAACAAAAAAATACTCAGCGGACATATACAGACTGTACGTTGCTGTTCAGGCAGATGTGTCGTCAACGATGGACTGGAATGAAAACGACCTTTCAAACATAGTAAGAAGGTTCAATGAATTCAAGACCATAATGGATTCTTTTAAACCTGATACCAGTGAACTAAATTTCGAAGAGACTTGGTTTGTTTCAAGGTTTGCCGAGAGATTAAAACAATTTATGGATCAAATGGATGGATTCCAAATAAGGGATGCTTACATAAACATATTTTACGGAACTTTAAACGACCTGAAGTATGCTGTTAACCGCGGTGCCAGCCAAAATAGATCTTTAGCTTCAATTATCGCGGACTGGTTGAGGGCTCTGATGCCTGTAATTTCGCACCATGCAGAGGAATATTGGCACAGATATGTATCTAATACCTATGTTTCAATCAATCCCTTCGATGATAATTTTGCAGAGAAATACGAAAGACTTGCTAAAGTTTATGGACTCTCTACTTCAGAATTCTACCAGGTTATGGACTACGTGGAACACATAATACAAGACATAAACAATATAATATCAGTAACTGGAATTGAACCAAAAAGCGTAGAAATAACAGTAGCGAACGAAGATGTTATTAAGGCTTCAAGAGAATTCCTAAGCAACTCTGTTTCAGAAAGATCGAAGAGGTATCTCCAGTATCTTGCCAAGAGGAGAAAAGACATAGTGGTCTATCCATTTAACGAAATAGACATCTTGAGGCGCAATTCATCCTATATCAGTCGCCAAGTAAAAGCCGATGTATCCATAAATACCGGAGATATAATAAATGGAAAAATCGCCGTTCCTGGCAAGCCGGTCATACACATAACATGAACCTTAATATCATGAAACTTAATTTCATATATTATTAATGCATATCATTCTTGCAATAGATATTTAAAAATAAGGTGAATGATATGCCAGAAAGTATAGATCCATTTGAGATGGCACTGCAGCAACTGGATAAGGCTGCAAGGGTGTTGAACCTAGATGAACAAGCTCTTGAAATACTAAGACAACCGGAGAAGATCTTGCAGGTTAGCATTCCAGTGAGAATGGATAACGGAAAAATAAAAGTGTTTACCGGCTTCAGAGTAAGGTATAATACAGCAAGAGGCCCTGGAAAAGGTGGGATAAGATACCATCCTGACGAAACTCTTTCCACTGTAAAAGCCTTAGCTTCATGGATGACCTGGAAGTGCGCCATAGCTGACATACCGTATGGCGGCGCGAAGGGGGGCATAATATGCGACCCTAAGTCAATGAGCCAGGGAGAACTTGAGAGGTTAAGCAGAGGTTACATCAGGGCAATAGCAGATTTCATAGGCCCTGAAGTAGATGTACCGGCGCCGGATGTATACACAAATCCACAAATTATGGCATGGATGATGGATGAGTATGAAAACATCGTACGACATTCTGCACCGAACGTAATAACCGGTAAGCCCTTAGAGATTGGAGGTTCCGAAGGAAGAGGCGATGCGACAGCGAAGGGGGGCATGTACGTTTTGAGGGAAGGAGCAAAGAGAGTAGGTCTCGATCTTTCAAAAGCTACTGTAGCCGTTCAGGGTTTCGGAAATGCAGGTCAGTTCGCTGTAAAGTTCGTACAGGAAATGTTCGGTGCAAAGGTGGTTGCGGTCTCAGACACTAAAGGAGGCATATTTAAATCAGATGGAATAAACTACGAAGCACTCCTCGATCACAAGAGGAAAACAGGCAGTGTTGTTGGCTTCCCTGGATCGAAACCTATTACAAATGAAGAACTACTTGAATCTGATGTGGATGTACTAATACCTGCAGCCATTGAAGAACAGATAACTGAAAAGAATGCTGACAAGATAAAAGCAAAGATAATACTCGAACTTGCAAACGGACCTACAACGCCAGAGGCAGATGAGATTCTATACAAGAAAGGAAGACTTGACCTTCCAGACTTTCTTTCAAATTCAGGGGGCGTAACGGTTTCATACTTCGAGTGGGTACAGAACAACTACGGAGAATATTGGACTGCAGAAGAGGTTTACGAAAAACTAGACAAGAAGATGACCAAAGCTGCACACGAGGTCTTTGATGCCATGGATAAGTATAAAATAAATCCAAGAACAGCTGCATACGTAATCTCGGTAAAAAAGGTCGCAGACGCCATGAAGGCAAGAGGGATGTATTAGAGATTTAGCTTAAAACCTAAAGGTTTCTTATAAGAATTTTTTCCGTATCCTTCTTTTTTATGTTTTTTTCCATATTAAATAATATTTTCCTACTTGCATAATGATAACACATACAATACCAATAATTCACATTGAGTGATAAATACTTTCAGATAAACTTAAATTATATAATCGTAATTATGGTTTTGTCCTTATGGACATGGTGACTGTATGTCTGGAAAAGCAGATCCACTTGAGATCGCCAAGGAACAAGTGGCTCCAGTAAAGGAGGAAATTGAAGAAGATCCTTTTGAGATAGCCCTAAAGCAGTTAAACAAAGCCGCAAAAGTTTTGAACCTAGACGAGCAGGCTCTAGAGATATTAAGTTCACCTCAGAAAATTTTGCAGGTGAGCATACCAGTGAAAATGGATGATGGGAAGGTTAGGGTTTTCACTGGGTTTAGAGTAAGGCACAACATCGCTAGGGGTCCGGCTAAGGGAGGGATTAGGTACCATCCCCAGGAGACTCTATCTACGGTTAAGGCGCTTTCCATGTGGATGACCTGGAAGTGCGCCATAGCTGACATACCGTATGGCGGCGCGAAGGGGGGCATAATATGCGACCCATCAACGCTCAGCCAGGGAGAACTTGAGAGGTTAAGCAGAGGTTACATCAGGGCAATAGCAGATTTCATAGGCCCTGAAGTAGATGTACCGGCTCCAGACGTCAACACAAATCCACAAATTATGGCATGGATGATGGATGAGTATGAAAACATCGTACGACATTCTGCTGCTAATGTAATAACTGGTAAGCCTTTAGAAGTCGGTGGTTCGTTAGGTAGGTTTGATTCCACTGGTAAGGGCGGGATGTTCGTCCTTAGGGAAGGCGCTAAGAAGATCGGCCTCGATCTCTCCAAGGCACGCGTAGCCGTTCAGGGTTTCGGAAATGTAGGTCAGTTCGCTGTAAAGTTCGTACAGGAAATGTTCGGTGCAAAGGTGGTTGCGGTCTCAGATATAAAGGGAGGTATTTACAGTGAAAATGGATTCAAGTTCGATGATCTGTTGGCTTGGAGCAAGAAAATAGGGAGTGTTGTTGGCTTCCCTGGATCGAAACCTATTACAAATGAAGAACTACTTGAATCTGATGTGGATGTACTAATACCTGCAGCCATTGAAGAACAGATAACTGAAAAGAATGCTGACAAGATAAAAGCAAAGATAATACTCGAACTTGCAAACGGACCTACAACGCCAGAGGCAGATGAGATTCTATACAAGAAAGGAAAACTAGTACTACCAGATGTTCTCTCTAACTCAGGAGGTGTCATAGTTTCATACTTCGAGTGGGTACAGAACAACTACGGAGAATACTGGACTACAGAGGAGGTTTACGACAAATTAGATCAGAAAATAACTAAAGCTGCAAGGCAAGTCCTTGATACTATGGACAAATACCATGTAGATCCTAGGACTGCAGCGTACGTGATTGCAGTAAAGAAAGTCGCTGATGCGATGAAAGTAAGGGGCTGGTATTAAGCCCCCTTTAATTCTTTTTAAGAATCAAATCTTGCCTGTTTTGTCATTTTTGAGGTTTTAAACATAGATAGGTTTTCATCTTCCATAAGGTATTTTTTGATCGTTTCGATCTCTTTCACAACGGAAAATCCACGAGTTCTGCCATACTTTCCCATATTTCTTTCGTCAACTACGATAAGGCCATAGTCAGAAAGTTCAGTTAAAAGATCGCTAATTCTTCTTGGTGTGAGTGGCGTGAAGCCGAGATCTTCGCAGATCCTGCGATAATTTTCATATATTTCCCCTGTTATAACGGAATTTGGCTCAATTTCCTGTGTGACTATAGCACTTAAAAGAACTATTTTAGAGTGGATCGGGAGCGTATTTATGGCTTCATGCATTACATTCATTTCGTATTTGTCCCTTGCTTCGTATACTTCCTTCTCGGTAACCTTGAGCCTGTTTTCCCTGATAGCGATCTCTATTGCTATTCGCATGAGATCGATTGCCTTTCTGGCATCTCCGTGTTCCTGCGCCCCAATTGCGGCACAAAGGTTAATGGCGGTATCATCCACTACACCTGGCCCAAACACCTTTTCTAGTCTTGACGCTATTATATCCCTTATCTCTGTAGCATTATATGGCGGAAAAACAATGCTTTCTTGGTTCAGACGACTCTTGATTCTGGAATCAAGATTTTCGAGGAGAGTTGTATCATTTGTTATTCCAATCATCGATACTTTAACGTTTTCCACATCGGTCATTAACTTTAAGAGTACGTATAATGAATCTCCACCACTCTTCTTGATCAGGCGATCCATCTCGTCCAACACTATAACGAAGAATTTACCAGTACCATTTATACGATCTACAGCTTCACGGTAGATCCTGTCTACTGGCCAACCAAGTTCAGGTATCTTTTCTCCACCCGCAAAATTGGCTACATACACTAGGATTGAATATGGAGAATCGTATATTTCACAGTTAACATAGATAACTTCTACATTGGATGTTGCCTCCTGCAGCATCCTTGTAACGTATTTCGTGGTTGATGTCTTTCCAGTTCCCGTTTTGCCATACACTATTATATTGGATGGCCGCGAATTGCGCATTATACTGCTTAGGATAGTAACCATGTCGTTGATCTGTTTTTCACGGTGCGGAAACGAATCTGGAATATAGTTCTCTTCAAGCAACGACAAATCCGCTTGTATTGTACGTGAATTCGTGAATTTAGAGAACGGGTTATCCATAGAGATATGATTAACGACACTCAGTACTAAAATCTTTTTAATCCGAAATACGTATATATTTATAAAATAACGCAATCTAAATATAAATGATCCTTGGATTGCTTTAATATTATATACGTCGATTATTGCGATACAAGAACCAAATACTCTACTCTCAACTTCATTTTAAACAGCAAAATAAGAATACCGAAGAGAATAAACGTTGATTATACAACAATTTTTGTTCCCTTCTTTTCATTCGCCTTATCATATAGTCCTCGTATAACTCCGATGAGATATATTGATCCTGTAACAAATACAAAGTCATCGACTTTCTTAGCATGTTCGAACGCGGAAATAGGATCTGGTATTACTCTAGCTGATCTGAATAGATTGCCATATTGAGCCATGAGTATGTTAGGATCTACTGCCCTTTCTTTCTCTTCGGGGGTAGTGAATATTATCTTTCCGGATAACTGCCTCAAAACACTAAAAAACGAATAAGCGTCTTTATCCGAGAGAATTCCTGCTACAATAGTCGGTTCACGGTTAAATACCTTCTTGACGGTTCTCACCATTTTATTTGCCGCCGGCGGGTTGTGTGCAGCATCAATTATTACGAGCGGTGATCTATCTATTATTTCAAGCCTGCCAGGCCATATAGTCCTGCTTATACCGGTCTCTATATCTTTTTTGTATACTTGGACTTTAGAGTTTTCAACTGCAAGTATTGCAGTTGCTGCGTTCAAAGCCTGGTAATCACCAATCAGCGAAGTATGTATGTGATAAGTATCGTTTGTACCGTCAAAATCGAAATCCGTCCCGTTTTCATCAACATGTAAATTTTTTATCTTGTTCCTATCAAGGGTAATTAAAGGGGAATGCTTAACTTGCGCTATCCTTCTTACTTCATTTACAACTTCAGGCTTATCATCCTGGAGCACTATAGGTCTCCCTTCCTTTATGATCCCAGCTTTTTCATAAGCTATAGACGTAAGAGAACAGCCTAACTTATCTGCATGTTCATAGCCGACTTGCGCTATAACTGAAACTTCTGGCATGATAATGTTTGTAGCATCAAGCCTCCCGCCAAGACCAACTTCAACGGACGCATAATCCACCTTACGATCCTTGAAATACTGAAAAGCCATCATTGTAGTTACTTCAAAGAATGTAGGGTTCCTATTTACCTTGGAAAGTTCATCAAACTTTGGCCTATATTTTTCTATAAAACCGTCTATGTATTCATCTGGAACTTCTTCATTGTCAACAATGATCCTTTCATTGAATCTTTCTAGATGTGGTGATGTATATACTCCAACACTGAACTTCTGCCTCAATATACTATATATAAAGGCAGATGTTGATCCTTTACCGTTTGATCCTGTTATATGAATAGACCTAAAGTCTCTCTCAGGATGGCCAAGCATATCGGCAAATTCCCTCATCACAGTTAAGTCGTATTTTATTCCAGCTCTCTTGAGATTGTATAAATAATCAAGGTTAGAAAGCACGTAAAGGGATATTTAATCGATATATTACCTTATGCCATTTACAATCAAATGGAACGGATAATATTTAAAGAACGTGCGATAACGAATAGTATGAAGACAGAAGCATTGTATCTCAATGACGCGTACAAGATTGAAGGAATAGGAACTGCACTGTTTGTTGAATTTACAGATATGAAAGTTGATAAATCTATCTTCTATCCTACACTCTTTGGAGAACCAAACGATACAGGAAAAGTAATAATTGAGGGAAAGGAGTATCAAATCGTTGATACGATATACGATGGTGAATACATACACTTGATTTCCATGGATACTTATCCTCAAGGACTTGTAGGAAAAAGCGTTAAACAGGTGATAGACTGGGAAAAGAGGTATGTACACATGCGGTTTAGAACGGCGTTAAGGCTAATATCCGGCCTCTCATATAAACTCTGGGGCGTTTCATGCAGGGTCAACGAGACATACGATGATAGGGCTTGGATTGACATAGAGAAACCAGATATCACAGAAGAGGAAATAACAGAGGTAATGTCCAAGGCAAATGAGATGGTAAAACAGAATCTGGAAATATCGTTTTCCTATATATCAATGGATGAGTTCCTAAACAGGGATGATCTCAAGAAAATGAGTATTCATGAGACTTTTGATGATGAAAAGATCAGGATAATGAGGGTTCCTGGCCTTCCTGATCAACCAGAATTCGGCGTAAACGTAAAGAATACAGGAGAAGTTGGAGAAATAAAATATAAGACCACAAAAGCCAGGGGTAAAGTATCTAACCGGATAAATATAAACTTTTAAATATAGATATACCTATTTCTTTTCCTTAATAACTGAAAGAACTTTGTCCCTAACTTCATCTGTAAAATCATAAATCCCATGGGCATACCTGAGATGCATCTTAACCATAGGCGGTATGTCCTCCTTTCGTTCCTCCTCAAGGGTATAGCTGCAATCAAAACCGTAATCACGGCATCTGAAAACATAAGACATAATACCGTATGTAGCTAAGGAATATGAACCTTTTTTCACTATCTAAAAAACTTTCTTTAACTTATTGTGTACCTATATCAGTAGGCTCGTAAAAATGATCGTGCAGGCGCCCATATATATCTACCTTAACGTTAAATGGCCCTACATCCTCCGGTGCTAAGACATGATGGCAGTGATCACATTCTAGAGACATATCCTCTTTAACGTGAAATACAACCCCGCCACACTCGGGACAAACGCTCCTTATAAATAGGTCAGATGGGCCAAGCATCGGAATTTGAACAGGCTCTCTCTTAACTTCTTCTTTCTGCTTCTGAGATTTCTGAACAGTATGTCTTGCTTCATTTTCTACGAACATATAATATATGCCTACAGAGGCCCAGGCGAATAGATACAATGTGAACAGAAGAGAGTACAGAGGATAAGTATGGACGAGCACACTTAGGTAACTTACCATGCTAATTATGAAATTTCCAAGAAACGCTCTTAGAAAACCAAACTTAACGTATATTATAGTCATAATTATGGAAGAAACATAGATGGATATGGTATAGAAGATGTTTTGACCTAACAATATGTAAATTATAGAAGAATAGGTTGCAGATATAATAGCTATGGCGCCAATTATATTCCAATTAAGTCCTGATGAATTCAGCATTATGCGGGGTTTTTTTGCTACTATCGCATATATACCGAGCATAACAGTTATTGGTATAGCCTGAAAAAGTATAGTGTCAAATATTACAGAAACTGAATAATAGTAAACCTGTTGGAACTGAGGATAGGAATTGATTGAGGTTATACCGTAGGATGGGTATATGCTTGAAATTATAAAAGATAGGAGAAGATCAAAGAATACATATATTGAAAGATACCAGAAAAACTTGTTTCCACCGATTTTGGAGAAAGATGTTGTCTTATCAGCATTGAATTTTCGCAAAGATATTATTGATATCAGAAGCACTATTATCGAAATTATCGTAAATGTATAGATTTCTAAAGAATTTACCTTAAAAGATAAAAGCGCATAATACGCCGATGGCATCTCAGCTATAATGCTTGCCTTGTAGATTATATCCGGTAAGTAATAAATAAGAACCCCTATTGACAGGACGATCGAAAACAGTCCAAATACCAATCCAGGTATATCCCTGCGATCCATCTATAACATAAACCTAAGTATAATATTAGATATTTACTTGTTGATCCTTAACCGAAAAATTGAAACAACGTGAAAATGTTTATACAGGCTTTAAAAATAGTATGATGCTATGGAAGACAAGGCAGTGTCACCTATTATTGCTACTATACTTCTGATAGCAATAACTGTGGCCCTGGCTGCAACATTTTACACGGAAGTTACACCGTATTTTACAGAAGCTCAATACTATACTCCTCAGGCAGTTACAGATGTAATGAACGTAAGCAATGGATCTTCCTTTTCATACGACATCTACATACAATTTTTCCCAGCAAATCTGACCGCTTCCCAGGTAGAAATTTCACTTCATGTTGGTTCCAGTTACGAATACATTAATCTAAAAATGTTATCGCCTTTTGGGAAAACTACTCTTAACAATGGAAGCATCACGATATCCCAATATCCAAGCGCCGGCTATTTTACGCAGGGTCTCATATTCGTGATAAATAGTACGCTGCCTCTACATTCAATAATCTTCGTAGACTTAAAAACATCCTCTTCGATCAATACAGTTAGCATTTAAACAGTCTTTTTTGAACTTAAATGACAATTAGCTATATTTTTATGTAAATTTATCTATTACCATAGATGCCTTGTATAGTTAGATGCATAAGGTGCGGTAATGTAAGAAAAAACGAAGAATTGCGGTGCCCTGTATGCGGGAATCTATATGAAATATATCCTGACTTTAAGTTTCAAGACGACTATGAAAAAAATTTCCCATACATAAAGAAATGGGTTTCTCTCGGAGAAGTTGAGACTCCTATCGTCAATTACGGCGAAGTCAAGTTCAAGATTGATTACTACCAGCCTACATTTTCATATAAAGACAGGGGGAGCAAAGTTCTGATCTCACACATAAGGGATATTACGCCATCGCAGAATATTTCAACTATATCTGAAGATTCATCAGGGAATGCTGGTGCATCTATTGCAGCTTATGGAGCGGCAGCCGGTCTTAAAGTAAAGGTTTACGTGCCTAAGACTGTATCCGGCCAAAAGTTTAAACAGATTCTTGTCTACGGAGCCGAAGCTGTTAAAATAGATGGCAATCGTGAAGACGTACAGATAGCCGCCGAAAATTCTGGATATTACTATGCAAGCCATGTGCTAAGACCGGAATTTAGGGATGGAATACGTTCCCTCGCATATGAAATTTTTATGCAGACCGAAAAAATGCCAGATCATATTTTCATACCAGTTTCCGCTGGCACCTTGCTTATTGGGCTTTACTCAGGATTCGAACACCTATTCAGGTCTGGAGAAATAGAGAAAATACCCAATATCGTGGCAGTTCAAGCCGAAGCTGTATCTCCGGTTTGTGCCAAACTAAACGGAGAACAATTTGATGAAAATTCTAATGCGACATCCATAGCAGATGCTCTAGTATCGAAAAAGCCAATCTTATTGGAAAAGATGCTGTCTATACTAAGAGAGAATGGAAAATGCATAAGAGTAAGCGACAACGAAATAATCGAAGCCAGAAAAGAATTGGCGTTGAAAGGCATTTACGCCGAATACAGCTCATCCACAGTATTTGCAGCTTATAAAAAGAAAAAATTAGAAAATAGCCTACTTGTACTTACTGGGGCGGGGCTGAAGAACGATTGACGTTCTTTTTTTGTTTCATTTCCTTTAATCTTAACTCTTCATCTCTAACTCTAATAGCCTGAGCTACAAACTCACCCTCACTTGTAAGTACAATTTTTTCTCCTAGCCTCTCCTTATCTTCCAAGGCGAATCCGTAGTCCATAAGGTTTTTAAGGACTGATTCCGGATCTTTAAGACCTGTTTCATTTTTGATTCTATATAACGGGATCTTTCCACCATGTGTCTTTAAGAAAAGTAAAAGAGATACTTCATCTTGGCTCATATCGTAATTATTCTCAAGCTTACCTTTAATAACGGGTTTATTGAAAGGTGTTCCCTTTACTAAAACTTTCGACTCTGCCATGGCACTCACCTGTATATTTCATACATAAATATATTTTATTCGACAAGGTATGAATGTGTTATCATTCTTTCGTTATCTCATGAAAGACATGGTCCAGAATATCGAGTATAAGTGAGGCACCAATGGGCTGTGCAGATGGGGCCCCAGGAAGCGAAAATATAGGTTTTCCGTAGACAATGAACATGCCAGCACCAGATAGGTAGGAGAAAACCCCGGCATCAGACTCTCCCATTCTCCTAAATAGTTCACCAAATCCTGGAATCTCCTTATCAGCTATCCTCCTAAGAGTGTTTGTTGTTACATCATATTTACTTATTCCTGTACCACCATTAAGGACAAATGCATCAAAATCATCCCATTTTGAAAATATTGCGGAAAGTATTCTGACAGGATCGTCACGTACTACTTCTCTTGATATGTTATGAAATCCAAGCTTTTCCTCCAATATCTTCCCTGATTCATCATTGTTTATGTTTCTAGTGCTTGAAACTGTAACCACTTTTATACGAAGTTTCCTATGCACATCAGAATGGTGCGTATCCTGAGTCATAGTATGTTAATGCTCGATTGATGCTTATATGTTTTCTTTATACATTCGAAAATTGTATCTTCGTGACTTCAGCTTAGAAAACCATTGTTAACAGTTTAAATATGCATTACAAGAGAATATAGCAAGAAAGCTCTGATCTTGAGTGAGGAGATGAATTGCAAAGGGCCTACGTATTGGTTTGATATATTATCTTTTATATATGGAGATAAGAAAAAGAGAGAAACAGGATCATCATGGAGAACACATGGTGTATAGCTGGCAAGACACGTGATATTTTGTCCTAAATACAGGAGAAACATTCTAGTCCATCCTATTGATTAAAGTTTGAAATAGCTCATTCTTGGGAAGCAGAGTGCATATGGATAAAATTTGCTAGAAATGGAAATTATGCAAGACAATGTGTATCTTATTCTCGATGTTAATCCAAAGATGGGCGTATATTACGTTGTGAACAGGATCAAAGGATACGTTTCATACACTCTTCGAGTGGAATTTCATGAGCTAAGAAGGAAGCTATCTACTTTGTGGATACATTCAAAATTCATTTCCTCTGTGGGTTCAGTAACCCTTGATGCTGTAAAAAAATACATAGAGGAGCATAAAGGAAAATGATTTTGACAAAAGTGTGGTCAGCCTAGTCCTTCAGGGCAGGAATGGAGTCAGATTTTTCAAATAAATATTTTTAATCTGTCCTTGTTCAAGAAACCTTAAATCTGTGATTGACTTTGATGGGAATATGATCAACATATCTAGAAAAGACGTAGTTGCAAGAAAAGCTACGGCGGTGGGAAGAATATACCTGCGTAAAGAAACAATAACTGCAATTAAAAATAATCAGGTAAAAAAAGGGAATGTCATAGAAATAAGCAGGGCCGTTGGAACTATGTACGCCAAAAATACGTTCCTTCAGATACCATACTGTCATAATATTCCTATTGAAGGTGTAGATGTTGACTTTTCCTTGGGTGAGAATTACGTAGAAGTAACTTGTTCTACGACAACTAGTTATAAGACCGGGATCGAGATGGAGGCAATAAATTGCGTAAATGGTGCTCTTCTCAACATTTGGGATATGGTAAAATACCTTGAGAAGGATGAGACAGGCAATTATCCAGAAACAAGGATAGAAGGGGTTCACGTAATTAAAAAGACGAAGAGCCAAGAGTAATTTATCCAGAAGTTTCCCTTACTATAGAAATACCTCCCTTTAACCTGGAAACAAATATTCCCGTGAACATTATTATTACGCCTGCAATTGCAAGACCCGATGGAATTTCGTGACTCAAAATTACGCCCAGAATAGTGGTAAAGATTGGGACTGCGAAGGCAAGAACTGTTATTCTGTTGACTGCGCTTATTTTGACCATAAAGTTCCATAGTATAAATTGGAGCGCTCCGCCGAGAGTAGCCATCCAAATCACGTCTACTGCAAAGGAAAGAGAAAAGTTGTGGCTTGGGTCAAGTGGAACCAGGGCAAATAGAAATAGTGATCCTATTAAGAACTGCATAGCGTTGGTTGAAAACGGATCTTCTTCCTTCAATTTTCTGTAAAACACTGTGAAAGATGCCCAAAAGACTGCGTTGGATATAGTAAGAACTGCTCCGAAAATGGTGAAGCCCTTCATAAGAGGTATTCCATAGATAATGACTCCGGTAAATCCTATTACAATACCAATTATTTCCACTTTCGATGGCCTCTCCGACACCATGAGGAAAGCTATCGGAAGAGAGAAGATAGGCATAGAGTAACTTAGAACAGCAGATTCAGCTGGTGAAACATAGAGAAGCCCGTAAGCCCAAAAAGCCGTACTCGTAGAAGTCATAATGGCCAGCAAAATAATGTTCTTAGTTATTCGAAGCTTTTTAGCAAACGGAAGCAAGATAAGCCCAGACAAAAGGTACCTAATTCCCATGAATAACGAAGGAGATACCTGTTCTACACCGTTCTTCGCAAAATAATACGAAAAAGATGTGAATATTACATAAGGGATCAGGTATTTTATCTCCTTCATTCTTTGCGGAATACAAGCTGCTTTAATTAATGTTATCTTATTGTCTGCTTTCTTTCACGTTCAATGATAAGCAAAAAAATTTATCCGTTTCACCGATACTATTTTTGGTGTATTTAAAGTGGAGAAGATAAAAGAGGATGTCATCGTTCTTGGTGGTGGAATGGCTGGCCTTAGAGCTGCCGTTGCTGCCGCAGAGTACAACAAAAATATCTCCGTTGGAGTTGTTTCAAAGTTGTATCCACTCCGATCACATTCAGTGTCTGCAGAAGGAGGCACAAGCGCAGTACTAAATCCAAAGGATAGTTTTGATCTGCACGCCTATGATACCATAAAAGGCTCAGATTATCTAGCTGACCAAGATGCAGTAGAGGAGTTCGTCAGGCTCGTACCAGAACAAATATATACCACTGATCATTGGGGATGCCCCTGGAGCAGAAATCCTGACGGTACTATTTCCCAAAGGGATTTTGGTGCCCTGAGTTTTCCTCGGGCTACATTTGCAGCAGATAAGACCGGCTTTCACGTTATGCAAACACTTTTCAGCAGGGCCCTCAGGTACGAAAATATTCATTTCTATAATGAATATTTTGCAACCTCAATGTTCCTTGACAATGGCCGCATGAATTCCTTAACTACCATAAACTTGAGAACAGGAGATTTCGTAGTATTTCAGAGTAAAGCCTTTATTTTCGCCGCAGGAGGCGCTGGAAGGCTTTATCAATTTAGTACTTACGCACATTCTGTTTCCGGTGACGGCGACGCCATCGCCTACAGGGCCGGAATACCTCTAAAAGATATGGAATTTATTCAATTCCATCCCACAGGCCTTGTCCCGTCAGGCATATTGATTACCGAAGGGGCAAGGGCAGATGGCGGTTATCTCCTAAATGGTGAAAATAAGAGGTTCATGCAAGCTTACGCCCCAAATAAGCTAGAAAAAGCCTCAAGGGACGTTGTCTCAAGGGCGATAATGTGGGAAATTGAAGCCGGAAGAGGTGTTAAAGGAGAATATGGAGACATGGAGTATGTCTGGCTTGACCTAAGGCACATGGCTGATGTGCTTGATGAGCGCCTTCCTATGATAACTGAAATAGCGAAGAAATTCAATGGGATAGATGCACATACTGAACTAATACCAGTCCATCCTGCAACTCACTACACAATGGGCGGTATAGATTCAAATGTCAGGACCACCACAGATTACAGCGGTATATTTGCTGCTGGAGAAAATGCATGCGTTAGCATACACGGAGCGAACAGATTAGGATCAAACTCTACTAACGAATGCCTTGCCTTAGGGAACGTGGCAGGAGTTTCTGCGGCAAAATATGCAATGGAACACGATATCCCCGATCTCGTAGTTTCAAATGTTGAGAATGAAGAGAAAAGGATATGGGATGATCTATTGAAGAGAAATGGAGGAGAAAACGTAGCGAAGATAAGGGAAGATCTCCGTATCAATATGGACAAAAATGTAGGTATTTTCAGAGATGAAAACGGCTTAAATACGTCCTTGAAGAATATAAAACAGCTAAAGGAAAGGTATAATAACATATCAATACAGGACAAATCAAGCACCTTCAACATGGAATTGGAATGGGCGCTCGAAGTTGGTTTTATGCTCGATATAGCTGAAGTAATAACAACTGGCGCACTACTTAGAAAGGAGAGCAGAGGAGCCCATTACCGTAAGGATTATCCGAACAGAGACGACGAAAACTACTTAAAGCACACAATAGCTACCTATACGAAGGACGGACCGAGGATAACATATAAGCCAGTCGTGATAACAAAATGGCAGCCAACTGTCAGGACGTATTGAGGTGATTCGATGTCGGATGAATTTGAGTTTGAAATTAAAAGAAAGGATGGCTCGGGAAAGACTTATTTCCAAAAGTACAATGTTCCAAAAGACAAAGTTTCTACCGTTCTGGAGGGTCTACTCTACATCAAGGAAAATCTAGATCAGACCCTATCCTTTAGATACTCCTGCAGGATGGAGATTTGCGGAAGCTGCGGGATGGAGATACAGGGAAAGCCACGTATGGCGTGCTCCACAATAATAGAGGATTTGAAGAGCGATAAGATAAGGATAGAGCCATTGAAACACTATAAGGTAATAAGAGATCTTGTTGTTGACATTGACCCATTCTTTGACAAATACAAGGAAGTAAAACCGTACGTGATTAGAGACGACGATGGAAAGTACGATAAGGAATTGTCCCAGACTCCTGAACAATTCCATGAATATGCAAATTACGCTATGTGCATTAAATGCGGTTTGTGCATGGCTGCATGTCCTATCGAAGGTTCTGATCCGTCTTATCTTGGGCCTGCACCACTAGCTGCCGCTTGGAGATACATAGCTGATAACAGGGACAAAGGCGCAAAATACAGGGTAGAAGTAGTCGATGGAGAGAACGGGACTGCACGCTGCCATTTTGCAGGTGAGTGCACTGAGGTCTGTCCTAAGGGTGTAAATCCATCCTTCGCTATTCAGAAGCTTAGAAAGACCGCTCTAAAGATTGAACTTGCAAGTATATTTGGGAGGTAGATTAAATTGGTTGAAGCAAATAAGGAAATTAGAGAAGGTATATGGTCATGGGCCAAGTTTTACAGAAAGGGTTGGGACTACTTTGCTTTCACTATGCACAGAATTTCCGGTATAGTTATACTGTTTTATCTATATCTGCACTACATTGTTCTATCGAATCTCCTTCACCCTGGCCCTAACGGCATAGACTACAACAAGATAGTAACTTCGATTACCGTGGGTCCATATGACAGTTTTCTTGTACTCGATTTCCTACTCGCGTTAGTCATATTTTACCATGGAGCCAACGGTGTGAGGCTTGCGTTGAACGAGTTTGGTATCGGCCTGAACAAGAATAAAGCTCTGTTCATAATCTTCGAAGTTATTTCAATGATACTTCTTGGACTCTTCGACTATTATGCTCTTCAGTTCGCGGGGGTGAAGTTCTGATGGAAAAAAGTTCTAAGGTAAGATACGGGGCACTGAACAGATTTGTACAGGCAGCTACTGGCCTCTTCCTCGTGTTCTTCCTCGGTGTGCATCTCTATGTTGCACATATAAACTTTGGAAATCCTGTTGCCCTCTTTGGGTCAGTTGTAAATCAGCTCCATAATCCGTGGTGGCTAGCATTCTTTTTAATATTCGTATACATCGTTACTTACCATGGCATAAATGGTCTTTCCCACGTAATTGACGATACGAGCATAAGCGATAAATCAAAGAAATACATAGGGATAGCACTAATGGTGATATACGTTATAACAATAATTTATGGAACAATACTTGCTGTTCTTGTATCAAGGATGACTTTTCCAACATAAACTATTTTAAATTTTAATATTTTTTTATAATATTAATCTCCAAAAATGAAGCCCATGCCACTTTCAGCATTTTCATTTTCATTTTTTATCGCATGATGTATTTTTTCCGCTTCTTCTGCGTTTACTTCCTTCAAACTATCAGGCTTCAGTTCTTTGAGTTTCTTAACAATGTCTTCGTTTCCTTCCAGCATTAATATGTTTCCTGATAGCCCGTATGCAGCACCATCTTTCTTTACAACAGTCAACCTTGAAACAGTATCGTTCTTGAGGAATTCCTCAGCATCCTTTTCATTTGCTTTCTCGTATGTGTATACGACATAGACCATGGATAATCAATATGAAATTACTTCATTAATAATAAGGGATCGCATTTTATCTCTGACTATTGGCCAGTTTGATGTGTTCCTTCATCATGCATTTGTCCATGACCACATTAATGCCGTGTTTTTCGGCTAATTGCCTTGCCTCTTCATTTACTACGCCCTCTTGCATCCAGATGACTTTAGGCGAAACCTTCAAAGCATCGTCTACTACTTCAAGTACCGCCTCTGGTTTCCTGAACACATCTACGATCTCGACTTTATCCTCTATAGCAGATACTGAAGGATAAGCCTTTAAGCCTTCCCATGAAGAGAGATTAGGATTTACAGGAATCACTCTAAACCCGTGTTCCATTAAGTATTTGGCTACTCTGTAGCTGTCCTTTTCAGGATTTGATGAAATGCCTACAACTGCAACGTTCTTGTAATGTGTTAATATATCCACTATTTGATCCATAAATGCATATTCAAAAATCAATATTGAAATCCTTTGTCACTAGGATCTAGACAGTAAATTTTTGATTATTTTGTCTTGAAAGGATCTGCGAAAAAAACGTAGACCAGAAAATAATCATGAAATTAATTTCATAGGGATTATTAAAATATCATTTAAATAGGAATTTGCAATCATCTCTATCTATGTTTTGCCCCAAATGTGGAAGTCTGATGACTCCTGTAAACGGCAGATATGTATGCCCTTCATGTGGGTATGAAGTTTCAAAGAAAAAGGAAGATCTCAAGATAGTGAATAAAAGCAACGATAAGGAAACTATAATGATCCGAGAAGAAGTATCAGCTGAGCCACTAGATTCAGATGCAATTTGTCCACGCTGCCACCATAAAGGAGCAAGATATGTACTCAAGCAAACAAGATCGGCTGATGAGCCAGAAACAAAATTCTATACCTGTGAAGAATGTGGATATCGTTGGAGGGAATACTGATCTTCGACAAAATTAGTCTTTAAATTAAAATAAGAAATGTTTATATGTATTCTTTACTAACATAAGCGATGCCAGTATACGATCCAGACGAACACGAACTTCTGCAAGAGAAATCAAGCATGACAAGAGGGGGAGAGCAGTACTTTAAGGGTACACTTTACCTCACAGATAAGAGGCTAATATACGAAGAAAAGGGTCATAGGGGACTCATTCATGCTCATCCCTCTAAAATTCTTCTAGATCTTCCGCTGTACTTGGTGGTAAATATATCGATCGCAGTACCTAAGATCAAGTTAGGGACTAAAAAGACCCTTTCAGTCGAGTTTACCACCGAAAAAGGTGATGATAGAGCAACTTTTGTTTTGAAAGACCCAGGTAAATGGCAGTCTGAAATGATGAGATGGACGACTGATGCTAAACGTAGACATGAGCAAGAAGAAAAAATTAAGTCCGAAGAGGAAAAGAGAAGGGAAATAGAGCTAGCAAGGGCAAAGGCGCCTACGGCGAATATAGGTATGTATATAAACGCAGGCAAAAAGGAAGGTGCTGAAAACCAAAATAAGAATTTCATAGAAACTACTTTTAGTGAAATAAATCCGGAAAGACTCGAAAAGGGAGAAGAAACCAAAGCGCTTCCTAAAACGAAAAGATGCCCTAACTGCGGAAAAGATATACCTATTGATTCAGTATACTGCCCGTATTGCGGCTTTAAGCAGCCTTAGGATCTATTCGATACTCCAAAGAGTGCATGTACAGTAATAAAATATTATAATAGCGGGATTATTTTTTACCCGCAAAATGCATTGCCACAAGTACATGCGATAGTGCACCATACTTCAAATAATCCTCGTCCACAGTAAATTTAGAGCTGTGGTTTGGATATATTATGCCCTTCTTTTCATTTCTAGTCCCGAGGAAATAATATGTGCCAGGTGCTCTTTGCAGAAATCTTGATACATCTTCTCCCCCGAGAAGAGGTTTTGTTTCCATCGTTTTCATCCCCTTTATGCTCGAGAGTATACTTTTAACTTCTTCGGTTATTGCTGGGTCGTTATAGGTCACAGGATATGCATTCTCTATAAATGAAACATCAGCCTTGGCTCCAAATGCACCTGCTACAGCCTCAGCGGTGTTCGATATCTTCTTCTTCATATCAGCCCGAACGTCTTCGTCTAATGTCCTCAGGGTGCCTTCTAATAAGGCGTTATCCGGTATAATGTTATCCTTTGTTCCAGAGTGTACAGAACAAACAGATATTACCAAAGGATCCCTTTGATCCACATTCCTCGATCGCATTCCGTACAAAGCCTGTATTATCTGGGAAGATACGAATATGGGATCTACTGTATCCCATGGGGCTGATCCATGGCCGCCTCTTCCGTGAACCTCTATCTTGAATGAGTCAGGCGCAGCCATTATCGGACCTCCCCTTATGGCAAAGTATCCAGCCGGGAAATCGCCGAGCACGTGTAAGCCAAACACATGGTCTACGTGCGGGTTTTCTAATGCTCCATCTTCTATCATCGGCAAAGCTCCACCCCTGCCGCCATCTTCCTCGGCAGGCTGGAACAAGAACTTTACGTTGCCGTCTAGTTCATCCCCATGCTTGGAAAGGACATATGCAGCACCTATCAACATAGCGACGTGGGAATCGTGACCGCACGCATGCATAACCCCACTGTTCTTTGACGCAAACGGCAATCCGGTCTGTTCTTGTACTGGCAAAGCGTCCATGTCTGCTCTCAGTCCTATCGTCACGTTGCCCTTTTTACCCCTTAGAAGCCCTACAACACCAGTCCCACCAACGTTTTCACGAACCTCTATGCCAAAGCTCCTAAGTGTATCAGCAACTAACTTGGCAGTTCTAACCTCTTTATACGAAAGTTCGGGATGTTCATGTAGATCTCTCCTTATCTCTATCATCCTTTCGTTAAATTCGTCGATTTCTTTTTCAAAGGCCGCATGATCCATGCATCGGTTAGCAAAGGGTTTCATATAAAATTTTCATATCGTTCGCATATAATATCAGGATACGCACATGCTAACAGTATTCAATTAATTCGCATATATTTGTTAAAGCAGGCAATTGAATTTTATGCAGCAATCTTTTTTTAGAAGTAACGATTGATCTATCTAGATGGAGACAACACTTGTATCTGCAGGTCCTGGTACAGGAAAAACAACTAGCCTCTCCAGTAAATACGTCAGTCTAGTAAAATCTGGCGTTGATCAAAATGATATACTCTGCCTAACGTTTACAAACAAGGCCGTTGATAATATGAGGGAAGCAATTCTAAAAACTGCCCAAAGGGAAGGTGTAGAACTAGAATTACACAAACTTAATGTCCATACATTCCATAGCTTTGCTTTTCACTTTGTAAAAAATTTAGGTTATAGAGATATTATAAACCACAATTTTTTGAGAAAGCTAATCTATGATTATCTTACAAATAACCATGTCTTTAACTACGATAGATCGTACATAATTGATAGAATGGTTCCGAGCATAGAAAATGCAATAAGATACGTGAAAAGCTATAACATAGGCCGTATCGAAGATCCACAGAATATTTTGAATTCCGTCCGTGAGGACATGGATCGTGTCATTAAAGAGAAAAAGATAGATAAATTAACATTGGATCAAGCTGAAATATTTATGACTCATTTCATAAATATAATAAATTTATATGAACAGG
The DNA here is from genome assembly GCF_000011185.1 of Thermoplasma volcanium GSS1. Classification (NCBI taxonomy): domain Archaea; kingdom Methanobacteriati; phylum Thermoplasmatota; class Thermoplasmata; order Thermoplasmatales; family Thermoplasmataceae; genus Thermoplasma; species Thermoplasma volcanium. The sequence continues at coordinate 756,303 of NC_002689.2, read as the reverse complement.
AAAAAGAAAACCGAAAGGTTATAGATTACAACGATATGCTTATCAAATTCATCAATCTTTCTGAAAAACCACATTACAAATACGTATTAATCGACGAGTTGCAGGATGTCTCAGATCTTGAGGCTAAGATTGCCGGATCAGTTGCAGAAAATATCTATGCAGTAGGGGATAAAAAACAATCGATATTTGGTTTCCAAGGTGGTGGTTTCTCAAATTTCATATCTAATTTCCCGAATCACCAACTCAAATACTTAACAGAAGATCACAGGAACGGAAAAGCAATATTAAAATATGCCAAGGAATTTTTTAAAAAAAGTACTAAGGGCGGCCTTGATGAGGATCTTGAGAAGTTGACAAGCGTAAGGGATCATGATGGATACGTCGAAGTAATTGAAGGCTCTTATTCTGATATCCTAAGCGTTTTGGATAGATTTCCGAGAGGGTCTGTTGGGATAATAGCTAGGACAAATGCACAAGTTATCAATATATCAAAAGTCCTAGATTCACATGGGATTAAATATTCATCGAGCGCAACTTCGTCAAATAGCGAAATGGCGAAAAATGATGTATTAGATTTTCTCCGTATGATACTTTTTGACGATGATGATTTTTTAATTAAAGGTCTTTTTACACCTTTTAGTGGATTGTCAATTGCAGAAGCCTATAATATAAAGGAAAGCGTTGAAAGCGGCAACTCGAGTCTTCTAAATTTCACTACGTTAAATTCCATAAAGAAAAAATTTAGTGTAAGCGGTATCAAGGAACTCCTTCAAATATTCGAAAACGTAGTACTCCCTGTAGCAGTATCTTTAGGCTCTGACTATTATGGGACAGCTAAGAGGATTTACATGAACTTGCAGGAATACCTCTATATGTATGGAATAAATGACAGGCAAGATCTTCTTAATTATTTAGAAGTGTGCGATCAAGAACTGACGGAATCTTCGAATACTGAAAGGATCTCTGTATTAACAGTGCATAAGGCAAAAGGTCTCGAATTTGATCATGTAATTTATCTTCCAAAGACTACTAGGGATAATTTTAGCGTTGTAGATCTTTGTGCCTATGAACTTATAAGGGAAAAAACTAAAAGAGATATATCGACAGAACTTGAAGACGAAGATACAAGGGTAGATTTTGTAGCTATAACTAGGCCGGTACATACGTTAATAATTATAACTGACCATTTGGAAAGATATGCCAACAAATATGCGATTAAATCGGGAAAACCAACAGCACCTTCGACTGAACATTACTCCATTACTAGTGTAGATCCAAACATAGAAGCTTATTCAGCCTTCATCAACGGCAGGTTTGATCAGGCTATTAACGCTCTAGATAGATATGCTTGGATAAGGAACCTTATACGCGATAATATGAAGAAAAACAACGTTATTTCATTCTCTCTTTTGCAGAGCTTGCAAGATCCGTTTCAATTCCTAAAGGAGCACATCCTTGGATTGAAGTACAAAGTGCCAGCAATGAAGCAAGGTTCGGAGATACACACACTCGCCGAACTTTTGTTCAAAAAGGAATCAACAGAGTTAGAAATTCCACCGAATTATCGACCCCAATATGATAATATACTGAAGGTCATTGATGATATGCAGAAGAGGTACGGTGCAGTGCAAATATCGGCGGAGGAAGAGGTGACTTTACCTGGACAATATTTGCTGCCAGAGGCTAAATCGTTTATCCTATATGGAAAGCTGGACGCAGTTTTTCAGTCCGGGGACTACTATTACATAGTTGATTATAAAACAGATAAAACCACGACTCGGCAGAAAGAACACACGAAACAGCTTCATTTTTACAAAACCATATACAGCAAAAGCCAATCTTTAGACCGATCAAAAATTAAGACTCTAATAGCATACATATCATTAAGAACACCAGTAAATACGGGTAAAGTTGATTATCGTTTGGAGGAAGTCGATAATCCAAATAGCATAAATCTGGAAGAAGAGATAAGAAAATACATAACATTCACGGAGGATCCAGATAAGTTTATAGAGTATTTACTCAATTTCAACCGGGTAAACCATAATGTGGATGATTCATTGGTTGCCAGGATACTCGGATATCTAAAACACAGATAAGAATTATTTATCTATATTTATGTTATTACTGTGAGATGAAGGATCCAGCCGCCCATTATTTTAAATGTACCTCAAGGGAAAGAGCCATATTTGAAGCAGGAATAAAGTTGGGGACAGTATATCACCAGTACGTCGGCATCCCGCTGAACCAGTCCAATATATCTTCGTTAGAGAAGGCCATTAGAGATAGCATAATGGTTCAGCCATTTGTTGTCGAAGCTGAGGTTAAGATAGATCCGAATGTAAATAATAAAAAACCTGGGGTTTACAAATACTTAACGCTTTCTGGTGAAATGCTTGACGTAATGGTAAAAGTCGATTATGAAGGCTCTGTGGTGAAGGCAAGGCTGAGGTATGTTCCGGAGATGGATTATCCTCTGATGTATATTGAGGAATGATCGAAATGGCAATAAAAATTGGAATTACTGGACCTGTGGGTTCGATAAAGGCCGAAGCGCTTCAAAAAATCATAGGCATGCTCCAAAACGACGGTTTGAACGTTCAAGGTGTGCTAATATCTAAGGTATCGGACGACGGCAAGCTCACTGGCTACACCATAGAAGATATTCTTACAAAGAAAAAAGTACAGTTCTGTGATGAGAAGTTTGTATCGAGGGTAAAAATAGACAAGCTAGGCGTTGACACTAGACTTCTTGAAGAGATTCTTATACCCAGTTTGCAAAAGGCCAGGGAAAGCGCAGACGTAATTATAATAGATGAAGTAGGGAAGCTCGAGAATACAACTAAAAAAATACACTCAGAAATAGAAGAGACACTAAAATGTGGAAAGCCGCTTATCGTGACACTACACAAGAGATCAAGGAATCCAGTGCTCCAGGAAATAAAGAGCCTGGAAGGTGTAAGAGTATTTGATATAACGCCAATAAACAAGAACATACTCCCATTCAAAGTTATGCACGTTTTGAAGGGCGAAGAATGAGAATAACTGAAGGCAGTGCCGTAATAGAAGTCCCGGAGGCTTACTCTGGGCCCGGCAGAAGATCTCCAGGTTTTTACAACGCTGACCAAGTGCTCAATAGAGACTTAACCATAGATCTAATCAACGAATTTGGAGTTGAAAAGGTCTTAGACGGGTTCGGCGGTTCAGGTGTTAGGGGAATACGTATATCCCTTGAGACGAAAGCAAAGGTTGTGATAGCTGAAATTTCACCCAGTTCCTGCGAAATAATAAAACAAAATATTGCTATAAACAACGCCGAAGCTGATCTTATCCACGATAATTTCCAGTGCGTCTCTTCCCATATCGCCTTCGATTACATTGATGTTGATCCATACGGATCTCCTGTGCCTTATCTAGATGCCGCTATAATGAATGTAAGAAAAGGAGGATACCTTGGGATCACTGCCACTGACCAATCTACACTTACCGGATCCACACTAAATAAAACAAGGAGAAGGTATGGCGCCTATATAGTCAACGACATATATAGGCACGAAATGGGCATCCGAACACTTATAGGGTATATCGCGAGAAGAGCTGCTGCATTTGACAGATACATAGAACCGCAATTGTCCATATGGAACCATCATTATTATAGGGTTTTCGTAAAAGTGGGAAAAGGCGTTAATGGGGCAGACAAAATGATTGAAAATATTGGATATTTAAACAAGCACACTACGATCGATAATTCGTTCAAAGATGTAAATGAAGGCCCTGTATGGCTATCCAATCTTAATAACGCAGAACTCTTGGAAAAGATAAGAGATCCAAGGGTGAGCAAAAAGATAGAGATGATAAAGCATGATAATAGGCTGCTCTTCGTTGACCTGACAGATATTGCAAGGAAAACATCGCTAAGCCTACCGCCACTAGCCAAAGTAATGGATGAAATAATGAAACACGGATACGAGGCGCATAGGACATCATTTTCGCCAACTGGCATAAAAACTGACTGCCCTTATGCTGAAGTATCTGAAATATTGAAGGCCTATGCGAAGCGATAGTTCGATTAGCAAGAATAATATATCTGCTAGAGCTTATTCCCTCAGGATGAGCAGATTTTCCATCGTGAGGCCGGTAAACGGCTTCATGGGTTTCATATCCACGTACATATCCGCTTTTATAGCTATTGGATATGCTGTTACGAGCCATCTCCTGCCCGTTACATTGGCAGCTTTTTCAGTTTTTCTTGTGACGTCTGGAGGCAATATAATTAATGATATAGTAGATATCGATGTGGATAGGGTCAACCACCCGAATAGGCCATTGGTAACTGGTGAAATAAGAGTTTCCAGCGCAAAATTTATTGCATCTGCAATGTTCGCAGTTGCAATTGTTCTCTCTCTGTTAATATCGTTTATTGCAACAGGCATAGTGGTTTTGGCTATCATGCTGCTCATATTTTACGAGTTATACTTTAAGAAGACTGGCCTACCAGGGAACACGGTTATAAGCCTGCTTATTGGGCTTATTTTCGTGTTCGGCGGTATTTCAGTTTCATCCTATGGAAAGATGATCTTTCTCTTCGTTCTTGCCTTTACGTCAAATATGTCCCGTGAGATAATAAAAGACGTTGAGGACGTAAACGGAGATAAGGACAGAATAACTTTTCCTAAAAAATATGGAGTAAAAAAAGCGCTACTAGTATCTGATATTATCATAGGTGTACTGATTTTAGTATCATTTATACCATATCTATTGAAAATACTCTCAATTTACTACCTTTACGTTGTTATAGTCGCTGATGCTATATTCATTTTATCAGGTATTTTTTCAAGCCGCAACCCATCTATAGGCCAGAAAGTCTCAAAGTATGCAATGATAGTTGGTATGGCTTCATTCCTTGCGGGTGCATTTTAATGACTATACTGAAGCAGATGATGAGAAAGCTAAAAAATGAAAAAATACACATGACATTGATAGATCCCGCAGCTAAATCACCTGATGAATCGGCAAAAATAGCTAAGGAAGCAGAGATGGCTGGGACCGACTTCATAATGGTAGGCGGCTCTACTGACATAGACGAAAGGCTTATGGATCAAACAGTTTCAGCTATAAAGGAGAATACTAACCTCAAGGTCATCCTTTTTCCTGGATCATCGAACATGATATCGAGACACGCAGACGCAATATTCTTCATGAGCCTTTTAAATTCTTCCGACAGAGAGTTTATAGTGGGCCATCAGGTAAAAGCATCAAAATTCCTTTCGCTTTTGGGCATAGAAAAAATACCTATGGCTTACCTCGTCTTCTCCCCAGGAATGACCGTTGGCCGTGTTGGGAAGGCAAACCTCATTGATAGTTTTGATCGCGAGACGGCCTTGTCTTATAGTCTAGCAGCTCAATATATGGGTTTCAAACTTATATACTTTGAAGCTGGAAGCGGAGCTCCGAGGCCTGTCAGTGAGGATACGATATCTTATGTTAAATCAAAGATAAATATACCACTCATAGTTGGTGGCGGAATAAGAGACCCTGAAACTGCAATGAGGATAGCCCTAGCAGGAGCCGACATGATAGTTACTGGAAGCATCGCTGAAAAAAGCAACAACGTTTACTCTGTACTCAGGAACATTATAGGAAAAATAAAAAGCATTGAAATAAAAAATTCGGTTTAAATTCATTGCGGAATATGCACTGCTTCATTATATCCGTATATCTCTGGCAGTATCGTGATGGCTGCAATTAGACCTATCAGCGGAAATATTGCTGTGAAGAGAGTTGCGTACCCTTTACCTATGGCTTCGAACAGAGACGGGAAGAGGAATATTGATAGAAATGTTGGAAGCTTGACGAATACGTATGCAAAACCGCTTGCAGTAGCCTTGTACTTCGAAGGTGCAACGATGGAAGGTATTCTGACTTCCTCTTCGCCCTAAAGGTAGGGATTCCCTTAGAGCGGTTCATTGGCTTGTAAATCAGGTATTAAACGGCTTGGTTTCTCGTTGTCTCGCTCACTATATCGGGATACTTGTAAAAAGTTATGGGGCTTTACCACAATAATATATCTATACTGAACCTCGTAAAATAAAATGATGTACTTAATCAATTATTAAAAAAATAGAATTGCTTACTTATTATTTCTCATAAATATCAGAAAATAAAGTATTAAAAATACGAGTCACTTGGGTAGTGTAGTCATTTGATTTCTGCTGCTTCTGTAATTTACATACACGTAAAGCGAAAGCATGAAAGCTAGCAGAGTGAATCCAACTACCGTAGTAAGTATCGTACCAATAACCATTGGTCCCGTTGTTATAATTTGACTTAGCGGAAGCTTGCCGTTCATAGCAGATGGATAAACAGTGAAGTACAATGAATAAATTGAGACAATTAACAATACTATGAACAAAGCCTTGTTTGTAAGAATCTTTTTGGCTAGGCCTATCCGGTAAAGAATAGGTACACCTATTATTATAATTGCTGGAATAATTATAATGGGAGATATGTGGACGCCCATCTGCACGAAAGACACTATCCCTAGGATAAAACCGATTACTGAAGATATCACGCCGTAAGTTGAAAACCTATCCACGTCGTAAAATACTGGAGAAAGGCCGAATGCTATGAGTGCTGCGGATACTACAAATAGAATATCGCCAGGCCCAGCCAACCATGAGGCTAGGTTAAAAGATATCTCAGCGTTGCTTACTGAAAGCAACGAATCCACTGGATTTCCAGCTATGTCTATTTTCACCCCGTTTCCACTTATTATGGCAGATGAAAAGGCTAAGAACACTACAGATATGAGCAGAGTAGCTATAACGTAAATGTAATAAAGCTGCCTGTCAGTGAAAATTTTCCTGCTTCCAGCAAATTCGCCCAGTATTATAGCCACGTTCCTAACTATGAATAGTATAAGGAAAATCAGCAATAAAGCGGCGAATGCAAAAGCTGCAGGGATGAGTATGCCAGCAAACGTCGCATCGGTTTCAACAACAAACATTGCAAGGAATGTACCTGTAACTTCCCAAATTGGCGCCACGTAAGTCATTATCTTCTGCCCGCTGTTCTTCCAGTCGAACAGAAGCATAAAGCCTCCCATCAACTCTGTCAGTAGGAAGGCTACGGCTGCAGCGGTTGTAAAAAATTGAATAGCAAAAAGTGTAAACATTTTTATCACCTACCGTGAGCAGTTGAAGGCATTTTATAACTAGATATCTCCTTCTTGACGTCGCCCTGTTTCATCAGCCTGAATGCATACCAATACGAGAATGGCATCAGTATGGTATAGAACGCCATGATCAAGTACCCTGGAACAATAATTGACGGCGAGTAGTTGGCAGCCTGGTAAACTGTCATCACATTGTATATAATCCATGGCTGCCTTCCAACCTCATCTGTCACCCAGCCTCCAATGTAAATCGGTATAGTCAGGATCGCGAAGAGTATCTGTGCTACCATAAAACCCTTGCTTTCGTAGGGTTTCTTCTTAAGTATCCAGGCAATAAGTACAGACAGCAGAAAGAGCCCGAGAAGCGTGCCTCCAATTACCATGAGATCGAAGGTATCGTGCACTGCCAATGGAGGCCATGTACTCGTCGGAAACTGAGATAATCCTGGAACAGGAGTGTTTAAATTTCCATTGCCCGCAAGGAGACTCTGAACAAATGGAATTTTGATTCCACCTAATACATAGTAATGCCCGTTTTTTTCAACGATCGTGCCGAATAGGTGTTCTGGAGCGTCTCTTGCTATTGGGTATGGGTTAAGATCTAGAGCAGCATATTTTTCAGGCTGGTATGTGAGCAGCCCGCTCATCTCTAAGGTCCCAGACAGTCCGGCCATTATAATCAAGAACATGTTCATCGGAAATGTTACTTTAAGCCCCTTCATGTAAAGCGTCTTTGCTTCCTCGGTCTTCGCCCTTAGATACTGATAGGCAAAGAACGCCCCAAGGACCATCAACCCTGCAAAAGCAGTCACTATAACGACGTGGAACACTTCTCTTCCTGTAGATGGCGTTAAAGCTGTTATAAATGGATTCACATCTATAAGCTTGCCAGTTTTTTCATAGTAGCTTATGTTGAATCCGTTTGGTGTATTCATCCATGCATTGATCATAGTTATAAATACTGCGGAGGCGAGCGTACCGCCTGCTACCCCAAATGTGAGGAGCCAGTGATGCATCCTGTTCTTAAAGACGTCCCAGTAGTAATAGTAAGACACAAGCATTATAGTCTCGAGAAAGAATGCAAATATTTCATAGTAGAAAGGAAGGACGCCCACGACAGCTATAATAGTCATGAACTTCGGAAAGAGATCGATAAGTTCTACAGCCATTACAGCTCCTGACGCAGTACCAACCGCAAAGAACATAACCAGTGCTTTAGCAACTCTTCGTGTAAGCAGATCGTAGTATACGTCTTTATATTTTATAGCTATGTACTCTAGCACAGGCAATATCACTGAAAGCCCTATGCTCATAAGTACGATCAGAATGTGAGAACCAATAGAATAAGCGAAAAGTAGCCTATCGAAAGTTCCGATATTCATGGTTAAAGTAATTCATAGGTAGTATTTAAAACTAAAATTAACTTATTATAAAATAGTATCCACTGTAAATAAATAGATGTGAAAGTAGTTAATCGGCAAGTTTATAAATTGATCTCTTCAAAACATCAATAGATTCAACTGGATTCAAGCATGCAAAATACGTGCAAATGTTATACTTTTCAGATTCTAATTGGGAGAAGAGCGCAATTTCACTTGGAATTATGCTCTCAGCTTCCCTTACTTTATTGGCTCTACAAGAAACTACTTTTCCATATATGTGCTTCTCAGCAGAGATAACCATGGATGGGAAAGCAGACGGAAAACGAGATACTGCATCGAACACAGACGTAAGGGCTTGATCTGCAATCTGATGGTACTGAAGATCTTCTGTTAAAAGTGATAGATCATCAAGATCTGCAACAATTGTGGCGTATGGGGATTCTACTTCCGAATCAGCTATTTGTGGGTCATCTATTTCTTCTGATAGTTTAAACTTCCCATCAAAAAGAAATTTTATAGCCTCATCAGCTAATTTTTTAGCCTCTTCAAGGTACTTTTGATCAAATGTTATAGTGTAGAGATCGATTAGGCCCCTGATCAAAAAGGCGTAATCAAACAAGCTGGATTTAACCGATGCTGAGCCTTCAAAAAAGCTATGAAGAAGATAATCTCCAATCATGTTCTTAATAATGAATTCGGATACCGATACTGCCGAGTCAAGGAATTCTTTATCACCTGTTGCTCTGTAAGCCCAAGAAAGCGAAGAAATAGCCAGGCCATTCAAATCTGTAAGTATCTTTTTGTCTACCGATGGCTTCTTTCTCTTCTTCTCAGCTTCCCTTAGCTTTTCAATAGACCTACTTAACATGTCCGTACTTCCATTTTCCTCTATGGATCTTCTATACTCATCGAAACTGCCCGTAAAATATATAAGATTGTCACCTGTTTGGCCATAAAGTTCATCCATATAGTTGCCGCCTTCACTAATATCAAATATGGCCCTAAATGCTTCAAAATCTTGGCCGAGAGCCACTTTTAAGTCTTGGAAACTCCATTTATAGTACCCCCCTTCATTTCCATCAACGTCAGCATCCATGCCAGAATAATATCCATGGCCTGGCCAGTAAAGATTTTCATCCATGAACCTTTTGATGTCATATATCATATCCCTATACACATTGTCACGGGTAAGCATAAACATCTTCGAAAAGAGTTTCATAAGTTGCGTCTGAGTATAAAGCATCTTCTCAAAATGCGGAACTATCCACATTGTATCCGTTGAATATCTAAAGAAACCACCGTTTACCAGATCATGTATGCCCCTTATTGATATCGTCTTCAGAGTTAAGCCTATGAAGTTGAGAATTTCCTCATTTCCCGTTTCGTAAAATCTTTCTAATAGATAGTTAAGCGCCGGTGTATTGAAAAACTTAGGAGAGCCAGAAAAACCACCATCCTGCAGGTCAAAGGATGTGCGTAATGACAACTCAAGCTTTGAGAAAACATCGACATTGATTTTAGCTCTTCCTGGCATTCTATTTTTAACTGCATCCATAACAGCGACAGCTTGACTTTCGAACTGTTGAGGATCATTTTTCCATATTAACGCGATCTGCTGAGCCAGCGTCTTGAGTCCTGTCATCCCTCTTCTATCCTCTTTCGGCACATAAGTAAAAGCAAAGACAGGGCGCCGGTCAGGCAGCAAAATAACGTTCAGAGGCCAGCCCCCGCTGCCGTTAATAACTGCAGAAACGTTCATAAAATAAGAGTCAAGATCAGGCCTTTCCTCCCTATCAACCTTTATGCATACATAGTTTTTATTTAATATATCAGCTACGTCCTTATCAGAGAAACTCTCGTCATGAATAACATGGCACCAATGGCAGGTTGAGTATCCAATGCTCAAAAATATAAGCCTATTTTCCGCAGCAGCCTTTGAGAAGGCTCTTTCAGACCACGGCATCCAGTCTATTGGGTCGTTGGAATGCATCAGCAGGTAAGGGCTTTTTTCGTGCACAAGTTCATTCGCCATGGAGAATTATTATTACCTTATTGATAACAGCTTCGTATTATTTTTATTCAATTTCTTTGATTAGGTTACTGCCTGATTATTTAGATTTAGAAATCGGAAGATCTATTTCATTTTAAGAGAGAATAGGCAACGATACGAAGAAACGGCTTGATACCCAATTTGAGCTCGCGCCAGATATTCATAGAAGCACTTTATTTTCTAATACTTTAGAATGCTTTGATAGTAAGGACCAATAACGAAGCAAAGTCGGAAAATTAAATGGTTCTCACCAACAAATACCTTAAAAAATATTGTTTAATGAATGGTATGCATTCCCTAACCTTATTATAACAAATCAAAATTCAAAAAACATATGAATAGGGCCATACTGGTAAGGCACGGAGAAAGCGAAACCAACCTCTACGGCATAATATCATCCGATTATGATAGGTATCCATTAACTCAATACGGTAGAGAGCAGGTTACCTTTATTGCACCTAAACTTGCCGAACTCAAGTTTGATGGCATCATTACTAGCCCAATCCTCCGTGCAGTACAGACCGCTAGGATCATTGCTAATAAATGTGGCCTTGAAATATTAACTGATGACAGAGTCAGAGAATCAGGGTTTGGCCCATATAATAATATGCACATTTCTGAGATCCCGTGGAAGAGCAGAGAGGATATGAAGATGGAACCTTGGGAATCGCATGTAAAACGCATGAGAGAGGTAATCAACGAATATGATGGTAGTTATATAATCGTTAGCCATGCATATCCAATAAAGGCTCTAATATGCGATATGCTTGGCATGGGAGAAGATGACTGCTACAGCGTAGAGATAAAGAATGCTTCAATGAGTGCAATTGATGTTACGAATGGAAGGGTCCTTAGCATAGGCACGTTCTTGATAAGCGATAGAGTCAAAAGATTCTTTTCATGACGATTCTCCGAAACTGTTAGCTCATTTTTATCCTTAGTTTAAATGCAAATTGAAATACCATAAAGCTAAGCATATCGTTCGTAACACTAAATCCACGAGGTGCTTATTGAATGATGAATGCATCGTTGGATGATATGATCAATTTTTACGGTAACTATATTGTTCGATAAGAATGCAAAATGGAAACCATAGTGCGAATATGATAGAAGAGCAAAGACAATATAGCGTAAACATTCATATTCTCATATATTCTGTGGCTATTGGCGATCACAGTTAAATCCATATTAGCAATATGTGGTCATGTTTTATCTTGGCAATGTACTAAAGTTAAGCCTATTTGGCTCATCCCACGGTGAAAGCGTCGGATCCTTAGTAGACGGATTTCCTGTTGGATATAAAATTCCTCTCGACTACATACAAAAATATATGGAATACAGAAGGCCAGGCAATACTATTATAACTTCCCAAAGGAAGGAAGAGGATGTTGTAAAGATAATATCTGGGATGCACAACGGCTTCACGGACGGTAGCCCTATAACTATGATCATAGAGAACAAGAACGTCATATCCTCTTACTATGAAGAACTGAAAGAAAATCCGCGGCCCGGACACAGTGATTACACATTATACGTAAAATATGGGGATTTCCGCAATTACGAGGGGGGAGGTTTCCTCTCCGGGCGGATGACAGCTCCGCTGGTCGCTGCAGGTGCATTGGCAAAATCTTACCTAGATTCTCTAGGAATAAAGATAACAAGCTATATGAAGTCGATTGGAGAAGTTACTTGCGATGAAATTAGAGGTGACCCATATAATTTTGAGACGAGAATTCCAGATCCAGAAAAAAATTCTCTAGCAACATCACTCTTAGTAGACATAATGAAGTCAGGAGACAGTATTGGAGGAAGGATCGACACAATAGTTGAGGGTTTGCCCCCTGGAGTGGGAGAACCATTTTTTAATTCTGTGGAAAGTGAGATATCAAGGGCTATGTTTTCGATACCAGCCGTAAAGGCTATAGAGTTCGGCGATGGTTTCACTTTGTCTAAAATGAAAGGTTCAGAGGCAAACGATCCGTTTACAGTGCTCGACGGCCATATTCTAACTAAAACAAACCACAATGGCGGCATACTTGGAGGCATGACAACAGGCATGCCAGTAAAGTTTTCTATAGCAGTAAAACCAACGCCGTCGATTCACAAGAAGCAGGATACAATAAACCTGATCAGCAAGGAAAAATCCGAAATAACAGTAAAGGGCAGGCATGATCCTTGCGTTGCGATAAGGGCGGTACCGGTCGTCGAGTGTTTAACTGCATTCGTGTTAATGGATCTCATGATGATGGGGGGCTTTATAGATCGATACGGAAACGTAAGAGGAAGATCACTTTTATAAGCAAAGATAAAATGTAAGTCACGTGGCATTAAAGATTCTAGGCTATGACGTTGGAGGTACGAAAATTTCAACTGTGGTCGGAAACGATAACGGAAATATACTTTCAAATGTGCGTATGCCGACTGTCAAACATCTTGGGAAGAAAAGGCTTATTGAAGAAATGATAACGATGGGTGATGCTGCACTCAAAAAAGCCGGTGTTGACAAACCAGACATGATAGGGATAATTTTTGCCGGGCCGGTAGACAACAAAAAGGGAGTAGTTATAGCTTCCCCCAACATATTCGGGCTAAGCAACTTCAATATCGTAGAACCAATACAAAAGTATTATGGAGCTAAAACTTACTTGGAAAACGATGCTACAGCCGCTGCTATAGCTGAAAGGCTTTTTGGATCTGGAAAGAACGTCGATAATTTTGTGTATATGACGCTCAGTACGGGCATTGGAGGCGGCATATTCATAAACGGAAAATTATATAAAGGTGCCCACGGAATGGCAGGAGAATTGGGCCATAGTGTTATAATGGTAAACGGCCCTACTTGCGGATGCGGAAGAAGAGGCTGCCTAGAAGCCCTTGCAGGAGGCAAAGCTATAGCAAGGAGGGTCATAGAGAACCTTAACGCTGTGAGGGATTCGAATTTCTTCTCAAGAATAAGGCCGACAGAGATAACGGCTGAAAAGGTATTTGAAGGAAAGAAGAAAGGTGATATGTTTTCACAGTTGATTCTCGAAGAAACAATATACTATTTAGCTGTTGGCATAGTGAACATCATAAACATACTTGACCCTGAATTGGTTATAATTGGAGGCGGCATATCAAAGGCAGGCAAGGATCTCTTCGATCCGCTGAATGATGCAATTAGAGAAGAATTTAAAAGCATGTACAGACCATTCAAAATAGTGCCCGGATTAGAGAATGGATCTGATCTTGCTGCAATATCTGTGCCACTGTATAAAGAGAGCGAATGATATGGAGAAAGATAAGGCTAACATAGAAAAGTGCATTTACTACAATTCAGGAAATTGCGAACTTTCATCCTATGTAACAAAATGCACATTATGCCTCAACTATAAATCTTTTTATCAAATTGGCAAAAAGAAAAAGCTAATCTACGACATATTTGACCTCGAACCAGAAATAGCTGAGATCAGCTCAGGATCACAATCAAAATTATTCTAAATCTTCAACTCTCCAAAATGGTGTGAATTGCACCTGAAATCATCATCAATGAAACATCTGCCGCCCTGAAAAGATGGAAATTTGATAGGAATCCGTGTATCATGCCGTTTACCCTAATTGATGTAACTGGCACTCCACTATCCCTAAGCGTTGCAGAGTAAGTTTCGCCCTGTTCCAGTAAAGGATCGTATTCATCTGTTACTACAATAGCTTCTGGAAGACCAGATAAATCGGCTAGTATAGGCGAAAAGTAAGGATTTAAAGCGTCCTCAATGCTATTTAGGTATTGGGAAGAAAACCAGTTCAAGAGCTCTTTGGTCAAATAGATCGAACTATACTCCAGGTACGATTTAGAAGTCATATCTGGACCCGTTGATGGGTATACTAAGACCTGCAGCCTAGGAAGCTTTATACCTTTATCCCTCGCCATCAGGCTTGCTACGGCTGCAAGATTCCCTCCAGCGCTGTCTCCCATTAATGCTATCTTATCGCTGTCCACACCTAATTCCTCGCTTCTTTTCAAAACGTACAGATAAGAATTAAACGCGTCTATTTGGGCTACAGGGAACTTGTTTTCCGGGCCTAGCCTATAGCCTACTGATATTACCTTCGATCCAGAATACTTCGCTATCCGCCTGCACAGCGAATCGTGCGTCTCTATACTCCCAAAAACGAAACCGCCGCCATGGAAGTAGAGTACAAGTGAATCTGAATTAGAATCGTCGTATAGTCTAGCAGGAAGCTTAGCTGCATCGGTATCCAAGATCATATCCTCAACTACGGATATCTTCACTTTAGGAGCACCAGAGGCCGGAGTGTCGAATATCTTTCTAAGATCTTCTATTGGAGTCTTGTTGAGTTCTGGAACGCTTACCTTCGACATCGCATCTAAATATTTTCTTACTTGTGGATCTATAGGCATAGGGTTTACATCAAACATTCTAAAATAAGCCTTTTGTATGTTGCGCTTTGTTTTAATATTAATACACGATAGGGAAAGCGGGCCTGTGAGGTAGTCAGGATATCCCATCGGCCCTCGGAGCCGACAACCCGGGTTCAAATCCCGGCAGGCCCGTACAATCCGAATCCAATGAATTATGGACCTTCTTTAATTTTCTCATTGCATTTATTTCATCATCCCAAGAAGGATGCAGATAAAATTCCGTTGAACTCAAATCCTAGTGGCCTAACAATCTCGCAACGTAATAAATATTCACTCCGGATTTGAAAAGTTCAGTAGCATACGTATGCCTTACCATATGCGGATGCCATTTTACTCCGGCCATTATGCTTATTTCATGGCATATTTTCGTGAAATAATTATAGCTCAATTTCTTCCAGGATGCAGTAGTAAAAACGTAATCACGGTCCTCCAAATTTTTCTCCGGAGTCCTTACCTTTAAATAATCCATCAAAGCTTCCTTTGTCTCTGGAGGCAAATATACTAATCTTTCTTTTTGTCCCTTGCCTAAAACTTTTATTGTATCATCGTAAATATTTGATATTTTTAAGTCGCATGCTTCCTTTAATCTTAATACGCAGTTAAACAAACAGAAAGCATTGCTTTTTCCCTTAAGCCCTTATTTGCAACTGTTTCCATCAATTTCTCGTTTGTTCTTCAGTGCAATACTTTATTCCAAAACTTCCGTATTGCCTGAAATATTTGAATGGCTGGAATCTCTTGTATTTGCTCCATCTGTTCAATATTTTTATATAGCCATCGGCTGTTTTATTTCCTTTTTTTGCCATCCTTGTCTAATAAATGTCTGTATAGATGTTCTGTCATTGATATCACATCTTCTTTCCGTGTATTCCATTTTTTCATTGTAAGTTTCATTGTGCTTGGAGACATGCGAAGTTCACCTATGAGATAAGTTTCAAAATCCTCTAATTTAGTCATCAAGCCTTGACCTCCTCATACTTGTCAGCAAGCATAGCTAACAGACGCTCAAATGAAATATCAATATTCTTTTCTACCGCTAACTTATGTTTGATTTTACTAAGTTTGAGATCCGTTTCAGTTATAGCTCCTTTAATTTTTTCATTTTAATGCATATTTATTACCTTCAAGCTTGATTGATGGCCCATCAATTTCCGATGAGTCTTTCAAATGGAAAGCAGAATTTCCGGAAATAATGAAAAATGGAGGTTTTTATATCGTTATCGGGAATCCGCCATATGTGGATATTAAAGGGTTAGACCCTACAATTGTAAAATATCTTTTTAGTAATTACACCACGGTTGAGAATAGAATGAATCCCTACTCGGCATTTGTTGAAAGAGCAGCGAATTTGTTAAAAAATTATGGATATTTCGGATTTATTATTCCCAATTCTATTTTGTACAATGAATCATACAAAAAACACGGACTCTTCTATTGAAACAGACCACCATAACCAAAATTGTTAGACTTCCTGACGATGTTTTTGACGGTGTTAAGATTGAAATAGTTATATTGATCTATAGGAAGAGTAAAGAAAGATCAAAATTAAAAGAATGTGAAGTTTATTTGTATTCAAGAAATGCAAAAATCAATTCAATTAATGAAAATAATTGTTCGAACATTATTCAGTATAATCAGAATAAATGGGAACTTAATGATTATGCCATTAATATTTCCATAAACAAAATGTCAAAAACCATATTGGAAAAAATTTAGAAAAGTAGTACATAAAATCTTTTTGATGTATGTGATTTCTCATTAGTATTAACTCCATATGACAAATACAAAGGACAGTCTCAACAGAAAATAAGCGATCGGATTTTTCATTCAGATACTAAAAAGAATGAAACGTTTAAGCCTCTCTTATCGGGCAAGAACATTATACGGTAGGGTATATTTTGGTACAAGAAAAAATACATAAGCTGTGGAAATTGGCTAGCTGTTCTTAGGGAAAAGAGATTTTTACAAGTCCGCATATAGTTGTGAGGCAGATAATTAGTGGTAAATCACTTAGGATATATGCCAGTTATACTGAAGAAGAATTATATAATACGCAAATAGCTTTTAATTTAATATCAAAAAATTAGAATGAATTCAGAATAACGTACATACTCGCTTTACTTAATACAAAGTTAATAAATTATTATCATAAAGAAAAATATCCTGACCCAACAAAAACACTTCTTCAAAAAATACTAATTGTTAACGCTAAAAAATTTCCAATAAAAGTAATACCTATTTCTGAACAAGATGAGATTGTGGGACTCGTTGAAAAAGTTATAACATTAAACAAAAAACTAAACCAGTTCAATGGTAAAAAGACTGATGAAAATTATGAAATATTAGACGAAATTAAGAGAGTGGACACGCAAATTGACATAGCTATTTATAGATTATATGGACTAACTGCCGAGGAAAGGAAGGTAATAGAAGAAAGCAGTTAATAACAAGAGGTGAAAAAAAGTTGGATCGAAAAAATTCAGTAATATATTTGCTAATGAGCAATAAAAATATTAAGTATAAAATGATTAAACAATTATAAAGAACACCGGTGATAAAAATGGGTGATTATTGCAAATATTGCGGTTCTAGCGATTTAGAAAAAGTAAAGTATGAAGCAAAGTATACTAACTCAACTAAAACTTCAAAACATATAGGTTTATCCCATATTATTAAAGCCGGTGTGGATAATTCATCAGAAGGAAAAATTGAAAATACATTATATATAGATACCTATCATTGTAAAAAATGTAAAAAAATAGATTGCCTATGTAATATAGAACCTTTAGAAATTAGTATATCAGGTGATTATGAATACAAAATTATTATACCCGATGCATTTCAGGAATTATTAAAAAACTTTCATGTTGATGAAATTAAATTAAAAAATTTAATTTCTAATTTAGTAAATCAAAGAGGCATAAAGAAAAATATAAATGATTTTATTACAAACGGAAACAACAAATATAAAAATAACATGATTGGGTTTCATCACAAATTAAAAATAGATAACCGGGATATCTCTATAAATATATTAATGGAAATGAAAGATGGTATGTTGTTAAGGATAATATACGATGGTGGCAAATCTATATGATAAATGTAAAAATAGAAACAGACTGGGATAAATTATTGAGCGACTATGAAAATAGTAAAGAACTTAATGTAGAGGATATTATACTTTTACTGTTAAATTACGGTAAAATTTCAGGGAAAACAATGATGCAAAAGCAGGTTTTCCTTACTGTGAAGGAAGTATTTACTAATATTTCCGCTTTATATCATCCAGATAAGTATGGGCCTTATAGCCAGCTAGTTTCCGATATAGTAGTGAAGTTAATTAATGATGGCAAAATAATAAAATTTAACAGGGGTGAGGGCCACGCTACTTATGCCATCACAGAAAGCGGGAAAGAATACATAAATAAAGTTATTAAAAGTAAAAATATAAACAATGAGGACCTTGAAAAACTTAGAAAAAACAAATATGATTGGGATGAATGGGATACAAAGGGCATATTAAGGTATGTATACAGGAATTATCCTGAATATGCAACAAAGACTAAGGTGCCTGAATTAAAATGGGAATAAACATAAGACCGGAAGAAAGAAGCGAAAACAATTTAACAAGATTGAATATAAAGTATGATAAAGGAAATGTAGAAACACCAAATAGATTTGTTAATAGGTATGATATTAACGCTAAAAGCCATTTAGGTGCACACATTCCCTTAACGAGAATAAGAAATTTATTTATTTATGAAGAACCCATTAGTAATAAAGAACTTAATAGTATTTTAAATACAAATGATTATTTAGCGACATTAAAAAATAAAATAGAAGACTATTTTATAAGGATAGAGAATAAGAACTGCCTTAAAGCAGTTTATATTAAATTAACAGGCAATGTAAAAGACTATGTTTTTAAAAATAGGGATTCTGAAACATCCGCTAAAATTAAGAAATTTATCTTTGATCTGTCAAGTGAATTAAATACTGATTTTTATATTTTTCAATCGGAATTATTGAATGATAATTCAATAAAATTTCTAAATAATAATATTGTATTTAGCCCTCTATTTTATATAAAGGACCATAAAACAATTCAAAATTCTCTGCCTAACTGGATTACACAGGAAAGTACTTTGGTTCCATTTATTAGTTTCACATATTCATCATATTTAAATGCAAATATTTCATATCAGTATATTATAAAATATTTAGATAAAATTCACGAATCTGATAAGGGAATAATAAGTACTGATATACCAAGAATATTCAGTAACCTTGCATCTCCTTATGGCCATGTTTCTGCCCCACATTATTCGAGTTTTATAATTTCAGATATCACTGCAGAAATATACAATGGTGGGCACGGTAATTTCAAAAAAGTGCCGAATACCCGAATATTCGAAAAAACCAATCTGGCTTTACCTAAAATTTCTAATAAATCTAATAATGCGGAAATACATAAAAATGAAGATTCTATATTTGGGAATGACGAAAATTTAAAAAGTCTCTTCTGGCGTACTCTCCAAAACCAAAATGTAGATATGGACATTAAGAACAATAGGCCTGCATATATATCAAGGATTCATGAATCGGTTATGACTTCAAGTGAGTATGATAATATGAGGAACAGCATAAAACAACACGATTTAATGAACTATAGAAAGTCAAAAATGGAGTTAAACAAATTGCTGGAAAATCAAAAACTTTGATAATACCCATTTTTGAAGCATGTATTACACATATAAATTAAAATATCACCACTCTTAGTGCTTCTCTTTCAATTTACAGCGTAATTACAAAGTAATACTGTAGTGTGGTCATTGTATTCTTATGGCTTAATCTTCTTGCTATTACCTGAATCGGAACTTCCTTCAATAATAAGTATATGGCCAATACGTGCCCGAACATATGAGGATACAATTCCAGTCCTATTTTAAGGCCATATTCATGTATTATCTTCTACGCCCTTTGTCTGCTTATATTGAATAGTTTTCCATTAATATTGTATTTGCTTGTAAATAAGGATGCATTCAGTAACAAATCATCATATATAGGGACTTTATTAACAAAATTATGCCTTTTCTTTACAATTACTGTTATCATCTTTTTTATATTTATTATATCTGATTTCTTCCGCCTAATTCCCACATGCAGTTCACCATCAAACATACCCCTAGCTTTCAGAAATGGAATCCTCTCCTTATTTAAATAATGAGTATTTATAGAGCTATTGAGCCTAAAATTGTTGATAGTAAAAATTAATAATTATGGCTATCTTATTATTTTGTGAGTGAAAACCAATATATAACAAAAAAAGAAATAATAGAGGAATTGCTGTATAAAGACCGTAATTTCTTCTTAAACAATAATCCAGAATTTAACATTTTCAAGTATACAGCATTTTTTGCTGTAGTGACCTTTACCTTTCAACCCATCATTGTTATGGTAAATATTTTTAGTGCTTTCAGTTATCTGATATACATTCAGTTACTTGAATTTCAATTGAGCTTTTACTTTATTATTGCTCTGATAATGCTTTATATTGGACTCACTCGTGCTATCAGAACGTCTTATTACAACAGAAAAGGTGTTTATCTGAGATTATATAAATGTAGGATCTGTGATTTTACATCTTTTTCTGAATTCTATTCAAATCTTCACATAGTCTCACACCCAGATCACACATTGAAATATAATCAGATTTTAATTAAATATGCCAAAGAGCCCAAGAAAACATGGTTTACTAGACTTTCAACAATTAGTAAACGTAAAAGACTGGAGAAAAACTATGATCGTGATTTTATCATTCTAAGTAAAACTGACCAGAGGAATGAAAACGAAATAAAAGGTGGCAAATGGCTTCAGGTCCGCTCCGTAGGTATTATACTATCGATAATTATTTTGCAAGCTTACATATATTATTCATATTCTTTATTTAGGTCGCCAGAAATAATTATAGGAACACTAATAATTTTTGGCATTTTTTATATTATTTGTTTTTATATATTTATTCAGCTTAACACTCAAGACGTCGAGAATGCACATATATTCAAGTTAGAACTAGAATATAAACAAGAACAAGAAAATCCTTATATAGTATTCCACCACGCCAAGATAGACCTTTCGTACTGGAAAAGTATTAATAAGAAGCTGAAACTAAAGCCCATAGAAGTGCAGGATGGAGAGCTATTTATTGTTGACAAGATTGTAATAAACAATTGCGGAGAGATTATTGATGCAATTCCTGAAGAATCATAAGGTGTCCTCATGCTCGTTTTTTGAGATTTAAATGCCTTTGAATCAATATCTTTCATAAAAGCCTATAATAGTACGCCACGCAATGCTTCCCGTTCCATATATGGTGTAATCACAACATGATACTGCAATATCGTCATTGCATTCTTATGGCCTAGCCTTCTTGCAATAACCTGTATAGGAACTCCTTTCAATAATAAATATATAGCCAGTCCGTGCCTGAACATATGCGGATGCAGATTTAACCCTATTTTATTCCCATAACCTTTTATTTTTTTCCATGCGGTTTGCCTATCCATTTTAAATAATCTTCTATTACTTACATTAAGTTCCCTCATGAAATTAGAGAATGCTAATAATAAATTATCTGATACTGGTATTTTGTTTATAAATCCTCCTCCTTTCTTAACTTTTAAAATTACCAACTTATTCATAAAATCTATATCTTTAACTTCTATATTCAAAATATCTGATATTCTTCCGCCTAATTCCCACATGCAGTTTACTAACAATACATCCCTGGCTTTTAAATATGGTATTATTTTACTGTTTAAATAGTGATTATAAAGATTATTAATTATCTCATTAATTAGACTCTGGTATTCATCATATGTTATATGGTCAGGAAGATCCGTTTCATCTTTTATTTTCACCATTGAGTTTTATAACTTAATTCGTTCACAATGCAACAATTCTTATAAAAGCATCATTATTTTAAATATAAATGTTTTTCTCTTATTGTTTTTTGATTGCTTTAAAAAAATAGTATATAAAACAATGCAACAAAACTACACCTTTTGTTGCATAATATAATTTTTATAACAAAACTATACATTATCTTTTATGACATGCCCAATAGTCTATCTTATAAAACCGAGGGTATATTAACGTTATATTAATATATTTTACATTGATATAATTCCATGTATATAGCTAAAATTGTTAAATTCTAAATCATGCATTTGAAAAATGAAAAGATTATATTGCATGTTATAAGGTTAGAAATCATAGGAAAATCGTGAAACTGCAAGTATATACAGATCTATTTACTAAAGAAAAACAAATAATCCATAAAAAGTGAAACACTTAAGAAATAGGCTTTAAGGCTTGCTTAGTTATATTTTTCTTCTATCCTATGTGAACAATCTCATTAGTACCATACAGATATGATTTATGGGCGAAAAGATTTAACATCTAAATAGAATCATTATGATATATATCAAAGTGACATTAAAACCACAGATAATAGATGCAATGCATGAATAACATTTGAACAAAATACTCAACAAGTTAAAAAACAATAACGAATGCCAACAATCCAAAAACACAAAAAATAAAAAGCTATAATGGATTGAGAATTGATTTTATGGTTTATGGGATCATATATCATACGGACAAGGGGTGGCTGGATTATCTCAAATTGAATTATAGGGGTGGAGAATTCAACTTCTGGACGACAAGGACAACTCAGTTGAATGTCGGAGACCACATACCGCTATTCTTTAAAACCGGGGATGGGAAGATAGTCGGCATGGGCGAACTGGTAAGGAAATAGTTCCTGACTGTTGACGAGATGTGGGATAAATACGGTACTATGAACGGCATGGGCAGCAAGTCGGAACTAGAAGAACGGTTCAGCAAATACAATAAAGGGGAAAAGGAACCTGTGCTGTGCCTTATTCTGGAGGACTTCGTGATCTTCGAGAAACTGGTTCCGCTTTCCCTTATAGATTCAGAGGGAATGCAGGTCTTCAAATACATACAGGATGAAAAGATGCTGGATACAATACTCAGCGCGGCTGGAGTAATATCAACTTCCGGCAAGGAACAAACCCTTAATTTAGATGCCATTGATCCCAAGTTCAGGAAGGCGTTTTTAAATTCAAGGCTATTCCAGGGCAAATTAAGAAAGAAAGCCCTTGAATACTATGGCCACAGATGCCTATTATGCGGAATAGACGTCGATGACCTGTTAGTTGTTTCCCACATAAAGGATGTATTTCTTTTTCCGGAAGATGCCGGAAATCTTTATAATACCTTGCTGCTTTGCAGGCTGCACGATGGCATGTTTGACAGAAAGCTCATTTCAATAGGCGATAACAATCGTATAATAGTTGGCAGTATCCTTAAAAATTCTCGAAGCGAAAAACTGCAGAGGGAAGTCCAGGAAATGGAAAGCACAACGATAGATAGGGATTTAAAGGAATCAAAAAAGTTTCTTGAATGGCACAGGGCAAAGTTGCGATAAAGGTTATATGGTGATAATGAAATATCAACATGTTTAGGTCAAAGCATGGCCTGAACAACTGAAGATCAACTTATTCAAAGAGATCATCTTTCTGAAATAAATTTATAATTAGCTTAAGCAATAAATGATCTTGATTGGATTAGGTCTATTCGACGCTCTATAAATAAATAACATTTGGAGTACTACGAAAAACTCTCAAGGGATCTATTACCCGCATACTGCTGTAGGCAATATAAACAATGCTATCAAGGAACATGAAATTCATTGACAGTATTGGCAACCACTGAAATAAAGATGAAAGCAATGTCTGAAAGATCAAAGAGACATGTGAGAAAAGCGAAGCTGGACGATGCAATAAAATTAATAAGGAAAAAAAGTTAAAGAGAAAGTTAAAAGAACCTTTTTCATGGATGGGATATGACGTGGGTCAATATTACAGGAAGGAATTAGCGTAGATTTTATCCAAATTGAAAAATTATTGATGCCCAAACCGCTATAAATAATGAAACTTGTACTGTAAGGTTCAACAGCGAACCATAAGTATGAAAAGCAAAGACGATCTCATGCGAATTTATATAGTTGACAGGGCCGACCTGAATACTGCCATATAACAATGTACTAAAGAAGGGGAAATCTGTTTTCTGTCTAACCTTGAAAATCAAGAAGAGTGCAAACGGAACAAAATAGCCAAAATTTTCTGCCTTATATACCATAACTGGCAAAGCACCATAGACATAGGAAACGCTGTTAACATAGCGACTGAAGTTCACGTATCCAACAGCATAGGTGAGATTTGAATTATTGTATATATAGGAAGGGGCTCATTGTACGGTATTACACTTGAATTGAATTCTATGGTCGGAGCCTAGCTAATTGAATTAACTATTGTGAAGGATATGAACGATAACAGGGCGCCATTTATCGATATATCCCTATACAACGATTTCATACTTACCGTCATAAAAAGGCGTACTCTGCTATGTATATATTCCAATTGATTTTATTGAGAAACGGTTTTTTCGTTGATATAAACTATATCCTCCTGCTGTTCAAATGTGAACCTATTAAGCGCCTGTTGTACGTCATTATTTGTTCTGTATTAATATGCGATTTTTTTACTATTCATTTTATCGATTATATATCTAACGCCACAAGACATAGAACTAAGTTCAGAACCATGCTGATAAAGTTAGTACAAGACATAATGATGGTAAACAGAAACCGACTTCATCGCAGGTTCAAATTTATTTTATATCGATCATTAACGCTTATGACAGATGGTAGGTCTTCCTTTCCATATCATTTAGAACAGGCAAAATTAAGTAATTGACTCAACGCAAAGGTAATACAAAGAAGCTATTGCGTTTGAAATCATACGAGCCTTATATATGCGGGAAGGCCTATAGCATTCATTCCAGTCCTGGCTTTTGAAGGGCATTTTGCCGAATCTTTCATTATATACCAGAAAAATAAGATACAAAAAATCGAGGAACTATACTCATTCCATAGAGCGCCAGGGGTATAACTAATAATCCTACGTATAGAAACACCGTCTTTACGCTAATTCCAATTGCGAGTACATTAAATAATGCCCCCATTGCAGGTTGTGCGCCTTGAACGAATATCCTCATGACAGCACTTATCTTTCCATAGATCTTTCCCGGTATTATTTTTATTAGTCTGCTATTTAGTGGTATATTGATCAAAGGTAGTAGTAAACCAATTGTGAAAGCGTCAATTATGTCAAGGGTAGGGAATTTGCTTAATGAAAGTATTATTAATAGTGGAGCAAAAATAAATATCATTCCTGAGATAAAAGCTGGCTCCTCCATTTTAAAATACCTTACGTTAACCAACGGAGTACCAACCATCATACCGATAGGTACAGCCATGTTAAAGGCAGTGTAATAAGCAGGATTGGCCTTTAGTACAAGGTTGAACAGCCCCGACGAGTATGTGTCGATCGATATAAAAAGACCATTCAAGAAAAAAGCTAATAATAGAAATCCACTAATCCGCCTCAGGAATAATCCCACAGACTTCATTTCTCCTGAGAAAGTATTTCTATTTTCATTTACCCTTTGGGTCTTTTGTATGACTGGAATTGCAGAGAGCAGTGAGATAAGTACTGCGGAAATCATGACATCTACGAAATAGTCTGAAAAGTAGATCAGGAAGACGCCTCCTATGATTGCACCCGTTAAAGACGTTACGCTTCCTGTTAAGAAATTCAAAGATACTGCCTTTTTGTATGATTCTTCTTTGAGAAATTTCTTGATAATTGCAGAAAAGGAGTCTGTTTTAAGAGTTTGCCCAAAAATTGATACCGCAGTTACGATATATTGCCGTAATACTATCATTTAACAGCAGCAGTGAATAGCTAATCACGATAATAAAGCTTGAAAGGAAGTTCAGGGCTGTATTATTTATCCGGTCGATCATGTGACCGATAGGTATGGAGAATACAATCTGAACGGCGAGATAAATTGTTATTATCAATCCATAAAGGAAGACGGAATGAGATCTAACAACGATGATCCACATAAAGTATATGATGAATGCCATTGTGGTTATGCTCGTTAACCCTTTAGACAGTAGGAATCTGTAAAAGAAATAATCAAGTTTTCCCCGTTTATCAATAGACGTTGGATACATGATATCAAGTGTTATAGATCCGATTTTATATAATTTTTGTAGCAAATTACCTGGTAATCCAATAAGATCATTTCAAAATGTAAAATATATCTTGACCTTCATAGAGATAGTGTACATAAATTACTGTAATTTTGAAAATATCCTGTCAAACTTTAATCTACATCCATATTTAGATATTTTTTCCAGTTATACATTTTTATTGATATTGATCATTATTGTGCGATCACTTATTAAAGACCAGTTCAATGATGATGTACGTACCTTATCTGAAAGAATTTCAATTTCGACAGCTGTTAGCCCCTATGGATAATTATGAAGCCTTATACCTGTACTTGATGCCTTCACATGCCTTAATGTACGGAGAATCTTTGTAAAGAAATTTTATCTTTGATCCCATGGGTATTTCAACTGGCGATGTTACTTTTTCATCCCATCCCCATACAAGTTGCGGCATACGAGAGGAGAAATATTCACCAACCCAAATAATTCGATGATTCATTATTTCGTATAGATACATCTTCAATATACGATTCTAGGATCACAGAATCAAAGGCATTTTCTATTATCCGATATATTCCGAATGCATTTGTTTCTAACGAACATGTCTGCTGTCTTTTGAGTTGGATTTTTATTCAGCTTTATGGAATTTTCTTTTCCTTTATTTTTTTATTTGCTTTTCTTTCGAACATGATGATACCTGCATCCTAGCCTATTGCTTTTTATTGTTTAAATACCATTCTATAAGCTCTTTTTTCGTCTCTCAAGAAAGTGCTTATTACTTCTTTCACTCTTTCCAGTTAGTTCTGAATATTACAAGATCATCTCAATTTTACAGCAATTCATGCACACTGTAGAGAGTGCTATGAAAATAATCTATTTTTATACGATCGAAATAAATAAAAGACCATTGGAGAACATTAAAAGGATATTATAAATGTATATACAATAGATCGACAAGTTCCAGAAAAGGTGTCCTTCATAAATACATAAAATTCATCACATTACGAAAGGAGACGTCAACATGATAATATATGCTTATATAACGCCTCATACTATATAACGATAACAAATACAACAAAAGGTGATACATTGCATCATACTGAAAAATCGATTCTTATGAAAAGGCGTACACTAGGTGAACACCTCACGTCTGTAAATATATTTAAGGAATACATACTGCCTAAAATCAAGGACAAAATAAACTGTTATACATGGGTTGATCTGTTTGCCGGTGAAGGCAATTTAATTCTACCTATCCTTGATCTAGTGCCAGAAGAGAAGAGAATCGAATTCTTTCGCGATAACATATTTCTATTTGATATACAAAAAGAAATGGTCGAAAGGGCCATAAAAAATGCAGAATCATATAGGATACCAAGAATGATAGCAGAAAAAAACATTCAGGTAAAGGATACACTTAAAGAATATCCTCTTCTAAACGTAAAAAAACCAATTTACCATATAACGAATCCACCATATTTGTACATAGGATATATCGCCAAACATAAGGAGAATTTTGGACAACTTGATTATTTTACCGCTTCACTTAAGGGTTTGCAGGACCTATACCAAATTGCGTTAATGAATGATTTGCAAAATGAAATAAATCAGATGGTTTACATAATTCCTTCAAATTTTTTATTTGGACATTCAGTTTCTAATTTAATTAGGAGAAAGTTTTTACCTTGGTATAAAATAAATGATGCCATAATATTCGAGAAGAAGATTTTTGAAAATACAGGTGTAAACGTAGCAATATGCTTTTTTGAAAGAACAACTGCTAAAAACAGCACTATAAAATTTAAAGCTACAAAAATAAATGGAGAAATAAAAGAAAGGGAATACATATTATCTCATAAAAATGATTACAGGGCAGGCACTGAATTTGATGATTATATCAAGTCACAAGAAAAGAATACGCTTAAAATATCTTATTATTTGACTAAGAAGGAGATCGATAATAACCCCGGAAATAATAAAGTGCTACTGTTAAATTCAAAAGAATATAAGAATGGTGAATACATAAAAGAATCGTTTTTTGTAAATGATAAGCTTTACGAAAAAATAATAAGGAATCCATTATTTATAAGAACTGTTGACACAGGAAACGAAAATGGAAGGGCTGGATTATATTATATAAAAGACGTTTTTGGTACTGATGGGATATTTGTTGAGGGAAACACTTATAGAACCAATCCGATACAAGTTTTTATTGAACCATATTTGTCTCTCAAACAATTGAAACAGTTGCAATTATCATTCAATCAAAAACTTAATGAACTTCGGGCCATAACTGATAGTGAATTTATGACAACTTATAAATATAGCAATAACGCGAAATATACAAGAAAATACCTTGGGCTGTCGCAGGCAAAGCAGCTGCTCGAGGTAATAGATATAAAAAACTAAAATTCCAGAACAGATCTAACCACGAAATTTCTATGATTTTACTTCATAGTGTCTCGAATGTTGTGCATTTATTGGAGACCTCGCCATGCTAAACATCTGATAAACTAATTCCCGTATCTTATATAATCTAGTTAAGATTTAGATTAATCTCAGGAAGAAATACGGAAAGCAATATTCTAAATAGAAACTTAAGCGGATCTATCTGATTGAAGACACCGTAATGATTGACTAAATACTTTACATATAAAAATGCAAGACTTGCCCTCGCAGAAAAGCGGAAAAACAATCTGTAAAAAAAACGAAGATTACACATCGTACTGTAAAGCCGTTTGACTGAAATAAAGTTATCAAAAACCATGTGAATTAAAAATAGCAAGATTGCCTCTTTCAACAGCTGCTATATTGTATTTTCTAACACTTCACGATCGTTCCCTTGTACGGTTTGATGGAGCATTTAACGGTATATGAACAAAAGAGATAGATGCTCATATGGTATCTTATAGATATTGAAAGCGCTACCTTACCAACGTACTTGATATTTACTTTAGATCTGCAATAGAATGCGTGTAAATGAAATTCGCTAAGACCGGACAAACCTTTTTCAAAAGGTCAAATTAGAAAATCTTATACCGCTCTAGTAATACTATGTGGATTTCAAAATTCACTATGGAAGACGCCAGCTTTATTCTATAGGGGCTATATTCGCTAATAATAAGTACTTTTTACTCAGTATCTTTGCCGCAAACTAAGCTAATAAGTCTGAGGAATCTATCTACGCTCGAATCATAAAAAATATAGGAGGCTAGCTTTATCAACCATACCTGGAAAATTCAGAAATAGACCGTTTGCAGATGATCTTCCTGGCGATGTTGAGACAAGTGGAGGGAATAATAATCCGCGATAATTTCTGATCTGTATAGACACTTTGAACCATAGCGATCTGTCAATAGAATAGGTATTAATAAGCAAACACTCAAATCCATTTATACATCATAAAATAATTAATGTGTATAAGGTGCAACAAACATGGTAAGCTTCAGTTATAAGGGAAACTTAATAGAAATAATTGAAGGTGATATAACGGATGTTAACTGTGAGGCGATAGTGAACGCAGCGAATCCTAGTCTCATGGGAGGGGGAGGCGTCGATGGAGCAATTCACCTCAAAGGTGGAAAAACTATAGATCTGGAGTGTGCCGAACTCAGAAGAACGAAATGGCCTAAGGGGTTGCCGCCAGGTGAAGCTGACATAACTTCCGGTGGGAAACTAAAGGCGAAGTATGTTATACATACAGTTGGTCCGATATATAGGGGCCAGGAAGAAGACGCTGAAACCCTTTATAGTAGCTATTATCGTTCATTGGAGATTGCAAAAATTCACGGGATTAAGTGTATAGCGTTCCCTGCCATAAGCACCGGTATCTATGGGTATCCATTTGAAGAAGCTTCTGTGATAGCACTGAAGGCAGTAACAGATTTTCTTTCTAACAAAGAAGGATACATCATAAAATTCGTGCTTTACGGCCAGGCTAGATACCAAACCTTTGTTTCTCTGGCCTCGGATTTTTTAATGGCTTATAATCCTTAAATATAACTAGAAGGCGCAGAAACTATAGCCAAAATGAATTTACTTTGTATTGAAGTTTATAATATCACCACCATACTTTTTAACATCTTACTGCCAGCATTTGCCATGTTTAATGACTTTAGAGCGAAAAGGTGAAGGCCCGATCTTGCATGAAATTTGCGGACAAATGTAAAAATGAAAAAATCCTCCACGACTTGCTAACAAGAGCTTAATTAGCATCTGTCAAATTATATAATTTCATGCGGAAGGCTAATATACGCATTCAGCGTGAAATCTTTATATTTTCCGCAAGCATAGTGAATATATGAATGATACATCTGCAGGTCATCTAAAATCAAATGCTGTCGGATTTTGGCCGTTGCTTGGTCAAGCAATAGCAATGATATCTCCATTAGGGGCAGTTGCGGCCACAATGACTGGATCAGCAAGCATCGCACTAGGTTCCCTTCCGCTTGCTTATCTTATAGCAATATTTGCCGTACTGTTCTGGATCAATACACCGTATCAATATTCAAAGAAAATTGCTTCCGCAGGTGGATTCTACACATACAACAGGAATGGAGCTGGTCAATACTACGGATCTATTTCTGGATACGTTCTATTCTTCTCCTATTATATGACGTATACGAACGCAATCCTGTTTATAACCGCAGTTTTCATACCTGGCCTATTCGAAATATTCTTTGGCATAACGTTAACGGCATGGATATGGATACCTGTCCTTATCGCCATTGGGCTGTTGGTACTTTTACCTGCCTATCTTGGTATAGAAGGTTCTACAAAGTACAGTCTAGCCTCATCTATCATACAGATAGCCTTGCTCGTTATTTTATCGCTTACAATAATCGTTATAAAGGGGCCTGCCAATACCCTAGAGCCTTTTACTCCTAAACCTGCCGGGGGCTTCGGACCTGTTTTTGTTGGCATGATACTTGCGATATTTTCAATGTCTGGATCATCTGCAGTAGTGTCGCTTGGAGAGGAAGCGAAACAGCCAAAGAGGAACATAAGGAATGCACTTTTGATAAGCTTCCTTGTAACTGGCGTTGTGTTTGTACTCACATCATACGCACTTACAATAGGATGGGGAATAAGTAACATGAACACATTTGCTCAAAGTAATCCTGCCGCAGGTCTTACAGTTGGGCAGGGAGTGCCCGGTATAATAGAAGCTCTAAAATATATGGGAATGCCTATGGCCATAGCAATGATGATTTTTGCAGTCAACAGCCTTTACACCGGTTCTCTCGCACCATTAAACAGCGCAGCCAGGATGTTTTTCGCTATGTCTAGGGATGGCATAGCACCAAAAGTCTTTGCAAAGACTCATGGGAAATACAAAACACCGCACGTAGCCCTTGTATTCATAGCATTCACTGGGATATTGGTATCACTAATTGCCGGATTGGCCATGGGGCCGTTCAACGGTTTCCTGTATCTTGTCACCGCATCGGCAGTTGCCTTATTCATTGGCCACATAATGACTGATATATCGCTTCCAGTGGCATTCAAGAAGTTCAGGGAATTCTCAGTCCTAAAACATGCAGTACTGCCTGCAATATCACTCGTACTGCTGCTCATAGGTATATACTACAGCTTCTTTCCGCCCACATATCCCACTAACATAGCAATAATAACCGCTGTAATATTCATGGTAGCTGTTGCCATAGGTATCAATGTATATCTTAGAAATGGCCAGAGGAAAATGCCAACCAGCTACGAGTCAGATTTTTAAGCTTCTGAAAAATATTCTTTAACATATATTTCGAAATAAAAATTCAGCAGCTTTCATTATTATTTACTTTTATTAAAGGATCATGCGTAATTTACAAGTGCTCTATTTTTAACATACATCTGATCCTAGTTAGTTCATATTTAGAACATTAAAATTAAAGCATTACGTATAGATTCATTTAAATCCTTACTTATAATGTAATATTAAGTTATACCGTTTTCAATCTAGCTTTTTCAAAGTGTTGCCGAAGCGCTCACGAATCTTATAAATTTTATTCTTAACTCGACTCAAAGACAGGAAAAATGGTAGAAATTGTGAAATACATTTGTTTACATTGACTCCATCTATTGGATGAAAAGATAAATTAATTTTAAAGTAACAATGTTACGATATGCCAGATTATGAGAAGCAGAAAAGAAACGCTGCTGTTGAAGCCGCATCCTATGTGAAAACAGGGATGGTTATAGGTATCGGCACAGGGACAACGGCCCGCTATTTAATTGAGGAACTAGGTAGAAGAGTTTCTGAAGAGAATTTAAAAATAAAGGGTGTTTGTACATCTAAGAAATCTGAAGAACTCGCAAGAGCTGCCGGTATAGAAATATCTGAAAACCCAGAACAGATTATAGATTTAACAATCGATGGTGCGGATCAGGTTAATCTCCATGGAACAC
Organism: Thermoplasma volcanium GSS1; assembly: GCF_000011185.1. NCBI lineage: Archaea > Methanobacteriati > Thermoplasmatota > Thermoplasmata > Thermoplasmatales > Thermoplasmataceae > Thermoplasma > Thermoplasma volcanium. Next base: position 723,699 of record NC_002689.2, on the reverse strand, counting down.
TCATAAAAGGCGGTGGAGGTGCTCTTCTGAGGGAAAAGATAGTCGCATACAACAGCAAAGAGATGTACGTTATAGTTGATAGTAGAAAAATAGATGACGAAAACTTCGGCAGCTTTCCTCTACCAGTGGAAGTTGTCCCTTTCCTTCACAGGATGACGCTAGAGAATCTCAGGAAGATATGCCCATCCACCGATCTAAGAAAAAACAGCGATGGGACGCTCTTCATAACAGACAATGGGAACTATATAGCTGATATGAAATTCGGAAGGATAAGGGAAACTAATGAGCTTGAAAAAAAGATCAAAAGTATCCCAGGAGTTGTAGATGTTGGCCTCTTCAATAACATAGCGGATAAGATATTTGAAGGTAACGATGACGGCTGTAATATATACGTCGTTTCCGAGAAGGGAAGAATAGAAAAAGAGAAAGGCCAATTCAAATAATACCCATTTTAGATGGGTCTTCTCATTGCTTTAATATAACTATGTTTCCTTCAAGTATTTATTTCTACCAATTGTTCAAGCGTAGCAGGAAACAATCAAATCTCATAGATCTCCGGTATCTTCAATTTTTCATAATCTCATAAATATACTTTTATTTAATCACGGTGGTACAACTATTACAGGGCAAGAGGAAAGAGCTAAAATGCCGGAACTGATTGATCCAAGAAAAAATTTATCTAGGCCCCTCAATTTTCTAGTACCGGTAAATATAACATCAATTCCTTTTTCTTGCGCAATCTTTACAATAACCTTAGAGATGTCTTCTCCATTGGAGTCCACCTTCATAACTTCATAATCCACACCTGATCTGGTCATCAGTGACTTTGCCTTATTGACGATCTCATCTGCCAACCTTTCCTGCTGTTCTACTGTTTCATCCGATATATATACAAGCTGCCCGCTTAAATCCGTAATATCCCTAGAAACGTATAAAATAAAGTATTTATCAATGCTATCTTTGAGGCCCAATGCGAATCCGACAGCCTTGTCGGCTCCAGGAGAGCCGTCATATGCTACTATGACTCTCATGGGTTGATATGAATATGGATGGCTTTAATTTTTCTTAGTTTGATATTGTTAATTTTTTTGCTGATTGTTTAATAGATTGATACCTCAAGTAAAATGATGGAAAAAAATCATGAAATACTGTAAGTAGATTCGTATATGGAAGAAGCTATATATTTATCATAGCCAAAGAGCGTTCGTGCATGTTCGAAGGGAACTATTAAAGTCTTATAAAGTGAAGTAGTCAAAAGAGACGTAAAATATGGCATAAAGTCAAACGTCAATAGACGTTTGATAAAACCGATTGGTATATTGGTAATATTATAAACGATTAGGAGTTTGAAACGAAATAAATAAATTCACAAGTAGGTCTAGTAAAATAAAATGGCATGAAGAACGAATAAATCTTTATCTTGTTAGTGTTATGAATTACAAAATAACCTTGATTCCCACGATAAGTATGTATACACCGAAAGATATGAGAACAACACTTGATGCAATACGAACGTATTTTTCGTAACGCTTTGCATATTTGTTTACAAAGAACGGAAAAATGGTTATCCATAAAACCACACCGCTGAAGAGGCCAAAAACTCCTATCAATGACATATGGTTCACGACGAAGAGACCGGCCGTAACCCACCAAATTATCTGGAAAGGGTTAGATATACCAACTAACAGCCCTACAAAGTAATTGCCCCTTCTCGTTTTGTAGCGCGAACTTTTCTTAAGTGTAGAATAAGCAAAGTAGAACATGACAATTGATCCTACGATATATAGTGCATATAACGCTGATTTTGGCACTATATTTCCAAAACTATAAACTATGATAAAGAAAATAATGTCGGCAGTCATGGCGCCTGCCCCAACGCTTGAGCCGTGAATTTTTGATCTAACACTTTCAACAGATATTATAGAATTTACTGGGCCAGGTGGAGCTGTGAGCGACAGTCCAAGAAGAACACCAATTAGATAGGTAAGTATTTCCATATCCTGCTGCCTCTAAAGAACCTAACATCCTCTCATCGCTTAGGCTTAGGAGGTTCCCGATTCATGGATCGGCTACTGGCTGTTCCAGTCCGAATGGTCGGATCGGCCGCAGTTGCGATATCCACAGGCGTGAATTCGGGAATGCCCTTCCCTACTTTCTTTAACTCCATATTGGAAATGTTTATTGCCGTATTTAAATCTCTATCTATTACAAGACCACAATTTTCACATCTGAATATCCTATCCGAAAGCTTTAAGTTGTAATCGATCCAGCCGCACCTACTCCATATTTCAAAGGAGGGATCGAACCTTCCAATCTCGATGAATTCCATATTTCCACACTCTGCTTTGTATTTCAACTTTTGTTTAAAATCGTACCAAGAAACGCCAGTTATGCCCTTTGCTACGTGCTCGTTTCGCATCATTCCCTCAATGTTTAAGTCTTCAACCACAACGGTATATGCAAACTTGGTTATCGCTGTAGATACCTTGTGCGTAAAGTCGTTCCTAGTATCCCTTAGCTTTTGGTATAGCTCTTCTATCTTGGCAATATGCTTCTTGCTATTTTTTACCGTCTTTTTTCTTTTTAGCGAGTTTCTTTTGTGTCCTTTTAATTCTCTTCTCCTCTCTCTTTATGCTTATAGGCTCTTCGATGCGTATGCCATTTGACAGCGCTGCGAAACCCTCTGTGCCGAGATCAATGCCTATTATTTCATTGCCTTTTTCTAATATTTCGTCTAATTCATATATCAATGAAGCGCAGTATCTTTCCACATCTTTTGTTATTATTATTTGTCTTATGTTTTCGGGTATTTTATGCTTAGCTTTGAACTTTATGCCTTTATTAAATTCGGAAGAATGAGCCTATTCCCTTTGAATTTAAAGTGTTGCGGTACTATGAAATACTGTTTATCCTTTTTACTCTTAAACTTAGGAAAAGCCGTGTTGTGCTTAAAAAATGATCTAAAAGTCGAATATAGTTTCATTAGTGTTTGCTGTAAGCTTTGTGCATTCACTTCACTAAGCCATGCATATTTATTTTTTAACGCCGTTAAACATTTCATCATATCGAACGCAGTCAGGAATTTATCATTTTCCTTGTATTCCCTTACCCTTTGTTCAAGAAAATAATTCCATACGAAATTAGTGCTTCCGAAGTGCTTTGCGATTAAGACCGCTTGATCATTACGGGGATCTATCCCCATTATAAGAGCACTAATCACAATTTATATTAAGATGTTATGATCATGCGAACTCTCTTTTATGGAGATATCAACAAATTCATCCCCTCCCTCAAGGCTGGGGCCTTCTTGCTATATTCATTTGTTAAGATAAAACATTGTGTATGAAAAAATTCATCAATTGATTAGCAACGTAAAAAGCTCTTTATAAACGATCAACAGTAATTTTCTGATTAAAACAGCTGCAGCTCGCTGCAAGGCTATCCAAAATATTAATGGGAATGCATTCTCCGAATTAATATTATCTTGTTGGAGCAACTCCGCCCGCTTGAAAAATACAAAGAGAATCTTTTTTCATTCAAATGAATTAAAATTGACTATGCTATGGAAATAATGATACAGGAATATAGTATACAGTTAATTGTCTTGAAATTAGTTGAAATACTTAAAGGACCATTATTCTAATAAAAATGGATGCCGCTAGAATTAGAGGGGGAATTTAGTTATTCCCCCATCGATCGGAATATTTGCTCCATTTATATACGATGACCTAGAAGATAGCAGAAACTCAACGAGCTCCCCAATCTCCTCTGGTTCGCCAACTCTCCTGAGGGGTATCTCTCCTGCAAGCCTCTTCATCCCAGATAATGAATCTATTTCCCTCTTCATAATGTCTCTAAACCTATCTGTATTGAAGTATCCCTGTGCTATAGTATTTACTCTTATACCGTTTTGTGAGACTTCGTGGGTAAGTGTCTTCGCAAGTGATATTACAGCTGAACGTAAGGATGCGGATATGGAGAAACCTTCAATAGGCTCCCTAACAGTCATAGACGTTACGTACACTATTGAGCCGTGTTTCGTCCTTATCATGTCACGCAGTGCCTCTCTGGTGAGATATATTGTAGATTTAAGCATCATAGAAATCGCATAATCCCAATCCTCGTCGGATATCTCAATGAAGGATGATACTTTCGGATCTCCATAGTTTACAACCAGGTTATCGATAGACCCGTACTTTTCTCTGTGATTTGAAACGACATTTTCAAGATCGCTCCTAACTGATAGATCGGCTACAACCGTATTTATTTCTCTGCCAAACTTAAGCTTCATCTCTTCCTTCAGTGCTCTTAATTTGCTTTCATCCCTGGAAAATGCAGTTATATTGTATCCGTATCCCAATAGGACGGCCACTATTCCTTTTCCTATTCCTGCCGATGCTGCAGAGACAATCACACTGGAGGTCATAAATAACATAGCCTGAAGGTATGATATTAACTTTTCTTCGCTATTATTTTATAAAAAATTTAAATCTTGGTAATAAATTCATTTTAAAATATTACGAATTATTTTTTCATTCTTTTAGGTATAAACACAGCCGCTATAACTCCGAACACTATAGCTAAGATCACGGCAACAGTTATTGGTATAGACAGAACAAATGGCTTAGCATTATTTAGAGCTTTCTGATTCCCAGCAATTGCGTTGATCTGAGATGCCATTGAAGCAATTTCACCGTGTAGGTTGTCAAGTTCGTTATTGTATGAATAGGCCTGCTTCTCCACGAGGTTATAGAGGGTCGAATTTATAGATCCAGATTCGTAGAGCGAGCCTGCTTCCGCCTTTATCATATTTAGATCTGACACACTCTGGTTATATTCTTCCGAGAGTTTATATACTTTGGACCTTAATGCACTTAGGTTTCCATTGTATTCTGTGTTCGGATATCCTGTAGAATAAGATATAGCCTTTTGGACCGAACTTATGCTGTTCTGCAAATTCGTTACATCATTATAGACAAAGAATCCATAGGAAGCCGTAGAGCTTAATCCTGTCCTCGTAGCGACATTGAAAATTGCATAATAGTATCCGTCTGCAAGTTTCTCTGTGTTAACTGTAAGAGTACCAGCTGTTCCTTCTTTACTTGCTATCACGGCGTTTTTAGGACCATAAAGTGTGATGACACCACTTAAGCCGCTGCTTAACCAGCTACTAGAGTAATAAATTGTGAGATTGCCAGATACGAGGCCCGAAGACGATGCTGAAATGTGCGATGACGGGTCCGGACCCGCGTTGGATATTGGTATTTGGTAGTGCCATATTATTGGGACTTGTATATCATAAGATATGAATGCGAATCCAAAGATTGAAAAAGATACCGTGAGGTCATTTATACCTTCGCCAGTCATGTTAAGCATAATAGTCTGGCCCGGTGGAGGCAGCACTGTGAAATTGAACGGGACATAGCCGTTGACTACGCCGCTCACAGGCATGTTAGAATAGCTATCGAACATTATTGGAGGATAGCTTACGTTTACGTATTGGCCAGGCATATTTCCAATTGAAACGTTAACGTAGTTCACGTATTTCATGTCAGCGAACTGCACTGTTCCGGAAAGGTACGATCCTGGCGAATAACTGAAGGATGGTATGAAGTCACCTGCCTGTGGTTCAACGTATACGGTAACGGTATTAGAGGTAAGACCGTCGTACGTTGCCCTCAACTGCACTACCTGGGTGAGGAGCGTGCCGTTGGTCTCCGCAAGTAAAGCATCAGTCCAGAACACGAAGTTTCCCCTTCCGTCAGTGAGGAAATGCCCTATTGTTACGCCTGGTGCGTACGATGATACGGGCATCGTTGGATCCAGCTCATGGAACTGGCTGACGTTTACTGATATCTCAGATACTACGGCGCTTGCTACCGGATGCCCATTAAGCATCACCTCTGCAGGGCCTATCCCATAGGTGTTGTAGTATCCGGTCAAACCCGTAGTAAACATTGGGACTTCAACTGTATTATTCTCTGCAACGCCCTCCGGATTCGTTACGATCAACTGCAAGTGTCCAGAAGCAATAGGCTGTGATACTCCGAACTGTTGGAAGTCCCAGGCCGGAGAGATCGATGGGCTATTCATAACGGTGACATAGAAGTATCCGTATTCTGTTGCGTTACCTATGAAGCTAAGCGCAGAGTATGAAGGGGTGTAGCTAAAGTAGCCGGTTCCATTAGGGGTTATTTGCGTCATAGCCCCGCCGCTGAATGCATCTATCCTATAATCACTTCCTGCAATTCCGCCGTCAGATAACACTATCTTAAAGGTATAAGTATGACCAGCTATCAGAGTTGTAAACGGTGATAAACCCGAATCGGTGACCATCGTTACGCTGAACTGCGGGTTAAGTATTGAATATCCCTGTTCTGAGACTGTTCCTATTAGATCCTTAGACATTATACCAGCGTTTATGAATCCAAGGCCTTGCAGGAAGTTCCATCCATCTCCGGCTGGATTAAATATTGTCGCATACCAGCCTGGCAGTATCGGGTCGCTGGGTTCATTTATGCTCAAATTAAACAGATACCAAGAATAATCGTTTATTGGCCCGTAGTTGAAGCCTTTTCCTATGTTCGTCATGTCAAAGAACGGGTTGTTTATTCCAGGCACATTGGCATTGTACGAGTTGTGCGCTTCAAACAAAAGGTAATTTATGTTGCCCATCTTAGGTGTCGCTGAAGGAAGCATTGCAGCCTGTTCCTCTATTAACGCCCACTCGCCAGCGGTAATAGGTGTAGCGAAAGACGTACCTCCATAGAATAGGTTCCATGCACCGAACGCATATACAGTCATGTTAAAAGCAGCAGGGCCTGAAACGATTGGATCAATAAGTGCACCGCTCTCGAACACATCTAGCCCAGCTTCATACCATGGCTGTTGTTCCATAACGGATTCACCGAAGCCACCGCCTACTATTCCTTTAAACGTACCCTGAAAGCCGTAGCCGTAACTCCAGTATGTGAAACTGCCTAATCCAGTCGCACTGGCGACATACATCGGTATCTGTATGCCGTAGAGGCTTCCATTAGCGATCACATTCGTAACCGGAAATTCGATTCCATCTTCCTCAGCAGTCGCCTGTCCGCCACCCACAGAAGTAGCGTATGGTGATTGAGAAGGCATTGATGGCGAGGCTGCCATTCCATTGGAACCTTCGTCGCCTGAGGCAAAGAAGTTCGTAACTCCAACTATGTTCAATTGTTCAAGAAGTTCATCTTCAACCGTAACGTACATAGGCGATCCAGAAAAAACTGCTTCCCATTCAGGAGCACCGTAGGAGTTGCTTGTTATGGTTACGTTGGTTGCGCCTGACGTTGGCCCGAATATAGTGTTGCCAGAAGGTATTGCAGATATTGGATCATTGTTAACAAGATACTGCGCAATAAACTGATAAGCGTTATCAAAACTAGAGAATTCTGGGTTTGGAACAGCGACGACGTCTATGTGTGCCATCGGTGCCATAGCAGCTATGTATTCGATATCAAGTTCAGTTTCTAGTGTCCATCCCCATTCAAAGCCATCGACAATGCCGGCATAAAGAGAAGGTATCCCGATGCCAATGTATGTGAGTCTGTCAGGCAGCTGGTACTGGTTGCCGAACACCTGTTCAGAGAACTGGGCCATGTCCGATGGAATCGGAAAACCAACCTCTATGACAGCCACGGTAATGCCCTGACCGAGATCTGGGCTCTCTCTTAGGGCATATAATCCATTCCAAAGGTTTTCAGCACCAGTAAGAACATGCATAGTGCTAGGGAAAATAAACTGGTAATTTCCAAGGTCCGTTTGATAGCCTACGGCGAAGTAAACATTTTGAGGATACGTCCAGGTATAGTTAGCGTAAGTTATATTTTGTATATCGTTCAAAGATGGATAATAAGTCGTTGCAGACATAGGAGCCTGCGATGGTGCACTTGCATACGCCATGGATGGGGACATACCGTATGGCAGCATCAGATCCGGCTGTGCAAACATTCCGTTAAGCCCAGAGATACCTGATACGTAACGTTCAAGTGATTCCGGAATCTTCAAATCGCTGGTGCTGGCAAAGAATGGTGTGGAATAGCTAACAGATCCTGGAACTGCGCTGTTATTTCCGAATAGAGGGTTCCAAATGCCATTCGACACATACTTGTATTGGAATGCTTGAATCCTAGTATGAAAAGCCTGATCGAATTGATATACTGATCCTGTTAGAGATAAGCTGAGCCTTGTGGAAGTGGTTCCGACGCTTATGCCATACCCTTCAAAATAACTTACGAACGCACCGTAAGTTTGTGCGTCAAGACCAAATCTGTTGCCTATCTGCGATGATGTAAGGAACTGATGATAATAGGGGCTTCCGGGTTCGTACAGCGAATTAACGTAGCCCTGCAAATTGCCCTGTGGCTTCAGAGAAACGAAAACGCTAATTTGAGCAGACGGGCTGTATGCAGAAGTATCATTAACGATTGAATACTGGGCCTGATTAAGGTTAAGAGGGTTGCTTATTGACGAACCAGATACGGCTGCCAAGGGTTCTGCCTGTACATTTGCTAAATTAGAAGACTGTGGACTAACTCCGCTTCCAGCGATGGAGAAGGCTATTAGTGCTGCTGCGACTACCGCCATTAATAAGGCAATTCTAATGATGTTATTTTTCATACATCACCTAAAATATATCATGAAATCCTCCTTTATGCGCTTTATGAATAAATATAACTTGTATAACGCAAGTATTTTATCGCTTCGCAAAAGGCCAGAATTTGCACTACATCATTCATCTAAGTTTATAACTTGCATTTGGTAAGTATTTATTTTTCATATCATTATTATATCAAAACACAGTTACGTTAATTGTTAAGGATGGTACTTCAGGAAAATCATGAATTGGTTCAAGAAAAATATAAGGTATCTAAGCCAAATGGAAACGATAATACCGACGTTATACCGTTTGTTGACCTCACTATTCTCATGAAACATGGGCGAAGTTACAACTTTCGCTCACGTTCATTAAAACGTGATAAATTTGCGGAATGGTACCAAGTTATTGTAACGATGAAAAACATTGACAAGCCGATGACAAAAACAGAAATAATAAATAGGAGCATGCTGAACTTCAGGCGAGGCGAAAACATAATAAATTGTATGGAAAATACCGGTTTATTAGATACGAACATTGTCGGGAAAAGGAAGTATTATTCTCTCTCCGAATTAGGAGATCTGATTCTTAATGTAGCTTGTATAATTGCATCATTTATACCTTATGAAGAGCATAACGATATAATTTAACTGAGAGATTAGCTCATCAGATCCTTTTCAAATATATCCAATGTTATGACATAGCTCTTTACCTACCTCCCTAAAAGTATCTGCTGGGCAACTTCTCTTTTAAATTTTCAACGATATTCGCCATATTATTTACATCCTCTACGAAGACGTTCGCTTCATCATCATCTTCCTGATCAATGAAGATCAGCTCCGGTTTCGAGTATAATAATTTTACCGTTATCAAAAAGTTTTGCAATGTTACGCACCACATTTGTTCGGAACGTATGCCATCTCAGTAGAACCTGCTCCAGGAATCTCAGGTCGATTCATGCTGTACAGGTATCCATCCATCATGGATGATAAAGAGGTTACAGCACTTACGAGTAACGGATATCCGCACAGATCAAGACTACGAAGGGAAATAGAAAGTGAAGCTAATCTTTCCACATCGTAGTCCAGATCACAGTTTTTCACACATACATATATTCCAATTTGGGTGCTTTACATTACCACCACATACAGGACACTCAGATGAGGTCTCCCTTGAATCCAACTTTATCGCTTCATAACATATCACAATATTATATTAATGTTTTATCTTAACTGTTAAAGCCCAACCCAATTTTATTTCGTTGATTATCTTCGTCGGTATATAATTCCAATCGATCAACGCGAACTTTCTGGAACCAGTATACATGTCTCATTTCTCAGACAATTCATAATTCGATTTTTCCTTATGGATGTTAAATTCTAAGGTGAATAAGTTATAAGAATCTATTTTAACGAAACCAAGTCTATTCACGAGATTAATTGACGGTTTATTCTATGAATACACTGCGCCATTAAAAAATTGGTACCATCAGGGATATAGCTACTAATTTTTTCATAAAGGCCATTCCTACTCAGCTTGAACGAAATTTGGGATTCATCCTCAGACCTCCAGGCATTACTACCCCCTTTTCAAGCTTCTCCATATGCATTATTCCAGCAACTTCACCATTAAGTTTAGCTACCAGCAGCTATTTTTGATCGATCCACCTATCCACTACTAACGGGATGTAATTGTCCGTTATTCACGTATTTCTATACGTGTCATATATTTGTGAACAAAAACCTATTCTCCAAGTATTTCTTGTTATCTTATATATTTCTTCGAGATTACCTTAATTGCATTTCCGATAAGCCCATTTACTGATCCAATAAAATGGTCCAATATTTATTAGTATCGAATTTCTATGGGAAATAGTTTAATTATTTTCCCCATATACATCGAAGTTCTGAAAAAATTGTGAGGGATTCATGCGAGGATTTAAATATAAGTTTGCAATACAATAACTTACAACATTTCTACAAAATAGGTAGAAATGGACCTGTTTCCACCCCTAGGGTGAAACTCCCTGGGGAAAAAATCAGTTTTTCATAAGTATTAATTCGTCTATCGTTATATTTTTACATCTCATATATTTACAAATTCTAACCTATGTTTGTTTTTGCTAAATTTTATATAGTTTTTAGCTCATCTCTCTATGATATTATGGCAGAACAGCAACATGAAGTAAAACTTAAAAAAGCTCTGACTTTTCCACAAATGTTGGTTATAGGTTTAATAGCGGCAGTCGGTACAGGCGCTCTGTTCGCCCCGGTTGCTATGGTAGGCGTTGCCGGCCCATCGGCTATCATGGGTTGGATAATAGGCGCCATCATGTACACATTTGTTTCATTTACGTTCGTTGAGTTATCAAAAACATATCCAGAGGCTGGCGGGCCTTCAAGGTACTCGCTCTATACGCATGGAAGGTTTACAAATGCATTAAATGCCTTTGCTGACCTCATATGGTATATATTTATTCCACCTATTGAAGCACTAGCTACCGTTGAAGGTTTACAATACCTTTATCCGCATTTCATTGCTTCATCTGGTGCACCTACCTTGCTTGGCGCAGGCCTAGGTGTTCTAGTACTAGCTTTATTTCTTCCGCTAAACTATTTTGGTGTCAAGGCCTTCGGAAAATACTCGCTTTATATAGGTTTCGTAAAATTAGCCGTATATCTACTTGCTGCCTTCGGCATGATGTTTGTATTTTTCAAATTTGATAACTTCTATATTTACAGAGGGGGATTTCTTCCATTTGGCTTTAGCGGTATCCTATTCGCTATACCATTTGCAATGTTTGCCTTTGGTGGTATACGTGTAGTACCCGATTATGCAGAAGAAACAACTGAAACGAAAGAGAACAGATTTCTAGGCAGAACTATAATATATACTGTAATAGGCCAATCACTTATTTATATTCTCTTCTCCATAGCATTCATCGCCGGACTAAAATGGAGCGCAATTAGTATAGCGCCTGGAGCATGGGCAGATGTCAAGTCGAATATAACTGAAAATCCCTTCGTATTCCTCGCAAGTTCATACCATAATTATGTGGTGCTAATAATAGTACTAGTAGTATCAATTTTGGGGCCATTCGTTACGGGATATGTATATGTAGGTAGCGGCGCACGGGTGCTCTTAGCAACAGCCAGATCGAAAATTATGGCCTCCTCTATGAAAAAACTAAGTGAAACCTACGCAGTTCCTTATTGGTCTGTTATTGCTTTTGTTATAGTCGGAGCTATTGTTGCCTTCATCTCCGCTCCAGTTCCAGACATATACGCGCTGTTAACTGATGCTGTAGTTGCTGGGTATTTAGGGTTTTCAGTCACTCCAGTAGCAATGATAGTAAGTAGAAGGCAGGGTGCTACAAAGAAAGAGGACAAGCTTCCTGCAGGTACCACAATAGCTGTCATAGCATTCATTAGCTCGTCCCTAATAGCATTCTGGAGCGGGTGGCCCTCTGTACCATATGCTATGTTTATACTTGCACTTGCCATGCTTGTTTTCGGGATTGTGTACAAAATAAAGGAGCACTTTCTAAATTCAATCTGGTACATTCTTTATATGGCATTTATACTACTCATGTCATACATAGGCAGCGATGGCGCCCTCAATCTTATTCCGTTCACATATTCTACTCTAATAGTCGCGGCAATATCGGCAGCAATTTTCTTCCCGTGGGGCATAATCTCTGGTTTAGATTCTCCTTACAACGTAGATAATGCTCCTATACCTAATATAGAATAATTATAATATGTCATATTATATATTTTTTCATTAAAAGCAAAAATTTATATCCTGATCCATTCTATATATTTCTGTGTCATTTAAAAAAGACGTTTTAGATAAACACAACGAGATATCAAGCAAAATAGACAATATGGAGAAAAAACTCGACCTACTGTCCGACAATTCTGTTATAAAGGAGTACTATAGTGAAATGGAGAAGAAGATGAATTCCCTTTCGGAAGAAGTTGTAGCCGGCCTAAGTGAGAAGCTGGATAATATCGCAAACGAGTTAGGGAAAGCTGTTGAGAAAATGGAATCTAAGAACCAGGATCAAACTTTACAGGCGGAGAAGAAGACGGGCAAGGGAAAAACAACAAAATAAATTAATTATCGAAACGATACGACCGCATGGTTGAATCTGCATACAGCAAGACGAAAATTCAAGTAAGGTATAACGACCTAGATACTGTCGGTCATGTAAACAACGCTATTTACTTCACCTATTTTGAGATTGGACGCATAGACTTTATAAACAAATTTCTATGGAAATTTAAATCTGATGAAATAAACTTCGTTATTGCGAGGGCTGAGGCTGATTTCATAAAATCGATACTGCTTTATGATGTAGTTTACGTTCGAACTTGGATATCCAGGGTTGGCAATACCAGTTTTGACTTTTCATACCGTTTAGAAGATGAAGACGGGAAAGAATATGCAACTGGCAAAACGATCAATGTGATTTTATCCAATGGTAAGCCTTCACCTGTCCCAAACGAGATCAAGGCTTTGTTAATGGAAAATGAAAATTAGGCTTCCTTCTTTGCTCTCCAGTATGCTTCATTAAACATTTTGTTAACATCATTTATTTTGCCATTGAGATCCTTAATGTCTTCGACGTTTATCGTTACATTAAATGTCATAGTCGTTCCATTTAGTCCTGATAGAAACCAGCTGATATCCTGTGAAGCATTTATTTCTCTGATGTGTTTTTCTATGGCAGATTGCGGTACATCAGACGGTAGAGTTACTTGGACATTGTACGAAAAATCGCTTTCTCCGCTAAGCCTTTCAAATATAGTATTTCCAAGAAAGGCCGAGTTTGGCACCTTTATGATCCTTCCGTTTGAATTTTTTACGTCTGTAAATAGATAAGATACTTTAACTATTTCACCCGTTATAGGTGAGCCGAAAAGCCAAGACCCCATTGAAACGATCTCACCTGGTTTAATCGCTCCGGCTGATGTAACTGCAAAACCAGAGAATATATTGGAAAATATATTCTGCAGGGCAATTCCAATGATCAGAGCTCCAACAGAACCGCCCACAAGGGCACCGGTCAGATTTATACCGAGTGATGTTAAGATAACTGCTATGATAAGCGTATACATGAAGAACGAGATCAATAGTTCAATTAGATTCTGCAAAGATCTATTAGACTTTCCAAGGAAGTATTGGCTTATGCTCCTTCTTATAATACGGAGAATTAGTATGCCGCCACCGCCGACGAATATCGCTGCGATCCCGCCGTTTATATACTCTATGTATGGATGCAGAAAGTTTAGATATTTAAACACAAAATAGTCAACAGCCGGCTTTATGATAAAAAGTGCTATAGAAATGACCAAAATTATTGCTATAGCTGCAACAGCCTCACGCAATGCCCTCTGCTTCATATAGATTGAATTGCATTTATTGAATAAATTTTCTGATGGCAAAGATTATTTCTTAGCTTCATATGACAAAATGTGGAGCCTTTTCTTACAAGATCGATCGGTTATAAAGTTATGGAATTTACTGATCTGTTGCCTTGTACTGTTGTAGAACGCGTAAACAGGTTTCTCGTAAATGTCAAATTAAACGATAAGATCGTAGAGGCGCATCTTCACGATCCTGGGAGGCTTAAAGAAATAATATATACAGGAAATAAAGTATTAGTTCGGAGAAAAAGCGGTAAAAAGACAGGTTATAGGATTACATTTGGCCTAAGAGAAGATCAATATATACTCATTGATTCTGGGCTTCATTCACAAATAGCTAGTCACTTCGTAAGTCAGGAGTGTAAACCAGAAGTAAAAATAGACGATAGGAGGTTGGATTTTGCTTGTAATGATATATTCATAGAGGTAAAAGGCTGCACACTTTCCATTGACGGAGTCGCAATCTTCCCAGATGCTCCAACTCTACGAGGATACGAACACCTTCGTCTTTTAGAGAGATTGGCGCAGGAAGGGAAGGGAGCATACGTACTTTTTCTAATATTCAGTGATGCTACTTCATTTAGGCCGAACTCGGAAACTGATCCACGTTTTTCAGATGAATTTTACAAGGCTCTAAAGAATGGTGTGAAATTTTCTTTTAAAAGGTTCAGCTTCGATGGTAAATACCTCAAATATTCTGGTGATATACTTACATTTGATGGAGATGATAAAAGTTGAATATTTTTCAGATTCCAGTGCCGTACCACATCTACACCTAGAGAATGAAGATTCGTATTCAGTAACGGATGATCTATTTATTGTGGCTGATGGCGTGGGCAGTTACGAAGGTTCAAAGGATGCAAGCAGGTATGCTGTAAATTATCTTTCAAAAATGGCCAAAGAAATACAATCAAAAGAACAGCTTGTGGAGGAAATAATAAAGTTGAGCGAAGAGATAAAATCGATAGGCATCATTAGCGGTCGGCCATTGATGAGTACAACTATTTCTGTCCTCAAGATAAGCACAGAAAAATATATAACAGCTAATGTTGGCGATAGTCCGATAGTACTTCTAAGATCGGGGAAATTATACAAATTGTATATAGACGATTCAGAGAGATCATCTACAGGTAATAGGTTCGCTTTGGAACAAGCTTTTGGATGGAATCATGTTATTGTTCACAGCTTCGAGGGAAAATTGGAGAAAGGCGATTTATTCATAATATGTACGGATGGTGTGAGCGATAATCTGTCAGACGAGTATGACCTATATTCGATTTTAAGAGAACTCGATGCGCAAACTATAGTGAGGTTGGCGTTAAACAAAGGTATAAAACCTGATGATGCAACTATAATAAAAGTATACGTTACAATGGCGTAATCAAATGCTGTGAAAACGAAATTAAAAAATCTTTAAGTAAAACCTAGGTATTAGGTCTTAGTTTCATTGCCCCGGTAGTGTAGTGGCCTATCATACAGGCCTGTCGAGCCTGTGACATGGGTTCAAATCCCGTCCGGGGCGCCTTCATTCGTAAGCGAATACATTTATCTGCCCTGAAAGAGTATTTAAAGAGGCTAACCCCTTATTAATATATTAATCGAATTTGCAACTAAATAAAAATCATTTCGTTTTCCCGGTCCATCTTGTTATGATCTCCCGGTTGTCCTCATGAATCACTTCATAGCCAAGCGGTACTTTGCCTTTTAGCGCCTTGAAGATATCGGTTTGCGTTTTGTCCAGTTCGGTTATGGGTAAGGACCTTAATTGCAAATCCACTTGCAGATACCGGAACATGACTTGTTCTGTAAAAGAGATGTCTCTGAATGCGCCGAAAGAATGAATTACTTTCACACCAGGCGAAATCCAATAACTGTCAGCAAGAAAAACCCTCCTTAGCGCCTGCCTAAGTTCAATGTCGAAGAAACTCTTATCCTCTTTAAGCATCTTGTTTGCGAAATCATACATCATAAAATCAGGCATTCCTGCAAGGCTCAGGCTTTCAGCATTCATTTTCTCCGTATTCCCATAGTATGCCAACGCATAAAAGTGGAATGCCAGTCGCCAGTAAATGAACATGAACCCCGGCGTTTTGTCGCCTCTCCTGATTCTTAATAGTTTCTTGGCAAGGTGAAGGGCCTTGCTGTCAATATCCGGCCTTTTCCATTCGTCCATTATTGCCCTTGACTTTTCCATGAACCGGTTGTAGTCCTCAAATTCATCGGGGCTTAACTGCTCCAGGTCGTGCATGTCGCAGTGATAAACTTCGCCAAAAACCGACATAAAGGATTCTGCGAAAAACTGTTCTATCGATTCTCTTATCTTGTTTCGTGTGCAGAGGTAATTGACGGCTTTCTCTACACTTTTCGCATTCTTGAAACTTATTGAGAATTTTCCCTGTGCTTCCTTAACTATCCCATTCGGTATAAGTCCTGTTCTTGAATCCTTCAAGTGATATTTGAGGTCCTCTCTTGACAGTCCCGTTCTTTCCCTGAGTTCCTCTCTGCTCATAGGCTCCGGATTGTCGTCCAGAGCTTGGGCCAGTTCGATCAGGATTCGCCCTTTAACCTTGCCGGGCTTGTCCAAATTTGAGTGTTTGTTCTTCTCTGCCGTAATGAAGTAAACATAAGCTTAGGCTTAAGCTTTTCGTTCCGAGATAGGTTTACACGGTTTTATTGAGTAATAGCGGTAAGCGTTTTTGAAATCTCCTTAACTTATTATTACGTTATGGTTATAGTTATCATGAGAGTTGCAAAATATAAAAGGAAACTAATTCGGCAAAACAGTAGTCTATACGTGGCCGTTCCGAAGCCATGGAGCGATGCCAACGGACTGAGCCAGTACATGGATGTGAATGTGGAAATAGCAAGTGATGGAAGCTTGAAGATCTCGAAGCCGGAGGTCAGCAATGACCGAAATATCGTTGGCACGCATTAAGGCCGCTGCGATGATGATGCCCGAACCTGTCAAATCTTTAATCTTGTCCGAACCGGACACCTTGGACGCCTCGGAATTAATAACAAAACTGGGGACATGGGACCGCCTGCTAAAAATAGAAAAAGCTGAAAACACAAAAAATAGGCGAAAGTAATACAGGAGGTGTCCGATATTACCCAAGAAAGTGACACATCTGGCAATAAAAACTTAATCCAGGAACTCCAGCAAAAGGGGTATTTTCTCCTACCTTTACCGCCTCGCCAGAAATTTCCGCCACCTGCAAACTAGACCGGCCGCAAAGACCCGTACAAGATACCGGAAAACGGCGACGTTGCTATCGGCACCCGCGGTGAGTTGGCAATTTTGATCACCAACGATGAGCAGTCAACCGAATGGGCAAGGGAACGCTTCGGGCCGCCCAATGTGAGGAGCGTGCGAGGCGCTCATTGGTACTTCCGAAACACCAAAAATTTGCCGAATGAGTCGAACAAACAAACGGCTGTTGGAATATTCGAGTTTCACACCACGAATAAATACGCCTTGATACCGCCCAGTGATCACCCCAGCGGCACAAAATATGAATGGGAGAAACCGCTTCCTACTATTGGGGATCTCCCTGACGCGCCGGACTTGCGGGACCTCTTTCACACCGGCGGGACACACCACGCAGAAATGCTGCATTTATCTGCATCGCTAGCCGGAAAGGGGAAAACTGAAGAGGAGATAGCAAAGGCGCTCGGGAGCTTGTCGATAGTTTTCCCGACCCAGAGGCCCATCCCGAAAAGGAAATCGAAGAAATGGCCAGTAGCGCTTTCGCAAAATTCCATGATTCCAGCAAGGGCAACACAGGGAAGGAACCGAACGAATCCAAAGAAGCACCGCACGGCGACGGGCTGAATCCGGGCTCATGGTTTGTAGAGGGAAAAAAGGGCCCAGAGTTTATTCCCCATCTGTGCGCCGCGGATTACCTTAGGGTTCACCAGCATGTATTGACTGAATATGTCGCCGGCCAGGGGACACCGTCAATGTTTGCGGGAACGCATTGGATCAAGGACGCTGAAGGCCTTATAAAGAGCGAGCTCGAACAAACTGGGGCGATTAAACCCGCGCAGATTCGAATGGCTATCGAGAGCATCTGCAACTTGACCCGAGTTGTCGACCCCCAATTGATCGGTATGCCGCTGGACGAGGTCCGGCAACTGCCCGCACACACTATACCCATCGAGGCTGGATTGCTCAATTTGCAGACTAAAACGATAACTGCGCATACTCCGGACTACTTTTACACCGAATATCTGCCAAGGCGCTATGTCCCGGGGGCCTCCCCAAACGTATTTATCTAATTTTTGGACACAGTGTTTCAGGGGGATCCAAACGCAGAACTCAAGAAGACGCAGATTTTTGAAACGATTGCGTGGACATTCATGCGTAACTATGACATTCACGGGGCCGTAATTCTGTACGGGCAGGGAGGAGAGGGAAAATCGATCATACACAGCGTTATCGAGGATCTCCTCGTCCACACATCCGAAATAACGCTGGGTGAGCTTGAAAATGACAAATTCAAACGCGCTGAACTATTCTGATCGTGGGCGAACCTGATATCGGAAAGCACCACAGAGATAATCACCAGCGAGTGGTTCAAACGGCTAACGGATGGCACGAAAATTACTGTCGATCGCAAGAACGGCCAGCCGTTCACAATGCGTTCACACGCTAAAATGATAATGGACGTAAACGAGTTGCCTAACCGTGAAAACGAACTCCGAGCCTTTTACCGCCGAATCATAGCAATTATTGACTTTCCAAACCGTCTTGAAGATTTCCTCACACCAGCGAAGATCAGCCAAATAGTAGAAAAAATGAAAAACCCGGACGAACTTGATGCGATTTTCTCGTACGTTGTTGACAACTATTACGCGCCCCTTGCTCAGCGAATGAAATTTACCGGCCAACTTGACTTAAAGGAAGCACAGGGGATGTGGGAAGAACGCAGTAACCCAGCCATGGCATATCTTCGCCGCAGAAATGAAGCTGGAGAAATTCTAACAAACATCGAGGACGCGCGGGTTACGATTATGGAGGCGGGCAAGGATTCGCGCCGCTACATATCGAGAGAGAAGGACAGCATGGAGGAATACCTGGCCACTCCGAAACAGGAAGTCATTCAAGACGCCGTAAAATGGGCAACCGAGAAAGGGTTCCCTGCGAAAAACATTAACGCCGGAACACTCGGCAAGGAGCTCAATGCGCTGGGATACCCGAATCTGACTGTGAACAAAAAAATTGTAAAAAGCGCCCCGGTGAAAGCCTGGCGCGATCTGCTGATAATTACGTGGACACCGGTAGCGGATCAGAAAAACGGTACGATACCGCAGGAAAACCAGTCAGAGATGCGAGCATCTGCCATGAGGAACGGTAGCGGTTTCTATCCGGAGGACATGTGGAAACAAAACGTTTCAGATCATGAGGGGAATAGGCAAGCGTCCGTTACCCATGAGCAATCTACCTTAGAAAACAGCGAACAAAAAACGGTAGCGGGCACTTCTGGCGAACCGCTACTGAACCGCTACTCAAAAAACTCAGAATCACAACCTGACCCCGTAAATTCCGGTGTCCCTGACGAAAAAACAGATAAACCGAAAAATCAGCAATTTACCTTTAGAAAGATTATTACTAGCGATCCCCGGCTTAACCCCGAGCCCGAGAGGCTAAAAGAAGGCACCTATGTCGCCATGACGATTTCAGAGGCTCGGCAAATAAAAGCGTATAATTTCAGCAGTGAGGCCAGTGAACGTGAATTTCGAACACTGGCAGATGACGACCAGAAAAAAGCTGCTATCGAAAAGGGGTGGTCTCCTTGATCGAAATCAAGGACGCTGAAGAGACGTACCTCCGGGTACTCGATCATTTTTTCAGCGGGTGGATAGTCGTATCCGGGGATCACAACGCAATCATAAAGCTCGAGCAAATTGTTTACATGCCCGGAACAGCGAAAAACGAGGGCCTCGAGCTAATAATGATTCCGCCACGAACACTGGTTCTTGCGAAGAAGACGCCAGAACTCAGGAAGGCGCTGAAACTGGACAATGATACGAAATTATGGGATTCGCTGGTATGGCTCATCCTCACCCCTGAGGGCGATACAGTGCTGGCGGATTCCAGGCACTTCCCCGCCGACATGCCCGAAGTCAACAGAGACATGTTCTTCGAAGAGCTTGCGAAAGAACTCATCTATGGGAAAGAAGGTGGTCGCATAGATGAAACCATGGAATAACGGGCCCGAACCCCCTCATGAACCCTACCCAATCCAAAGAGATCCTGGAGACGTCCCTCCAGACCAGCAATATGAGGATATCGCAAGGCCAATTATCCATACCGAAGCTGCTGCCACAGCTAAAATCAATTCTAAACTATCGCATTATAATAGCGCATTTTACAGCTCCAACAGAATAATTGGAGAAATAGGAGAGTGAGAAAAATGGAAAAAAGAGAATCGGAAAGGAAGAATAGTGCAGAAACTTCCAGTATTTTTGAGGAAAATTCTGCACGAAATAGAAAGGAGGGTTAGAAATGCAGCCAAATAAACAAGAGAGGAAACAGGAACCCAGGAACTTCTCTGTTCCGGATGAGATAAACACAGGCCTGGAAGGGAAGGTCCTGACGATCTCCCTATTGAACGGACGCATAGAGGCTGGGAAGCTCAAGGTTGCAGGCCAGTACTTCCTCGAAATCGAAGGGGCGAATGGCAGATTCTTGATAATTGCCAAGAGTGCAATAGTAACAGTGAGCGTGATGCCATGAACCTGAAGGATCTCGGAAATTTTAGGATCGAAAGGACAGAGGACTATTCCGAAACTGAAGATAAGAGCTATACAGAAATGATAAGAGTGAAAGGATCAAAACCCGAACTGCCGTATTTCAAGATTCCCTCTCATCTTTATAAATATTATGAAACAGAGCTGGCCCTCTACCTGAAGGACCATAAGAATTATTGGAGGCCGTTAGGCAAGCTGCTTGGCGAGGAGATCGACATAACGGACGAGGAGATCGTTCTGGTATTCCCCGTTAAGATGTTCAGTAAGGTCGCTGAAATAGTGCCATTCGTACGCAAGAGAGGACAGGGCAACTTAAAAGATGATCAAAAGATCAAACGGTTAAGCCGTCTAAAAAACACAGATAATTACCCCAGTAAAATTGAGCAAAAAGAACCAAAATACGATCTAACAGAGTTAAGTCGATCAATTGCACCCATCAGCACCACCCATGCCCATTCAGCTCTGCACGACCGATTAAATGAGGGAGATCAAAACAGCGGACGGGATACGGCGGTTCCATCAGCCTGTGATGGAACCGATGACCCTTGAGGTTAGTATTTTCCAGTAATTGGTCATTAATACTAATATCTCCGAATCATTGTCCAAATAATCCTTTTGATGGAGGGAACAGGCTAAGAATGAGACCATATGCAGAAGGGCGGATATGATGCCTTTTCATTTATATAGTGGATAGAGACTTTACTTCCAAAAGGGCCTTGCGAATTCGGGTATTGGAAACAACCATGTTATATTATATATGTCATGCTACTCATTAGATGAAACCTGATTTAAACGTAGGATGTTTGAAACAGGCTATTTCTGTAAGTTTTTATAATTAATTTTATAGAACTGCCGTTATGATTGAGACCAAAAAGGGGGAATGAAGTAGGTCCTTTCAGTTTCTATAAAAACCTAATTTGTGCCATCAATTTGCATGGCTCGTGAAGGCAGCAGAGGCATTCCCATGATAACGGAAAAAAGAATCCGAAGAACCCACGAAACTTCACGAATCCCGATGCGCTGAACACCTCGCCTGAAGGCAAAATCGTAACGATTTCATTGCTGAATGGCCGCTTTTACGGATATTGCCTATTCTGGGTGGTGCGCATTCTGGATATGACCCTTTGACTGGATGGAATCTTTTCTAGGGTGTGCCTCATCCAGATAAGTTTTCTTGCCTGGATGTGTTCATCCTTCTGTTATGTGTTCGGGCCAAGGTAGGTGAAAATGCGGTCTTCGTATGGATCGCCAGGCTGAGACCCTGCTTGTTTGCCATTTTTCCAGAGGTCGATAGAGCCCCTGCCAAGCAGCTTATTGATATTCCCGAAAACAGGCCTCGCCCCCCGCGAGTTAATTAACATGTGCGACATGATAGGCATAAGTTGCGGTAACTAACCTACTATGTGAGTTATCATTTATACCTGAAAGAAATAATTCAAACGGAATGGACAATCTCTTTGGGGGTGATTCAACATGGTTCATATTGGGGTATTTAAACTTGCGTGACCTTGACCATGAAATTCTAACAAAAGACGATTATTGGTACGAGCGGAATAGGGACTTTACCTAAATGCAATGTACGACCATGCAAAAATGTGCCTATTGCGGTAGGTGGTTTAAGAACTATCTCGCATTGGACGGTCATCTTGCCCATTGCCTAATACGTTCATTGTACGAGGACGAGGCAGGTATGTAGGTCCGGTGGGGTAGGTGTGATCGTTAATGCGATCATTGGAACATGCCTATCATTTGAAATGTGCCTATGAGTGTGCACATGCGGTCATGCGTGCGTATGATCGTGTGCGCGATCATCGTAAGGACATCGGAAAACACGACATGGTGCGCGTTCGTCATGCCGGTACATGTGAGTATACGGGGTAGTGGGGGTAGTAGTAGGGCACATGGGGCATGGCATTTTCTACAATAGGCACTTTCTCGTGTGCTGATAATGTGTGGGGGTATTGCATAGTGTACGGGGGTAGGCGAGTCATGGGGTGCGCATGTGAATCGTGCATGTGGATCAATAGGTGCTTTTAAATACTAAGGGCAGAAAAGCGATTCACGCAAGATTTAATGTGGAATTAGTATTTTAGAGGTTTATTATCAAAAATTTCCTCTTTTTGGGTGTTTTCACATTTTTTAAGGAGAACCTTTAAATAACTATGTTTATTATAATTATTGATACGGGTTTAAGATGTACTAGTTAGTAAGGAAGGCTTTCTTTCAGGGCCTCAACCATGATCAGTGCGCTGAGTGTCTTGCCTGATCCCTTTGAACCGTATATGATTATGTGCCTGGGAAGATGCAGGTTCACATACTCTGCAAGATCGTTGGTAACCTTGTCAAGTTCCTTTCTTATGAGAATACGATTTGGTTTGAAGTCCATGTCAAAAAGCAACGCATTCTTTATGTTGCTGGTCCCTTGGCCCTTTCCTTTACCTTTGCCTCCACAAACGATACGGGGTCTTTCATTGACATTGCATTACCCTTTGCTCCCAGTTTGTTGGACACGCAAAATTCTTAAGACTTCCGAACGAGCCGAATATTGCAGTGTTGTAAAATGGTAATTTTGCATTCCAGAGAGAGTGTCAGAAAACGAGTGAAGCATTTTGCATGAACAATGTCACAGAAAAATAAGTAAAATTCCATTTTTCTGGTATGTTATGTTCATCATATCAGTTATAATGTATATAAGAAAAGCACGGACGCGTTCGGCGGCTCTCTCTCTTTCACTCAAAAGCTAGTGGTCTTCTTTCAGGATTTTTAGTATCGGTGTTATTGAGCATTCCATGGACTTCGCTATGGCTCTGGCTGACAGTCCTTTGCCTTTCAATTCCATGACCTTTCTCTTGTCTATGAAGCTTCCGTTCCTAGTCTTCAGGGCAGGTCTTCCGAATTTGACTCCTTTATTCATCGCTTTCTCCCTTCCTGCTTTAGTGAAGGAATTGATCATGTTTCTCTCAAATTCTTCGAAAGCGCCCAGAATTTGCAGCAGGAGCCTTCCGTTGGGAGTCGTGGTATCAATGCCTGGGTCATTGATGCTGATGAATCCTGTGCCATTATGGCCCAAGAATTCAAGGATTCTCAGAAGGTCTGATAAGGAGCGGGCAAACCTGTCTACCTTGGATACTATGACTACTTTTGGCCTACCTTCAAGGGATTTCAGCATCCTTTCGAATTCTGGCCTCTGCGTATTTTTACCGGATTTGGCCTTGTCTTCAAAGAATTCAAGTTCATAGCCTCTGGGCTCGACATACTGCCTTATTGCTTCCCTTTGTCGCACATTTGAGCCCTGTCTGACCTACTCCTGTGTGCTGGCTCGAAGATAAGCGAAAGCAAGTGTCATTTAAATCATAGAATTTAGGGGCACATATGTTATTAAAATCCAGTGTTTAATAACATCACTAAAATTACAAATTTAGTAACAATTTTTAGATAGTATTGCAACTGTCTGTTCCAGCGTCAGTACGAGGTTATAATACATTTCGTACTTGTCGCTCGTGGTTTGACCAATAATTGAGATAAGGTCTGAGATCATATTAGTATGTTTCATGATTATATCGTGGCATTTTTTATTTTTTATTGGGTTAACTATTAGCTTTAGATACTCTGGAAAAGCCTTAAATGTTGCAATAACCAGATTAAGAAATGAGCCAGGATCAACCATTTAATTCACTTTCTATTACTTAGTAAAGCTATTAGTGCAGCACCAATTAAACCCGCTATTGCTAGTCCGACCAAAGCATTCCCAATATTGGAATTGGGATAACAAGCATCTAAGGTTGCTCCAATTATAATTTCCAAGATATCCGCATCTGGATTAGTGATTCCTTTGATCACTGACATTATTGTGTCTTTTTCTTGGCCTTGAGCATAAGCCTTCAAGTAACTACAAATTTCTGTCCGAAAATTTGGATCTTGACGGAACTCGACTGCGAGGCCAGGCTGGCGAACTCTCCTAAGATACACTCTATAGTCACCGTTGCCCTTAGATTGCCATTCCAAAAACTTATTGTAATAATATTCCTCTGCACCCATCTACATCGCTAATGCCTTATCTGTTTCCTATATTTAAACCATAACATGCAGAATATTGCAGGAATTTCTTCAATACTTGCGACGTAGGCATGGCATTCTCTTTCCGGTATCGATCAGATCCATTTTATGGAGGTCAAGCCTCCTTGAGAAAACACGGAAAATTTTATTCTCAGGAGAATGGATCATGATATGCTCTTTAAATTAGGGAGTAAGTGTCTTCCCCTCAGGGGAGGATCAAGCAGTTCAATTCCGGCTATGCCTTGACGGAAGCTTTGCCTGCTTCGTTGATCCTCAGGGGCAGACTTATCATTTTCGGGATGCTCATACTGCAAGAAATCATGTCCTGGATCATCAGGACAATATACGCAATCATGGCGGTGAAGATCTGCACCATAATACTATTTATCTTCCGGGATATGAGGTGATCGATCTTCAGGTACGTTTTCATGGTCCGGAAAAAGATATCGATGTTCCATCTCTGCGAGTATATCCAGTGAATATACATGTCAGGAATCTCCTGTATATACGGTAATTGTGTGCCATTATGTATGCGTACACGAGATCGTAGAATATCTCAACGAAGACCTGGTAAAGTCTCCCTGTATCGAGCTTCGATAGCTGTGCTCACATGGCTATCTATGGATATGTCTGTCAGATCCTTGGAGAGATGAGTGACTCTACAAGAAGAGCTGCATGTTTTAGAAGATCTAACTTCTTTGAATACAGATCATCCGTAATGTCAGATACATTTTCACACTGCTCCTTCCGTATCTTTTCAAGAATATTGATCATGAACTATTGATTGCATCAAAGAATAAATATAACACTGCCAGAGAAAGGTTAAGTACTGGAAACTGGATTGTATTCATTGGATGCGTATTCTATTAATTCCTTAGCATCTTCATAGCTTTCTAGGTCATTTAGCCGTATATAATCAGTTTTCAATGAATTGTGGAATGATTCTATATCCCCATTGTCGTCAGGTGTCTGTTTCACTATGTACTCATGTGGTATATTCAATAGCCTTGCAGTATGTTTAAAGCCTTTAGCTATATACTGTGGGCTATTGTCTGTCCTAAGTACCAGATTGTTTAAGTTAAAATTAGTGTACCCTATGGCATTGCATCTTCCACTGGCTTTACACAGTCCCTGGCTGTGCATTTCCTTGAGAAATTATATGATAGCCATCTTTTAGAGAAGCAATCGTTTACAGCCATTAAGTAGTATATTCAATTATATGTTCTAACATAATGGATATCAGTTTCCCATAGCTGGTTTATGTCTGAGGGTTTTGTCAGGTTTCTCTTATTTGTCCTGTTCTTATGCTTTGCATATGGGAGCTGCAAAATTCCTTGATTTTATTATTCTCCGTACTGTTTTTATGTTTATTTTGGCTCCTTCATTCCTTAATACAGCCCATATTCTCCTGTGCCCGTATGATGCCCTTTTTCCTGATGTTTCCAGTACCTTATTTATTATATTTTCAAGTATCCTTGATTTCCTATGCCTTACTGTACTTTTCCTGTTATAGTAGATGTATGATCTCTGCCTGTTATTTTAGAAAACTTGACACAGGCAGTTTATCCCTAAGGTTATTTACTGTTTCCATTATTTCCTCCCTCTGTAATTTTTTTAATTCATCTATAACCAAAGCCTGGTCTTCTACTAATCTCTTCAGTTTTCATTCTCCTTCTCATAACCATTGTTTACTCCAGAACCGTAGAATCCCTGTTTTCCTGATTCTATAAACTTATCCCTCCATTTATAGAAGTTTGATACAGATACTCCATGCCTTCTGCATAGCCCTGCTATATTGATTGCTGTAAATGATTCCATTGCTATTGCTGCCTTTTCATCTGCTGTAAATTTCTCCATCATATCACCCATTATATTCTAATTTATATTTCTCTATTTCTATGTATTCCAATTGATAACTGTCCAAATAATAAATTGTACGCACCAATTCCCTTTTCTTGTTATCAATATCCAATGTAACTAACCTTAGAATTAATCCATTGTTAAATTCAATAATTTTAGAATTGGATGTTTCTTCTTTTATTATTTTATATGAAGCATTTTTCTTCATTCTTGAAACAAAATTAATATTATTCTCTTTTAATTTTTTAAATCTGTTTAAATCATTATATCCTAAATCAAATGTTAATATTGTATTGTCAAAATATATTCTTTTATATTATTTAAAAGAGCGTCAAATATTTTTGTATCGTGTATATTAGCAAGTGTTATTATTGATTTTAATGGCAATTTAATATTTGTTAAAGCTGAAATATGGAGTTTTATTCCATTTTTTCTTTTCTCTCTCTGGTCTATTCCTGAACCTTTAATTAAAGTTTCAATAAATGTAGAATCTATTGTTATAATATTGAATAATTTATCAATAATATCTTTGTATACATCATATTTGTGTGCTTTTATGAATGCATTTAAAATACTGTAAAACATATTCTCAAATATATTGTGTGATCTGTTGTTATTAAGCTTTGATAACTGTGATTTGCTTATATTATTCCTATATGCTGTATCTGTAAGGTCTTTTTTATTTATTATTCCTGTAACTAATATCAATAAATGGTTTGATAAATTAAACTTTTTAGAATATGTGTTCATTCCTATTCCCTCTATTTTAGATTCCTCTGATATTTTATTGCAGTGTTTTTTAAGAATTTTATTTTTAATGATTTTATTAAAATGCTTTTTCATTGTTAAAAATTAAATCATAAAATAAATATAACACGGTCATGCATAATATTTATATATTGGAAACTGGTATGTAATTTAAACAATGGTTGTGAAACTCAATCCTTAATGAGGTTTTTGCTCTCATAGGGATGATTCTATCAAAGCTACTCCGCCAGGGGGGTAAATTATAACGATCCCTTCTCTGCAATTCTTCACATACTTTGCGTTACCCATTTTCATCATAGGATTAATCCCATAACATTTGATTGTGCTTTGAACTGTATCTGTAGAATGGTTTATGGTTATGCATATATTTTTTGTTCCATTTGAAAAGTCTGCAACTTCAATTGCAGGATGCGTCGAAGTTGAGAGTGATTTTATTCCTGACCGTCTTGCTATTTCTCTGTATATATCCATGAAGGGTTTTGAGTACTTACCTGTATCATCTACAGTTAGAACAAGTTCAAACGGTATTGAAAACAGATACGCTCTAGTTTCCTCATTATAAGTGAAAACAGGCCTATTATCCTTATCAACTGCTATAATCTGAGCTTTAGTCGCTTCAATGCTATAACAGTAATACGTATTTGAGAACGCCTGCATATTAATGTGCTGCCCTTTTTTGAATGGGCCAAACTCTTTGGTAAATATAATCTCAATGTTACCACTGTATGGGATGCCTTTAGAACCTAGTTCTGTTATGGTTTTTACTCCAAATAATTTTTCCCATATATGTGTGAAGGAATCATGGAATGATGTTAGAGGTACTGACCCCTCGGATCCCCTGAACGTTGATGCCATAATATGAATATCACTGTCAACGGAGGCTTTTAATAGTCTGTTCCATGTGGTTGCCCTCATAGTTGGAACGGATGGAATTATGAGTAATTTCTTTCCATTAATATGGTCTTCCAGATCATTTTCGTAGAAAACTGTTGGCTGCAGACTTGCCATCTTGCACAAAAGGAGTGATGTCAGAATTGGGTTAGGGATTCTGTTAAATAGATAATCACTATAGGCTTCTGAAACTGACGTATAATCCGCATAGGCATAAAATGGTACTATAACAGATATTTCATGGTAAATTCTCTGGAAACTTTGGAAGAACATCATGTTTTCTAACTCTTTCAACTCTATAGAAAACTGGAGAAACTTTTCTGCAGAGTATTTTCTTGTTCCATCAGCCCGTATAAGACCAAAATTAATCTCCAGAGGTCTCCAGTCATAAGGTGGATCTTCCTCTCCTATAAAGTCAGAAAAGCACCATACCAGACCGCCCATTGATTCATTAGCAAGTGCCGTCCATAGGGTGGAATATATAAATTCGCCCTGTGATTTTTCTGTCCCCTGATTAGTACTGAACCCAAATTCCTCAAGAAATACAGGAACCGAGCCATCATTTGAGAAAATATTAAGAAGGCTTCCATATGAATATCTTTGCCTTAGCAGATCGTTATCGTAAAAATACAGATGAAGACCGGCATAATCTGAGTGATTCCTGATATTTGGCGGTTGTTGCAAAAATGATAGGACATCTCCTGAGGAAACTGTGTGATCCGGATCAAGATTCTTCACAATCCCATAAAATACAGATTCTAGAACCATTGCCTGTTCTGGAGATGATGGTCTCTTTACAAGAGTTATTTCGTTGCTCATGAGCCATCCTTCAATTGCAGGATGTGTTTTATATTCGTTAACAAAATGTTCCACGAATTTGCTGAAATTCATTATGGCCTTACTTTCATAGATATTGTTGTCAGGTGCCCATGGTATAACCCAGTTCCTCCCGCTCATATGCCCAACAATGAAGGTTATGAATACCTTTAGATGCAAAGATGAACACATATCAAGAAATCTGGTCATATATGCCATGGACTTTACGTTTATCTCACCATAGGCATTGACAAAATCCTCGTCAAGAATAAACACCCTAAGGAAATCGCAGCCAATATTTTTTGCTTCCTTAAGATCATCTAATATTTCTTGTTCGTTCCATTCTTTCCACATCTTAATGTTCGCAAGCCTGGGCCAAAAATTAACCCCTAATCTGAAACCTTTCCTGTAAAAATCCTTAGCTGTTTCCATTATTCACCCTATTTACCTTAAACTATTTATTTAAACTAAAGTTTTGCGTTAATTATATAGCAACTCCATGATTTAATTTATCTCTGAATTTCAGGACATTCCTTGCTGATTTATACGGGTTCAGCATGGATTGTTTCACAGCCATAACGAATCGATCACCATACTTACTGAACCCGTAAATGAGTGATTCAAGGAGTTCGAAGCAGATCCATCTCTCCCGTTTCCCCATCCTTTTATGTGCGTAGAGATATTTTCGCATTGACATTATGGCGCCAATTTCGAGGATCACCATTCCTGTTGACGTTAGATTGAGGTGCATCTCTGTCTTGCATAGCTTCCTCAGGAAGATGTGACCTAACCCGTCCCGCTTAATATCCCTGTGCATAACCTCGATATCGCTACGCCTGAGTTATGTTTCCATGATTCGCTTCATGTTCCATTCCGATCTGTTTGTTGCATAGTATCGTTTACCATTGATGCCTTCTGATATGATTACCTTCACCTCTCCCATGCCCTTTATCTTTCCCTTAACCTCCCAGACAGAGTATGTATTCCATGATAGTTTTATGGTCTGAGACTTACTGTATGGCAGGGACAGGGAATCAAGGGTGGTCCATCTCCCCTTAATCTTGATCTTCCTGTTGCCCTTGCTCTAGAATGAGGCATTTCTCAATGACTCCTTTCTGTATATCAATCTTTGAGCGGTATTCGTTCCCATCGTCAAGACTCTCCTTTCTCCTGTATACCTCAGCAGATATGGGATATATGCCATATCTGCCCGAAAGGACGCATGTTGCGAACTGTATGCCCCAGACAGTCCTTCCGGTGGAATGATCAAATATTAATCGTGCAGCCTCAATGTTCTTTCCCGATTTCTCGGCAATGGTGTCGTCTATTGCAAGTATTCCATCATCTTCAACTGAATTTATGCTTTCTGCATTTTCATGAACATCAGGCCAGTGTCAATATTTGAAGAGAGGAATCTGTTCATGCTTGACTGGTTCACATGAGCAATGATGGTGGAGTTCAGGTGTGCCACACTCCTCCTTTGAGATGTTTGGAAGGATGAGATAAGATCCTCAAAGTGCCTGAACTGCCTTATCTCACCAAAACATGATCGGAAGGGATCTGTCAGTTCACTGAGAATGTCAGGACTGGAATATATGGGTATATCCATATGGCTGACAAATGTTTGACATATTCATAACCTTTATGGCTGAAAGAATTATTTGTTAGTGAGAGAATAAAATTAACGCAAAACTCTAGTTAATTATTCCTGTAGCTAATATGGATAGGTGTGTAGATAGGT
The DNA here is from genome assembly GCF_000011185.1 of Thermoplasma volcanium GSS1. Taxonomy (NCBI): domain Archaea; kingdom Methanobacteriati; phylum Thermoplasmatota; class Thermoplasmata; order Thermoplasmatales; family Thermoplasmataceae; genus Thermoplasma; species Thermoplasma volcanium. The sequence goes on along the minus strand of NC_002689.2, from coordinate 692,750 downwards.
TAAATTTCCTGGAATAGCTTTCTAGGCCTATTCCTTCAACCTTTGATTCCCTTGATATTTTATTGCAGTGTTTTTTTAAGGATTTTATTGACATGCCTGAACATGATTATAAATTAAATCATAGAATAAATATGACATAGTCATGCATAATGGTTAAATACTGGAAACTGGTATGATTTTAAATTCATTTTTGTTTTTAAAAATTTAGGCTCATCGGACTTTCAGGTGGGTTCACGGGTAAAGCTCTAAATCCGCATCTGAAGTATATTGCCGTTCTGAGATTCCCCCTATTCCTGTATCCATAGGCCATTTTCTGTATGAGCGCTATATTTGAATTGATACCCTCGGCCCTTGCATTTGTAATCTTATGGTTGAAGTAGTTCAGAATGTTTCTGATATGAACCTTCATCATCCTGCAACATCCTTCATGGCATACACCGAGGAATGTATGATCCAGTTATACCAGCTATCCCAGTATTTTCTTGCACTTTCAATGGAAGGGGCATTCCAGAGGCCCCTGATATTCTCCTTCATGGAGTATGCCTTTCCGTCTGCAGATTGGATCTCTTCAGTTCATTGTACTTTTCCCTGTATTAATCCGGGAGATTTTCATGTGCATAGATCCATATGTATCTCGTTCCCTACAGATCGGTCATTCCACTTTTCTGCAGTTCCTTATTCACCTGTTTTCTTGTTGTATCAACCGATTCATTCACATGCTTCATTACATGGAATAGATCAAACACTATCTTTGATTGTGCATCCGGAACATATTCCATTGTGGATGACATGAACGGATCCCACATGTCTATTGATACCGCTGTTATGTTTGAAAGGTCTTCTCCTGTAAGAGTCCTGTAATATTCATCCAAGGATTCCTTCTTCCTGTCATACGCTATATACTCAACATCGTTTCTATTCACGTAATAGACAAGTATGATGTATTTGTGCCCTTTCCTGTAAGATTTCTCATCTATGCCTATAACGGAAGGATGTCCCTTATTTCTCTCCCTTCCTCTTTTAACAGCATGTTCAAGTATGTTCCATGCCTGTTTCTAGGACAGTTTCATGATCTCGGTGAAGTTGAATGTGTCCATGTTCTGTAGCATTCTTATGGATCGTGTTTCAAATCTCGCTGTGAGCCTTGATGTCTTCTCTGCCCATGGCAATACGGCTTCTATGGCGCCATGTTCCTGGCAGGATATCCTTGGGCGATTGGGGATTGGCATGAACAAAGCTCATGAATTCAATGCTGTCAAGATCCCTCCACACCCTCTCCCTGAGGTGATCATAGACCATGCACTCCTTCCTGCACATGGGGCAGAGAAGCTTTGAACTCTTCTCATGTGTTATGTATATCTCCACAGTCTTTTTCATGGAATCAAGAGAAACTCTCCCCACTTTCCATGGCAATTTCAGTTCAAGCAGAACAGAGTATAGCTGGCACTCATCCATGAAATAAAATATCTAATCACTAAATAAAATTACCCGCATGAAAGTGGGACGAACCAAAATTTATACAATTTATTTTCTTAAACCATTTATAGGCGGTATTGAATCGAGGTGCTTTAATTCTGGGGATATGCAATTTTTTGTTGCTATTTCCTTATAAACAAGAGCACTTGGCCTCCAGTATAGTTTTTTATTTTCATCGTATCCTATTAAACCAAATTTCGGGCTAAATCCCAATGCCCATTCATAATTATCAACTAAGGACCAGTGCAAATAACCCTTTACATTGGCTCCTTTATTTATTGCCCTCAGTACACTTGCAATGTGTGAAACTAAATAATAAGGCCTCTGATAATCCCCATTATCGGCTATGCCATTTTCTGTTACGTACATAGGCAATTTATACCTGTTCCAGTAATTCATAATTACATATTCCAATCCCTCCGGATAGAATTCCCATCCTATATCACTTGTTGGTCTTTTATCGTTTGTTACAGTATTAGGAGAACCTGAATGACCATAGCCTTTTAATGAAATATAGCCATCTCCGTCTTTCCTTAACATTGTCCTTGTATAATAATTAATTCCGATCCAATCTAGTTTATTGCCATTAATTCCAAGTGATTTATCTCCTTTTATTAATGGATCAAAAAATGACCATTTCGCATCACTGTCTGCTTTAGCAATAGCATCATTATCTTTTTCCGGATCCAAAGGCGTAAAATATGTGTTTGCATAAATTATTCCCACAGGTTTATCCGTAATTTTTTTCATAGAATCGTATGCAAGAGAATGTGCTTTTAATATATTGTTCTTAACTTTAGATGCAAATTCTGAACTGAGATAGGAAGGCGGAAAACCTGATTTGATATTTATAAAACCATTTCCATAAACAACATTAGGTTCATTCATGGTTGAAAATGCAACTGCCAGATCTTCCATTTTATATACTATATACGAGGAGAATAAAGCAAACAATTGAACTATCCTGTCATTCAGCCAGCCTGATCTTTCTGTTTTTATTCCTTTTCTAACAGATACAGGATCGCTTAGCCATACAGGAAGTGGCCAGTGGTACATATTAATTATTAAATCTATATTTCTATTTTTGATATCATTAAATATCTCAATGTAATGGTTGAGTGCATCTTTATTGACATATTTATCAAGTTCTGAAAGAATGTTATTGTTTATTTCTAAGGAATTATTTTTTGCATCTGCCATTATTTTTTCCGGGAAAGGTTCCGGGAATAATCTTGACCATTCAACTCCGATTCTTGCCATTTTTAATCCCATATTCTGTGCAGCTTCATGGAATGATTTATAGTTATTCCAGTAACCCGGACCATTTTCGGGCATGTCTCCGCTTACAAGCCCTGATTGGATGTTTTCTTTATCATGAACCCAGACATACCAGTCACTTTTATCGTCCATTGCGTTATCATAGCCCATCTCCGATTGAAAACCTGACTGTGACCAACCAAATTTGAAATCCTCTGGAAAATTGTTTTCTACCATACAAATAGCAATACTTAATTATATAAAAACTATTTCGTAGTGAGTAAGAGGTTAGTCTTCTGAAGCTTGACCTCTCCTTTTCATTGATTTATCAAGCCTCCCCTCTATCTTTTTCATGTACTTTTTCCCCATCCACTTCCTTATCTCCGGTTGTCCATCCTTGACTATGTTGCTTTTCCAGAGTCTGGATGTATACGAAACAGATGTCAGTTTTTCATATGTCCTGTCCCCTGTTTCCGATCTTGTTCCTCCATTTGTCTTTGTGTATATGACTGAAGGCTTAAGTGCCCTTTCTGCCCTGTTGTTTGTAGGTTCAACATCCTTGTGAACAACGAAGCTGAATAACCATTCCTTCCTGCGCTTGAGGAGGTTGTCAACAAACTTCCTGGATTTGGTGTGTTCGTAATCATAATCAAGGAGGAATACAAGCTTGTTGTATAGATTCTCAACATCTTCCATGGTGCCACTGCCATGTAACCTGTTTTGCCTCATGATAGAACCGTCTCAGTGATCTCAGTATCCTGTTCCCATCATCACCATAGAACTTCTTCAATTCCTTTGCATCCGATATGATATGAGACCAGTAGTACTGCTGATCGTTGCCAGTCTCCTTTTCCAGGGTTTCAAAGGCTGAATGCCTGTCATGGATGTCAGTGCCGTTGTGTTTTCCCAGAATTTCAAGGTGAACATCATGTCCATTTGACCGGTCAATACGGAATGTTGCTTCACCCCTTGTGACAAATGTTCAGAGGTTTTCGTTCCTTCCGTCATTTCTCCGTGATGTGGAATCCATGTGCCTGTATGTGGATTCCTGTATTGTTTTCATTAGTTCCTCATATCTGTCACTGAAAGCCTCTGCTAGTGATTTCAGGATGTCGGAGACCTCACCCTCGGATATTGTTATGCCGAACATATCATTCATTGTTGCGGATACGTTCTCCTCGCTCATCCTAATGTCAATCTTTAGGTACATGACAGCAAGCATTGTCCTTATGGACAGACGGGCATTTGGAAGTTCATCATCCACGGGAGTTTCAACCATCATGTTGCAGTGTTTGCAGTATCTCCTCTCTATGAGGTATCTCTTAACTATTGTCCTGGGTACAGGTATATCCTCTATGATGCGTTAACGTATCTCCTGAATTCGGCTCAGTTTCGATGGGCAGATGGGGCACCTGTGCAACGGTATCCTGGCAATATGATCTATGCGGTCAGGTGACTTTCAGAAGAAAACTCTGTGGCACTTCTTCTGTCCGGGTTTCTACTTTTCCGCAGGCGGTGGCATGATCTCATAGGACTTCCCGTTCTTCTCGCCTATGTTCTGGGGGATGTCTCTTCTTATATTCATCAAGCTGCTCCTTCAGCTTTTTATTCTCTTCCTGCAGTTCATCCATCTTCCTGTCCTTACATTTCTCAGCCTTCTTCATTGCGTCAATGATCTTCTGATATGGAAACATAATACTAGTAACGGCCGAAACCCTTGATGAAGCAATGAAGGTTCATGCAAGCAGAGGTTTCGACAGGGTTCCAATTAAAAAGAAGGGGGAAATCGATAACTTTTATGATACAAATTATGATAAAGAAATCTAGGTTACGCCTGAATACATACTCTCTGAGCCAACCGGTATTTTTGAAACCCTTAGTTATTTTTTTTCTCTGAGAGAGATTTCTTCTTCATTCTTAATGGGAATAGCATAAATCGAATTGTGCATTACTCGGACCTAAACAACCCATTGGCTTCAATAGGTATCCATACACAAATTGCTTTTTGTGAAATAGCAATACGAAATTTTGTAAGGTTTAAAAATCCTTACAAACTGGATTTTGGTGAAAAATTCTTAACCGATTTGAAAAAATCTCCTGGAGCAGACATAAAAATTGATCGGGCCGAGGGTCGATTCGAAAATAAGAAGAGATCACAGACAGAAACTGACTTGTTTGACGAACTCGACTTTGATGAGGAACTGATTTTGTTCAGAGAAATCATGAAGCCCAATCTGGATGCCAACGAGAAAGCACATTTTGAGAAATTCGTCAACCTCGAAGATTCCAGAATTGAGTTTATAAAGAATATGCGAAATGAAGTTATGCACTCAAAACCTGAGATTATCAAAAAACATTCTGACATTAATGAATGGTTGAAGTTTTTACAAGATTGTCAGTATTTCATAAGAACTATTGAAGACAATACCTTTGCGCCTTTTCCGAGATAATATTGCCTGTAGATTTCAATGCAACAAATATGAATCTTTAGAAAAGATGCAAAGGTAACGAACAGGCTCAGCATATTGTATCGGTTGATAGGTTACATATCCTTCTTCAGGAGGCACCAGCACACTCTCCTTAGGTCTATTTCTAAATCTGCGGGTTCGTTTATATCTTCTTTGCCAGTACTTTCGTAGGCGTTAAGCACTTCACGGGCTTTTTCCAGAAGGCCTCCACGCTTCATAGCATTGTAAAGTGTGGTTACCACGGTCTGTTTAGCACGTGCGGCATTAAACTTGGCTGAAAGAGAGATCCCCTCATCACCCATGCTCTGAAGTGCAGCAGATATTTCCTGCTCCTGTTTTGATGCCCTGACCTTTCTACCCTGTTGTACTTCTTGGATCTTCTGCTCTTCTTCAAGTTTATTCTTCAGCCAGAACTTGAGCTCCTTGAAATTCCCCATGAGTGCCTTGTATTCAATGGTTTCCCCCCTGTTTTCCGTTTCGCCTTCGAGTAATTTGCTTATAATCTCATTTGGATTTTGCACGATTTCCTTATTCCCGTCAAAAAACTTTAGCACCCAGTGATAATCGTCACCGTTGCGAAATAGAATGAAGAGCCCATCCCTGTCTGAATGCTTATAGGCGCCTATTCCAATTGGCAAATCTCTCAGCCATTTCTCTGTTTTCTTGTTTATTATATCTGCAAGGGTTTCAATAGGATCCTTTGAGAACTGTTGAATTTTTTCTTTAAGTATATCGAGTATCTTTGGATCGTTTCTGGCAATGGCTTCCTGTATTCCAAAATCTTTCGGAGAGGCCTCTTCTCCAAGAGTTGTTGAATCTATTCCTATGGTACCACTGATGAGATCAATCCTCTTGTACAGTTTCTTCATAACGCTGAGAAAATGCGCCAGACTCTTTGGATCACCCTCATCTCCATTAATGGGCATCACATTTATAATGAAAATTTCATCGTAATCCGATCCTATCCTGTCGATCCTACCAGCTCTTTGAATCAGAACCACAGGGTTCCACGGGAAATCGTAATTCACGATATACTGTGCATTCTGAAGATTCTGGCTTTCACTAAGAACATCAGTGCTTATCAGAATCCCGCCATTTTTCATGAAGTCCCTTATAACTGGAGTCTTGTCTCTTTTTGAAACACCGAATCTATCTCTACAGACGGATCCGGTGGCCAGCATTACCCTGTCTTTTATTCTTTCCTTCATGTGATTGTAAACATACTCAGCAGTGGCAAAGTACTGGGTAAACAGGATGACGCCATTTTTTCCGGACAGCTCAATCCGCTGGATTCTGTCTATGACCTGGGACAGCTTTGTATCTGTTTCTGGTAACTGACCAAGTATCTCCTTGATAACATTTATATCCATTTCACATTTTTTAGCATAATCCTCCCTCTCCTCCCCGCTTAGTTTGCATCTTTTCAGCACTTCCCTATTCTTTCCAGAGAATAGTTCATCTGGAGAAGGGGGAACCCACTCCTCATCATCCTCATACATATCGGTGAGTACCCCTCTCATCTTTGGCGGGATAAAATAACCCTCACGTGTTGCATAATCCATACTCTTTTCTATATAATTTAGTAAGGTTTCCATGGTTTTCCTGAATGCCTGGATACTGCTCTCAAGGCGTTTGAAAAAATTTATCCTCATCAGAATCTTAACAAGGTCCTTCAGGAATTTCCTCTTCTTGTCTTGCACCCCTGAAGCTATGGGGGTACCATCAGGGAGCCTCAGCACTTTTCCCAGTTTGTCGATTGCATATTCATAGTAGATGAAACTCAACCGGTCAAACTCCGCATCGATCTTTTCGTAGTCCACTCCGGTTGCATATCGATTTGCCGGGTCAGTATCCAGCTTCCTCACTGGAAAATGCAATTTTGACTCGCTTAGCACTTTGGCAAGTTCCCTAGACGTCCTAACCACAAATCTTCTCAGTATTGCGTCAATATCTACAGGTTCATCATTTCTCCAGAGCTTTTGCTGCATTGAAAAGTAACCCTTGAGAGAAGGGCTGATATCTGATATCGAATCATCCCTGAGATAGAGGGACAGGAGTGAATATAGATCCATAAGACTGTTGTTGATTGGCGTGGCAGTTAGGAGAACAATTTGTTTTTGGCCTGCAGCCATAAGATCTCGTAGTACACTATATCTGTTTGACCCTGGTGACTTGAAATAATGTGCCTCATCCACTATTATGAAATCTTTACCCTGAATTTCCTTTATTGCCTCATCCGGGTGTTGTGAGAGGTATTCAGACCTTTTTGAATCGATATGGACATGCGTCTTGTCCATCTCATCCTTCCATGTTGTTTCAAGAGCGCTCTTCGGCGCAATCAGGAGAGGATTCCTTCCGTCGTTTATCGCCATTACAGCCAGGTTAATTGCTACCCTGGTTTTGCCCAACCCAGTGGAATCAGCTATGACTACGCCGTTGTATGTCTTGAGGATTCTTGATGCCTGTATTGTTGATAGGACCTGATGAGGAAACAGGGTCTTCATGAGGCCGTTTGTTCTTGCTTCATCAAGCTGCGGGCCATATACCTCGTAAAGGGCTTTTGCCAGGACCTCGTAAGGACTGTGTGTTGTGACATAGTTTTCAAGCAACTGGAGGAACTCATTTTTGAAATCAACAGAACGGTCTTCCTTCCAAAGTTCCAGAAACCATTTTATGAGCTCAGTCACACCTTCCCTGTCTGTTGTCAGCATGTTTAGTTCCCTGTTTCCCGAAAGTCCGCCGCCTGTAAAATTGCTTGAGCCAACAATTGCAAAGCCACTAACCATATTAGAAAATGATGTGCGTGCGCCCATGTAGGCCTTACCGTGGAAGAACCTCCCCTTAACCCTTCTTATCTCAACTTCTGGCCTCTTGAAAAATTCAACGGCATTGTGCAAGGCTGAGAAGTAGCTGACATCGTCCTCATTGTTCAAAACTTCACTGGCAAAAACGTCTTTCTGCTCAGAATAGAAATCTTCGTCATAACTTTCAAGGTTCTTTATGGCCTCCTCCTCAAACTTTATGCTTTCAGAAGGCTCTCTACCTAGAAGTAGCTTTAGGGGCTTATTTTTCAATCCTTCCTGGATATTCCTGTACCCTTCAAGATTGAAGTATGCCGAAGCTATGGCAAGTTCCTCAACATGGCTCATCTCGCGCCTAAGGACGCCTGCCAAATTCTGCTTTGAGTTGTCAATTATCTTGGTCATGGTCCTCCTCCTGGGATTTCAGCCCTCTATCAGCCTTGATAAGACGGTCATCAACAAGATCAATAAATTCTTTGTAAAATTCATCTATTGGAAAATCACTCACACCCAGTAAATTCAGTATTTCCGAGTCCAGTTTTTTCCTGTCATCGGTTCCAATCTCTTCGAAATATCTTTTTACGTCCCTATTCAATGAAACGTCAATCTTGCTTAAGTCCAGTTTGCTTAAATCCGGCACAGGCATCTGTTCATAATCATTCACTTTGACCTCACCGACACCGCCACCGAGCCTTCTCAGGTATAATTCCATTGCTGTGTAAAATATGGTGGAATTAAGAAATGTTATTATCCCTCTTACGTTAGGCTTTAACGTATAGAAAGTGTTGTCACAGACAACTGGTTCTTTAGACCATGGGATGAAGAATCTATCCATTACGTACATCGGCAAGATTATATTTGCAGGCTCAAGATCGTTAAGAGAATACCAGTTTTTCCTTCCGGATACTGATGGCACGTTGTTATAGCCTATGACGGGTTCTTTTCGGCCCCTGATGTTTACAGGTTGTTTTCTTCCCCATTCAATGTACTTTTTGGTCATAATTCCAGGAGTTTTGGTGTACAAACACAATCTTTCAGGTTTGTCAATTATGTATCCCTTTAGATCCTTTGTCGTTCTAACCAGTGGCTTTGTATCCGATCTGTTTATTACAAATCTCTCTCCACCCTCATTCTCAATATAAACGAGACCTTGTTCCTTAAGTTCTTTCTCGTTTTTCGCACTTACGCCCCATTCCTCAAACTTCTTTGGATTAGCTAAATAATCTGTCTCATATTGAGAGGAAACATCTCTCATGTAGAAGAATTCGTTGGCGCCAGTAGTGAATCCACGTTTAACCTCTGCGAAATCTCCAAGCTTGTGGTTTAGCTTCGGCATTATTTCTCTGAGGAAGATTTCAGGGGAACGCAAGTAGAACCACTTGCCTGGCTTAAGATCTGATCTCTCCATGGAAACCCTCCTGACAACGCTCTTGGAAGCATAGCTCTCTAAGTAGATGAAATCTACTGGTCCATTCTGCATGTCGTTGCCGTAGAGCGATATGACAGTGTTTATATCTGCCATAAAGGATCGGTTCTTTTGTCCGTAGATGGCGATTAGCCTGCTCTTCAGGAAATCCTGGAGTTTCTTACCATAGGAGGTTTCCAGCCACTTGTCAGATGTTATTGCTGACACATAGCCATTTGGCTTTAGTAACCATAGTGACCTCATGAAAAAATAAACGTATAGGTCTGATTTCTTGTCTAACTTGTATGTACTAACATAATATTTCTTCCTTTCCTGCTTAATTGATTCTTGCCTCACGTATGGAGGGTTCATAACAACAATGTCTGCGGGATTCACCATGTATCTCTCAATTACCTCGGGATTCAGGCCGTATTTTCTCAGATTCTCGGTGTGAGATTCTATGCGCTTTTTCAGGGACTTCTTGTTCTCATGATCGTGTTCGTTGGAATACTGTTCAATCAGTTTTTCGACGTGGTCCCTTTCTTCCTCAATCTCTGGTGTTATCTTCTTCTGAACACTCTGAAGCTCAAGGGAATCCGGAATATCTACGATCTTGAAATCAAGGTTGGGCAACGGTACCGGGACTTCCAGGTCAATAATCATGGATAGCCACATCCTTAGTCTGGCGATCTCAACGGCTTCTGGTTCTATGTCAAAGCCGTAAATATTTCCATATATAGTCTTCTTGTATTCATACGGATCTGATATCCATCCTGCAATTGAATCAGCCTCTGTGACAATGGATACGATTTCCTGCATCATCACAACCAGAAATCCTCCAGATCCAACTGCAGGGTCGACAACCCTCACCTTAAGAAGCCGCTCTTTCAGGTTCCTGATTTCGTCTAACTTCTTGCTCTTTCTCAGTTCATCCAGGTACAGATCGATGCCATCCTGCAAGCTCCTGCTGTCTGGAGTATATCTGTCCTGAAGCCCTAGATATCGAACCAGAGCCCGCCTGCAGATGAAGGATATCTCATCCTTTGGAGTGTAGAACGTCCCCTTCTCCCCGCGTTCCTTCTCCAGAAGAAGGTTCTCAAAAACGGTTCCGATCAGCGCAGGATCTATGCTTACCTCAACTTCTAGTGGAGCGCTTTCGTCTACAGTGAAATTATAATCGTCAAAGAATTTTCGGGCCCGCAGAAAAGCCTCGTTCAATATTTCTGATATTTCCTCTTCCTTATCTCTTGTCAGATAGTCCTCCCTGTCGAAGAGCGAGCCATTCAGGAAAGGTATTCCCTCGATTTTCCCCGTGTTCAGACCGTTATAGTAAAGGTTGCTCAATTCCCAGTAATCTTTAATGTTATCGACAAACCTCTTGTTTCCTTTGAGCCATCCCTTCTTCTGAAGGAAGTAAAGGAACATCAGCCTTCCCAAGAACTTCTGAGCAAACGATCTTGTGTGATCTTCCAAGTATGGGGTGAGTTTGTCCGACAGCTCCTGAAACAAGTCTCTGTATTGATAGAAGAAATCGTCCCTGACCTTCTGGTATGGGAAAAATTCGCTGTTATACAGCTTCAATAATTCCACATTGTTTTCCACATACTTCATTGACTTGAGCACGATCTTGTCAGTATGATACAGTTCGTCAGAAAGATACAGAATTTTTGCCTCTGAGTTATATCCTACTCCGGGTATTATACACACATAAGATTCAGAAGAATTCGTTAGAACTATTACTGGACTGAGCAGATTGTTTCTTTTCCATGACCTTGCGATACTAACACATCTCCCGCGGGAAAATTCATCATTATTTACTTCTATTACTACAATGTCTAACAGGTCATTGTTGAAGAGCCTCAGTACCTTCTTAGGAGTGGTCTTAGGAGGTATAATCTTCTGTTCTTTTAACAGGCTTAACGGAAACTCTTGCTGTTTCACTGGGTAACCAAGCTCCCTGAATTGGTTGACCCAAAAGTCCACTCCAAACAAATTTTTAACAGCCATACTCACTCAACCTTGGGAATAGTGAAAGTCTTGCCATCATTTGAAACGTAGTACTTGAATTTCTCCTTACACTCAGGACGTTCGTATCTGAAGACCCTAAACTTACCATAATTCCATTCATTCAAAAGTTTCTGGTCCATTTCTGCATTACACAGTGGGCACTTCATAAGAAATCAAAAGACAAGCCTTTGAAAGTTATTAAGGTTATCGAGATAGAAACTCTTTGCATGGCTGATCCTTGAAGATGTTACACACAAATAGTATCCTAACCACTCCTTTATTCCAGAATTCCCACATCTATACTGCTAACCATTAATTTTATTCACAACTAATTTAGAAAAGGAATTCGGCATTTCCACAGCCTTCCGGGATTATTTCTTATGCCCTCAAGCAGGGTTAAGAACACGGGCATGGCAATTGAACTGCCCACAATCCTGACCTTTCGGTAACAAGTCTTTCCCGTAACTGAAAGTATGACCCGTACTGGTCAAAAGATATGTCCCTGTTCTTTAGTGTGATCAGTTCTTCAATCCTGCACCCCGAATCATACAGGGATGAAATAAAGGCCCGATCCCTTGGATTCTTCAATACGGTAAGTATTCGTTGCATCTCGGTTTCAGTTATCATGTTGTCCGGTTTCACATCTCTGTTTGGGTGATTGTTTGGCCTTATCCAGGCAACGCATTCCGGATTCTGCTCCTTGAGGTGCCAGCCGTAGAACTTCTTCAGGGTGGACTTATAGTTTTCGATTTACCAGTCAGAATAAACACTACTGTGGTTTTTCCCCTTGATTCTCCTGCCGATCTTCCCCGACATGAGTGTGGACATGACTCTCTTTATGTCCGCAGTTGACGGGTTAAGAAATTTATCAGGGATCAGCGAAGCTATCTGCCTCAGCCGGATTGCGTAGAAATACTGCCGGTTCAGTGAAAGGCCCGAAAGTAGTATGTCATCTACAAACTCACGTATCTTGTCCTTGACCACCCTGGGAATATCTGAATTTTCCAGCCTCCCTATCTCCTTGTTCGTTGTCTCCTGATCCATGGAATTGTGTCCCAAGGAAGTATATAAAAATTGTCAGGCATTAAACCTATGAGTAAATGCCGGCCCACGGCATATATTCATAAATTCAGCATTATTCTCATACTGTTGTGGATTTTTGATGAATTTATCAAGATAGCTCTAGAGGATCCGTTAAAATCAGATCTCTTCTGGTACTTACTATTGGTTTTAAACTTCATTTCCTGTCTGTCAAGGCCATTAGACCTGTTTAACTAACTTGATCATTAAAAAACTAGGCAAATACACAAAGTTTACCGGAATGGCTGGAAATATACTAAAGCGCCTTTCTTTGACTTTTTTAGGAAAGTCATGGATTGGCGATGGCGTATTTCAAGAAACAAAAATCACTATGCGTGCTAAGGTGAAAACATACGTGTTTTGAAACAAGGTCATGAACGCTTTCTGGCCTCAACAATAGTAGCCTTTAGGCCCCATATGGAGAGTATTCAGGGGTTTGCCGTTGCCCTTGACGGAAATTGAATTCCTTCTCTTTTGCAAATATTCCTTTAGCGTCCCAGAAGTTAAGAAGTTCGCATGTATCAGTAGCTGCCATTTTCATGAATTCTACTGATTCCCTTCATGAATTGACTTCTTCGTTTAACTCCTTTTCAAGTTTCAATGCGGCATCCATTCTACAAAGAGACTTTAAGTTAACCATTATCTTACATCCTGAATTGCCATACTTTCAAACCCCAGTAAAATTGAGCAAATAGAACCAAAATACGTTCTAACAGAGCCAGGTCAACCAATTGACCTGACATACACGGAGGTGTGAGAAATTGAACACTGACGCAATCGATATATTCCTTCAGCAGCACGATCTTGAACATCTGAATGAAGACGAACGAAATAATCTAATGCAACTCTTGAAGGCGACCTATCCACTGGTGATCCTGAGAGACAGGATCAGGACGGCTGAAATGGTGCCTAATCACGATCGGTATATGAGATTAGGCTACATCCTGGGCCATCTCGGGTACAGGAAAGAGGGAATATGGTTTGTCTATAGGGGCAGCAGATGACAAAAAGGCAGAAGCTTAGAGTTACAACACAGAGACCGTGTTTTACATTTTGCATGCCTGAGTCCCTGAAAAACCCCTATATTTTTGCCGAGAAAATTTCGTTTTTCTAACACAGACCCAGTGAAATAGCCGTTTTGCCATTTTTGCCAATTTTCGTTAGTTGCACGAATCAAGCATATCGCCAATTATATGGCGAGCATAAAATAAGAATATAGTGTAATATAGCAGGCATGCAAAACTATATATCCACTTCAGAATTATATAGCACTAATGAGAAGTGATAAGGTCGATAAAACAAAGAAGTACCCGCCGGCTTACTACAGATACCGTGAGAAGCACGTTACATTATCAATCCTGCTCAGCAATGATTTTAAGGAGTTTCTGGACCACTACAAGAAGAGTGGCATGACATATCCGGAGATAGTCAAAGACGCCCTTGAGAAAGGCAAGAGAATGAGTGAAATACTCCAAGCCGAAGCCAATGACAAGCTCGCACTCGAAATGGATGCCTTCGTGAAGGCCAGCGACCTGGCGTATAAGGAACGGCTGGAAAAAGAACTAGCCACAATGGAGGAAACAATTCGGGCAAGAGTGAAGGAATCCGTCTTATCCGCCATCGCAATAAGCACCGAAAGAATTCAAAAGGCGATACTCAACAGTTTCGCTTTCGATGAGCACGGTAAACAGCTGATACGTCGGATCTTTGAGCGTTACCGGTTTACGTGGAATTCTGTAGAAGCGAAGCCACAGCAACACGGGGCTATCAGCGGGGCTCACACAGCACCCCCTCAGGATGAAGATGAAGATGACATCGAAGACGTAGATGACGACGATCAATACACTCCAGGATGGCTGCAGTGAAAAAAATGAGCCTCACGAAAATATTTATGTAGCTCGTTGTCTATATAGAATCAGGAGGTGAACCATGGCGGAAGGCTTCAAGATACCTGAAGAGTCCAGGGAAAGGATATCTGCAGATATGAAGGCGAAGTACAGAGGCCCTGAAGGCCCAAGACTTCGGGAGATAGACCACGAAAATGGACTCAAGGCTAGAGGCTGGAACAAGCGCAGGTGAAATCTTCCCACACCTCCTTGCTACCCCTGTTTTTTTATTTTCCTCATTTTCGCTCTGCGCATCGGATTTTTCGCCTTCTCCATTCAATGCTGGACGCTTTGGACGATTAAAATTGGAATACCCCTTGACTAAATCAAGAGGGCAGCCTCACAATTGCTTTATTGCCCGGGAAATCCCTCACGTATTCCCACCCCTGTTCGATGTATTTTTCCACGTCCTTGAAAGGGATCACTTTTTGAGAATTGCCGTTGTTCAGGAGGTCCGCCTTCCTGTCCTTGAATATCTCTCCGAGCCTTTTCTGATATTCGGCAGTGTCAAGGTTCCTCAGCTCCTCTTTCTGATCGTCCGTCAGTGTAATGCCGAATGCCCCCGTTAATGTGTCAATGGCGGAATCCCTGAGCATCTTCTGGTAGTCTTCTTCTTTTATGCCCTTTTCCTCGGTCTCAAAGAACTTAGTACATTTCAGGTACGCCGATCTCATTCCTTCTATTGTTTCGGGCAACAGGCGCTTATTCGTGGAATACGTGGCCTCGATGTCGCCCTTGTGCCCCATGATGTACTGGCGCCAGGGATGCGAGATAGATCCCTTGGATTCAGCAATATCAAGAGCAGTTGCAAAATAGACCCTAAGGACATAGGGGCGCATTGATAAGTTCGAATTCCTTATGGCCTTCCTTATTTCTCGCGCTATTAGGGCCGTTCTCAGGAAGCCATGCGCAGTCTGCACATTCCCCGGGTCCGGAGCAAGCAACGCAGATTCTTTTTTCAGGATCTCACCGGATGCCTTCCTGTGATCCAGGTAGTCTTTCAGGTAGCCGCAACCTTCCTGCCCCAGGAATGTGAAGTACTTTAGCCTTGTCTTGCTCAGGCCGTTGCGGACGTTGATCTTTGCCGGCACATTCTTGAATGTCAGCGTGTCTATGTCCAGGTCCTCAATATCCCCAAGAGTGAGGCCGTCCGTCCCTTCATAATTTCCTAATACTTCCGGCCTCAGTCCCGAGAACGCCATGAGTGAAACAGAAACCCTTGACCTCACTGTCCCCATTCTCAGGATCTTTGACAGTTCTTCTTTTGTTGGGACCCGTTCGTCCATCGTGGTTTCATTGAGGCGCTCATTCGGAATGTTTATCCTGATCTTGTAGTCGATATCATTGAAGCGGATCCATGAGTGAAGTATTTCCTTTACCTTGGCAAGATATGCACCCCTTCTCCCCTCTGCAATCATTCGGATGGTGAAGTCCTGGAAGTTGTCCTTAAGGGTTCCTTTCTGGGCCATGTCAAGCAATCCCTCCGGTGTAGTATTGTTGATAGTGCAATATCGGAGCAGGGACCTTCTCCAGATATCGGCGCTGATGGGAGATCTGGCCCTTACGTTGAGATACCAGCGATTGACCCTTTCATTCTTTTCAAAGTCCTCATACTTTTTCGTTCCCACGAGTAGCCATGCCATAGAAGAATATTAAGGATTCGGTTACGCTCGTAAGCGACCACCGTCCGGGGCGTACTATCGGACGCAGACTGAGACCTTTCTAACTGAGAAGTCGCATGTCCAGGGACCTCACAAAATAAAACTTCTTCACGTACTTCTGTACTTTCGAGGGTGCACCCGCGACTTCCGGCTTTATATAGATCATCGTCGTGCCTATGCTCGTATGGCAGAGTAATCGACGTATCAGTTCGGACTTTAACCCATTCTCCCATAAATACCGTCCGCATAACCTTCTCGCTCTATGAGGTGAAAATGGTATTCAGGCTCACCTTCCTCTATCAAGGGATCTCCGTACTGATTATTGAACAATGCCTTCGTATTCCTGTTCGACTTATCGACTAAGATATGTCTAAAACGGGAGATACTTCAAATAGACCTCTTTAACGCTAGGAACTATCGGGACTTCGCGATATTTCTCATTCTTCCAAGTACACACTATTATTTTTTCCGCATCGGTGTAGAAGTCATCCACAGACAAACGAATCATATCGATGTATCTTAAGCCTTCTTTGAACAATACTTCTGTGATCAACCGGTAGTGCAGGAAGATGTAGCCTTTGCAAGCTTCTATTAGTTTTTCGTGGTCGCCGAGGGTGGCCCTAGGCATGCTGAGGAAAAAGAGGTATGCGTTCTAGGGCTTTATGTAAGTGTTCAATGTACGTTCAAGAGTGCCTTAGCATCTCTCCTTCAGGACCTATTCCCAGAAGGAATTTTTGTTGTCAAAGTTCACCTCTACGATAGAGTCGATCATAGAAGATGCTTTATCCCTCCTCTAGGCCATGGGCACGTAATTTAAAATAAAACTTTAAAAGGGATGTCAGCTGAATAACTTCAAAAAAAGATTATTGAGGAGAGATTTAAAAAAAGATTTTGCAAAAATACTGCACTCTATCTAGAAAGTCGATGGTGATTATGCCTGAAAAATTCACAACAGACGAAAAATTGAAGATCGATTTAGAATCGTTCACTTCAACCAAAATGGCGCAGAGTTACAGAATGGCGGCACTTCTGTTGCGCAGGTCAATGTAAGATAGGAACGGTGCTTGGAGGGGAGGGAAAGCATTAAGCTAAACATCAAAGACAACGGATATAAGAAAGTAGATAGACGGCGTCTATATAAAAATGAATGGATTAAGGTTTGACTATAATCTTGCAATTTTAATGTTCAAATTATTCCCACTAGTATCTTTATCAGTACGAACGCTATTATTAATATTATTGTGTATTTTACGTAAATTGTCTTCATCTTGTTCATTAAATATGATCCTGTAAATCCTCCTAAAATTCCACCTATCAATATTATCAGCCATAGATTGTAACTTATTCCCTTCAATAAGAACAGGTAACTAGTAAAACCACTTGCTGAACTAAATAAAGCGATAAATCCTGCAGTAGCTGACACTTTCTTATAATCTTTTTCTATTAGCGCTAAAACAGGTAAAATTATCATTCCTCCTCCTACGCCTAGTAAACCACCAAGAAATCCCGCAATAGCTCCTACTAATACACCAAGAGCATAGCCTTTAGCATTAACAGAAAATTTATCTGAGTTTCCTTTCGCCTTTCCTCTTATCAAATTATATAAAGTGTATCCTAAGAACATTACAAACATCCAGAGTAATACCTTCCTTGGAGTATGAATTCCTACAAGTGCACCCATGGGAGCCATGATAACTGCGGGCGCTAAGAATATAATACCTAATTTCCATAATACCCTATCTCTTTTTCCGTTGTTTACAGTAGCTGAAGATAATGAAAATACGTTTAATAAAAGTCCCGCTGCAGCTGCTATTGAAAACGGTATGCCCATGGAATAATATATGGGTATTAGCGTGTTAGCAGCCCCTACACCTGCCGTTGCAAACAATGCAGAAAGTATCCAGGTTATAATAAATATAATTAAGAAAAATAGACTCATCTCTATCTCCCTTTGTTTTTTTAAATTTCATAGCAAGATGCGTACATATTTTTACCATTTGATATTTTTACATAATTTCCACTCATAGATTCGGCAAAATCATTGCTCGCTATTTTTACAATAGTTTTCTTGTGAAAAATGTAGCATAAGTTGCTAGAAAACTCACGAACAGAATAGTCTTTTGGGACCCGATGAAATATATCGCTTATAACTGTACCATTAAATTTTCTGATTGCATAAGTAGTTCGCACTTCTGTTTCCACGTGTCTAAAAATGTTAAATCCATTATATCTATCGGATATTTCTTGAATAGGCCTCATTATAATCACACCTTTACCATAAACTCATGAACGCCGCACATTAGAGCAAATTTTGCTAAAATGTAATTTAAAATTTCACTGGGTGATTTTCATCCACGTTATAATAATCTGGTTTGCAGATGAGTTTTCCTTCTGAGGGCACAAGATCGATCTCGTAGACGTATTCGTGGCATTGATCGCATTTCTTCTTTACACCACTCTTCTTAGCAGGTATGGGATGAAAATCCTTGATGAACTTATATTCAAACATCTGTTCATCGGAAAGGCTAGGCATCCAATCATTTATTATTGGATCTATAAATTCATCAGGTATCTCAGAGGGTTCCTTACCACTTTTCCTGAGACTGAAGAACTCAGTTGCACGGGATGAGAGTTCATCCATAATTTCGTCCCTAACGTGTACCCTTACTGCTCCTTTGTCCTTACGATATAGTATCAATGCAAGTTTTCCATAACCAAGCAGGTTCAACAGCCCTTTACCATAAGTGCATCCAGTAGCGGCCTGTAACCCGTCATTAAAACAACCGTTCAAATCTTTCTCGCTCATCTCTGAGTAAATTAACGTTTTATGGTCTTTTTCTCGATCTATCTTCAGCAATTTCATAGCATAAAGCCCGGCCCTGTAACCAAGAGGCATGTACGGGCATTTATGTCCGTGGAATGTATACGCCCATTCGGGTATCAAAACCTTAGAACTTTCCAGTATTTTTTGTTGAGTCTGCGATTCCGAATTTCCTGGGTGCTCTATTTTGTTCCTTTCACTTTCCATAGACGTTGCATTTCACAATATTACAAAAAATTAGTTGGCAAAAATTGCTAAAACGAAGATAAGAGACAAAAATTGTATCATTTTTGAGTTTTCTACATAAAAAATAACTTTATTTTATTGCGTGGACGATGAAGCTACAGCGAAATAATGGCGTTTACGAAAAATTTGATGTTTACAGAAATATTGACATTTGTATTTAATTATTTTAATATATTCAAGTGGAACGATTAGGCCATTCTGAATGCCGCAACTTTCTACCTTGGCATGGACTGTCAGTATAATTATAGTTAATCAACGTAACAATTAAACTATTTTGGCTTATAAATCATGAGAGTTAAAATGTATTTTATTTATACAAATGTTAAACGTAGCATTTTTTTAAATAGAAACTATTGAATTAATATTATTACTGTCAGATCATTGGAATCGATGAAATTTATAATTGTTAAAGTCAATGATGAGTCGAAAGAGCCACAAAAATATTCACACCAAATTCTAGGCCAAATATAAATTCTATTATGGAAAAAGATAATGTTGAGGTTTCAATGGTAGATTCAAAAAAAGGTTCGTCAATCACATTAAAGGTAAGTACAGGTAATCAAAATATAAAAATACAAAACGGATAAAATTTATAGGCGTGATAATTATTCTTAATTTTAAAATACCATATTTTTCTATAATTATTCAAGGAATCATTTAAATCATTTTCAACTATATTAAATCCCTTTTTATGCTGATCAAATTTTTGAATATTTTAATCTCTACGTTCTAAACAACGAAGATTTTTAGTAGACTGAAATTACATTTATCGTTATTTCCCATTGCGTCTACCAGCGTATTTATGTTTTAGCGCTTTCTCCAAATACTTTCAAAAATATGTCATACCCGAAACTTGTTGTTATAGGATCTGCCTGCAGTATCTTAAAAGTACGTTTACCGTTATCAAGCCTTTCTGCTCTTAGAAATGTCGGATTATACACACTACCGAGATAGGATTCTGCAAGCTCATTAAAATGAGTAACAAATATGACTTTAACTCCACTGTCCAGCAAGGCATTAATGACCTGCTTGGCGATCTCGGATCCTTCCCTGACGTTTGTTGATGAAAACGACTCATTTAAAAATAACCTGCCTCCTGCCTTTATATGATCAATTATTAAGCTCATTCTATTCATTTCTTCCTCCAATTTTCCCATACTCATGCCAGAATCTTCTTCTCTCTTAAAATGAGTAAAGATACCACTTGCAATATATGCACTGAATGATTCCGCTGCCACAAACATACCACACTGCATCATCAGTTGAGCCTGTCCTATGGCCCTTAGAAGGGTAGATTTTCCCCCTCTGTTGGCACCAGTTATGAATATAATACTGTCATGTTCTGCACTCAGTGAATTTCTAACAGGAACTGTTTTAGTTCTCAAGCAGAGCGCAACATCGTAAATGCCAGTATAATACATTCCATTATTTTCGTTATTTTCTGGAACAGGAAATGAAATAGGTGCACCAATTTTAGTAAGTTCATCAAGAAGATTGAGGCAGCCAAGATAAAATGCAACGCCTTCTTTTATACGATCTATAAAGGCCAAAACGTTTTGTGCAGATTCGGTTAAAATAGCCGCTGTTTCCCGTATACTTTTAGCTCGCATATCTGCCAATTCCTGCGCCCCTATTTCATCCCTATCCGGAAGGACGTAAGTATAGTGGCGCTCTCTTATGAGAGATATCTTATCCAGAATTTTATTTGACTTTGCATCCGGCATCAGCAGATTATACCCTATTAACGAATTTGCAAAGCCAAGTGATCCACGCACAGATATACCATTGTGAAAACGGAGTATTTCCAGATGGTTTAACACCTCAGCCACGTATTCATGGTTAAACTCTTGCATAATCATCGTGAATAGTTGCTTAAGGCCATTAGAATGAAGCAAAGGCAACGCTTCTCTACCAACATCCCTGATATTTTCTATTGCAGTTAAGTATATTTTCAAAATTGATATTGATTCGTGAAGGGCAAATTCAGGATTTGATCGGCTGATCCAGAAATAACTCCTCTTTGCCTCTGATTCTGCAGTTACTATTGTAGAATAAATTTTCCGAATTATGTTTTGGTTTCTAATTGCGTCCTTCAATACATCTTGGCGATATATTATTGTACTTTTATCATTGACGCTATTGAGTATAGTTCTTCTGCATACATCAAAAACATATGTGTCCTTTCCAGCCATAACATTATATAAAATTTCAAGATCGAGATCTTTTTCAAGATCATTGCTGTTCCAAGGAACGCTTTCATTAACTCTTCCGTCGGTATCATTAAAAAGGAGATCTACATTCATTTTCTCACTCTCTCAATAATTTTTTTATAGGTAAGTCCATACCTTTCTGCTATAGCAGTAGCATAGGCAAGACCGTTCGGATCGCTTCTAACAACCCTAAATGTTCTTATCTCTGGTGCAATTGGATCAACTTGACTAACCATACTGATAACACCTCTTATCCTAGCAAGTTCTTCGAAGAATGTCACATAAACGCATATTGAATTCTTTTTATTTATAAGGTCTATGATTTTTGTTCCTATACTAATTGCATCCTTCGAAGCTGTAGAACTGAGCATTTCGTTAATTATGATCAGACTCCTTTCCGTGGCAGAATCAAGTATTTTTCGCATTCTTATGAGATCGTCTTCCAATTTTCCTCTTAGATTTTCAAGATCCTCTGATTTTTCGAAATGAGTATAAATGTTGTCAACTTGAAATAACTTAGCCTTAGATCCCGGAATTGGTAAACCAAGCATAGCTAAAAAGAATACCTGGCCAATTGATCTTGCAAACGTAGTCTTACCGCCACTATTAGGTCCTGTCACTACAATGATATTTTCATTACGGGACAATCTGAAGTCATTTGCAATTACAACGGATCCAGACTGAAGTAGCCTTTGGGCAAGGGCAAGGTCAAAACATTCTATACAATAAATATCTCTAACTGTCCCTACTTCAGGTATACAGAATTTTAGTCCAGTTTTCTCCAGTGGTGAAATATACTCAATATAAGACAAATAAAACTGTAGCTCCCGGTACATTTGAGCTGTGGTTGGATCGATGAAATTCTTGTGATTCTCATAAAATGAAGACAACGCTTTGAACTCTTCAGGAAATAATCTTGCAATAAGCTCCAAAACTGCCGCTTCAACTTGATTCATGGAGGTTTCGTAAAAACGCTTCAGGCTTTTGCTCGTGGCATTCCTATTTGTGAATTTGTCAAACAATTTTTTAACAATCTCGTTGTAGTCATCCTTCCCCTTGTCTCGCCTTATAGTCACCTTTGAAGATTCTATTAACATCTCATATCTAATTGCAGATAAAAGTGATTTTACAGTATTGGCCTCCCTTGAAGCCACTATAAATGCGTCTGTATGTACTAACTCTCTGAGATATTCTCTGAGCATTAACAGACCTTGTGACTTAAAATCCAAGTTATCGAGTTTCAATGAAAAGTCCGCCATTGTATTGAAGTAAAACAAAGCAGCTTCCAATAGCCATCCTTGCTTTTGATAGCCTCCAAGCCTATCAGCTGTTGAAACCCATTTATAGATGGTATTCATTTTTTCTGAAAAATCCTTCATCAATGCAAAAACTTCTGAATTTAGGAGATCCTTGAAGATCTCTTGCCTGTATTTGACTGTATCTAAGCTCCTAGGCATTGTGATAAAAAATGGCCTAAGATTATAATCTGTATAGCCTGAAGTTATTCCATCTATAATCATATCAAGATTGAGATCAGCAAAAAAATCAGGATCGCTATCAAACAATGATTCGGCCTTCTTATCCGGCCATAAAATACTATTAAAGACCATTTCAATCACTCCTGTCGTAACATACTTAAAGCATCAATTACTGTCCAGGAGTTATCAGTCTCAATGAGACAATCATAGGGAACTCCATCCCTCATCATTACTTATTTCGAATCCATGCGTGGAATTCTTTATTTTATATAAATATTTCCCGGACATGATATTGTCAATTTTTGTTGATTTTTTAAGGGATCGATACCTCGAGTGAGATGATGAAAAATCATGTAATAACGCGAGTAGATCCGTGTATAGTAAAGGTATGCATCTTTGTATGCCTATAAGACCATAGCACAGAATTTCTTAACATCCGATAATTTGAAAAAATATCATGTAAGAATTTGCCGAAATGGGTAATTTCACGATGATATTATGATCTATAAGAATATTATATCAACAAATTCTGCGTCTAGGGAAGTTTATAATGATATTAAAAATACGATTTGCTTTCATCTTATTATTTGCATGTAATCGATAAAGCGTTTCACTTGTTAAAGCCTGTAGGAAAATAATGAGAAAAGGCAAAAAGCAAGAGTACCGCATGTGGATGAGCTGATATTATCCGCATACTATTGTTTTAAGAGTATTGAAATGTAATTCCTTTTCCATTACTACAGATAGAGAAGTAAATGTAACTACGAACACATAGAAAAGTCTTCGCACATGTTCGA
This sequence comes from Thermoplasma volcanium GSS1, assembly GCF_000011185.1. Taxonomy (NCBI): domain Archaea; kingdom Methanobacteriati; phylum Thermoplasmatota; class Thermoplasmata; order Thermoplasmatales; family Thermoplasmataceae; genus Thermoplasma; species Thermoplasma volcanium. The sequence goes on along the minus strand of NC_002689.2, from coordinate 669,157 downwards.
AACGATACACTAAAGTCGCGTTAAGTAAAGATGTGAAGCAGTCAAAAGATGTGGAGAATATGGCAGGAAGCCAAACGTCAACGGGCATTCGACAAAGCCAGAGACATCCATTCCTAACTACACCTATATACTCCTTCCGTTCTTATATGCACCGAAAATACATATACGCTTTCTGATAAATACCAATAGTTTAATTATTAATTTATATAAAATATATTCTGTTAACAACTCTAAATGGAGATGGACAACAACGTAAGACCCATGTTCCAGGCGATTGCAAGATAATAATCATTCTATTAATAGAGAAATTATAGCGTTGGAAGAGAAAATTATTTACGATGAGACATCTAATTAGTAACTGATTTAGCCGCAGTTAAAAAAGGTCGGTGAAATTAACCCAGGTAGTAAAATAGTGTAAAAAACTGACTTTCTTGGAAAATATTATTTTTAAAAGAAAAATTTTAATATAATTGTTTGTTGATGCACACGTTCTAATTTATATTAGAACAGAATGTGATTTAAATGGATGAAGAACATAACATCATAATGGTTACAACCAATTATATTCCAGGAAAGAAGATTACCAGAATTATAGGTACAATATGGGGTATAACAGTAAGGAGTAGAGGTCTTGGCGGAAATATTGTGGCTGGGCTAAGATCCTTGGCTGGTGGAGAAATAAAGGAATATTCAAAGATGCTTTCCGACACTAGAAATACGGCAATGGAACGCTTGAGAGATGCAGCTGAACAGGTTGGTGCTAATGCTGTCATAGAATTGAGGTTCGATTCATCAGATATTGGCCAAGTAATGACTGAAATTGTTGCCTACGGTACCGCCGTAGTAGTTGAGGATGTATCTTCGGACATCCAAAGAGTAGGACTTTCCTAAAAATTGAATAATTGAATGAGTGACGTTGTTAAGCTACGCGACGTTGCTGATCCAAGAGGAGATCCAATAGCCATCGGCACTGGAATTTTGTTCATGTTAGTGGCTATGTCTGTACAGGATACAATTCAGAATATTGCAGCTCTTATCTATCTTGGTATTCACGGGTTTAATCTCCAACTTTTTATAGGTCAGTACAGTAAAATTGAATTCAAATATTCATTAGAATTTGCACTTTATTTGGGCGCTGTTGCAGCTGTAATGCAGGAAACATTAACTTATATAGTGGTAAAAAGAGATCAAAGCGCTACGCATTTTACATTGGGCTGGGGGTTTCAGCTGTAAACATAGTGGTATTAGTTTTATCTTTAGTGTCTGTTATAGGAAAATAACACAATTCGTTTATTTACTTATAATTCTAAATGTCATAACTTCAATTCTATTCCATCCTTGTGCAGCTACATTTATGAGATGGAGAATGATAATCGGATTTGGAATAGGATCTCTGAGTATATCTACACTCCTTCATGCAATAGTTGGCAGTGGCATTGTTTTTCATGATCTCTGGCTGCCGTTCAATGTGAAATTATGAGTAAGTTAGGGGTCGGGGGAAGCAGTAAAACCCAAATCCTTTAGCTTGGGGAACACAGACTTCCCCAACAAAATTTAACTAACTCCCTACTTATACTATTCTACCAAACCGTCTGCCTGTTCAACCACGTTGCTGTTATATCTATCTATGCCAGCCAGGAATGTTACACATGTTGCCCGTCACGAAACAATGGTTAATACCTCATATTTGAAGCTTGTAAATGCAGCAGGTTCCACGATTAGTGATGCTCCCACCAGTTCAAAGATATGACATAACTGATGCAAGATAGGTTACAACAAAGGATCTGGTAACATTCGTTATGTTCATACCAGTAACAGCATAGCCTGCCTAGTTAACACTATCGTTACTGCTTGTTTCAAGGAGAATAGTCGCAGATTTTATTATTGCATTGATTACGTGATGTTCACTAATATATGACTTAGCTACTAACAGCGGGAACAACACTATAAATGACAATGATAAAAACATTGCAAATAGCTTTTTCCTGAAAATAGACGAATATAGCAGTATATTAATTTCCCTGTATATCTGAAAAATATTAGATTATAAAATTGTAGATAAAATAATTGAATGAAATGCCAGAAATTAACAAATATTTTTAATATTATTTAAATACAACTGCTTATTGTCTGTATTTTAAATTAAAGGCAATGAAGTTTTTGGGAAAGACGTATAAATATAGATCATATACATATAATTATGTTATATTAACCATAATAACACAAGGAATAAGTATAGTATTTAAATATAATAAATATGGCCAAAGGCGCAGGTCTGACCCTTGACAGATTATTTTATCAAACCTTATTGAGAAAACCTAACGAGTTCCTAACCGAAGGTCAGAGAAAGATCACTTACAAGGAACTTTTTGAGGATTCCGTTCGCCTTGCAAATGGCTTGAGTTCCTGTGATTTATCTGGTAAGAGAATTGCAGTTCTAGATTGGAATTCAATTGAGTATGCCATAGCCTTGTATGGGATACCTTTTGCAGGATCGTCCATTCATCCAATTAATGTTCGTCTTCCGTTGGAACAAATATCAAGAACGATTAAAACTGCGAGGGACGAAGCATTAATAGTATCAAAAGACTTTCTTCCGATCGCTGAAAAACTTGCTGAAGCAGGATTGTTAAGCAAGAAAAAGATATTCACAATTAACGTATCTAGTGATGATTTTTCTCGGTTCGAAGATCTCATAGATGATGGCGAAGAGGTTTTTACCCCTAAATTTGACGAAGATACAGAGATGTCTATCCTTTTTACTTCTGGAACTACCGGAATGCCAAAGGCTGTCAGTTATACCCATAGAAAGACTGTAACGGCTATATGGGCTATACTTACTTCTCTCTCCGCCTACCAAGGCTTAGCAAGACTTAATTCAGGTGATACAGTTTTTCCTCTTATTCCATTCTATCATATATGGTCATGGGGTTCTTTGTTTATATCAACGATGATTGGAACTAAGTACATTCTTGGAGGAAAATTTGATCCTATATCTACTTTGAAATTAATTAAGTCCGAAAAAGCAACATGGATGAATATGGTCCCAACAATGTTATATGCACTATTGGCGAACGATAATGAATCCGTGCTTTCCGGTATGAAAATTCTAATTGGAGGTTCACCCATACCTAACGGCCTAGTTGAAGAAGCAAGAAAGAGGAAAATTGAATTGACTTCTATTTATGGCTTTACTGATGGATTGATCGCATCCATCGGAACCATCAACGAAGCCTATGGAAAAATTGAAGATGAAAGAAAATACGAAATTTCAACAAAATATTCAACGCCATCACCCTTGGCAGAGTTAAAAATAGTAAAAGCAGATGGTGCTCCCCCTGAGATATTTTTCAGATCGCCTTGGTTACCTGATGGATATGTTTCAGACGAAACTGAAACAAAGAATGCTTACGTAGAAGGCTGGTTTAGACCTGGTGATTCTGGGCATATCGATGAGATGGGCAATCTGTGCATAGACGATCGTGTCAAGGACCTAATTAAGAGTGGGGGTGAATTTATTCCCAGCTCTACGCTTGAAAGCTACATATCAGGAGTACCTGGAGTTGAAATGGTAGCTGTGGTGCCTAGAAAGGATGATAAATGGGTGGAAAGACCTGTAGCATTTGTAAAATCTAATAAGGACTTTGACAATTTAGTACGCAATATAAAAGATTTGTTCGATTCTTTAGTAAAGAGCGGAAAGATATCGAGTTGGTGGATACCCGATGAGTTTTATAGAATAGACAATATGCCGTTAACTGGTACAGGCAAGATCGACAAGAAGGAGCTTAGAAAATTATTGGGAGGTGAATGAATTGGAGGATATGTTATTAAACGAAGAAGAGAAACAAATAAGAGATCTGTGTAGAAGAGTTGTGAAAGAAGTACCCCACGAGCTGATAAGAAAGATTGAAAGAGAGGAAGTGACCTTTCCCAGAGAGTTCATAGATTTCATAACAAAAAACGGAGTTGTTGGGCTCAGATTTCCAAAGGAGTATGGAGGAAAAGGTGCAAGTTGGGTCGCTGAGGCCTCCGCAGTTGAGGAAATGGGTTACCTTGGATTCACTCTCAGCTGCATGTATTCTTTAGGTACTATCGTAGGAGAACCTATGTATCGTTATGGAACGAATGAACAGAAAGAAAAGTACCTAAAAGGCATCACGTCTGGAAAACTTTATGGAGCTGAGGCAATCACAGAACCCTCAGGAGGATCGGATCTATTTGGAATGATGAAAACAACTGCTGTAAAAAAAGGAAACAAATATATACTGAATGGGCAAAAAAGGTTCATTGTTGGGGGCAAAGGAGCTGACTTTTTTGTAACATATGCCATAACAGATCCTAATGCAAAATCTAGAACAAGGGGCATCAGTGCGTTTATAGTGGATCGTGACACTCCTGGCTTAAAAGTGGAGACTCTATACGGACTTATGGGCAATAAGGGCGGAGGCACTGCTAGGATCGTATATAAGGATGCAGAGGTGCCCGAGGAGAATCTAATAGGGGAGCTGAACGGAGGCTACGAAGTATTCAATAGGATGATGATCCCTGAGAGGCTAACCACTGCTGCCGGATCGCTAGGCGTAAGCACCGCCGCATTGAAGGTAGCCACAGATTACGCACTAAAGAGAGAGGCTTTTGGATCTAAGCTAATTGAACATGAGGGCATAAACTTCAAGTTGGCTGAGAGCCTTACACTACTCCAGTCAGCTTCAGCCCTTGTTTATACAGCAGCAAAGGCAGCTGATCTCTATGAGAAAGGACAGACAACCCAATCCTATGCAAGAAAACTTGTTTCAATGGCAAAATTGCATTCTACAGAGGCAATGTGGAAGATAGTCAATGACGCCATGCAAATAATGGGGGGCATTGGATATACAACGGTATATCCAATAGAGCGCTTGCTAAGGGATTCTAGGCTTGGCCTCATTTGGACGGGGAGTAGCGAGGTCATGAAGATGATCATCCAGCACGAGTACTTAAAGGAATTTACTAATCCGGATTACTGGGAGTCTAGAAGAGATATCGAAAAAGATGCTCTTGACTTCAGGTTAGAAGAAGAAAAAGTATTTAAATAGTTTAAATTTTTTATAGAAAAAAGCAGCCAAAAAATATGAGAATTATTTATCCATAACTCATATTAGTGCTTATTTTTAGGTACTACACTATCAACGCATGTCGGATATGGTGAAGTATCAAATATCTAATGAAAATAATTTATCATAGGATTGGATTTGATAAATATGAAACTTAAAATAGTTCCAGTTGTCACCCCATTCAAAGAAGGCAAGATAGACGGGGAAAAATTTATCCACCACTGCATGTCCCTTTTATCCGTTGGCGTAAACTATGTCTTTATATCCGGAACAACAGGCCTCGGTCCTTCGTTGTCAATCAACGAGCGAATGGATCTAATAAAACTTTCATCTAATTTTGCCGACAAGGCCATAATGCAGGTTGGTTCTATGAACTTAGAAGACAGCATTAAGCTTGCTAGAATGGCAAAAGAGAATGGAATATATGGCATATCTGCACTGCCCCCATACTATTTCGGAGGCATACCCGAAGAATGGCTTATCAAGTATTACGTCGAAATCTCAAAAATAATACCAACTTTCATATACAATTATCCAAAATTCACAGGTTACGATATTAATTCCTCTCTCGCGATAAAGATAAACAAAGCAGGCGGAAATATAATTGGAGTAAAAGATACCATAGCTGATATTTCACACATGCTTTCCTACAGGGATCTAGGCAACGACTTCATAATACTTTCAGGCCCAAGCAATAGTATCTATGAGGCACTTAGGAGTGGAGTAGATGGATCTGTTGCTGCTGCAGGAAACTTTATGCCCAAGACCTTCATAGAACTAGCAGATAAGTTTGAGGCTGAAGCATCGTTCAAGTTGCAGAAATACATTAATAGTGTATTGTCTATAGCTAATGAATATGGATCTTGGTCAGCTTATTATTCTCTAATAAAAATACTTAGGAGATACAGCGCAGGCGATTCTAGGGCACCATTCTACCCTTTGAACGCGCTGGATGAGGAGAAACTTAGGCATGATGTGTTCTTTGTATTACCGGAGGAACAAAGGCATCAATAACCTCTGGATAGGCTAAGAATTTTTATTTAAAGATCCGATTTAAGATCACCTTCAGCGTTCAATCGGTGGTCTTAAAATGTTATAGAATTGATGTAATATAGCAAAATACGGTGTTTCCTTTGAAGATCAAGAAAGTTCACTATTGCGTAAATATTTGCTTATATATTGGTATGTTATGATCATCCGTTATAATTATGGAAGCTACCCAAATTGACCTAAGCGATATAGCCCTCAAAATTAGGAGGGAGATAATCAGGATGGTCTACAATGCTCAGAGTGGCCATCCAGGTGGTTCTTTGAGTGTGACCGACATTCTAACTGTGCTATACTTTAAGGAGATGAATATTGACCCAAATAAACCTAAAGATCCAAAGAGAGACAGATTAATTCTGAGCAAGGGGCACGCATCTCCTGCCCTTTACGCTACATTAGCAATACGCGGGTTTTTCCCCGTCAGCGATCTTTCAGGTTTTAGGAAACTAGATTCCCACCTCGAAGGACACGTAACAAGGGAGGTACCTGGTGTTGAGGTCTCCACAGGTTCTCTAGGGCAGGGACTCGGAATAGGGGTTGGGATGGCCCTAGCCGGAAGACTTGATGGAATGCAATACAGAGTTTACGTGATTCTTGGAGACGGAGAGATGGAGGAAGGGAACGTGTGGGAATCGCTCATGGCTGGATATAAATATAACCTCAACAACATAACTGCTATATTGGATAAAAATGGCATACAGTTGGACGGCTATACAAAAGACATAATGCCGATGCATGACATAAAGAGCATGGTCGAGAGTTTTGGATGGAATGTAATCGAAATCGACGGACATAACTATGATCAAATACATGAGGCTGTACAGGCTTCAAAAAATTCCGATAGACCCACCTTCATAATCGCAAATACAGTCAAAGGTAAAGGGGTAGATTTTATGGAGAACAACCCTAAGTACCACGGAAGCCCGCCCGAGTCTAAGGAGCTCTTTGAAAGAGCTATGAAGCAACTTGGTGAACAGATATGAAAACCGAGAGCTTAAGGGATACTTATGGAAAAGAGCTTGTTGAGCTCGGCAGAAAGGATCCGGATATAGTTGTCCTGGATGCTGATTTATCCTCATCAACTAAAACTGGGTATTTTGCCAAGGAATTTCCAGAGAGGTTCTTTAACATGGGTATATCAGAGCAGTCAATGGTCACTACAGCTGCTGGACTTGCAATTTCCGGTAAAAAGCCATTCGTTTCAACGTTTGCAATATTCCTAATGAGAACGTATGAACAAATAAGGCAATCTATATGTTATAACGATGTGCCGGTCAGATTTGTAGTAACCCACGGCGGCATAACGGTAGGTGAGGACGGAGCAACGCACCAAATCGTCGAGGATGTCGGGATAATGTCTGGCCTCCCGAATATGAGCGTAATTGTCCCAAGCGATTCAGTAGAGACAAAAAGTGTAATCGATTACTTAGAAAATATTAAACATCCTCATTACGTCCGATTATCAAGGGAGAAATTCCCTGTGATAAATGATTTAAGCTACGAATTCAAGATTGGACGTGGCTATGTTGTAAAGGATGGCTCAGATGCAACAGTCATCGCAAATGGGATAATGGTATCGAAGGCACTAGAAGCTGCAAACGCTTTAAAGGATAAGGGCATTGATTTACGGATAATCAACATGCCATCGGTCAAGCCAATAGATAAAGATATCATAATAAAGGCAGCGAGAGAAACCGGCCGTATAATAACCGCAGAGGAACACTCCATATACAATGGTCTCGGCAGCAGAGTTTCCGAAGTAGTTTCCGAAAACTACCCAGTTATTGTGAAGAGGATCGGTATGCGTGACACTTTTGGAAAATCCGGAAAAGCTATGGAGCTTTTCTCCTATTTCCACATGGATGTTAAAGATATAATAGACTATGTTATCCAGAGTTTGGAGGAAAAGAGCTATGAAAATATTTCTTGATACTGCAAATATCAGCGAAATAAAGGAGGGTATAGATCTAGGCCTTGTTGATGGAGTAACAACGAATCCCACGCTTATATCAAAAGAAGCCGGCGGGAGCAAGAAATATGCAGAGATAATTAAGGAAATACTGAAGATAGTGGATGGCCCAGTAAGCGTCGAAGTAGTCTCCACCAAATCAGACGGCATGGTCGAGGAGGCCAGGAAGATACACGCATTGGGCGACAATGCAGTTGTAAAGATACCGATGACCGACGAAGGCCTAAAAGCCATAAGAAAGTTGAGCCAGGAAAACATAGAAACCAACTGCACCCTTGTCTTTAATCCAATACAGGCCCTTCTTGCAGCAAAGAGCGGGGCTACTTATGTGTCTCCGTTTGTAGGAAGGTTAGACGATATAGGCCAAGACGGGATGCAAATAATAGACGAAATAAAGACCATATTTAACAACTACATCATAAAGACACAGATACTTGTCGCTTCTGTGCGGAATCCAATTCACGTGCTGAGGGCAGCTATAATTGGTGCAGACGTTGTAACGATACCATTCAGCGTACTTAAACTACTGATAAAGCATCCAAAGACCGATGAAGGCCTTACTCGTTTCTTAGAAGATTGGAAAAAAGTATCTCCTGACGGTAAATTTATAATTTAAATAAAAAATTATAAATTAAAATATTATTTCTTGCGTTTTACAAAGACGTAAGCTATGGCCGCAACTATGGCTACTATAACTACTATTATAGCAGCGTAATACGTCAACGAGAACTGCTGTACTGCCGTGTAAGGTTCTATCTGTATTGTGTGATCAGAGAAGTGCGGTACGTAAATTAGAACCATGGATCCGTTTCCGTCAGCTGTCACATTATAGTAGGCTGTTGTGGTTGAGGTTTCATTTACGAGTGCAGATGCGGATACCTGTACCGCAGCAGAACCATCGAACTTTACTATCAGTCTCGAAGCGTTTATCACATTGTTAGTAACGTAAACAGCGATGACTGTACCTGAAGTCTCAGATGAGTTAACGTTTATGACTATGCCGTTAGACGATACAGACTTCACGAGTGCGTGAACAGATGCATTGTATGCTATGGTAAAGTTATTTATTGTTGAATTAACCTTTTCAAAGGCCATCTGAAGACCCAGCTTACCGCGTTCTAACGCGTACTGCATCGGTTTCATTTTGTTAACTCCGTTGGAAAGCCCTGGAGGCGAAACAAAGTTTACAAAGCCAGTCTTGTTAGTTTTGAATATTATAGTATTATTCATACTGTTTACTGACACGTTGCCATTAACAAAAGTCATCATAGCATAGAAGTGAGGTGCGTTCATGAATACAAAGGAGGTACCAGCGTATACAGATTGGTTCAGTTCCAGACCCATATCATCAGAATTTGCTTCAAACTCTTCATTCGCTTTAAAAGTTATATTCTTTTCCGTGAGCGAAATGCCATTAGATACATTAAACATCACTGTACCGTTTTTTACTATGAATGAAGACTGCAGAGTCGGGTTGTTGTGGATCATCAAAGCGTATGGCGATGTAGCATAGTAGAATATATTCCCGACGTACGGCCCACTAGACGTTAATGGAAAGTTTAGTGACCCATTACCCATGCCGCTTACATTGTTAAATACCCTTAGCCCGGATAGCCTATCATAGAAATTTTGTATAGTCTCATTGCTTTGGTAGAAGTTGAAGTACAGGTATCTTCCAGTTACGTTGCCTGTGGTCTTATCGTAGGTGAACTTGTATCCGCGTAGCATGTGCTCGAAGTGCTGGAACATTCCGTTGACACCTGTATTGCTTACTATTAATACATAGAGGATATTTGATGACGGGAAATGATTACTCTGAACTGTGAATGTATAATTCGTGTGACTATTCGTAACTTTTCCGTTAGACACTACGGTAAAGTTGTAGCCATCGACGTTCAAGTAGTAAGCTGATACAACATCCTGATCCATAAAGGATTCTCTATCTGAATTGGCAGCTGTCAGATTAGATGTGAAATTCAGTTGTATGTATTCACTTCCAGAGCCGGCAGTAGCCAAAACAAGGCTGTTCCCGTTTACAAAGCTTGCATAGCTCAAGTTACCTGAATTGTTAAATAGCATGCCAAAACCGGAATCTTTGGACATAGGCGTATTATATGAGCTTAGATTAGAACCGCTGACGAACCCATAAGAAATTATAAGAGTATTGTTATACTTTACATAGTTTATCTGACCATTTGCAAGGCCTAGTTTATAATCTCCAGCTACCACATCCTTCGCTGGCGCTGAAGTTGCAGCCAGGCTAGTCATGGCAAAGCCGATTACAGAAAAAATTGCGACGGCAATTACCAATGTTTTTATGTTCATAGGCGTGTATCTTGATGTGTATATATATAGGTTTCGGCGATAGATTCGTAAAAATGCTATGCCTCTAGATTATTTATGATGTAAACGATAAATATTAAGGAATGAAAATTCATAGCAACCTTATCGTTTCTAAATTTTTAAGGGCATAACTTTCTATGTTGAATCTTTGCCTCACCAATCTGGCAAATTCTGCAGTTTTTCCATTGTCTCCGTGATTAACTAAAATCTTTTTCGGCTTTGGCTGCATAGTAGCTATATAGGCTAACAACTGTTTTTTTGTGGAGTGGCCAGAGAATCCTTCTGCTGTCTCTACGTCCATATTGATTTGGTAGGTCACGGTTTTTCCGCCTTCGCTAATAGTTACTTCTTTAGCGCCACTCTGTATCCTCTTGCCCATTGTACCGTCTGCCTGATAACCTACGAATACAAGGGTATGCTTTGGATTTCCTGCCCATGCTTTGAAATACTCCATCACCGGCCCACCGTTCATCATACCTGAGGTAGCCAACACAACTTTGCTTTCTGGGTCTTCAGCTATATCTTCCCTTTGCTCTCTTGTCTCTACTTTTTTAAATATTTGGCTTAGGAAGGGATTCTCCTTTCTAACCATGATTGCCTCGCGCAATTCTTTGTTGAGGTATTCCGGATAAGCAGCATGTATTGCTGTAGCTTCCATTATCATTCCGTCAAGGTATACGTTCATCTGGGGGATCCTACCGTTTCGCATTGCGTCTTCTAGAACTATCATGACTTCTTGGCTTCTTCCCACCGCAAAGACTGGAATAAGAACCGATCCTCCTCTGTCATGTGTCCTATTAATAACATCCACTAGAGTTTCCGTAGCTTCTTCTCTCGTGAAGGAATAATCGTCTCTACCGCCATAAGTCGACTCGGTCATAAACGTTTCTGCCCTAGGGAATTTGTTGTTGGCAGGATTGAACAACCAGGTTTTCTCAAACTTAACGTCACCAGAGAGCACTACGTTGTATAAGCCGTCACCGATGTGAAGATGTACGGATGCAGATCCAAGTATATGGCCCGCATTATAAAACGTAAGCCGCATATCTCTTGTTATATCCGTAGTTTCGCCGTATCTGAGAGTTATAGTATGTTTTAACTCCTCACGTATATACTTTGATTCGTACGGAACCTTGCCGCCCTCCATTCTCGCTACCTTTATATAATCATCCTGGAGGAGGACTGCAAGATCTCTAGTCGGCTGCGTCATATATACCGGACCATCGTAACCGTACTTGAAGAGAAGTGGAAGGAGTCCCGAATGGTCCAGGTGCGCGTGCGTTAATATCACTGCATCTATACTGCTGAGTGGCTGCACCTCTGGAACGTATAGATACGGTGCAGCATCCCACGGATCTGCGTCTGGACCGACGTTCATCATCCCGCAATCTATGAGAACCTTTGAATTCTTGGTAGACACGAGCGTCGCACTCCTGCCAACTTCAGAGTGGCCGCCAAGAGCTGTCAATCTTACCCACGTTTCGCCGACAAGAGGTGGCCCGGAGAGCTTTACACCAAGGTTATGCAAAAACTCCTTTCTCTCCTGTTTGATGTCCCTCATATATTCCCGTATTTCCTTTACGGTGTGTGAATACATTGGAGGGGCCCTGACGATCCTAGGAGACCATTGTGTCCTAGCCTTTATCTCTTGTACGTACTCAGTATTCCTAGCAGTTATTATGGATGGTTCATCAACTTCTATAACTACTTCTCCTGTGTCTCCTTCAAAGTATATATCCTCAAGACCAGCTTCCTTTGGTATTATTTTTTCTATCTCTGCCCTAGCTTGATCCTCCGCCGTAAGGATCGAAGGGTCCGGTCTTATAGCTATCCTCCGCCTTATCTCCTGCGCTATCTGCCTGGCAAGGTCATCTCGCTTGGCAAATAATTCTGGATCTTTAGTATAAACGACTATTGTGGGGCCTTCATAGTCTATCTCTGTTATCTTATTGTCTGGATACAGTCGATCAAATATTTGCCTGGTCTCTGCCAGGTAATCGCGAAAACCCATAATTTGTACACCTTTAAACTTTAAAATAATCGATTAAATATTTATAAAATTAAACCAAGCTTTTTGATTCTGGCCTCTATTTGCTCGGTCGGCAGCTGTACGTAGCCATCCTTTTTAGTTATTACGGCAACGTCAATCATGCCACCGGAGGCCGAATCCCTTTGCTTAGCCGCGCTTATGGCCCTGATTACGAGATCGACACCCTCATCTATGGATAGCTTTTCGTTGTACTGGCTCTCCAGTACACCATAAACAAATGGAGATCCAGAACCGGTGCTGGCGTAGATATCCTCAACTGAACCGCCTGCGGCATCGATAGAAAATACATGAGGACTAGTATCTATCCCTCCAACAAGCAATTGGACCATATATGGCATATACTTGACTTGGTTCAGCATATTCGATAGAAGTGTGGCAACTGCCTCTATAGGCATATTTACTCTTCTCTGCAACCTGTAAAGCTCAAGTTCAGCCTTCATGTATCTAACAAGAACCTGTGCATCTCCAACTAGTCCTGCAATAGTCATACCAGTATAAGTGTCTATTTGGAATAGTTTTTTTCCGTTCTTGTGCATAATGAAGTTCTCCATGGTCACTCTTCTTTCAGTCGCCATGATTACGGCATCTGTTAGCGTAATACCAACTGTAGTTGTACCAGTTTCTAAAGTCTGATTCATAATATCAACTCCTTTTAAAAAGGCTATTCGATAATTGAGGTATGATATTAAATATTTTCTATCTCTTGTTAGAACGAATGGACTTTATAATGCAAGTATACAGTAGCTTATGTTATTGGACGAAACTTTCACATTTTTTTAAAAAATGCATGCAATGTAAAATTCCAGGCTTGGAGAATCATCAATCAGTTTATTCTATCGATATGCTAAAGTCTCACGTATGAATATTTTTCCCCTCGTAGGTATTTCTACAAGATAAGCGGTATAGTATATACGTACAGGTCAACCTTAGAATCTAGAGTATCTACAATTATGTACTTATTTATTGTATATAATTTAGAATGAAGTTATTTTCGATCCGTTTTTACTTATTTTAAGGTAAATCCGCAAAGAATTCTTTAAAATTAATTCCCATTATGATTAACTATTCTTTCCTAAAAATGCAGGTTTTTTCACTATAAAAATCTGTAAATAGACTTTAATGATTATGAAACATGGTACTTTACGCTTCGGACATTATGAGAAAATATACGAAGACATTTAGGCCCGATACGACAGCTTATGAAGCGGCAGTTGTTATGGCTCAGGATCACGTTGGCTTTCTTATAGTAGAGGATGAAACAGGCATAAGAGGCATGGTTACAGAATGGGATTATATCAATAAGATCATATCCAAAGACCTAAACCCAAAGAATGTAAGGGTAGAGGAGATAATGAATTCACCAATTATTTCTATAACTCCTGATACGCCAACCTTCAAGGTAGCGGAGATTATGAGCAAAAACGGAATAAGAAGGCTCCCTGTTATGGAAAAAAACAAGCTGGTCGGAGTCGTTACTTCACGTGATATACTTAGGGCATTTAAAGACTATATGGATAGTATATCTGATATAATCTCTAGATTCGGAAATCTCTGAATAATAAAGGAGAACTATAGATGGATGGCGCTTATAAGCTACTGGCAATATCAGTTACTAGCATAGGATCGTTCCTTGCAGTCATCAACAGTACATCTCTTCTTATATCATTGCCAACGATAATGATCAGCCTTCACACAACATTTCTATTTATAATCTGGGTGCTGGTTATTTATCCCCTAGTTATGACTATCGGATCACCAATATTTGGAAGGTATTCTGATTTTATAGGAAGAAAACAGCTGTATGGGCTCGGATACATATTTTTTACAATAGGATCTCTGCTAGCCTCATCTAGTATAAATATTGACATGCTCATAGCCGCTAGGGCTATACAGGGGCTCGGTGGCTCTCTTCTCTTCTCAAATAGCTTAGCCATAATAGCTGATGCATTCAGGCAAGATGAGCTAAAATGGGCCATAGGCACGAATAGTTTAATAATAGGTTTTGCCACTGCAATCGGGCCGCTTGTAGGCGGCATACTCACTGTTCTTAACTGGAGATACGTCTTTGTCTTCAATGTTCCGTTCGGTATAGCAGGCTACTTTATGTCTTTGAAAATACACGACATAGAGAAGAGACAGGTAAAAGCTGCCAAGCTCCCATCCGTATTCTTCTCGATATTCATCATTCTCCTAATAATATACATGACCTTTGCTCCGCCTAACAATTGGATATCGTTTTCTGGGCTTGCGTACATTATATCAATTGCAGTTTCATTTATCCTATTCATCTATTTTACAGGGAGATCTGAGAATTCCCTCATTGATATATCACTTTTCAAGATCCGGGAGTTTGCTGTCCAAGCCATTTCAACTTTCCTGAACTCGATAACTAGATACTCGATACTGCTTATAGCTATAATAATGCTTCAAGGGCCTCTATCATTGAGTCCCTTAACATCGAGTTTGATGGTAATGCCTTATGCTGTGGCCTTGAGTTTGGCATCATATTTCGTGGGCAGAGTCCACCGCAAAGGTATGGAAGACCACTTAATTTATGCAGGGCTCTTCCTTTCATTCTTCGGATCGTTCATGCTCTTCTTCGTACGGGATGCTTCCCTTCCGTTCTATATTGGCATTACGCTGGTTGGTTTCGGTATAGGTATATTCTATACACCGAGCAATGCCATACTTATGTCTACTGCCCCGCCAAATAAGAGAGGTTCAGCTGCTGGCCTTAGGACAGTCATACTTAACTTAGGTTCGGTTATAGGTATGTCTATGGTATTTTCAGTAGTCGCTGCATTAGTTCCGGAATCAGCATTGAGCTCAGCATTCCTTGGTGTGAAGATAGCCCAAGTTAATGCTGTAAAACCAGACTTTTTAGACGGGATAGGCTTATCCTTCCTTATATCGGGCCTTTCTTCCCTTCTTGCAGCCGTGATAGTATCCATAAGTCATATGAAAAGGGCGAAATCCAGTGCAGTCTCAACTCACTGATAATTTAAGAGCTTTCGTTAAACAAATCAAGAAATCAGAGTTAATATCATTCGACATAGAGACGCTTGTAGAAGACGGGAAGTTTTTGAACAACGAAAATATAATTGCTATATCGTATTGTACAGGAGATCTTAATTGCAATGTGTTTGTGGCAGAATCTGAAGGGGAAGAGGAGACTATTCTCCAGAATTTTGATTTACTGCTGGGAAATGTAAAACCTGCAATAATACTGGGATATAATCATACAGGATACGATATACCTCTTATATCCTATAAGATAAGGAACTTCAAAGACTACAAATTCTGGAATATCAGAGAATACTTCGGTTCTGCATACACTTTAGACGTTATGTATTTAGTCAAGAATTTGACAGGCAAGATAATGAAGCTTGAGGATGCAATATCACTTTACCTTGGGAAAAGTGAACTTGAGGCAAAGATGATACCTTCACTCAATGGGATGGGAAAGGGGGAAGCAATAAAATACCTTTGGAAAAATGAAAGAAAAAAATTCGAAACATATTCTCTTAACGATTCTATTTCTACATTAAAAATATTCTACAAAATTATGTGTGATGGATAGCTTATAGCGAAAGCTTTCCAGGTACCTTTGGAAATGGATGTACATCCTCTATTCTACTGAGACCGCATATGTACCTAGTTAACCTCTCAATGCCTATGCCAAAGCCAGCTGAAGGATATAGGCCGTCTTTTGCAAATTCTATGTACCATTTGAACTGTTCTTCTGTTTGCCTCTTTTTATGGATCCTTTCGATAATCCGATCCAGCTTATACTCTCTCTCACCTCCAGACAGGGCTTCACCGAAACCTTCTGGGTATACCAGATCCATGTCAACTAGTATACCAGGTCTCTGCGGGTCTTCTCTGTCATAAAATTCTCTTTTTTCCAAAGGGATATCTATTATCCAGAAAGGTTCTTTCTTTTCTTTGGAGAGTATACTCTCGAAGTCGCCTCCGTACTCTTTTTCTGCATCTTTATATCGTATTCTTTCAAATGGTTTCTTAGGAATACGGAGATCTCTTCCAAAGAACTTAAGGTCATCGGAGTGCGTCTTTTTAATTTTTGAGAATAATTCAACAATCATCTCCTCCCCTAATGACATTACATCTTCACGTGTAGCATCCCTTATCTCGAGATCTAGCTGAGTAAATTCGGATAAATGCCTTCCAGTTTCTGCCTTGTCTTCTTCTTCAAGCCTTATGTTAGGAGAGAAGGTAAAAATTTTGCCGAAGTGCTTGGTGAGAATATGTTTGTGGAATATCATGCTTTTAGTGATCGAATATTTATACCCATAATAGTCGATCGTAGGATCGTAGACCGGATGGTTCAATGGATCTGTAAGCACTGAAATTATTACTGGAGGGACTTCAATAAACCCTCTTCCTTTGAGGTAATCGGAGAGATAAGATCTTACAGAACTCTCTATTTTCAATGCCCGTTGCAGTTCTGGCTTTTCTAAATGCGAATTCACTTCATATACAAGGTCGCTTATTTCTTTTGCTTCCATAAAATGAAGATTAAAGTATGCTTAATCAATTTTGTCTCTTTCTAAAGAACAATATGTCAATTAACGTCAAATACAAAAAGCCATATTAGACATAATGACTAAACTTAAATACATCTATGATATAATAAAATATGGATGAGAAAGACCTCCAAATACTTAACTACCTGATGGAAAACGGCCGAGACAAGATATCTGATATGTCACGTACACTAGATATCCCGAGGGTAACGATATATGAGAGAATGCAGAACATGATCAAGAGTGGCATAATAAAGAAATTTACAATAGTACCGGACTACAAGGCTCTCGGCATTCCTGTAGTTGCATTTATACTTGTGGCTTATACGCCAAAGGATGGCATTTCACAGAGGGATCTAGCAGCTAAGATAGCGACGTTTAAAGAGGTAGAAAATGTGTATATAATCGCTGGGGAATGGGATCTGCTGATAAAGGTACGAGAATCATCAACTGAAGCCATAGGAAACTTTGTCCTAGATAAACTGCGAGAGATGCCTGGCATAGAAAGAGCTCAGACAATAACGGTATTCTCGGAGGTAAAATAATAAATTTGGATGTTAAACCATATTTTTAGGAATACAATATAGAAGGAATTTAAGGAAATTTATCCAGATATTATGGCATATTTCAATCTGTCTATGCTTAAGGATATCTCCGATATATATTCATCTAGGCGATTGGCTATCATTGTATTCGCCTTTTCTATTTTTTCCATTATATTCTGAAAATTATACCCAAAACTGAATTTATCGTTGTCAAAGACAACTATGTTATTGCCAGTAGCTCGCAGATCGTTTATTGCGCTTATGGCCTTCTCTCTTCTGTTGCCCTCTTTAGAAGATGGTACGACAATTATACTCAAAGCCTCCCTACCAGATTTGTTTAATATTTCGAGGAATTTTGAATGAGCATATTGAGCGAAAGAACCGCCAAAACCGCTGACAAGTACAAACGATATTCCTGTACTCTTTAATTTCTGCGCTGCGTACAAAGCGTCTTCTTCAGTAAGCCCATCCATTATCTTTATGGGGTTAGCTGAGTATTTGAGAAAAGGGTTCTTTATATTCTCTATGGAATAGACTTCAAATGAAATTTCTCTTCCCTTTACATTCAAGCTTCCGTTATAGTAGGAATTTCTGGCAGGTGTGCCTCTAAACACTGCATAGCTTTCAACGTTTCTAATATCTATAGGGTTCATTTTTCTTAATATTCTGAATCCTGCATTACCAAACGAGACAACAACGACGTTCGTCCTGCAGGAATAGTATTCGTGTGCAACTGTTGGAGGATCGATATACCTTTCTTCTCTGAATACTGATCTTCTTTGAATAAGCCTCACCTCCCGTCCTTTCGTGCGGTGGCGCCTGCTTGTTTAAAATTTTCAAAGGATGCAAGCGCCTTCATCAAATCGCTCATGTTCTTGGATTTTTTCTTAACGAACTTAAGGACGAACGGTTCTAGTGACTCTCGCAAAACTGCTGAGATTAGATCGTTTTCATCTTTAAAGAATCCATTTTCTATGGCAGTCTTTATAATAAGTTTTGAATTTTCATCCAAAATTAAACCTTCGTGGGTTTTTTGTAGATCATCCTTAACCACAGATATTCTTTTGCTCGAGATGTACTGCATAACAGCATGCCTTATAAACTCTGACCTGCTTCCGAACTCGGGATTAAGATTTAAGAATTCATCGATTTCGTTTATTTCTTCTTCTGAAATTCTCAAGGTCAGCTTAACGTCCTTATTGAGCAAGTTCCATGCCTCCTGAATGTATAAACTAATTTATATTTTAATTTTTCTACCTTGACCGGACATGTGACATTTTTAATGTCATACATGGATATAATTGATTTTAGATCATGCGTAACGACGTTAATATTGGTGTTTTGCATTCATACAAATATGACTGACAGCTACGACAAGCTTCTTGAGAAGGCTAAAGATGTTTTATCAAGCTCAACGAAGAATATAGATAGGCTTAAGATACCAGAACCAGAGATCATAAGGGAAGGAAAAGCCACGATAATTCGAAATTTTCAGGATATAATTGACATAATCAACAGAGACCCGGATCAAGTAATAAAATTCCTCACAAGAGAATTAGGAACGAACATAGTCCAAAATGGCCGAAGGCTTATTATAAATAAAAAAGTGACGCTTGAGGAATTGCAAGAAAAGATGAACGAATACATTAACACATATGTCAGGTGCTACGAATGTGGATCGCTGGACACGGAGATACAAAAGTCTGGTAGGGTATCATTACTTGTGTGCAAAGCGTGTGGCGCACAGCACCCCATACATACAGTTAAAGAATTCAAAGAAGAGGAAGGCATAGAAGAGGGCAAGGAATACACGGTAGAAATATCGGAAGTGGGAAGTTCAGGCGAGGGCCGTGCATCTTTCAGAGGATTCACAATATTCGTACCCGGAACAAAAAAAGGAGAGACTGTTAAAGTAAAAATAAAGAAAATCAAAAACGATGTAGCGATTGCGGAAGTTGTTTCTAGGACTTCTGATAAGAAATAGATATTATCATTTTTCTCCTTTATTTCTTAAATCCGCCTCTCTTTCTTCTTTTACTCTCTTGGGAATAAGCAGCGGATTTAGATTTGTCAAGAATTCTACAAACTCATCCTTTGTAATTTCTCCTATTGCTATTGAAATTCCGAAAAATATAAATACAGCTGCTAAAGATACTAAAAGCAGCACAAAAAAGGAATACGGATGGATATACATAAGAAGAATGTATCCGTATAGAATTTCCGCAAACGAAGGAATTGCCTGTCTTAGAATGCGGTATCCTATATGCATCACATTTTTACTATAAATGTATTTATACACTATATAATCACCGATCGCAACAATAAGAGATGCAAAAGCTGTACCCGTATACCCCATAGATAGGTGCGTATAACCAAAGAGCGAAGGTGGCACAAATATAAAGTTAAGTGCAATATTGGCTATTATCGAAGGCGTGGTTATTTTCGCAATATTCCAGGTTTTTCCAGAGGCAATTATTTGACTGACATAGGGTCCAGTTATTATACCTATATAATTGCCCAATGCAACGAATACGAGGATCAAGTAGTAAGGGCGATAGCCTGCGCTAAAGATATTTAAGAAATACACAGAAAATACTGATAGCGCTATAACGAAAGGAAGAATAAACAACGAAATAAACCTCTCTAAGTCAGGCGCTTCATACATTATGTCCTTACTCTTTTCCTTTCTTGATAAAACGGGCACGAAGAAACCGCTTATCGCACCAGAGAATGATATTAGTGAAGTACCTATAATCTGTGATGTATATAGAGCGCTCGTTGCATCTGCGTGCCAGTAAAATTGTACGATTATTTTATCTATATTGCCGTTTATCGTAGATATGCCAGAGGACGCTGCTAAAGGCAAAGCGATTATTGCAAAATATTTTAACATCTCCTTATTCGGCCTGCCCAAGTGCCATGGCCGGCCCAGGTACATCATATAAATATAGTATACTGTATAAGTGATCGAATATACAGAACCTATAACTATAGCTAAATCTGCATCTGGAAACCTGAAGAGCCTATATTCGTATATGACCCCGATAGCAACAAACAAACCATTCCTGGAAATGGCCTCTACGATTGACGGCAGGACCTGCCTATACGAGGAAAACGTAGACGAATAGTATGACTTTGGGATCGATAACAGCGTACCAAAAAAGTAATAGGGTATCAGAGCTATTATTACCCAAAACTCAACTGGATTCTGGAAGCCTCGATGAAGGACGTCCGTCCAGAAAAACAATGCGGAGAGGGCAAGTATAACGAATATAACAGCAAGTACGAGTTTTACAGCAAAAAATGTATTAGTAGCTTCCTCTACATCCTTCCCTTCTGAAATACTCTTCGTATATGCGCTACTAAAGCCTAATTCAGTGGCAAGGGAAAATATGCCGGTAAACCCCATGCCGAAGGCTACGAACCCCCATATTGTTATCCCAACATACCTTGTTATAAAAAAGAGACCGATATAGCCTGCAATGGCGTTTATTATGTTTTGAGTAACCAAAATGGGGGATTTTTTAGTAAACAACAGATGGTAATAGAAAAAAGTGGTTTAAAATATTCCCTAAGAGAATCAGTGGGCTATAGTCTGCGACTGTTCTCTCAGGAACTGCTGTAGATAGTAGAATGATCCTGTTCCTTTGCCGGATACGCCACTCAGTTTCCACCCAACAAAAGGCTGCGATCCAACCATTGATCCAGTGGAACCGCCACTCTTTCTGTTAGCGTAGATTACCCCAACCTCTATATTGTCGAAGTAATACTGTATCTCCTTCGGGTCTTCCGTGAATATACCTCCGGTGAGCCCGTAGTCCATGCTGTTGATATCATCTACAGCTTCTTCTATGCTATTGCACTTGAACACGCTGAGAACAGGAAGGAATATCTCATTCCTTGCTATGTATGCATCCTTCGGCAGATCCGTCACTATTGTTGGTTCTACATAGAAGCCAGGTTTGTTAAGTTCGTGGCCGCCCGTAAGTATCTTGCCCTTGTTGAATTCAGGCTTTAATTTTATGAACTTATCGTAAGCTTCCTTATTTATTATAGGATTGAGGAATGTATCCTTCTTCCTTGGATCGTCTGGCTTAATGGCCTCTGTCCTTGCCTTGAGCCTCTTCATAAATTCATCATATATGTCCTTATGTACGTAAAGTAGTGAACAAGCACTGCACTTTTGCCCAGCAAACCCAAATGCGGCTCTAACAACACCTTCCACAGCCTTGTCCATATCGGCTTTGTTGGAAACTATTATAGCATCTTTTCCCCCCATTTCAGTTATGACTACCTTCGGGCCGTTGTCTATGGATTTCCTCTGGATGTCCAGACCCACATCCCTCGACCCAGTAAACACGATGCCTGCAACCTTCTTGTTCTCAACTATATGCCTTCCTACTAGGCCGCCTGAACCTGATACAAACGCTAACACATTCTTCGGGACGCCTGCCTCATGCATCAATCTAACCCAGAGATAGAGGGAGAGAGGTATATCACTTGAAGGTTTCAGTATAACGGCGTTGCCGGTCACCAAGGGAGCTGAGCTCATGCCTACTCCGATGGAAAAGAAGTTGAATGGAGAGATAACGCCAAATACCCCGTACGGCTTCATAATGCTTATGGATTCTTCATTCCTATAGGCTTTTCCTGTGAACCTTATGAAACCCTGGTTTTCTATCAAATTCATGGCATAATATCTCATAAAGTCTATTGCTTCATCCACATCTCCAATAGCTTCGTATCTGTTCTTCCCGTTTTCATAAGTAAGTATAGCTGCAAACTTAAACTTCTGTTCACTTAGCATATCTGCGGCCTTTAGGAATATCAAGGCCCTTTTCATATACCCCAGGCTGTACCATGCCTTGTAAGATTTGTACAGCATATCAACAGCTTTATCTACGGATGAATCCGATGCTAGTTGGAAAGTGGCTATCTCCTTCCCATCAATTGGGCTTATATCCTTTATTTTCTTAGACTCTATAACATCGCCATCTATTATGTTTGGATACTCCTTATTGAAATACGCCTCTATTTCTTTCAGGCTTTCTTCGTATAACCTATGAAACTCCGCCTCTTTTCCTGCCTCCGACATACGGAGATAAGTATTCTCATTTTCAAATGGCATGTATGCAATATCTCATTGATATACATATTATTTTGCAATGCTGAATAATGCTAACAATTAATATGTTACATCCTTTACAAATATAGGGGTATTATAATTAGAAAAATTCGAAAACGAGAAAAAATAAAGTATAATAAATCTATGCTTATGTATGATAAACGTAGGGCTTTACTACAAGGTAAAGAAAGGGCACGAAGAGGAGTTTGAGAGAACCTTTAATCAGGTAATGCAGATGTTAAAAACTTCAAGCTCCGGAATAAAAGACGTAAAGTTGTATCAAGATGTTAATGACAAACAGCAATATATGATATTCACGGAATGGGAGAGCCTTGAAAGCTTCAAGAATTTCATTGCCAGCCGTCCTTTTAAGGAGACTACAGATTATGGGAAATCAATACTTGAGGATACGCCAAAAAACAGGATATTCATGAATGAGACGTCAATCTAAAGCATGCTGGCGTCTCTTAATTTTTAAGAAGATATAATAGAAAATGTATGCAAGTGAGGCCAGAAATACTACATCGATTATTATTTGATCCAAAAGCGCGCTGAAGTTTTTGACAGCCACAGACCAGTATGGGCCGGCACTATATCCCAAATAAATCAGAGAAAATGACCATATAAATGACCCCAGGAAAGTCATAAGTGCGAACAACCACATCTTCATCTTCAACATACCTGCTGGCAAAGATATGAGGCTCCTTATGCCTGGTATAAACCTTGCCAGGAATACAGAAAAAGATCCCATCTTATCTATCCATGTTTCTGCCCTTGAGAGAGAATCCTCGCTGATGGAAAAGTAAGAAAGTATCTTTACTATTATAGGCCGACCGAGATATAATCCTAAAAAGTAGTCAATGAATGATCCAACCATCGATGCTATTATAGTGTCAGCCAAAACGACTGCAAAATTGAAACTGCCTTGGTATACAAGGAATCCTGAGAGAGGAAGTATAACCTCACTTGGTATTGGTATAAACATACTTTCCAGAGTCATTAGTATAAATATGCCTACATAACTGGAATCTGATACAACTTTTGTTGTAAATGAAAATATGGATGCAATGTCTATACCAGCAAAATATTTTTCGAATGGAAGTTCAAAAATTTCAAAGATTTCAATTGCCGCAATTGCTGCAAGCACAGCTGCAATGACAACACCGTATATATTGAAATATCTGTCATAGTTGTTTGGTTTGTTGGAGCTTGCCACAGAGATACCCATAGGAAACCTCTAATTATTCTTTTGTACATCTGCATGTATATTTATGTATTTTACCTTATTCCCAACCTTATTTTATGAAATATTCGTATAAAGCAAAATTAGAAGATATTACTCTATAGAAAGATGTTATATAGATTTAGAGCACAAGCTCCTCCATATCTACGTGTCTTGCATGAACTCCTAGGTCTTCGGTCTTGATCCCATGCCCGCCATATAAATATGTGAAATCCTTGCCCCTGTACAGAGAAGAGACTACACGTCCTATAGCATCTCCCTTCATTATTCCGCTCCCACTGGTTCCAGTAGCGATGATCATGTTTAATGATCTAAAAATGTATGGATTTCCATCTATCGTATTGTAAGAATAGTATCCTGCCCACATACCTGAAATAGAAGATGAGCTTAGCTGCTTCATGTAGGCTTGTAGTACCTGGTATACATTATACGTATAGAACTGTTCTTCTGCCTCTGGGTCTTCTGAGAAGCTGAAATCTCTTCCAATGTCATCTGCGACTCCTGCCCAGAAAGTCTTTTCCGAAGGTGCTGGTCTTATGTACACTCCCTTCGGAAATACGGTGAACGGGAATGATTCTGTACCGATGAAACTTTTTGATACTACGGAAGCAATAAATTCGTTCTTTATCTTGAAAAGCTGCCGTTTCTTGGGCCTGATATGGCTGTCTACGCCTATCCTATCGGTAAGAAAATTTGTCCAGACATCTGTTGCAAGTACGAAGGTATCGGCCTCAATATCACCTTTGTCAGTCGTCACAGACTTAATGTACTTGTCCTGCCATATGAATGGCTCCCCTGGGAAGTTAAGTGGTTCCTTTGGCTCAAGGTTGAGCTTTTGTACGTTCGTATCGAAATGAAATTCTACACCCCTCTTTAGGCATTCCTTGTAGTAGAACGCGGCAATCTTATCTGGTTCCATTATACCACAATTCTTTCCAATGTACGCGCTCTTTATGTCACTTATACCCATGACTTTCTTTGTCTCTTCATCCACTTTTATAGATATGCCCATGTCATTAAGAGAATCCAGATCTACCTCCGATATAGAAGTCTTCTTGCCGATCTTTTCCAGTACCCCGGCATTTTTTTCGTCATCAAGAAGAAACAGGTAACCAACGTAATGCATGCCAAGATCTATTCCGAGGGCATTTTGTACATGGTCGTAAAACTTAATAGAAGAAGATGAGAGTTTATAGCTTATGTCGGAAGAAAAGACGTCTCTGAAGCCTGCTGCACTTTTCCCAGTGTTTCCCTGGGCATATGTATGGAACTTGTCTAAAACCAAAATCTTCAGATCAGGATTTTCCTCTGATAGGTGGAAAGCTGCAGAAAGTCCGACTATGCCAGCACCGATTATTGCAACGTCATACCGCATATAAGATTATGACAAGGAGAAATAAACGTTTATTCTATTCTAAATTCATTAAAAGAATAAAACCTAGTAAATATCAGTCTACAAGTTCTAGTGTTAAAGTGTGGGCCCCGCCGCCGCCATGGCAAAGGGTAGCCAATCCAGTCTTCATGTGCCTTTCCTTTAGAGCATTTATAAGAGTAACAATTATCCTGGAACCGCTGTTCCCTATAGGATGCCCGATAGCTACAGCACCACCGTTGACGTTGAACCTTTCGTTGTCTATATGCAACTGATCCCTCACTATTATGGATGCTATTGAGAATGCTTCGTTATGCTCAACTATGTCATAATAATCTATGGACTTGCCCTGTCTCTCTAATAACTTGCGAGTAGCAGGTATCGGCGCCTCAACAAAGTCAAGGGGAGCAAGCGATGCCGATTCGTATCCTGTAATCTTTGCTATTGGTTTTAGACCGTATTCATTTATTGCCTTTTCAGATGCAAGTAGTAAAGCAGAACCACCATCGGATAGCTGCGCAGAGTTTCCTGCAGTAAGTATGCCATTCTTATCAAACGCTGGAGGCAGCTTAGCCAGATCCTCCATCGTTGTTTTCCTTATACCTTCGTCTTGTGACAGATTTGAAAAGACGGTTATCTCCTTGGAAAATTCCCCTGTGTTGGTTGCCCTTATAGCTCTCTCGTAACTTTGTACAGAATATTCATCCGCCATTTCTCTTGTTATTCCATACTTCTTGGCTGTCCTCTCAGCGGACACCCCCATATGCTCGAAATAGAAAGCGTCTGTCAAGCCGTCTACGAGCATTGCGTCATCAATTTTATAATTTTTATGGAGTAGATGCTTCGGTCCCCATCTTAGATCTGACGGTAATAGAAAAGGAGCATTACTCATGTTCTCCATGCCACCGGCAATCACAATCTCTCGCTCCCCAAGCTTAATTTCCCTTGCAGCACTTTCAACAGCAAGCATGCCTGATGCACACACAACATTTACAGTATATTTCGTTATTTCATCGGCAAGGCCGGCAGCACGGGCTGCTTGCCCCGCAGGATTTTGCCCAACACCCGCTTGGATGACATTTCCCATTATTACCTCTTGGATCGCGGATTTATCAATGCCACTATCTTCAATAACGGCTTTAATAGCAGCACCACCTAGTTGCGGTGCGGGGATCTTTGAAAAACTTCGGCCAAATTTACCTATTGCCGTCCTCTTTGCAGAAACTATGTAAACATCATTCATATACTTTAATTACAATTCGATTAATACATTTTCACCTACTCATTTTCATGAAGATTATACGTGTTGTATTAAACGCCCTATTTCCTAATCGACAATAAATCCCCTATCGCCCAGGCTTACCTCTACACCATACCTTGTAAAATTTACCCTGCAATTGACAAATTTTATCTTCTTGCCTACTTTTATCATGGAACGATAGTAGCAAATTTCTTCATTCCATAGGGTCAGAGTCATTTCAAAGGATAGGCCAATTTTCATATATTTAATAGTCCGATTGTCTTTCAAAATTTCACGTTCTGCGAGTATATCCTTTATTTCTGATATAAAAGAGTATAATCCATCACTGGCGATTTGACTTGGATCGATATAAAAAGTGCCATTATCGAGCCTATCTATAATATCGTTCAGATTGTCTGTTTCTAAAATTTTACTATGTTCAGCTATGAATTTTTTTAAACTCTCGCTTTCAAGTCTACCCATTTTTAACTTGCAGCGTTTTCTTCAATTTCTCTCTCAGCTTTTTCCTTCTTCTTTACTACGTACCTGGTTAAGTATCCAGATATTATGTTTATTGTCCTCTTTGAAACGTCCGGCATCATTTTTTCAAGCTTACGCTTATTTTCTTCAAACTTCTCCGTAAAGAGGCTTGGGTATTTTTCTGCTATCTCCTCAGCTGTTCTTTTAACGTTAAACGGCCTAATGCTTCCCATGAACCTTGATAAAATAGATATATAAAAAGTTCTCACTAAGAATGAATGGCTTTGTCTAACAAAACAAAGGTTATTTGAGCTTACAAGCATTCGTACTGCAGACCAGTACAGGAACACTGCTAAGCTTTATTATTTCAGAGCTGACTGAACCCAGTATGATCTTAGATAATCCTTTAAGATTTCTAGAACCGGTTATTATAATATCGACACCTTTTTCTTCAGCAACCTCTACAGCCTTATGGGCTACCGTCTTGGTACCAGAATCGACTATTTCAAATTCCAAGTCAACGGACTCATTCGATACTAGTTTCTTAGCTCTTTCTATTATTTCTTCCCCTTTCTTCCTCTGATCTTCGAACATTGATTCTGGAACGTATGTATCGTACGTTGGTGTCGTTCCTATTATCTGTGGAATTATATATATAACAAAATATTTATCTATAGACTTTCTGAAATTTAAAGCGTATTCTAGTGCACAATCAGCTGTTTCGCTGCCATCATATGCAATTAAAGCTTTCATCATTATGTTACTTGGAGTCTATATATAAATTTAACGTTGATTTAGATATTTAGAGTTTTTGTGAATATTGTCTTTCACTATCGACCCCCTCCTTTCTTGAGATTAGAGAATATCCCATCGCCTTCAATTTCGTGGAAAGTAATTTAAGATGATCCTCATTCCCGTAATATTTCTTAATTTTCATGTAATGCCCAACCTTAGATACGTTTGCAGCTAGCCTAAATTCGCCTTCCGAGTACAGGAAGAGGTCAAAGGAACCGCCGAAGATCATCCTGAAATAATCGGAATAGAATAGGACGAATATATCCTTTCCGGATACTACCTCCTGAACCGCCTCGCTACTGTGTTCTGATGGTTCGCTTATATCCCAGTAAGAGAAATAAAGCTCTCTGGTGATGACATTGTAGAACCTTTTTATATTTTTTAAAGAAGAAGCAATAGAATAGATCTCAGATTCTGGAACGCCGATCATTGTAGACATCCGCGATGGCGTTATGAAACCAAAATATCTGATAGAATAGTCTATTATTATTTTCAGTGCGTCCCTTGTTGAATATCTTTCCTGTACATAGAAATACTTCCTTTCAAAGTTCCTGGCAAGGATCCGATATTTGAAGAGCCTATCAGTTGCAGCCTTAACAACTGCAGATTCAAGACCGCATCCACGTTCTATCTCCCGTTCTGTAGCTGAATCTACGCCCATTATGAATTTTATTACCTGCTGCTCTTCCTTCGTCAGTTGGTATGATCTTAGGCTTCTGTAAATTGATATCGATTCCCTTGTAGCGTATGCCTGTTTGTCGTATGGCCCATTAAATAGGTATAGCAGAGATGAATCAAAGTAATTTTCCACATTTGTTTCGGTCAGTCCGTATCTCAAGGCCTCAATAAATTCCCTGAGACCGAATATAATGGATGAAAATGCCTCATATAACGTACTATGGCTCCGGTTCTGCTTTCTCACCTTTTCAAATGAATATTTTAATATCTCTTTTTCGTCCAAGGCTATCGTTTCGCCTTCAGGTAACAACAAAACGTTACCACGGGGAGAAAAATCGGGAGAATAACTCTTGATCGATGAACTATCCAGCAGTACAATCGGATTCGAATTAAAGTATCGTCTTAAAGCGCTTGTAGTCTCCAAGCCATCGTCTCCATACATAGAAAGGCTGCTGATCCAATAAACCCCGTCCCTTTCTTCTAAATAGAAAGTGGCGAGTTCCCTGCCTTTGCTTAGTAGTATCCTGTTGTAGTCTATATTATCCGTATATATTTGCATATACATATTCACTGGATCGTTCAACGTCAAAACTGCGTCCCATTGGTCATCTGGTTTCTCTCCTGAAAAATAATAATTTTGCCCATTGTAAAATATGCTCTTTACTTTTTCTTTGTCCACAGAAGAAATATCTGGATTGAACCAGAAAAACTTTCTTAACTCTTCAAGCGTAATTGGGCCGTAGGCCTCTATCAATTTTTCTAAGGCTTTTCCACGGCCTATATCTCTTGCATCTGTAATAACTAATTCTGAATCTGATTTGCCAACCATCATTTTATATTCTAATGATCGTATAATTTGCCTTACTATCCTCTTCTCCATGTTTAGTTTTTCTGATATTTTTTCCTCCGTATAACCAGACTTTATGGCTTCGAGAACCGCTTCTTCGTTTTGGCTGACTTCGTGATCACGTAGAGTATAGAGAACATCGATCAACCATCTCGAAATATACGTAACTTTAGACTTAATGAAATGTCCTTTTAGGATATAGCCTGCTCTTACCATTGGATCGAGGAAAACTTCACCTTTTTCTTGGAGCCTTGATATAATATTTCCCTCATCAAATGCGAATCCGTAAAGATCAAAGTATTGTTCGATGTTCTGTACTTTTTTCGTTATTTTTGAGAAGCGCCATGGAACTACATCTTTTGTTTTCGTCATTGCCTCAATGTCGGACGAAAGCATGTACTGTTTGCTGTAAACTGGAGTTATGTAATCATAAACCACTTGACCTGAGGAGATTAAAGCGTCTAGAGCGGATTTAATAGTATCCTCATCGAAAGGTATCTTTATTTCGATTTCCTCAAGCGTGCTTGGCCCGTAAGATCCCAGGAGTTTAATTAAAAGCCTGCTGAGCGCTTCCTCTTGTGAAACGTATCTATCGTCCTCATTTTTTACGTAAATAGTCATTCCATTCCTGAATTTCCTCTCAATGAGGAACGCAGATTCAAGCCTCCCAATTACTTTTCGAAGTTCCTCTTCACCCATCTTCGTTAAGTCTCTCAACTCAGAAAACGATTGGCCATCTATCTTCGAAAGCACCTCAGAATCAGACTTTTCCAGCTGCAACGACCTGCGGAAGAGCGAACGTAAGTATGGATAATTTTCGAATGAACACCACTGTACGCCCCTCACGTATACAGACTTAATTAGTCCAAGATTAATTGCGTTCTCAACGATATTCTTAATATCGGTATTAGCATAAGAATAAGGTGAGTTGAATCGTTCCTTTAATACATCAATATATGGGAAATGATTCGCAAACCTTACGAGCGATTCTAAATCGTATACTCTAGGTATCTTCCTCTTGAAGTACTCATCGACGTTCTTCTGGTTATCAAAAAGAAAGGCAATAGATGTAGTACCATATATCTTTTCTAACATGCGCCCCTGAAGTTCCTTGAGCATTTTAGAACGGTCTTCCATCATAACGATATCTGAGGAACCGGCCATTATCATTCCATAAGAAAATGGACTTGTTTCACGAGAATAAGGCCTTATCGTATAAGCACCGCGATCAATGACGTCCTTGACGTATTCTATGGCCCTTGGGACATCCATAATATCTTCCATTATTTCTCTATACGTTTCCTTTATTATTGAGAAATCCTGATGCTTTTGAAGTTCGTTTAACAGCTTATCACTCCTAAGCTGTTGCCTTGCAACCGATATATCGTAACCCTTATAAGATCGAAGTATCATCAATGACCTTGCAGCGCAATGCCTGAAACGCTGCTTGAAGAGCTCGGTGTTTGATATAGCCCTACGTACGTAATCCTCTAAATTTTCTGAGTTTATTAATTTTACAGCCTCGCCCAACGGGATCTTATTTTCTGAGTATATTATGAAGCCGTCGTCTGTTACCGTTATCCTTGTATTGGTCTGATATTTATTGGATATAGCTAGAGCATAGGATCTGGAAAGCGCGTCGTTTACCTTTCGCCCAAGTGGTACGTGAAAGACTGCTCCGAATACCCCATCTGGTTCTTCCAGGCCTTCCACAAAAAGGTGATCTTCAGTTGGAATTGAAAACTGCTTCTGCGCTTTGATATAAGATATTATGCTTCTTGCACCGTTTTCATCAACATGGTATCTCTCAATCAACATCCTAGTCGGATCTTCACCGTTTTCTAACATATTAGAGACTGTTTTCCTGAATTCCCCTATCAACACACCAAGGTCATAGCTTCTTGGGAGCATCTCGCCGGTCCAAGATGGAACGGTGGGCTTCATTCCCGTTACTGAACGTACATACACCCTGTTCCTGACTGTTCTCTCAAATATGTATGTCCTTGCGCCCAATACGAAAACATCTCCGGGCTTTAGTCTCTCAACGAATTTATCGCTTAGTTCTCCAACACTTTTACCTTTTTCATTTATGGCCTTGTAGTTAGCCTCGTCCGGAATTGTACCAACGTTCATGAAATAGATCATTCTTGTACTTTTTTTCTTTCCGAACGAATTCTGTTCCTTATCAAACCATATTTTTGGATAGATCTCAAGATTTTCAAGTTCTCCTGAGAGATACTCAAGTGTTAGGACGTAATCATCCCATGATAGAGTGTGGAAGGTATAAGAAGACCTTAACACTTCATAGGCTTCTTTTGCATCCCATACTCTTTCAACTGCCATGCCTACGAGTACCTGCGCCAGTACATCAAGAGGATTTTTAGGTATATCAACGCGATCTATATGTCTATCATAGGCAGCTCTTGTTAGAACCGCGCACTCAACCAGATCGTCTAAGTTGAATACGATAAATATGCCCTTAGAAAGCTCATTAATTCCGTGGCCAGATCTGCCTATTCTCTGAAGGCCCTTGCTTACTGATTTCGGACTGCCTATCTGTATAACAAGATCTATGTATCCTATGTCTACTCCTAGCTCCAAGGAGGTAGATGTTATGACGCATTTAAGTTCTCCATTTTTAAGTTTATTTTCAACTTCAACTCTCTGTTCTTTGCCCATAGACGAATGGTGTGCTTCAAGGCTTTCAATTCCTCTGCTACGGAGCCTTAAAGCTACATGTTCTGTCCCACTCCTAGTGTTGGTAAATATGAGTGTTGTTCTATACTGCTTCACAAGATCTGCTATTATATCGTACATCCGATCATTTGCTACTTCATAGCTGACCTTGGTTAGATCTGGTACTGGGGTAATTGTCTTTAAGTCTAGATATTTCTCCCCCTTAACTTCTACTATTTCACACGGTCTCGAACTCGTACCAGAAAATCCAACAAGATACTTCGCTATTTCTTCTATCGGCGATTGAGTTGCCGACAGCCCTATTCTAAGTATGCCTGGTCTCAGGGCCTCCAATCTTTCCATATTCGCGGAGAGTAGGCTCCCTCTCTTTGTAGAAGATATTTCGTGTATCTCGTCAATTATTACGTACTTAACGTCTCGTAAATTTTCCCTCATTCTCGGTGAGGATAGAGTAAGTGAAAATGATTCTGGCGTGGTAATGAGTATGTGGGGAGGCTTTCTTGCCATCTTTTGCCTCTCTCCCTCCGAGGTATCACCGGATCTAACGGATACCCTTATTTTTGGTAAATTAATTCCGTCTTCGTCTGCAATTTTATATATGCCTTCTAGCGGCGCCCTAAGGTTTTTATTAACATCGTTAGCTAGAGCTTTTAATGGACTTATATATACGCAGTATATTTTGTCCTCCAATTTTCCAGACCTAGCTAGCATAAATAACTCATTTATGATGGATAAAAAGGCAGTCAATGTCTTTCCAGTGCCAGTAGGGCTTGATACCAGTACATTTCTGCCCTCGTGTATAAATGGAATAGCATATTTTTGAGGTTCGGTGAGTGATCTATAGTTAATGTCAAACCATTTGGATACGTAAGGATCTAGAAATGGAAATATGTCCTCTATCCTAAACGCATGATCTTCAGTTTCCATTTTTTATAGTCTTATCCATAGGCACTAATCTTATATAAAGTTAGCCCGCTAAATTATAACGAAAAATAAAGATGTCCGGACAATTATATGGCTGCCGAATAGGACTCGATTGCCATATAAATGCCCACAACAACTATTATTATTGAGAAAAACCTGCGTAGCGTAGATCTTTTCATCGAAGTTGATACACGGGCACCCGCAAATCCTCCGAAAATTCCACCAAGTACATAGAGCAATGCAATAGGGACAAGAACCTCACCAGCTATGCCATACCTAAGTGCTGTAACTAATCCGAAAGTACCAACGGATAAAAGGGATGTACCTACGGCTATATTCATAGTTATATCAGCTGAATATAGGAGAGCAGGAACTATAAGGAATCCCCCACCTATACCAAAGTATCCTGAGGCAAAACCCGCTAACAGCCCGAATATATATACCTTAAACTGTCCGAATTTCTTTCTGATATTTGAAAAGTGGACAGGATCATCGGGAGGATCAGGGGGATCATCCTTCGGCAAGGCATCAAAATTCTTGCATGTCCTGCATTTTGTAAGAAACATGTACAATCCGATGGCTATCATTAAGAATGAGAACAGGAAAAGAAGTTCTCCCCCTGGCGTTATGAGTCCTAAGGTAGTTCCTATCAGGACGCCAATTACTCCGAAAACGGTAAAGGCAGTGCCTATCTTGAAGTTTACATTCTTTTTCCTTAAATGACTATACACATTTATTAATGCGTTTATTCCAACAGCAAGTGCAGTTGTACCTATTACGAGATGAGGATCCCTTATTCCTACAAAATATATTAGTAGAGGTATGGCGAGTATAGATCCCCCTCCACCTATAAGGCCCAAAGAGAATCCAACCAAGACTCCAGAAATTATTGAATAAATGTATTGTAGCAATGTAATATCCATTTTTATCTACCTAAAAGGTAATGACGGAATAGCCCTCTTCTATTTTCGCATTTGTTTCGACTCCACCCATTACCTTTTCTATGTTTTCGAATATCATTGAATCTTCAATTCCAAGGGATTTCATACTGACACTGCAAACAGTCAGCCTTATACCAAGGCTCCTGGCCTTGTTTATCTGAGCTAGAAATGTATCAGAGTTATTCTGATTCTTTAGTATAGCTTCGACACCGCGTCCGAGAAATAACATCTCAACTGTGGCTTTCGCATTTTGAACAGAGTTAATTGCAAAATTGAATGCAACCATCTCTGTGTTTATATTTTCCTTTCCAGTTATTACCATTACCAACATCTTTGCCATGTTTCCACCTCACCAATATTCTGCATCTTTCTCTTATTTTAATCACATATGTGATTTTATAGACATATTTATGACTAATCGACCTAATTACAATCTAGTTATTAAACTTAATTAAGGTATGCAAAAGTTAAGAATAGTTCTTTACAGCTTGATTCCTTAGCTATAATACTTTTAGAACTTTTGTTGTTACGACTGGTATTTCGAAAAAACACTACACTAATATCTAGGAGTTTTCTAATTTTCATGATGGATCAGACGTACTACGTTGAAAGCATAGTCGAAAGTTCACGTACTTGCAACAGGTTATTCTGCAGTATAGTTTAATCATCGTTTCTGTGTGTTTCTTAGTTTTTTACATTAACACCCGACTGCAGCATATCAGAGCTTAAGATATTCCTTAGCAAAACGATTTAAAAGGGAATTTCAAAGAGCGTACCTTAATCTACATTATACATAACTGACTGGGTTGAGCTAAGGAGTATGCGTATTCTGCCTAATCGGCTGGGCTGCAAAAGATTTCAGAAATTATTAAAAAACGATAAAATGAATCTTATACTTATTTAAATTGTTAATTATAAAGCCGAATTAAATATGACATTAAACTACAATAATGAAGATAATTGTCTATTAACCTGTATTCTAGCGTATGATTTTAACGCCATCTGCTTTCTAAATTTTTCTTGAATTCTGCGAGTTTATCAGCATCAACCGGATTTCCGGTCTTTACTGGAATCTTCACCTGAGCCTTTTCCTTAGAAACTTGTTTTTCATCCCCATCATTTTTTCTGTTTTCTTTTTCGTTCACACCTAATTTATCATATAATTTATCAACAGCTTCCTTAACCAGTTGATATTCAAAATAATTATTTATTATTCTTTTTATTGTGTCTACGTATGTTTCACCCTGTACCCTAATAAGATCTATAATCCTTTTCTCATCATCGGAGAGATCCAGTACTATTCTTACGGTCATACATTATCTTACATCGATCTTTCGGCAGCATCTCTGTATCCCAATGCATTGGCAAACTGAAGGTCTTCGGGCTTTATTCTTACTGTCGTTCCAGGAGCTATCTCATCGAACCTGTCTCCTATAAGATTGGCACCTCCTCCAACAGGAATCAAAGATGTTATCCTATCAACTTCGCCCCGGAGGTTCAACCTTATGTTCTCGATTATCCTGTTAGCCAAATCCTCCAAAATTGGACCTGCCACTTCCGGGCCTCCAACTTGTTTCTGCCTGAACATAACCGGCTTGCTTAGGGCCTCCTGAGCTAGATCAAACGGCACAACGAAGCCAGTCTCCTTTGCAATTTTCCTTGACAAGTTAGATATAGCATCACCTACACCTATCTGCAGGCTGAACGAAAGTTCTACTACTGGTTCCATATCCATCAGGTTTATGGTGAGCACATCTGTTGTCCTAGAACCTACATCGATCACTACACCATATCCAGGCTGCTGTTCTATTATTCCCTGGTTTAACAGGTAAAGGGCAGCTCCAACTCCCTGAGGTCTCATTATCAATCTGGTTACGTTGTATTGCCTTACTTCACCCTCTGGACCTGTCACTGTTAGGATCTTATTCTCTAAAGCTTCCTTAGCTGCCTTAACTTCAAGATCGAAGGTACCAAGCGGAGTACCGCTCCCTATCACTAGGTCAACAGGACTACCGTCGTTGTGTATTCCTGATTCCCATAGTGCAGCTGCTATGAGCGGAAAAGCCTCTTTACTGGCTAATCGCCCATCTCCCTGCGGAACTCTTATGTTATTTCCACTTGCATACCTGCCGTATATAAATTTGGTTTGACCACCATCTGTGCTCAGTACAGGTATCTTGCCACCTATTCCCCAGCTTTCAGTTTCTGTTACTGCCCACCTTGATGGGAATATTATTCTTTTTCCATCAATACCAATTACTTTAGTGTCTCCATATCCAACATCTAATCCTATTACAACCAAGGGATCACCTTAACTTCTGCTTTAATAACATTGTACATGATTTAAACTTTAATTCGATTAACACGGCGAAATACCACATGGAAACCACATAAGTATAGAAAAAATACCCGAATGAAAAATTTCTGATCTAATATAGGGGTTTATGGCACATTGTCAATAAAATGGACAATGAGATGCTTAACTATATATTTATGATTATGATTTGAAACTTAATGCCAAATTTCATTCGTGTACTTGGTTTTGCAATGCTTTTTATAGGAGTAGCCTTTTATTTAGGCTGGTCGATTATGTATGACACTTGGTTCGACATAGGTCTTTACTCGTTCACAATAGTGCTTGTAGTTTTTGGTATACTTGGTATAATGCTAACAACAGTAAAGGATGAAGAATCAACTGCGTCCTGAATTTCTTACGAAAACCAACAAAACAGGAGAGCTGACAAACGAACTTATTTATATGGGCTTTGTGAACTAATAAAGTTGATGTTCTCTTTTCGGTACCAATATCTTCTTAGAAGCCCCACCAAAAACGTAGATGCACTCTGAATAAGACATACCTTTGCCACCAGCCAATTTGGAAAGATCATAATCTTCAGAAGACAAGACAGTATTCGCAGTGGGCTTTATCTTTGTCCTAAACATAAAGCTGTGAACGCTATTTTCAAATATAGCGTATCTTTCTTTTACATCGTTTATGCTCTGGGAAACTATAACTACAGAAGTGTTAAAGTGCCTGGATTGCCTCGTGAGATTTTCCAGCAATAAGCCGATTTCTCGATCTTTTGATAAGATGCTAGCTTCTTCTATAAGCACCATCTTTAATCCGTCCACTGAACGAAAGTATGCCTGTATATAATCCATTATGCTGCTGAGTTTATTTTTATCTCTACCTTCGAACTTTATTATAACAACTTTAGTACGAGAGCTCTTTCCTTCTTCATAGTTTCCGCCCGTCTTTAAAGCATCTAAAAAGATAGACTTCCGAAGATCCAACACACTGCAACTCGCATTAAAACAATCACAGCTGTATTCATCCAGCGGGTCTAAAATAACTACAGATCTATCCATATCTTCAACAAACGATATTGCAAGTATTCTAGAAAAATAAGATTTTCCGGATCCAGTTTCGCCAGTTACAATTATATTATATGATGGCGCTGAGAATGGGTCAAAAAAGAAAGGTTTACCGTTTGCCTCGTTGAAACCAATAAAAATGCCTTTCGTCTCCTCTTTAGAGAAATAAATGGGGGTCATGCTTGCAGCTGAGAGAAGGTCCATTGGATACGCTTTTCCTAAATTAGAAAAATCAAGAAAATGTTTTGCCGATAATACTTTGTATGATGTTTCATTTCTAACTGCTAGCCCAGCCATTCTTATATAATCGTTAAATAAATTGGCATCTCTTGGAAGGTTCATCGAATTGTTTGAGTATACTAAAAAGGATAGATCCGTAAGTACTATGTAATTACCAGGGGATCTTCCTTTCTCAATTATTCTTGAAGCAGATTCGACTAAATTTTGGAGATATTCGGGTTTTTCTCCTCTCTTTTCCCTTTCCTTGATCTCGTATTGAATGTCTGCCAACTTTCTCGATATTATGCCCGTATAGTTTGAGGGGGCTTTTATCATTGAGAATTTAACTACGCAATTTGTTTTAGAAAGTTCTATTGCTTCACAATAACCTGGAAACATTGTCTTGTTGGCATCCATGACTTTGAAAATAGTAAATGGCTTCTTGGAGCTATAGTAAGAACCCATCCTAGTGTAGTTTTTATCAAACAAGTCTTTTAGGAGGCCAAATTCTTCGCTTGATAAATTTGCATCTAATTTGATGGACGAAGATCGATGCTGAGATTTATTTATAATGTCAAACAGAAGCTCCTCGTTTACAAACCGCTTCCACAGAACGAGAAACATCCTATAATAAATGAAATCTCCAAATAGGCCATCTTTATTATAACAGGGTATACGAACATCAACTTTCTCTGGAATCGCATAAAACGTTAAGCTTGCCTCTATGCCTTTGAATAGACTTGCAATTTCTTTAGACAACTTATTAAATGAGGCTTCTCCATTATCGTATTCTGTACTTATCTTTATAATTATACCTTTGGCGCTGCCGTTTTTTACTATTACATATTTTCCGTTGCGAGAAACTGATGTTTTGCTACTTTTTCTAAGGCGTTGCAAAATTTTTTCTGTATATTTTGTCAAGTATTGCTTTACCCTATTGGACGGTTTCCTATTTATTTCGACTACCACGGGTATTAGAAACGAAAGAAGTGAATAGAGACCTATTAAATAAAATAGAACAAGAAAAATAAAGGACGAAAAAGCGAGTACCAGGAGAAATTCCGATGGAATTCCATAAACACGTGGTACATATAATAGTACATTTCGAGGTACACTAACGTTATCATATCTATTATCCGATGTTTTCCTCGAATTGTTATTATCTGTATGCATATACTCTGCTTTCAATCTTCTCTCCTGTAGTCGAATTCAGATCGCATATGCTCAGACCAATCTAACCTATCAACATTCTTAGCCATCTTCTCGAGCGGAAGAGAAGCCAATCCGTAAATTTTCATTGGATCTAAGATTTTCAATGGGAAACCCAAAAGCACAGATTCTGCAAAGAGGATACTGGGTATAGCGGGTGATATAGCAATTATTCCTAGTTCAAGAATAAAGTCGAAGCTGAATACATGCGCCAAATAAAGATCGATGAGTACATATACAGGTAAAAAGGAGAGCTCTACGAAGAGAGAAATAAGACGTATTGCGACCTTTCTAAAAGTGTCGAGAAAGGAAAGACCCACGAAAAGCGGAATCACGATGACCAACAAAAGCATTGCAGCTTCTCTGAAAACTAACATCGACAATAATGCAAGGAGGGCCCAGAAATAGGTGGATAAAAATATAAAATTCAAGACGCCAGAAGCATTTCCAGAACCCTGATCCATATGGAAACCATTAACGTTTAGAAATGAAAACCAGTTTATACCGCCAAAATGCCAGAATGGTAGATATATACTATACGAGAGCAATACTAAAGCGAGCATGGCCCTAACTGCGACAAAGTAAAGCGATATAGACAATAAAGCTAGCAAAGCCCTTCTTAGAAGATTCACACCGTAGATTATCATCATAGCGGAAATAGCAATGATGAAGATCAGTGAAGCTATGGTCAGCGTTTCTGTATAAAAGTTTATGGAAATAAAATTATAAAAAGTGTAGAATGAACCAGGAGGTTTCAAAATAATTGAATATGAGAACTTTGGGTTAAGCCCATAATAGACTATATAGTACCAAAGCGGAGATAGGGTAGCTGTATAGAGGATGACGATAGCATTTACAATGCTGAGTATCGCAGAGAGAAAGGGATTCAACTTTAAGCCCTCGGTTTATTTCTCTAAGATCCTGTAATTATATATTTCACTAAGGCATATAATATTCCGCTTACCGCCATTATGTATATGAATGTACCTATAGCGGCGTTTTTTAATCTTGTCCTTGCAGAAATACGCTTACTCTCATCTGAACTAAAAAATTCAAGTGCAACTGGGATCCAGAGTATAGATATAATTACCGCAGAAACCGACAGCACAATAGTATCTAATCGCGATAATATTGACGAGATACTTGTACCATATGAAGCTATGTACGTAATTGGTATTCTTGGAATAGATACCATAATTAGAACATATGCAAGAAATATATAAAATTATAGTGGTGAGTTAAGGATCTGTTGCTTAATTGTCTCGAGCCTTTTTCTTCTCTCTTCGGCTCTTTTCTCTGCTTCTGCATATCTCCTCTTTTCATCATCGGTTTCCGGCTCAATTTGTGGTATCTCCGTTGGACGACCATCCGCATCAATAGCTACATATGTTAGGTAAGCCTTTGTTGCGTATCTCCTTATCCCTGTAAGGCCCTCTTGTTTTATTACATCTATTTCTATCTCCATAGTAGATTTAGTGGTATAATTTATATAGCCATGCAGCAGTACCATGTCGCCTAAGTGTATAGGCAGAAGGAAGAACAAGGAATCGATGCTCCCGGTTACAGTTCTTTTTCTGCAGTGTTTCGTAGCTACTATGGATGCGCAGTTGTCTATCCATTCCATTAATCTGCCACCATACAGGTATTCATAAATATCCATATCCTCAGGTAGTACCATCCTTTCAACGAATGTTTCAGATTCAGACGGTTTTTTAGTTTCCATAACAGAGCGATCATAATATGGTTAAAATCTTTAACTATTCAAAATTAGACAAGATATATATTATAAATACATTGAGCCAATTCATCACCGCGCGGACATAAAGTCCAACATTAGCAATCAACTTCTATGCTTATCACTATATTAAATATCCTTATCTTCGCCCTTAACGACTCCTCTGGAATGTTGGTAATGCCCAGATCTCATTTCGTAGCTCATTGATGACTTTTCTTTCATTTCGAGAAATATCACCTGTGCTATCCTGTCTCCACGGGATATGTGTAGATCGGGCCCAGCATTAAAAAATGATAATGTAAGGCTGCCATGATAGCCGGCGTCTATTGTGCCAAAAGAGCCTATTACTCCACGCCTGGCGTAACTTGAACGAATCCAAATATTGGCGATGACATTCTCGGGAAGCCTCAATACTTCCAAGGTTGACACAAGAAAATGTTTCATCGTCCCAACAATAGTTTCATCAACTTCCTTCTCGTCTGCAAGTATAGATTCTACTCTAACATCGTAGCCATTAGGCGTTAGGCATGCATCAGAAAAGTTTTCAGAGATTAGGAACCCTTGTTCTACCATTTTTTGTATTTGGTTATCATTCAATACCAACTGTTCACCTCTCCTTGTATTATTTGCACCTTAAATTTTTCTCCCTTTTTATAGAATGATCATTGCACTTCGGTCTTTCAGTTTGGATCAAAACGTTTTATACTGTTCATCGATTTTCTATCGGCGGTTGAGGTGGTATACTCGTAGGTTGGAAAACCTGCGAATATCTTCTGTACACCGCTTGGGGTCATATTATGTCATCAAAAGAACTGTTTGAACTCGCAGCTAAGCTGTTTCCTATGGGAGTGAACTCACCTGTTAGGTACTTTAAAGATTACCCGTTCTACGTCAAGGAGGGAAAAGGATCAACTATCCTGGACGTTGACGGAAACAAGTATATTGATTACTGCCTTGGCTATGGCCCGCTTATACTTGGTCACTCTGATCCAGATGTCACGAGAGCCGTAATCGAACAGGCAGAAAAGGGATTACTTTTCGGAGAACCAAGTGAGAACGAAATTAAGCTAGCCGAAATGATTAAAGAGACTTCGAAGAACATAGAAATGATGAGGTTTACGAATTCTGGTACAGAGGCTACAATGCACGCCATAAGACTTGCAAGGGCAATCACTGGAAGAAAATTAATAGTAAAGATGGAAGGGGGATTTCATGGTGCGCACGACTATTCACTAATAAAATCTGGAAGCGGTACGCTTACGTTCGGATCACCTTCATCCCCGGGAATACCCGACGAAGTGGCTCAAACGGTGATTGTTGGCAAATATAATGACGAGAATAATATCAAGGAGATCTTCCAAAAATATGGGGATAAGATAGCAGCTGTTATAACTGAACCCATAATGGGAAATGCAGGTGTTATATTACCAAAACAGGGGTTCCTAGAGTTTTTGAGAGACATAACGCAGAAACACGGATCGTTATTGATTTTTGATGAGGTTATTACAGGCTATAGATTTGCGTTTTCGCCATTTCAGGATATTATGAGGATAGATCCAGACATCACAACGATGGGGAAGATCATAGGCGGAGGCTTGCCAATAGGCTTGTTTGGTGGATCCGAAGAAATAATGAAGAATATTTCTCCATCCGGCAATGTCTATGAGGCGGGGACGTTTTCGGGGAATCCTATGTCCATGGCTGCAGGATACGCAGCCATGGAAAAGCTATCGAAACAGGATTACTCGATCCTAAAAAAAAGGACCCAAAAACTAGTGTCTGGTATAGACGATATATTGGATAGAAAACACATAACACATACAATTAAATATTACGGCACTATGTTTCAGGTATTCTTTGCCGATCATGTAAACAACTATGATGATGCCTTAAAAGCACGAAAAGAGGTGTATTTCAAACTGTTCAAGGCTTTATCGAAAAACGGGGTTTACCTGCCTCCATCGCAATATGAAACTAATTTTGTGAGCTTTGCCCATTCTGATTCCGACATAGATGCCACTCTAGCAGCCTTTGAAAAGGCAGTGGCGGAGATGGATTAATGAAGATTAAGATTGGCACAAGGCCAAGCAACTTGGCTGTTGCACAGGCAAATATGGTCGCTTCTTCGTTGGAAGCAATAGGAATAGATACAGAGATAGTAAAGCATAGGTCAGCCGGAGATATTGATACTAAAAACCCCATCTATTCCATCGGAAAGACAGGAGTATTTGTCCAGGATCTAAACAATATGATACTCAGAGGAGAAATTGATGTAGCCGTACATAGCGCCAAGGACATACCATCGGAAATAGAAAACAGACTTACAATAGCCGCAACCTTGAAGAGAGGATCATTCAATGATGCCCTTGTTTCAAAGTACGATTTAAGATCACTTCCTATTTCTGCAAAAGTAGGCACATCAAGCATAAGAAGAATCTTTCAATTAAAATACGCAAGGCAGGACCTTAAGTTCGAAAACATAAGAGGAAATATTGAAACAAGAATAGCCAAGATGTCTGAACTCGGCCTTGATGCAATAGTTATGGCAGAAGCTGCTATACAAAGGCTTGGCCTTAACGTGGAATATTCTAAGCTGGATGAGAATAAATTTGTTCCTGCTCCAAATCAAGGAATAATAGCAGTTGTTTCAAAAAAAGAGGGAACAGTTAGAAAAATTCTGGAAGAAATAAACGACGAAAATACATTTGAAGAGATGCAAATAGAGAGGAGCGTAGTTCAACAGCTAAAACTTGGATGCTCAACACCAGTTGGAATACTTAGCAGGCCTTCAGGCAAAGGCCATAAAATTATCGCACAGTTTTTCTCGATGCAGGGAGACGATGTCTCGGTCTTTGAACAATACTTAAACGATTTATCAGATGTAGATTCTTTAGTTTCTTACATAAGGGAGAATATCCCAAGAGAATACGGATATATTGCGAGTGAAGAGTAATGACTTTACGTAAATTCATAATTTCGCTAAGGCCCGCTGAGAAATTCGTAAAGTTTGATTCACCGTGCTTTGACCTGATAAATATACCAGTAACAAGACTCATGCCATTGGATATCAATATAGAAAAGATACTTAAAGAGAGCGCTGCGGACTGTATAGTATTCACAAGCACCTTTGGAGTTGATCTTTTCTTTTCAAGAGTCAATATGAAAGGCTTTACTATTTTGGGTATCGGCAAGGCGACGTGCGAGAGGGTGCAGGCCTATGGACACAAATGCTTATACCCTGAA
Organism: Thermoplasma volcanium GSS1; assembly: GCF_000011185.1. Lineage (NCBI taxonomy): Archaea > Methanobacteriati > Thermoplasmatota > Thermoplasmata > Thermoplasmatales > Thermoplasmataceae > Thermoplasma > Thermoplasma volcanium. The sequence goes on along the minus strand of NC_002689.2, from coordinate 625,440 downwards.
AATATGGACTCCGAAGGGCTTGCGAACTTAATAATAAGTAAGTGCAAAGACAAGAAAATTCTTATTTTAAGAAGCAAGAAGGCAAACGAAGTCCTTACTGAGAAGCTAAAAGAAGAGGGGATCGATTTCTTAGAGTTCAGGATCTATGATGCAGTACCAGACACAAAAGATTTCGAAAAGCATTACAAAGACCAGAACTGCCTTGGTGTGATAATTACCTCATCAATGGAGGCAGAAATAGTAATACCATTTTTAAAAGAAGACAAAAAAATGGTATTCTCCATAGGAGTGACAACCACCAATACCCTTATGTCTCACGGTATTATGCCCGATATTACAGGAAACTCAGACTTTTTAGAGCTTCTAAAAAAGATCGATTATTTTATCTGCAATGCAGAGAATAAATAATACAGATATATGCAAAATAACTAACAAAAATAGGATAATTGTTTATTTGATAGGCCAGACGTACATCACGATCTGAAACTGATACTTAGTTTTATTCTGCTGGATCTTGGGCTCTTCCATTCAACGGATGGTTTACTCGAACACGTCCCTTTCATTCATTGTTCTTTGACAATAAACACATCTCAGCACCAACGGATGGCGCGATACTATTTCGAACTCTGGCTTTACAGGCTCCCGTGTATTTGTTATGCAGTTCTGATTCTTGCACTTGATTATTCCTATTAGCTTCGGCGGTAATTCAACCTTAAATTTTTCGCTTATCTCATAATTTTTTATTATGCTTATGGTGGCATTAGGCGCAGTAAGAGATATCATATCCAGCTCATTTTTATCGAGCGATCTGTTTTCTATCTTTATAACATCCTTATACTCCATCTTGCTGCTTGGTACATGCATTCCAACACTGACTGTATAATCAACGTCGTCCCTTATTCCTAATATCGAAAGCACTCTAAGTGCTTTGCCAGAAGGTATGTGATCGATAACAGTTCCATCCTTAATCTTTGATATCTTTAGAGTCTTTTCCTCCATTTTAATCACCCAGAATCTTGTATATTAAAGCCATCCTTACCGGTACTCCGTAATAGGCCTGCCTAAAATAAGCTGCTTGTGGCATATTATCCACATCTGGAGAGATCTCATCAACACGTGGAAGTGGATGCATTATGACGCTCTTTTTCTTCATCTTTTCCACAGTTTCAGAATTTATGGAATAAGAACCGATAACACTCTGATATTCATTCTGGTCACTGAATCTTTCCTTCTGTATTCTAGTAACGTACAGCACGTCCGTTTCTCCTATCACTTCTTCAAGATCGTTGTACTCCTTTACATAATTTCTGTCAGGTAGCATAGAATAAACGTATTCCGGAAGCCTTAAGATCTCCGGGCTTACTAAGTTAACCTTAACATCGAACCTGCTCAGGGCTATTATCAGAGAATGTATAGTTCGACCATATCTCAAGTCTCCGACCATTGTTATTACTTTTCCGTCTATGGATCCAAGCTCCTTCTTTATAGTAAAAAGATCCAGTATGGTCTGAGTTGGATGCTGCCCTGATCCATCTCCTGCATTAATTATGGGCTTGCTTGTAAACCTAGATGCCAGTCTAGCTGCACCTTCAAGGGGATGCCGAATCACTATTATGTCCGAATATGATGATGCCATTCTCACTGTGTCCGCAAGCGTTTCTCCCTTTGCCGCAGAACTTGTCTTAGTGTCCGAGACCGTTATTACGGAACCCCCAAGCCTGTGCATGGCACTCTCAAATGAAAGCCTCGTTCGAGTGCTTGGTTCATAGAAGAGGGTTGCCATTATTTTATTTGTTAGAAGAGGGGCGTTCCCTTTGCTCTCAATAGTTTTCAGCATCGATTCGGATAGGTCGAAAATTTCAAAGAGATCGTCATTTTGTACATCATCGATTGAGACAACACTCTTATTCTTTAACATCCGGTGGATATGACCGAGATATTAAAAATTTTATGCGTATCAAACCATTACTCTGATAAAAATGAGCGCACGGCATTAAAATTTTCTGTATCCAGAGTGAATGCTTAAATCGCCATTGCTGTTAAGCTCTATGAGCCTGCCTCGAGAATAGCTGCATATGTCATTGTTATAGGTAGGTATAAATTGTTCGCTTCCCATGGTAGAAGAAATTAGGAACAGGTCGCTTTTTAGGCCAAGTTTCTTGGACCAGTATCTTAAATCCTCTTCAACTGACCTGTTTATGGGTACGTTTGCCCTGCCATCTGTTATAAGAATAGATACTGTGCGTTTTCTGTACCTTGAAGAGATTTCGTACATCTTCTTGAGCGCAGATGGGAGTGGAGTCTTCCCTTTTGCTACAGTGTGCATAATCTCCTCTTCTATCCTTCCGATATCTCTTGTCATTTCCACTCGTACAGCTGTATCTGAGCCAGAAAACGTGAGATAGGACATTTTCACTCTCATTCTATATGCAGACTTCAAAAAGTCCCTTGCAATGCCACGGGCTATCGCTATTCTCTTCATGGTTTCCATAGATCTGCTTGCATCAAGTGCAAGTATAACTGGAAGTGAAGACCTGGATGTTGCTTTGGTCATTACAACATCCTCCGGCTTTATGCGATTGTCGTGGTTCAGAGCCATCTTAACGAGAGTTTCGTAGGCGTTAAAAACTGTTCCTGTCCTGTTATAGTCAAGGTTTCTTATTATGTCGGCTACCCCCGCCCTGCCGGAAGTTGATCCACTTTCATTGAAAGAAGCGGATACTCTTCTCTCCAATACCTCATTTTCAGAAGGTTGAGGCTTGTCTCTATTGTTTCCATTAGGGGAAGGGCTATTCTCCTTACCAGATTCGGAACCTGCCTCATAGGATGCTGTTTTAAGGAACCTTGACTCCTTTTCAATAGTGCCCTTTATCATACTTTTGTCCTGAACTCTGTGCTTTAAAGTAAGATATAAAGCTCTTTCTACATCTTCTATATTTACTTTTTTTCTTCCGGCAAGTGCAGCTATCGCTTTAGAGGCTTTAATAGCGGTTATCATTGCCCTGTTTCCAGCGTTTAACTTAATTACAACGTTTGCTATATATCGCTTCAAGTCATTGGATATGGTGACCTCGGGAAGAATACGCCTTGCCTCTATAACTGATGCTCTAAGTTTTTCCTGATCCCTACGATACTTCTCCGCAAAAGCTCTGGGATTCGCATCGTATTCCTCTACCCTATCTGATATCGTTATGAGCTCGTCGGGTGAATCTGGCTGAACAGCATCCACAGAAAGCCCAAATCTATCCCTTAACTGAGGCCTTAAGTCTCCTTCTTCTGGGTTCATAGTACCTATCAAGATAAATTTTGCCGGATGGACTATAGACACACCCTCCCGTTCAACCACGTTTATTCCTGATGCTGCCGCATCAAGAATAGCATCAATGACAGAATCATCGAGCAGATTTACCTCGTCTATATATATTATCCCCCTATTTGCGTCAGCCAATAGCCCTGGCTGAAGGGCCTTAATCCCTTCATTTACAGCCTTGGAAATATCTATACTGCCTATAACTCTATCAATTGTTGCACTAACCGGAAGGTCCACGAAAGGCATCTTTCGCCTATCCCTAACGATCTGCCCTTTTTCGTATTTTATGCGACACTCATCGCACATGCTTTCATAATCGTCCGGGTCGCATTTGAACGGGCAATCCTTAACAACATCTATCTCTGGCAAAATGTCGATAAGGGATCTTGCTATGGTGGATTTCGCTACGCCCTTTGGCCCCCTTATAAGGACTCCACCTATCCTAGGATTTACCGCATTTATCAACAGGGCCTCCTTCAGATCATCTTCGCCTACAACAGCTGAAAACGGAAATAGGAGCCTATCCATTCAAACATCACCTATTTCATAAAGAATGAAATGGCTTAGTAGATTCTTTAGCATTATTACATGCATGCTGGCATGGTTATTTTATGTTTCTGGTTACAGCTTTATTTCTCCTTTTCAAGTAAAAAGCAATAAACATCAACACCATCCATTTCAATGAATTTTTTTACCCTCCACCCGGTGTCCTTAACTAACATTTCTAATTTTTCCTTAGAAGCAAGCATATACTCGAACCATGGCGTTTTGTATTCCTTGTATACTACTCTTATAGTAAGGTCCCCTGCTTCGAGGCCAGAATCGTTGCTGGCGAATCTTGTTGATACAGGATCTGTTGTTTCGCCTATGATCATGGCATGATCGCTAGACTTTTCGTACAATTTTCTCAGATATATTGGCGCTTTTTTATAAGAGCGGAGTAAACCGAAATTGTTTCCGAGTAGAAGGAGCGTATCGAAAGACATATCGAACTCTTCTAACGACATAATAGAGGCATTATCAAGCCCACGTTTTTTCATTACCGATACTGCACCAGGAGAAATATCAAAAGGGAATACTTGGTAACCCTTTTTGCGAAGATAAAGAGAATGGCGGCCAGCACCTGCACCCGCGTCCACAATTATACCTTTTGCATATTCAATGGCTTTCTGTTCCATAAGAGGCCACTGATCATAATTCTTAAAGTAATAGGATATAGACGTTACATCGATCTTCCCATCTGACGTTTCTATCATTTCATAGCTGCAGTGTCCGCTAGAAAAATCAAGGAGCGCGTGCCCAAAAGCATCTTCATTATCTTCCGTCTGCATCCCTCTGCTTTCCTTTTTAAGTCGTTTTGTATATAAACATCATGATTCTTATCTTATTTAAGCATCGCCTATGAGTTCAATGTGTAGCTACTTTAAAGATCGTATCTATTTCCGGATCTAGGATCCCCTTTTATCTATTCGCATTCAAGCTTTGGGCCCGATCGATGCTTAGACATCTATTCGTGATCTGCTCTCCTTGCATTGTACTGTTCGCACATTGATCTTTCTCTGCCAGTAATAAGCTATTTAGTACCTCCACAAGCCGTGGGCATCTTAATTATTGGAGCATTTGATAGGCTATACATTTTTCCTCTTCATATAAGATGCATCGTCTAAAACGACTTTTCTTGAACGGATCTATCATCTTTATTATTGCTTAGAAAATGCTCTCTAATATTTTATTTGCGAAGGATTTCCTGCGTTCCTACTTATGTTATTCCTCGATCTTTTCTATATCTCATCAAACGGTTGGAAACTTCAATAAAACAAATAAAAATTAGCCCTGGTAGTAAGAAGTGTAATATGGAATTAGGGCTGGATTCACGATTTGTAAAAGCTGAACTGCGTTTACCGAATTATTGAAGGTTAAATTCAATAATCCTACAGGTACTTCAAAGTGGTACTTTTCAGATATAAATGTCCAGTTGACTGCCACTACCATAGCCCAGTCCCCTGTACTTGCAGAGAAGTTGAAGTAAACAGGTATGAATGGTTGAGCCACGAACTTGAGAAAGCTTTGGTTTGTGAATTTAATTGGCGGAATGTCTGGATTCACACCACCCTTGTAGCCCCAAACCCCGTCTTTATACATGTAGTTGTCTATAAGTATGAATTCCACTGGATGCATCGAAATATTTTTGTATTCTCCTAAGAGTTGAGGAACTATAACAGCGTAGTCTGTGGAATTCCAGACGTATGACGCATACTCGAATGGATCTGTAATATTATAGGCTTCTATCATAAGTCCAAGGCGGTGGTCAGATAGAACAGAATAGTTTCCAGTGTCGTGTGCAACCACCCAGTTTATGGCGTATTCATCCTGATAGGATATTGCCTGTGTCCCCGATGGGACAACAACTTGGCCCAATGGATACACCGCGCTTGCAGATCCGATCAGTACGATAAACAGTACGATAGCCGAAATAACCTGAGATTTGCTGTACCTTTTTTTCTCATAATAATAAGTAGCTTGGTAGGATCTGGAGTTTACCTTGGAATATACTATGGCTGTCGGCCCAATCCCTGGCTGACCAACGGAAACATCCCATAATTGGCGTGCACCTAACGAATTACTTTTAACATATTCTATCTTTATGCCCTTTGGCCTCCTTGAATCTATATAGGAATAAAGGCCTGCGGCGTCGTATATCGACAGTATTTCGAATATGTATTCGAAGAATCTTCCAGGCAAGAGCACAGTGCTCATCGTGGCCACTGCATATATTGCTGTAACTAGAAGCAGAGCCAGCATACCCAGTAAAACAGGATATTTTTTCCAAGCAACTATATAACCAACCGAAGCTATAGAAACAGTTAACAAGATTGGGATGAATACTGCGAAAGTATATCCCGTGATGTTGGTGATGTACCTTCTCATAAGGACTATTCCTGCTAGCGGTATAACAAATGATAGCAATACGGCCAGCTTAGTCGTGTGCTTGTAATTGATCGGTCTCAATTTTTTAATAGCCCATAACAAAGAAGAAGTGTATTTTTTTGGTAAACTGATAAACAAGGTAAGTAAAACGAAATAAATTGAAATTGTTATGTACCATGGGATGCCAAGGCTCCCACCAGATATGAATCCTAAAGTGTGCTTTACATTTATTATCCAATATAAAAACATGAAGGATGAAAAAGCCTCTATATATATCTTATGATATAGGCCTATTGAACCTCTGCTAAGCTTGTAGTATGCAAGTATACCAAGCATCTCAAGCAGATACATAAAAGTAGATAGCTGGTGGGACATTACAAGCAACACTGAGAATACTGTAGCAGAAACAAAATACTTTGTATTTCTGAAAGAGGTCAAGAACGTAAGTATAGTCAATAAACCGAAGAAATGGCCAAAGACTAAAATAGAGGAAATAGAGGTTTGGTAGGCCTGCACAGGATCTACAGCGAGAAAAATCGCAGAAAGAAAAGCTACCCTTTCATCCTTTGTTATCTCCTTGGCTATGAAATATATTATCGTAACGGTTAATCCTCCGAACACAGGAGGCACAAACTTAAGAAGATATACCCACTTTATTCCTGTAAAGAAGTATATAACAGAAATTACCCAATACATTACAGGAAAAGAGCCGTAACCCGAAATTCCCCATGGCGATGGTACATCAATGACGGCCAGCCTGGAGCGGATATAGTCCTGAGTTATAGTATAATAAATCCCAAAATCATTTCCCCAACCGTAACTCGTAAGGGACGGAATAATCCTTATACCGATACCAACGCCGGTTATCAGGGCCAGTATCGCCAAGGATTTCCTGTTCATAAACGTGGTAATATGAATTCACCTTAATTAATTTTCTCCACCAACAGATAATTTCAACTTCGGCAAAAAATAAATTTTATTTTCTATAGTTTTTAAGCTGTTCTATGTTATAGTTTATATCGTTTATCTTTTTACTTAGGTCCTGAATTATCTCGTCTAGAATTTCGCTGAATGACTTTGACAGCCTGTAACCGTGTATAGGACGACCCTTGCCCTCCTTCTTCATGTTCCGTTTGGTTATCCACCCTTTGCGTCTTAACCACTGCATCGCTATAGAGACTTCCGGCTGCCTCAATCCGGTTTCCCTCTCTATCTCCACGCTAGTTACCTCGTCCTTATCGCGGATATAGACAAGGGTGTAGGCAACGCTTCTTGGTATATCAGCTATCATTAGGTATTTAGCCAATTTCTCAGCATCTTCACTCAGTACCATGTTCATCGTACCTAAATATTATATTTATATAAATATTTAGCCTTTTTAAATAATCGAGTATATATACTTTTTGATCGAGCACATGTAAATCCTTACTAAAACGATTCCCGTATAATTATCTTACTTAGTATATGAATTAGAAATATATTATTTATATAACTAACTTTTGGCAAGGGCCTCAAGTTTGCTTATTATTGTATATAGATCTGTACGGCCATGCGATGGTACGTTAGGATCGTTGGCCATTTCATCAAGCATAGAGAGCACTGTTGCACATCTCAAATCTAGGCTCTCATTTTCCTGGCTAAGCTTGGTCTTTGAATCCTGGGCAACCTTCCTTACGTTCTTTGGCACAGTGGTGTCTTGAGATAATTCATCCAGCAAGTACATAACTTCATTAAAAAGATTCTGATCCATGGCCATCACCATATTAATGGCAAGCTATATTTTACAATTATAAAAAGATTAGGTGTAAACCAAAGCCTCTTCTTTTATAGAAGAAAAAACCTTTCATTAATGTATTACGTATAGCCGAAATATCGATCGTTGGGTTTAACTTGCAATTATTTAATTCGAAGTTCAAATAACGTTTTGTTCACAAATAACTTAATATCGTTACTACCAAATTGCCGCAAATAACATCATGAATGGGTTATATTAACAATTATATACAAGCCTTTAAGCAAATTGTCTGTTCGATGATTATATTGAACTTATGTTCTTTAAACAAACAAGCCATTTTTAACTCTTAGCTCTACTCGCAGCCATTATCTTTTTTTCCAGGAATTCTTTCTTCCCTATGTCCCTCCTTACATAATAACTGCCGTGAACGTACTTAAGTGCAGAATCCACCATTTCCGAAGCTTCTGGTATATTATCTGCCTTCCCTAAAATAGCCAGCGACCTGGATGATGACATCTTAACATCGTATAAGGTGCCGGAAACAGCCGCATAGTATAGCTCAGTATCCAGCTTCTCTATCTCTGGATCGATGTGCAGATCTCCAGGCAAAGGTGCCTGCCCATAGCCTGGTGGGACTATGTATTTCAGAACTGTTGCCCTATCCTCGAAAAGACGCTCGCCGTTCAATTCACCAGAGTATATTTGATAAAGTGTCTCGACGAAATCGCTTTTAAGCAAAGAAAGTACATTTATCCCTTCTGGATCCGCAAACCTTGCATTTATCTCTATAACTTTAACTCCATCCGGCGTATCCATGAATTGCCCGTACATAACTCCCTTAAATGGTATGTTCTCGTCGTACATGGCTCTAACAACATCGTTTATTATATGTCTTGCATCTTCTGGCGCTTTCTTGCTTAGGAAAGGCAGCGAAAAATTTACATCTGATATAGATCCCATGCCTCCGGTATTAGGCCCTGTATCGCCTTCAAAGGCCCTCTTGTAGTCCTGCACTATGGGCATAAAGGACGTATTTTTACCGTCTGTGAAGGCCTGAAGGGAAAATTCTTCGCCTATCATCCTGTCTTCAATCAATACAACGCCATCGCGCTGCAAAACCTCGATAGCATAATTTATAGCTTCTCCCTGACTTTTTAGCTGTTCACCCATAACCTTTACGCCCTTCCCTCCAGTTAGCCCTATGGGTTTTACAGCAACATCTTTCTTATTCTTATCAAAGAAGTCCTTAACCTCCTGTTCACTAAAACACTTCTTGTAGTTTATATTGCCAGGTATGCTATGCCTAGTAAGCAGATCCCTCATGAACATCTTTGAAGTCTCAATTTGGGCGGCTTCCATAGTAGGCGATGCTACTGCAATGCCTCTCTTTAGAAGGTTGTTGACAAGTGGTGTTTCCAATACAGGATCAGGACCCACAAATACAATATCCACTGAAGACGATAATGCGAAATCCTCTATGCTTTTATAATCTTTCTCGTCACCGATGAGGTACTTTTCAGATAACCTTTTGATAGATGGATTTTCATGGCCTATTACCGAGAACAGTTTTGCGCCGGATCTCTTTATGGCCCTTGCTATTGCGTCTTCTCTTCCACCGCTTCCTATCAGAAGTACCCTGCTTACCATGGTATTTTCGTTACACCACAGTTATATATTTCATTTACAGTTCTTCGTTGCTATGCAGTTAAATTTTCAACCCGGCTAAAATTTTACATTAAGCAACTTAACCATGATTTAATTCTGGCGATCGTATTCGGTTGCTCGTTCAAGAAGCTCTTTCTTTGTGATTCCAAATACCTTTTCAAAATTTTCTCCTAAGTATATAGCTGTTCCATTCCCTTTCTTTGAGGTTCGTATAAGAGACATAGTCTTTAATTTGCTTATCATATCGTCTGTTCTGCTTCCATATCTTTTCCTAAAAAATGATAATGAGGCCCCTTCGTTCAGCGCTACAGTTGCAAGAAAACCAGTTTCATACTTCGATAGCTCAGGTTCCATTACCCTATACGCGAAATCGTAGTACTCTTTTTTGAGTTGTATTCTGTACTTGTTGCCAATCTTAGCAATTTCCAGTGATGTGTTCCTTTTTTTGTACTCTAGCCTAAGTTTCTTTATTATTCTAGATATTGCTCCAGCCTCAATACCTAGTATCAAAGAGATTGATCTAACAGAAAGGGGATTCCTAGTCGCATATAATATAGCCTCAACTTTTGTCTCATCATCCATTGCTTGATCATATTTGATATGCATAAATTGATTTGCTTTATGATATAAGGAAATACAAACGCCAAATTTTATATGGGTGATAAGAATCTGGTGGCATGGTTACCGAACATAAGTTCGGAGATATTGAAACAAAAAACCGTATTATTAAGGGTGCATTGTCAGATCGAATAAGGGATAATCCTTCGTCTATGTTCTATATATGGTTTGCGTCCAATCTGACCGTTGGTGATTTCGCCCTTGGTTTTATACCAGTTTATCTTGGCCTTTCAGAATCTTACGCTATCCTGTCTATGGTGCTAGGTACGCTGGCTGGTGGAATACTTCTTGCATACATGAGCATGCTTGGGTCGATCAATCATATGCCCCAAATGGAGATGGGGAAGGGTCCCTTCGGTCGGATTGGAGGTTCTTTCCTTGCACTGCTGCAGTGGGGCAACACCGCCGGATGGCTAACCGTAAACGTTATATTATCATCCTTTGCACTCTACGAGGTATTAAAAATACCCTATTACTTCATTATTTTGCTGATAGCAGTTATAGTAGCTCTTACTGCAGCGCTAGGCTATAGGGCAATAAGGGCTCTAGAAAGGTATATGTCATACGTTCTTGGTATTTTATTCATAGTGATAATTATTTTTATGGTATTAAGACACTACACTCTAATTTATAGTGGTTCAAGCAGCGTATCTTTTATCCCAGCTTTCGGTATAACGTTTGCATCTGCTTTTTCCTACATTATGTCTTGGGGGCCTTATGCTTCAGATTATTCTCGCCACCAGTACTCGCCGAAAAGTTCACGGAAAGTATTTCTCTTCACTCTTGGCGGTTCTGCTTTGGCAACTGTATTTGCGGAAATAGTTGGAATGTTCGTAGCCATAGGTTCCGGGAATCCGTCCGGCAATCCAGCAACAGATCTGGAATTAGTTATGGGATCATTCGCCCTCGCAGGCATGATATCATTGTTTCTAGGTGGAATATCCGCAAACGCAATTAACCTCTATTCTAACTCTTTATCATTCATTGCAATGGGGTTCAAGACCAGAAGGATAACTGGAGTTATTATCGCTACACTATTTTCGGTGATTCTAGGCATATTTGGATTTACCAGGTTCTACGGGTTTTATGAAACTTTTCTTTTTGTTCTTGATTACTGGATCACTCCATGGATCGGTGTAATGATAGCCCATTTCTTCCTTGTTCATCCAAATACCAGTACTATGAATAATACGAAGCTAAATATGGCTGGCGTTCTTTCATATCTCATATCTATATTGATTTCTATCCCATTCATGTCCCCAGCTGGCCTATTCAATATGCCTATAGCTTCGATCCTTGGAGGCGTCGATATAAGCTACTTCGTTTCATTCTTTACCTCCATGATTCTATACGTTTACTTGTACGGGAAACTAGAAAATAGGAAATTAGCTGTATAAGGCTAATTTTTTAAACGGTATAAAGATGATCTATCGTTATGGGCAAAATTGCATGTATAACCGGCCCTCCTGGTGCAGGCAAATCCACAGTGTGCTCTAAGTTAAGAGAATACGGCTACAACTGCAAGGAAGGTAACGAACTCGCCAAGGAATATGGATGCCTATTCGATGAAGAAGTCGATGTAGAATGTCTAGAAGAGAAGCTGGCAGAAGATAGATTTGACGGGATAATATGTTCACATTATTCGCATTTGTTAGGATGTAGTACTGTCTTCATTCTTGAAGCGGATCTAAATGATCTTATCGATCGAATGAGAGCAAGGGGTTATAGTGAAGAAAAGATCCAAGAAAATATAGAGACTCAGATGTCGTCTATTTTTTATTACGAAAGCCTTGAAAGATTGCCAGCAAACCGTATCTTTACCTTATATAACGGAAACATTGATGAAACAGCAAAGCGGATCATCTCTATAATTGAGAGATCAAGAAATAATAAATAAGAGGAGAATTTAAAGTACTATGCTGGATTCATACAGGGCAAAGGTCGACAGTATCTTGACACCAATTGCCCAGGCTTTAGGCTTTTTAAGTCCGAATACAATATCTATTATCTCCCTTATATCTGCAGGTCTGACAGGCATCTTTTTTTATCTCAATTATCTTTACTTAAGCTTATTATTTCTTATTATATCTGCGCTGTTTGATGCTGTTGACGGCAAATTAGCTAGGATACAAGGAAAATCATCGAAGAGAGGTGATTTCATAGATCACAGTTTCGACAGATTTTCAGACGTGTTTATTCTTCTTGGATTCACCTTCAGCCGTTATGCAAACGTTGACCTAGGGATATTTGCTTTAATCGGCGTGATACTTACAAGCTATATGGGGACTCAGGCACAAGCACTTGGCCTGAACAGGCTGTACGCAGGCATAATGGGAAGAGCGGATAGGCTAGTGTTGATGGTTATCTTCATAGCATTGCAGATCCCCATCGGAATCATAGTTAGGTTTCCTTTCCTTACCCTTACTCCAACTAACTTGATGCTCTTAATATTTGGAATCCTAGGATCGGCTACTGTTGTCCAAAGATTTTATATTATATTTAAAGAATTACGATAACTTATCCTGAATGTCGTTAACTTTTCTTATGTATTGTTCGCAGTATTTGTTAGCCAGTTCGAAATCTGAAGAATGAGCATATATTCTTAAAATTTTTTCAGTGCCGGATGGCCGTATAAGTATCCATCCGTCATCCTTCAATATCTTTATACCATCGGTCTCATCGACCCGTTCCCCCTTCTTCAATTCCCTTGCAAGAGACGGCCAATCTACACGCCGCTCTACCTTCTTTTTTATCAAATAATATACAGGAAGCTCTGAGATAAGTTCCGATAATTTTTTGTTAGTGGAGGCCATCAAATTAAGTACAAGCGAAACAGTCATTGCCCCGTCCCTGCAGTACTGGTGCTTTCCATATATTACACCGCCGTTTTCCTCGCCGCCTATAGTAGCACCGTTGTCTATCATTGCCCTAGCAACAATAGGCGCCCCTACCTTTGTCCTTATGAGTTTAGCGCCTATAGCATTGCAGATATCAGCAATTGTGTCGGAAGAACTTACCGGCGTTACTACTACATCCCCTGCCTTTGCTATGTACTTAGTTATTAAAGCAAGCATCCTATCACCGTCAATGAAGTTTCCCTTCTCATCTATAAAAACTGCCCTATCCGCATCCCCGTCATGTGCTATGCCGAGATCGAACCTGCCAGATTTCATCAGTGATATAAGGTTGACAAGGTTTTCAGGTACAGGTTCAGCGTTTCTAGCAGTAAATCTTCCATCCGGATTTGCATTTAACGTAGTGATTGAGCATCCAAGTTTTTCAAGCAATTTAGGAGTTGAATAGTATGCCGCACCATTTCCTGCATCAGCAAGTACTTTAAATGCATGTGATTTTATATTATCAGAATCTACATTGGATATTACCCCGTTTATATATATGTCTATTGCATCACTTACTTGACGTATTCTTCCTATGTTTTCCCACTTGACAACTCTGAAGGCTTTGGAGTAGAATATCTCCTCTATCTTTTCCTCTCCAGGACGCTCTAGCTCGGTGCCGTCTTTATCTATAACCTTTATGCCGTTGTATTGTGGCGGATTGTGTGAGGCTGTTATTACGACAGCGTATATGCCGTGCTTCTTGGAGTAGTATTGGATTGCTGGAGTTGGCAATACTCCCAGGTCTATTACACTAATACCGGTAGAAAGAATGCCTGCAATTACAGCATTTTTTATCATATCGCCAGTTAGCCTTGTATCTGTTCCAAAGGCGATCTCTCCTGAAACGTAAGTACCTATAGCCTTTCCGACACTCATTGCGAAATCTGGCGACATATCGTCATTTGGTATTCCTCTGATACCATTAGTACCGAATAGTCTCTCCACTGCCATGCCTTATTGATCGTTATATCATATTTACTTTTTTATATCCTTCCGCTGTGAGCATACGCATTTATTAACGAAAACTTAGGCTGAACAAAGCCTTAGAGAATTGTTCGAGAGGAATGGAAAATAATAACTATATACAGGTTTGACATCCGAGTTTATGGTTTATAAAGAGACGTGCACATCCTGTGGGGTCGGACTGATCGATGAAGGCTTCTCTATATTCCTTTGCCCCAACTGTGGAAACGAGATTATAGGCAGATGCAAGACATGCAGAGAACATTCTACACCCTATGTATGTAGCAAATGTGGTTTTGAGGGCCCGTGATAGAGATGGCAGACGTACTTGTTTCATTTAAACTTCTACCGAGCGATAGCGATGTTGATACCTCAGTTATGGAATCAGAAGTAAAAGAAAAGTTAAATGGCGTATGCAAGATAAATAATATCGAGGAGAAGGACATAGGCTTTGGCCTAAAGTACATACACCTGGAAGTAATTGTGGAAGACAAAGAAGGGGAGGTGGATAGGATAGAAAAAGTTCTATCCATGGTAAAGGGAGTTGGGGAAATCAACACTGAAAACGTTTCTTTAATATGAATTTTTTATTGGTTTTTTACGTCTCTATTGCATCACTTATTGCGGTTGGTTTTTCTTATATTGGAATATACAAATCTAATGAACTTAAGCAAAGGAAAAACTGCAGGCCAAAAACGCTTGTTATAATACCATGCAAAGGTCTTGACTTAGGGCTTGAAGACAACCTAAAGGCAATAACAAAACAGAACTACGATAGAGCGGATTATTTAGGCGTTGTAGACAGTTTACAAGACGAATCTGTCAGTGTTCTGGAAAAGGTTGGAATTAATTACATAATTTCTGATTATACATGCGAAAAATGCAGCGGGAAAGTAAAAGCAATAGCTACTGCTATTAAAAAATACACTGACTATGATGCCTATGTAATCGCAGATTCTGATATAAGACCTAATAGCAATTGGCTAGAAGATCTGGTTTCGCCATTATGCAATGATAGGGTTGGGTTATCAACAACTTTCCCCTACTTTGTTCCAATAGGCGGCCTTGCATCAAAGGTTAAAGCAGTGTGGGGAACAGTAGGACAGAGCCTGATGGAATCAAAACTGACGAGATTTGGTTGGGGAGGTTCGCTGGCGTTTGAAAAAAGCTTAATATCTGATAAAATGGATTATTTCACATCAAATATCTCAGATGACTCTGCGCTTACCGCAATATGCAAATCTAAAAAATTAGATATAGCCTACGTGAAAGAGGCAAGGCCTGCTATATATACTGCAGAAAATTTTCCACAATTTTGGGAGTGGGCAAACAGGCAGACAGCGCTCTCGATAAATGCCTCACCGCGTGTATTCACTTATGGCATCATATTTTATTCTCTTTATATTTTTGAATTTTTCTCTGCAGTCCTTCTTACTTCTATATCCCTCGCGTTTGTTTACCTTTTTATTCCAGTTGCAATTGGTGTGTACAGAGTATACGAGAGAAGCGTGATAAAAAGCCCAATATTTGCCATCATATACCTGTTTATCCCCTTCATTTATCTTGCGAATTTACTGAAAGCTAAACGCATGGGTGAAATCATTTGGCGCGGAAGGCAGTACAAGCTTCAAAAAATTTTAGACCCGTAGGCTATTGCAGTATTTATTCTGCAAGATATTTTAAAAAACCACCAGCGCCACGAATATCAGGGCTATTATTATCGAGACGAGGAATACATAAATATCCCAATTCATCACCTTATAGCCATCAAGCGGTGGTATTGGTAGCAAATTAAAGAAGCCAAACCAAAAGTTCATTGCCGCAACGTATCCAAATATTAGGGCGACTACAGGTAAAACAGTAATATGTGATAGGCCATAGAAAAGAATGCCGAGAAAAATGTTCATCGCAGGACCAGCGAGAGCAGTTTTTCCTATCTGGTCTTTACGATATAGACCGCCAATGTTGACCGCACCTGGAGCTGCAAATATAAAACCGAACACAGAAGTTAGGAGAGCAAGGAGCAAACCAAGTGGCCACATCTTGAAATATGCTATTCCACCATAGGATCTTGCAACATAGCGGTGTGCTAATTCGTGCATTAAAAACGCAGTAACTGATACTAAGAAAGCCATAGCAAGTACGAATATTGGTCCGTAAGGAGACCTAAACCTGAATGCTATACCGAAAGCTGCCGTCAAAGCGAGTACAGATACAAGTATATCCTTCTCTTCATTGTTAAGATTGTGGCCATACATGATACCAGGTGCCGTATCACAACTTTATATTACTTTATTCCTTACTAATTCTGCTTCAATGATCCATCCTCATTTTGAAGTAGGCTTTTAGCAGCTTCTATTAATGCATAAGCTTTCTTTATACCCACCCCGTATCTTTTTATAACATCTATCGGATTTGAAGTAGCAATTTCACTGAAAGATCCACGAATTGCCTCAACATCGCTTTGTGTAAATATATGAGGTGTATATTTTGCTCTCTTGATATATAAATACAGATTTTTTGCCATAATTGCGCTGTCATCTTGTAGGAATGCATAAACTGTGTTTATTTTAATGGAGGATAAGTCAGAGATCTTAAGTTTAAGAGCGATTCTTTTTATTACATCTCCCGATAGTTCTTCAAGCTTGTTTTCATCTACTTTTCCGATATATTTCTCACCTGTTAAGAAATCACGTATGTCCTGTATCATATCCTCTGGAACATCACTCTTCTTAACTGATTCATCGATTGGCATTATTTTTCCTGCTTTAAATTCATGAGAAAGCACACGCGATGCATACTTGTTTAAACGGTCGAGGTAACGGCCTTGATTAATATAGGACTCTAATGCATTCTTTACTGCCTCAGGAAGTGTGCTAAAAGATGACAGCACTTCTTCGGCATCGTCAAACTGCTTCAATTCCACCATTGACTTTACTACATACGGGATGACGTTGTTATCCTTTTCTTTCCTTTTCTTAAATATCTTGACTATCTGCGAATACATTCCGAGGTCGTACATTATTGAATAAATTCTGCGATAAAGTTCCTTCTCGCATTCTGTATCGCTGCACTGTGCAGCCGCCGAAGCCGCTATTTCGTATGCTTCCGTTAGCTTTCCCTGTCTCCTCAACACATCCGTGGTCATGATTGATGCTTCTGCATCTGATTCGTCTGTATCGTGTATCTGCCTAAGAATTTCAAGAGCTTCATCGAGTTTGTTTTCATTCAGCAGCCTCTTTGCTATAACCTTCCCTATTTCGGTATCACCAGTCGATTTATAGTAATCAAATGTCGCTTTCTTTACATCTGGGTTATCCCAGCCTTGCTGCACTATATACCTAAGAACAGCATTATCCTTCTCTTGAGTGTCAGTCAGGTAATTTACGATCTCCGAAATCTTGCCTTCACGGAAAAAAAGTTTAACGGCATAAACATCCATAGATATCTGCCTTCCAACAAGATCTTCAGCTTCCGCGTAACTTCCTGTTTCTATTAGTGAATCTAAATAGTGAGGGATGGAAAGGGGATTTACTCCCAGCCTTATCGCCTTCCGGAATGCACTTATGGCATCTTCGTACTTCCGCTTTGAGTACATTAGTTCTCCGGCTTCTATCAGTTCTTCTTTTCCGTTGAACGTGTCTATGTTATTTTTCATGAAGGCCAAGGCAGCATCCAAGTCTATCTCCTTTAGTATTCTGTAATGTATTGCAATGTCTCTGGATTCACTGCTCTGAGAGATTATTCGGGAGGATACCTTCAATGCATCCCCTATATCTTTATTCTTGAGATAAACGTCCCTGGAAAGCCTTAAAAGCCTGACATCATCTATCCCTCTAGATATAAGAAAATTCACCGCCTCGCTTACGAGGTCTGGATGATCTTCTATTAGTGATTGCAGAACATCATAGGGGATCATAGCTGCGTCTATGTCAAATATAGCTTGAATTGATTCAAGGCAAGATTCTGGATCAACATTAAGATGCAGAATATGGAAATCTATATTAGGGAAGAGCTCTATGGCCTTTTCAACCATTCTTGATGCTTCTTTATTTCTCCCCGATTTCCAGAGTAACTTTGCATAAGTGAAGTAATAAAATGGGTCGACCTCTTTTTCATATCTTTGGAGGAGCTTGTAAGCATCGTCCAGTTTTCCTGCATCTATAAAGGTTGAGGAAAAACAGTACAGATATCTTGGCCGATCTTCGTATATGCCTGAATTTGTACCACCCTTTATCTTAGTGAGAATATCGAATATATCATAAATCTCAGATAGGCAATTGGTCGACAAAGCGGACCGCACCTTATCTGGCAATGATATCATCCTTCTAAAATATGTTTCTGCAGAAATATAAGCAATAGATTTTGAGCACTTCGATACTGCGTAGTCAAGGAGATAATCAGAACCCCTTATTTCCCTTCCCTGCAGCCTATCCAATACCACAGAGACATAAGATCCCTTTATATCCAATGAGTTTAATATTTCAAGCGCTTCTTTATCTCTAACTTTATAGAATACGGAATCTACAGTATCTGGATCATCTAGTAGATTTTTATTCTCTTTTACAAGCTTATTAAAATTATCAAAGAAACCAAGGTACACAAACGAGGCGGCCAATTTACCTTTGAATTCATCTTTAACATCTTCATTATCACTGCTTTCGAATCGTTTTACGAACTCTTCATATCTTTCTCTGGAAAAAAGGTAGTTTAAGATGAATGACTGCGCCTCCTTTCCACCTTTATCGAAGAGCTTTGAATAAGCGTCGAAACTCTCGCCTTTGTTTCCTATTTCGTCGACGATCCTCGCATACTCAATAATTACATCATCTTCGCTCGGGAATTTCTTGTAAGCTTCTTTCGCTAATTCTACTGCCTTTCCTATGTCTCCTGATGCTTTCATAAGCTGAATTAACCTTATGTAATCCAGTGGCCTTAACTGGTTTCTTCCTATCTTTTCAACAACGTATAGATATTCAGAGGCCTTTCCATGCTCGTAAAGTAAATCCATAAGATCTATCGTTGCATCAATATCATCAGGATAGGACGTAAGTAAATCCTTGTAAGTTTCTATTGCCTCCCCATAATTTCCGGACTTTGAAAGGCAAAGAGCTAGCCATTTCATGAGATCTTTGTCTGCAGGCTTAAGTTTAAGCCCATTTTTTGCCAATTCTTTACCGATTGTATATTCGCCAAGAGACAGAGCAGCCTGCACGAGCTTTTTTATGAGATCTGCGTCCGAAATGTCGATCTTTAGGGCAAAATCAAGCGCAGCCCTCATGCCATCTTTGTCATCAGTTTTGATGGAGCAATTTATCAATGGGCCAAGGTATAATTCTGACTGCTCCCTAGACATGATCTCCATAATGAACTTGATGGCCATTTCACAGTGATTCCCATTCACGTATCCTTCTATTATGGCTTTGGTTGTGTCAGGATTTCTGTTTCTCTCAGCGTACATTTGTACTATCTTTTCCTCATACCTTCCGCACTTTGAAAGATAGAGGGCTGCTGCGTCGTATCTTTCTATGTGGCCTGAACTGCTAACAAGCAGGCTTATAATGCTGTCGATTGAACAAAAATAATTGTCCGAAGTAATTATCTTTACAACGTCATCGTAGTATCCATTTTTGTAGAGATCTACTACCTTTGTTTCCAAAAGCCCTTTATTTTGGGGCACAATTGAGTCAAGTAAAGTTATAAGCTCCCGAAGCTGGTTTTCATCTGAAACGTTCCTAACAAGTACCGACACAAACGGGTCTATTTCCTTTTTGTCTATATCATCGGGATTTGTATTTCGGAGTAGGCTTATTAGATCATCTATCCTTTGTAATTTCTTATCTTGGTCTTTTTCGGCTATAATGGCATTTATCTTGATCATGAGATTTTTAGTTAACTTTGCATCCACCATTCCAACACCATATATTGAAATATAGATAGAACATTGAATTATCTATATTAACTTTTACAGGAAAAATCTTTGTAAATTTTCCTAAGTCACTGGATCTTTTGCTTGTTGACAGATTCAAGGCTTAATAAATTTAGGTTAATATAAAATTAAGCTAATTATAACACTACAGTAAATATTAGTTTTTCTTATATTTGATGTTGTCAATTTTTTTGTTTATTTTTTAATGTATCCGTACTTCAGGTGAAATACAGTAAGTAAATTCGATACATGCTGTCTATAACATCCGTGTATGCCTATAAGGCGATAACATATGATTTTCTACCATACAATAAATTAAAGATGTTCAATGCATAGGTTTACCAATATTGTTAACCATTCTACCGACATTATTATCGATAGGAATATTTCATCGAGTGGTTCTGTATAAAAGTAAGTTTACAGTTAACTTAAAAAATAAGATATGTCTTAGCGTCATAATTCGAATATAATCGATAAAGCGTTTCACTTGTTAAAGCCTGTAGGAAAATAATGAGAAAAGGCAAAAAGCAAGAGTACCGCATGTGGATGGGCTAATATTATCCGCATACTATTGTTTTAAGAGTATTGAAATGTAATTCCTTTTCCATTACTACAGATAGAGAAGTAAATGTAACTACGAACACATAGAAAAGTCTTCGCACATGTTCGAAACGATACACTAAAGTCGCGTTAAGTAAAGATGTGAATCAGTCAAAAGATGTGGAGAATATGGCAGGAAGCCAAACCTAAACAGGTACTTGGCAAGCCCTTATGTTTTTATCTTCACCTCTTGCCGAAAAAAATTTGCAGTTTGGGATTATTATTTAACTGACAGTAGATCCAAGAAGGATCGTTGTTATGTACATAGTTCCATAAACTACAAAGGAGACGATCCAGATCATCAGAACAGTGTGGTGCAATCCGTTGATTATCCTGCCGCCATCCGAAACCTTCAGCGAAATACCTCCTATAAAAGAATGTACAAATAGGATTATCAATAGGAATATTTCGATCAGAAATATAGAGGATGAAGGTGGGGAGAGGAATATACCAGTCATACCTAGAGAGCTCAAGTTGAACGAAGAAAATATACCGTCTATTATCTTTAGTATACCATATGATATCGCAAGTGAAAATGCCAAGCCAGCAGTGATCCCATACATAATGCCAACGAAGCTTGTTACAGAGGAATGCTTTCTTTTTCTAAGACCGACTATCTTCTCGAAGTTTTCCGATATAACCATACCGCTCTTTAGGGCATCGGCCCCAAGGTCTATGCTCTCAGCATAGGTTTCAGAGTATATCTCTATTAAATGCGATCCAGTATCAGCGGAAAACATCTTCCACGCCTTCAACGAATTTATTCTGTAAAGCAGCCTCCTGTACAGTTTATTTACGTCTTTTGAAAGTATCCCAAAGTCATGCATGACTATAGCTTTCAATGCATCTATCAGAAGATTGCCCCTTGCAGAGGCAGAACCCGAAAGGGATCGTATAAAGCTTCCATACATTTCGTCCTTCTTTTGCACCTCCCTTTCCATCTTCGTTCCCACGTAACTCGGGTATGCTAAAGGTGTAACTATGAGGGCAAATGAAAAGTAGAATGGAATTCTGAACATAATCTTCATTACATCTATTACTATGAATATCATCATCGAAAATGTACCTGAAATTAGGAAAAGATTTCTCATTTTTATATCGGTATCAGTTTTTATTCCGGTTCTGTGCCATAGCGGATCCTTCGGCAACACTATGCTAATTCCGTATACAAGCATGAACTCCCCTAATGCTACCATGATCAGGCTCAACATCAGGACAGAAAACACGTTTATAGGTATTAGAATGGGCATTATCATTATAAAAGTTATAAGAAATGCAAACGAAAGAAGAAGTGAGACATAAATATCTCTGTATAGGTCGAATGAGTATAACGCTGATACATAGGCTGTTTCAAAGCTGTTCATTGTGCTAAAGACCTCGCTTCTCGTGAATTCTTCGAGATCTTGCCCACTGTCTATGGCATGGCTAAACCTCGTTAAGAAATCAGAAAATAGATCGCTAGGTGTTTTCTTTGCAACGAAGTTAATTGCCTCAGCAAGTCCCATTCCCCAATTTTTGACCAAGTTTAATATCTTTTCAATCTCTACTCGGAGATAACCAAGTTTTTCCTTCTTCGAGAGCAGAATAAGCACGTCTATTATATTCGCATCGCTGGTAACTAGCGAAGAGAAAGCGGTGATGAAGAATGGTATGTTAGAATTTATATCGTTCTTCTTGTTATCCCGGTCTACTATCGGCTTTATGAAGAAGAATGCTGCACCGATGGCTAATGCCAAAAAGAGAACCGCAGCGACTGTCTTTTTAGTGTTATAGTAGATCAAATAAAAGGCTATGGAGAGGATCGCGCTGGCAGTTATGAGGGACAGATTCGTCTTTGAGTAGTTTATCCCTATCCAAAAGCCTCTCTTTGTCTTAGTATCCATACCCAGAGCCCCCTTCGTAAAATTCCTTTATCTTCTGATAAACTTCGTAGTAATCGCTTATTTTTTGATCCGACAGTTCCTTGAGTATCCTTGCCCGTCTGAACAGCTCGTTGTAGATAAGGCTTGTATCAACGAGTCCTGCCGTTTTCGCTATCTTTTCCTCAAGTATATACGAGTTGTTCATTCCACGGAATATATGCTTATCTGTCGAAGGATCCCATTCAAATACCGCTCTAGTAGCCACTCCTCCGAGATCCTCATAATAACCCTCTATCTCGTTTATGCTCGTAGTCCTCCTCAGGAATTTGCCACCTACGTAGACAGCCTGTTGAATCAGCACTATATTCAGGTTATCCATAAATGTAACAGGTATGTTTATCGGATTGCCGGTAAACCGCTGTATCATCTTCTTTACAGATGATGCATGAAATGTAGAGATGACAGGATGGCCCGTTTGCATGGCCTGGAAGGCCATAGCCCCTTCAGCACCTCTTATTTCACCTACTATTATATAATTAGGTCTAGACCTGAGCGCTGTCCTCAATAAATCGTATAATGATACTCTGCTTTCTTCCGAACCGCTCTCCCTGGTAACTAGCTGCTGCCACGCCTTTTGTGGTGCTCTTATTTCAGGTGTATCCTCTGCACTATATATCTTTGATTCAGGCCTTATAAATGGTATGATTGCGTTGACAACAGTTGTTTTACCACTCGCCGTTTCACCGCAAACAAATACGCTCTGTCCATATTCCAGCGCAAGCCAGAGGTAAGCAGCTTCTTCATAAGACATTGTGTTGTACTTTATCAGGTTTATTATGCTGAGCGGTACCTCTGAGAACTTTCTTATTGTGAAACTGGGGCCTCTTTGCGATATGTCTGTACTGTAAACGAGTGAAAGCCTTGAACCATCAGGCAGGGTAGCATCTACTATTGGCCTTTTATCGCTAACCGGCCTGCCGACTCTTTCAGAAAGCCTTTTGCTGAATACCATTAACCTTTCCATACTCCCAAATGTTATATCCGTGGCCATTGATCCAAATATCTTATGCACTATGTATACATCGTCAGGCCCGATGCCGCTTATATCCTCTATGTGCGAATCTCTTATAAGCGGTTCGAGAGGGCCTAGCCCCGTGATCTCTTTCTTCACATTATAGAGCATTTTATCGTAAAGTTCCTTCTCTAGAGAAACGCTGCCTCTCCGTATTTTATTGCTTCCAACGGTGACCGTCTTTTTAAATATATCTTCAATGTTTTTTTCCTGTTCCTCAACGGATTCTGCTGGAGGGTACTCAAAAGCCCTAGTCATAATTATATCCATTATGGCGTCCATATAATGATACTCGTCATCCTTCAACATGGGCTCAATCGGTTTGTACCTCCTTTCTTTCCCTTTTTCGTATATATGTATGAATATAGGATCGCCTACCGGATAAATTACATCAACATGAGCTAAGTTCTTTAAAGAAGAATCTATGTTTACAAGGAACGATGGGCTTCTCCCTGATTCATTCCTATAGTTGCTAAGATATTCTGCCAAGTGTGGATTACGTGATATAGCAACATCGTAACTATCAGATATTATGGATTTCTCCATATTGCTCACGACACACTAGATATTTCCACTATGAGCCCACGGCCTGGTTCTACCCTAAACGGTATGCTTTGCTGTATACTACGGACTACCATTGGATACTTTACCAGATCGATGAAATGCCTCTTCATCCCCCCAAGCTCCTTTGAATGCAGCGTAACTATCGTTGTGGAGAGCTGGTTAATCCTAAGCGTGGTTGCATCGTCCAAGCTTGACGGGCTCGCCGTCAATATAACTACTCGGTTCTCTGAAAATTTCCTGAGTTTTTCCATGTAAGTATTTATATCAAAATCATAGAACATCGCCGGATTTAATGAATCTATTATCAGTACATTCTTTTCCCTTATCTTTTCATTATTAAGTAGGTCGTCTAACCTTGCCTTTTTTGGCTTTCTCAATATAAATACAGGCGTTACGAACATGAATGTACCGGAGATGATCTCATTAAGAACAGGGTACCCTAGGGCATCTGAGAATGAGATGAACTCTCTCACGGGCATCTGGGAAGACACATAAGCAACAGACGTACCATTCTTCAAAAACCCGTATGCTAGCCGTAGCGATAGAAGAGTCTTTCCCTCGCTGTTGTCTCCAAGGATGGTGAAGAGTTGCCCTACGTAAACACCGCCACCCATCCTCTTGTCGAGTTCGTCCCCATCGATCTTAAAGCTGAAGAACATCTTATTACACCTCGAAATTAAATGTATGCGATACACCTGTACCCAAGCTGATTGTTATTGAATTGTATCCGGACAACGTCTCGTTAACCACTATCTCTCCGACCTGGCCAGGTACGAGAATCGAGGAGTTTTCCAGAGAAATGAACTTAACGTACTTTCCGGTAACTGCTGAACCATCGACTAGTACGGATATACTAGTATTGTCAAATGCAAAGCCAACTGACCCGGTGTTCTTTATATAGAACACGTAACCGTTGTCATATGGTATCTGATCCGGGTTGTTTATTATGGCGAAATTTTCCTGGATCATGTCGGTAGTTCTCTGAGAAGAGCTTTGCATCCCGTATACTATATGTATCGTCTGGTCTGAGAGGACAGCAACCGCAGAAGCAGTGATAAGCAACGTTACTATAAAGAAGACGAGTTCTGAAACTGCAGTTGAAGCCATCTAAGACTTCACCTCCTTAAATACTTCGTATCCATCTGGCATAACTAATTCGAAGGAATATATACCAGGACTCGCCTTAAACGATATAGTTATCGTTTCCAGCGGGAATATATACTGGTTTGATTCGTTGAAACTTATCAACGTACCATTAAGTATGACATTGGACTCCGAGAGATTGAACGAAGTG